>JALZCH010000103.1 GCA_030863175.1 Acidobacteriota bacterium | reverse complement strand
TTAAGAAGCGGTTGAAGAAGCAGTGATAAAAGCCGTCAAACCATTTATGGAAGACGGCTCACGGGTGAAAAAACTAACATTTTACAGTTGGCTGCATACTGCACCAATCTAAATTATTTCCGTATTATTTGCTCGGCTGGCAGTTTTGGAGCCGTTTTTTCAATATGAAGCAAGGCGCGGCGCAATTTTGTCGCAGAAACGTTTTTTTTGCGCTCGGCGGCTACGACGAAAGCTTTTTTATAGGCGAAGATGTAGAGTTTTACTGGCGGTTGTCACGCCTCGCCAAACAACAAGGCGGTTTCCTCAATTTTATCGAAAATCCGAAAGTCATAACTTCCGCCCGCCGATTTGACAAAATGAGCGTTTGGAAAACGCTGGTTTTGACCAATCCTTTGTTTTTTCTTTTTACCACGAAGAAAAAACGATTCTGGCGTGATTGGTACGACAAACCGGTTCGCTAAACCGCTAATTTTTCACTTTATACAAAACATAAACGCATCCGTTTTTGAACGGTCTGCATTCAATTAATTCCAAATTAATCTGGTGATTCATTTCATGAAAAAGCGGGATTCCGCTTCCAAGCAAAACGGGGTGAATGTTAAAACCGATTTCATCAATCAAGCCTGCCTCTAAAAGCGATTTTCCCAGCTCACCTCCGCCCATTATGCAAATGTCTTTGCCTGATTCGGCTTTTAATTTTCGGACAAATTCCGCGGCTTCTTCGTTGACAATTTGAAGTCCTTCAATCTCGACCGGGTTGAGTGTTCGGGAAAGCACATAACTTTTCATGCCCGGATAAGGATTTTTGCTGTTGCTGTATTTCAATCCGGCTTCGTAAGTTTTGCGCCCCATGACAATCGTGTCAATCGTTTTCCAATAATCTTTCAAAACGTCTGCGGTTTCATCGCTCCACATTAGCCAATCAATTCCATGATCTTTCCGTGCAATGTAATTATCCAAACTGTTAGCCACGCCAAATGTCACTTTTCGCATTTTGATTCTCCTTTCCGATTCACAGTTTAAGAAAGTTATAAAAAAGTGTCTTGGCGTTTTTTGATATTACTTTTCAGTCGTTTTTTATCCGCGAGTGAGGCTTCATCATTGTTTGGCAAACACCGGGAGAAGTTTTTGTGTTTTTATGAAACTGCTTGTAAAAACGGCTCAAATCGTTGTAACCAACTTCCTGCGAGACATTAACAATTTCTTCGCCGCTCGCCAACTTCAGTGGAGCGTCGGCGAGACGCAATTGATGCAAATAAGCGCTCGGAGTCAAGCCGTAATCGCGTTTGAATTGCCTGGAAAGATGTTCGTGCGTGACCCCGATTTTATCGGCGATGCGGGCGATTGACGGATAAACGAGATAATTTTCATCAATCATACGCTTCGCCTTGAGCGAAAGCAGAGACGGTTTCGGATTTATTTCAATTGATTGCGGATTGTTGCAGAATTCAAGAATTTCTATTACCTGTTTAATGCTCGCAGGCGTTTCGTTCAGAGCTGTTTCAAACATTATCGGAGCGGAAAGAAATTTCTCAGGCAGCGAATCGGCGGCAATTCCTCGCAAACGACCTGCCGGATTTTTAAAACAAGGCTGCGAGATCGTAAAAGGCGGATAAAAAACTCCGACGTTTTTCGTTTGCGGGCAAATCTGTTTTTCCCCTTGAAGAAAATAAATTTCTCCCGCACTCAAATCATAAAACTCAATCAGCCAAGCCGTGCAGGTAATAACTTTGGCGGTGAAAAAGCCTTCGACTTTTAACTCCTCTTCAAAATAATAGGCGCCGTCAGACAGGAAACCTGTTTTGCGGCGCGTGACTATTCCGCTTTTAAATTCGATTTGAAAATCGGATTTGTTTGAATCGAGCCGTTTATATTTCATTCGCAAATGCAGTTCGGAAATAAAAATTCAGGAATCAACTTTCCTTCTTAAACGGCAACGGAGTTGGTTCGGCGCCTTCGGCGGGCGGTTCGCGATTTAAAGACTTGAAAATATCAACGATCTGATCGTGCATTGCCCGGGCTTCTTCGTTCTTCGGGTCTAATTTCAAAGACTTACGAAAATCGCCGAGCGCAGCTCTGTATTGCGCCGCTTGTGTCAAAGCGAACGCGCGTTTTGCGTAAGCATCGGCGAGAGCCTTTTTCGCTGTTTCATCTTTCGATTTGGCTTTAAAATCCTTTTCGGCTTTGGCAATTGCCGCATCGTATTCGCTTGTATCAATCGCCGTGGCATTGCCGGTCATCACCGGCGCCGCGGAAGAGCTGCCGGAATTTGATCCGCTCGTTGTTGCCGGAGGCGTCGAAGATTGCTTCGCGCCGTGACTCGAAGCAATCAGCGGCGAGTTTTCGTTTGCTTTCGTGACGATTGCTCCGGTATTCGTGTTTGAAACCTGCGCCTGCTGAGGCGAGTTCGAACAGGAAACAAGAAATCCGATAGAAATAATTAAAAATAAACAAGAAATGATTTTCATAACACAGATTTTAATACAAATCAGTGCCGCCTACAGCACTGGGCGGCGCTGATTTGTTATCCGCTTTAATTTTCCACGAACGGGCGAGATTGAAAAATGAAAATTTGATTTTTCGCGTAGCCCCATTCGATGTCCTGTTCTCGCGCGCTGCCGAAAACTCTTTTAATTCGGGCGGCTGTCTGCGCCAAATCGCGGACGATTTTATCGGTCAAAACCGCGCGCTCGCCGGAAATCGGGATTTCCTTAATGCCGCCCTGTTCGTCGAAAGTCAGTAAAGAATCTTCGTCCGAGCGCGTCAGAACCTGCACGGAGTTTGAGCGCGGCGCGAACAAAATTTGCTCGGCGACGCGTTTGCCTTCGACGACTTTGATTCCAAGTCCGCGCTTGGCGCTGATGTAAATTGAGTTTTTATCGTCAGGATTAAACGGATCGCGCGTAATCATCACGCCGCTAGCTTCCGAATTAACGCCCTCTTGAATCAAAACGCCCATATAAGTTTGTGTGTGGTCAACAAAATTGCGCTCTCTGGCTTCGTAGGCTTCAAACTTCCAAATCGAAGCCCAGACGGTTTTGACGGCTTCAATCAACTTATTGGCGTCTTTGACGTTCGGCACGGTGTCATAAAGTCCCGCGCCGGAAAAATCGGGCAAATCTTCGGCGTTCGAGCTGCTGCGGACGAAAACGCCTTTGCCGCCCAAATCTTTTTGCCATTTTTCAATAATTTCCGATCGCAAACGTTCATCGACTTTCCCGGTTTGAATTGCCGCGCGGAATTCTTCGAGCTTTTTCCGGCGAACCGGTGGATTGTGGACAAAATCGTTATCGTCCATCAATTCGACGGCTTTGTCGAAAAAGCCGTTCGACTCCATAAAATTTTTGTAGGCGACAAACGGAACTCCGAAACCTTTCGGAACAACAATGTTCGGCAATTTGGCGTTGACGATTTCACCCAGATTTGCCGATTTTGCGCCGTAGATCACACTGTCTTTTTTGCGCTGTTCGCTCAATAGCGCAAGTTTTGTGACGTTCAGATTTGCGGGCGGCGCTTTGGTGACTTTGCCGCGCGCTTCTTCGGCTCGCTGCCATTCGTCAAGCGTTTTTTTGTCGGCGCGCTTTATGGTGTAATTATCGAGCTTGGTTTCAAATTCGACCCAATAGCCGTTTAAATCCTTAAAAAGCTCGTCGGCGTTTTTGATGTAAGCGTTCGGCACGCCCCAGCCGCGCGCCAGCAGATTGATGTGCGAAAGCGGTGTCGAAGGCTCGGAGACAATAATTCCGGCAACGGGCGGCAGACTGATCGGCACTTCTTTTAAAACCAGAATCTCGTTGTAGCCGATTTCGACCGAGTCGTCCAATTTATCAATGACGTGAATTCGCCCGACGCCTCGCGCCGTGTTCATTGCAATATATTCCTGATTTTTGTTGATATCGGCGGGGAGAATTCGTTCGATTTCCGCCATTTTCGCCGTTGCTTCGTCCTGCCGAATCGAATTCGGTTTAAAAGCGACGGGTTGGAAAAATGTTTTGTTGATTCGGTCGTAAGTGAGTTTTATCAAATCGACGGGAATCGTATCGCCTTCCCAAAATTCAAAAGTCCAAGCTTTAACGGGCGTTTGCCACGCAAGCGTGCCGACGATAAAACGGCGGTTGTCGTTGACGTAAATGTCTTTGAAAAAATCTTCGCCGCGTTTGAGCGAAAGGTAATTTCCGTTAATGAAATCTTTGTGAAAACGGTATTTCTTTGAATTAACGTAATAGATTTTGTTTTTTTCCTTGCGGTCAATGACGAACATCAAATGCGGGAGCGAGTAAGGCGTTCCCTGATGATAAACTCGCGCCAATTTGTCAAACTCAGCCTGCGTTTTGATTTGCGGTAAGGAATTTGTCGAAGCCGTTGATTTCTGCCGCAAATCTTCGCGCGAAGCCCGCGCCGGCGAAGGTTTGCGCCCTGGTTGAGCAAAAACAGAACTCATTCCGAAAATCAAAGTGAGCAAAAGCAGAATGTTTTTTATTTTCATTGTTAATTCACCGAAATTAAATATTTTTCCGCAGAGCGAGCATGTCGTCTTTGTTTTTGATGGCGATTCCGAGCTCGTTAATTAGCCCGTCGCTCAGACTGTAAATCCAGCCGTGAACTACCAAATGCTGACCGCGCTCCCAAGCGTCTTGAACAATTGTTGTTTCGCAGACATTTAGAAGCTGTGCGACGACGTTTTGCTCGCACAAACGGTTCCAACGCTCGTTATAATCTTCGATTGCCGCCAGAGCCACCGCATTATTTTTCGCCACATCCTGAATATGTCTGAGCCAGTTGTCAATCAATCCGAAACGGCTTCCATCCAAAGCCGCTTTGATGCCGCCGCAGCCGTAATGCCCGCAAACGATGATGTGTTCAACTTTTAAGACTTCAACGGCGTATTGAATCACCGAAAGACAGTTTAAATCCGAGTGAACGACGACGTTCGCTACATTGCGATGAACGAAAATCTCGCCCGGCTGCAAACCGAGCAGAAGATTAGCCGAAATCCGGCTGTCCGAACAGCCGATCCAGAGATATTTCGGCGTTTGCAGCTCGGAAAGTTTTTCAAAAAAATCGGGACTTTCGTGCTTGACTCGCGCCGACCAGCGCTGGTTGTTTTCCAATAAATGCTCTAAAGATTCCAAAAGGCAACTCCTCAATTTAAAATATTTTCAATCGCATCACACGCCGATTTTACACCGTTTTCCGCCTCAACGACATTTTTGACTTCCAAAGCGCGTTTTTTATAACTAGCTTCTGTCAGCAATTTCTTCAATTTTTCGACAGCGCGGCTCGCGTTGTAAGATTCGCGCACAATCGTTTCGGCAACGCCTAATCGAACGCAACGTGCCGCATTGTCGAACTGGTCGTGCGAGAAAGGCATAATTAAATGCGGCGCCCCCGCGCGCAAAACCTGCGATGTCGTACCGATGCCGCCTTGATGAACGACCGCCGCAGCGTGGGGAAAAACCTCGGAAAACGGCGCGTAATCAAAAGCCGCAATGTTTTCGTCCAAATTCGTCGGCGGAGCGTTTTGACCGATTAGCAAAACGGCTCGACGATTGAGGATTTTCGCGGCTCGCGCTGATTCTTCATAAAAATTCCCGGCAGCCCAAACCGCCGCCGAACCGA
This sequence comes from Acidobacteriota bacterium, assembly GCA_030863175.1. Classification (GTDB taxonomy): domain Bacteria; phylum Acidobacteriota; class Blastocatellia; order Pyrinomonadales; family Pyrinomonadaceae; genus JALZCH01. Next base: position 195,702 of record JALZCH010000103.1, on the reverse strand, counting down.
GCGTAAAGACAATCGGCGGTTCGCCCATCGCCAAGAAATCTTTCAAACCTTCAGGCATTTTCCCCGTGTCGCGTTTGCCGTCGTAAAACGGAAATCCGGTTTGAATGGTCGGTTGATGCCAATCGGACTGCGGCGCGCCCAAAACTTTTGAAAATAACGCCAGATGCAGAAACGGCGAAAATTTGTCATTAAAAACCGGGTTAACCGAAGGTTTTAAATTTTCCCGGCGGCGTAGCTCTCGAACCGGCTCCCACCAGGAATTGATGGAAAGCTTGAGAGCCGAATAAAGGATTTTGTGAAACCCGGCGCCTAAAAAGCGAAATTTTTCAAGCCATTTTGCCGTCGGCGGAACCATCGGATCGTAAACGGAAAAAAACGACGATGGCGCGAGGCTCGTCGAAACCCAGCGTTTGTTGAGCTTTTCAGCAACCAGCGGCGCGGCGAAAACGACTTCGCCCGCGACAATCAAATCAGCGTCTTTTGCGGCAGCCAGCAAATCCGCATAACTTTCAGGCAATGAGGGCAAGAGAAATTCGCGTAAAAGTCTCTCGCTTCCCTTTTTCGCATCCATCAGATCCGCCGCTAAATCAGCGTCTTCAGGAGTAACGTTTGGTCGAACGGGATGAAACTCAAAGCCGAGGGTTTCGAGCTTTTCGCGATAATATTCAAGCGTGGCAAAAGAAATTTGATGCCCGCGCTCTCTCAGCTCAAGCGCGAGAGCAATAAATGGATGAAGGTCACCGAGCGATCCGAAAGCCGCCATTACAATTCGACTCATACATCATTTGTTTTATCACACCGGAGAGGTAAATGATTTTGACTAAAAAAGCGCGAATCGAATCAGACTCGCGCTTTTAAAATTTAGAACTGTTTCGCCATCAGCTTTAACCCGCAGCTTTATTCTTTTTGGATTGCTTGTTTTCGCGTTTGAGAAGAACCGTAAACCCATGAACATCGCTGCGATAAAGCGTGTGCCCGAATTCGACGGGTTTTCCGCCCTCGGCGCAAACCGTGCGCTCAATTGAGAGCAGCGGCGCCCCGACGCGAACTCCGAGTTGTCCGGCGGCGTAAGGGTCGGCAAGCTCGGCTTTGATTTGCTGTTTGGCTTCGCTGAGACGTACGCCGAATTTGGTTTCGATCATTTGCAAAATCGCGCCCGATGAAAGCTCTTCTTGCGTCAGTTTCGAGCCGATGTCTGCTGGCAAGTAATTGACAATCAAGCTGTACGGCTTGTTGTCAAAAAGCCGCAGGCGCTTTAAGCGATAAATCGGAGTGCCGATTTTGACTTGAAAAATTTCGGCTTCGTTTTTGTCGGCGTCAACCAGGTTAAATTCAAGCACTTTGACTTGAACATCCGTTCCCATTTCAAGCAACTCGTCGAGCGAGCCGGTCAAATGAGTCACACCGTCGAATTTACGGCGGCGCGTTCGTCGCTGCGCGACAAAAGTTCCGCGTCCCTGCTGGCGTTCGATCAAGCCTTCTTCGGCGAGCGTGCCGAGAGCCTGACGGACGGTTATGCGGCTGACGCCGTACTGTTTGATTAATTCGCTTTCGGTCGGCAGACGGTCGCCCGGCGAAAACGCCCCCGATGCGATCTTTTCACGTAAAACGTTTTCTAATTGGTAATAAAGCGGGATTCGCGTGCTGGCAAATCCATTTTGATTTTTTTGCATAACAAAATAACAATAACAAATAACAGTTGAAAAATAAGCCGTTTTGGTTTGCCCGCCGATTGAAATCAATAAAAAATTGAAGATTTCAAAGTTCGCGGCAGTTTAATGAGATCTTGAAATAGCGCGAGCGTTTGAAATCTTCAATTTTTTTAATTGATTTTGTTAACGTTCGGGAACCGAACCGGAAATTTTTTTTCGGGTGGTTTCACCGGTTCTGACAACCGGAATCCCGACTTCGACTTCGTTGTGAGGACGCGGAATAACGTGCGTGCCGACAACTTTGCCGACTCGGTTTGCAGCCGCTGCTCCGGCATCTACCGCAGCGCGGACTGCGCCGACCTCGCCGCGCACGATTGCCGTCACTAATCCGGCGTCAATTTTTTCGTAACCGACCAGCTCAACATTCGCGGTTTTGACCATCGTGTCCGCCGCTTCGATCATCGCCACGAGTCCCATACATTCGACCATTCCGAGTGCTTCCATAAGCTACAAAATTACACCGTTTGCTCGCCGCCGCGCAATTAGAGCTACAGAATTCGAATCTAGAAAAAGCAAAATTTTCGCCTCCAACTCGTAAAGTAGCATCGAAAGTTTGCCGGATGGCGTTTCCGGTGTTGTTGAAAATTTGCGGCGAATGCGATTATTGAAAGAGAAGGTTTTGCGCGAAATTGCCTGCCTCAGCTTGCTTGAGCAATTTTGAGCGGGTAAAATTTATTTCGCGCGACCTCCCTTTTGGTTAAAATTAAAGATGCGGTTTGATTTGAAACAACACATCATCGCCGCCCGATTGATTTTTTGAGCGGGGGCTGCCGCGAAAATAAAATCTCTTACCGACGAGTTAGAGCGCGAGATAAAACGATGAAAGAATGTCCCGCCTGCAAACTTTGCTTTCCTGACGACGTTCTGCGCTGTCCGAACGACGGCGATCCGACGAATCACACGATTGTTGGAGAACCCGTCCTCGACGGTCGTTATCAATTGATTAAACGCCTCGGACAAGGCGGAATGGGCGTCGTCTATAAAGCACGCCACACCTATCTAAAAACGGCTCACGCGATTAAAGTTATTTTGCCCGATTTGGTCGGAAACGATCCGAATCTTATCACGCGGTTTCGTCAGGAAGCTCTGGCAGCGGCGGCGATTCGGCATCGCAATATCGTCAGCGTCACGGATTTCGGTGTTGTTGCAGGAAAAATGCCGTTTCTCGTCATGGAACACGTCGAAGGCGAATCGCTCCACGATTTGCTCGTGCGGGAAAAACGCTTGACGCCAAAGCACGCGCTCGAAATTTTGTCGGCAATTTGTTCAGGTCTCGCGGCGGCGCACAAACAGGACATCGTTCACCGCGATTTGAAACCGCTCAATATTATGATTGTGCGCGATGCCCCGCTCGACGAAGCGGTCAAAATTCTCGATTTCGGTCTGGCAAAAATCAAATCGGGCGAGCTTTTGGGTTCGTTTATTCAAGCGCAAACGACGGGTTTAATGGGCTCACCATATTATATGGCGCCGGAACAGTGGTCGGACGACGAACCGGACGTACGCGCGGACGTTTATTCTCTCGGCGTCATTTTGTATCAAATGCTCGCGGGCGACGTGCCGTTTAAAGGCTCTTCGATTCCTTCGATTATGAGGAAGCATTTGTCAGACCCGCCTCCGCCGCTCACAGATTTCGGATTGAACCTGCCTCCCAGCATAGAACAGGTTGTCCGGCACGCGCTCGAAAAAGACCCGGCTCTGCGTACGCCTACGGTCGAGAAGTTAACGCAGGAATTTCGCGAAGCCTTGAAAAATCCTGTCCCGGCAGTTCCTGCGCCGAAGAAAGCGCCAGAGCAAATTGTCAAAGAAATAAAACCCGATCCCAAACCGAAAACTCCCGCTCGCGCTTCAAAAGTATTTGCGGCAGCGGGCGAACCGTCCGCGACTTTGCGCGTTTTGACGAATCCGCCCGAATCGCTTGTGTTTTTAAACGGCGAAAAGCTCGGCGCGTCGGAGGCAAACGGCTGGCTCGTGGCGGAAAACATCAAACGCGGCACACACAAATTGCGGGTGGTCAAAAATAATCATACGGCTTTCGAAGCGGAAATCACTTGCGACAGCGAAGTTTGTCAAACGGTCGCCCAGCTTCAAAGCTTGGCGGCGACAAATCTACCTTCGCAAATCAACCCCGAAGTTTTGCCGAAAAACGCAATTCCGCAGGAAACTTTTGTGCCGGGACAGGCGAAAACGGAAAAACCGGTCGGCAAAACAAACGTTCCGGCAGCCGCGCCGGAACTCGATTTGTCGCTTCCGTTGCCGCCACCCGAAACCGTTCAAAAATCCGAATCGCCCGCGGCACATCCGTTTGCGATTAAAAGTTACCCGGACGCGCGCGAACCCGACCCACCAAGACCGGAAACGAAACGCGAAGCAGTAAAAACCCAACCGGAAACTGCTCCGATTACGACTTTAAAATCGCTCAACAACTCTTCGAGAATCAACGTTCCAATTCAACAAACGGAAATCGAATCGGAACCGAGTTTGGGCATTAACATTGCAGCACTCGCGGCGGCTTTTGTCATCGGTCTCCTGCTTGTCGCAGGCGGCGGTTATGCTGTTTATCGCTTGCTGTTTGCGCCATCGGTTGAACAAAAAGCCCAAAATACTCCGCCCGCCAATTCTTCGATTCAAAAACCGGCTGACGATCCGCGTCTGGCTGTCTTGTCAAAGATTGAAATGGTTTCGATCCCTGGCGGCGAGTTTTTGATGGGCGCGAACAGCGGACAGGAACTGGCGAAACCGGCTTTTAAGGTTAAAGTCGAACCGTTCCAAATGGGCAAATTTGAAGTGACGAACGCTCAATATGCGGAATTTGTCAAAGAGACCGGGTACAAGCCGCCGCCGAACTGGATCAACGGGCAATATCTGCCCGAAGAAGAAAATTTGCCCGTGACGACCGTTTCGCTTGAAAACGCGCAGGCTTTCGCAGAATGGCGTTCGGAAAAAGACGGCGTCGAATATGATTTACCGACCGAGCAGCAATGGGAATATGCCGCTCGCAACGGCGAGCAGAACGATCTCTATCCATGGGGAGAAAGTTGGGAAGAAAGCAGGGCTGTAACGAACGAAACCTCAGTCAAACCCATTGGCTCCGCTCCGATCGGCGCAAATAAATGGGGCGTTCAGGATTTAATCGGCAATGTCTGGGAATGGACTAAAACGCCGTTTGCAAATTATCCTGGCGGTAAGGCACAAATCAGACCGGGAGGCATTGTGGCGCGCGGCGGAAGCTGCCGCAGCGCGACAAGCAAAGAGCCGATAACATCGGCTTATCGCAACGCCTTTGAGCCGACCAGACGCGACCCGCTGCTCGGTTTTCGGCTGGTCATCAATTAAGTTCGTGAAAATAAACAGGAATTATGAGTTTAGAATATGAGAGAGTTTTCAATTCTCTGTCTTCGATTCTAAATTCGAGAAAATGTTCGAAAAAAACAGAAAATTTATTTTATTTTTGGCGGCTGGATTTTTATTGTTTAATTTTGCCGCCGCAAATGCTCAGGAAGTCGGCGGAAATTTAGGCAGCAGCTCGGGCGTTTTCCGTTCGCCAAAACCGGCGCGCGAAACAAAAACCGCGACGCGCAAATCGCCACCGGCGACAAAACCTAAAACAGCGACTTCTGCAAATCGCCCGAAACCGTCAAAATCAGTAAAAATCGAAAAAGCAGCGACGGCGAAACGCAATCCGGTCAAAGCCGGAGCCAAAAATTCGACGGCGGAAAAAGCCTCCGCAAATACGGACGATTTATTTGAGTCCGCAATTGACGAAGGAAACACAGCGCGCGATGAGCGGAATTTCGCTGCCGCCCAGCGAGCCTACGAGCAAGCATTGAAATTAAAACCGCGAGACGTTCGGGCGGCTTACGGATTGGCAACCATTTTTGCAGACCAGCAGCGTTGGGATGAAGCCGAAAAATATTATCGCCAAGCCGTCGCAATCGAACCAACCAACGTCGAAGCCAATATCGCCCTGAGCTACGTTCTCGTCCAGCCAAATCGCGGCGGAAACGTCGCCAGCCGGTTTGTTGACGCCGAAGCCGCTGCACGGCGGGCGATTTCGCTCGACAACAATAATGCGATGGCTTTTGATCAGCTCGGCGTCGCGCTTGAGGCGCGCGGAATCGTTAGCGACGCGACGGAAGATGCTTACCGCCGCGCAATCGAGCTGAAACCGCATAACCCTGTCGCTTATGCTCATCTGGCGCGTCTGCTCAGAAAAAGAGGTCGCACCAAAGATGCAAACAAGGCTTACAAACAAGCCGTCGAGCAGGCAAACGATGTCACGAACTTAACGCTCGTCGCCGAAGTGCTGCAAAGCGAGCAGCGTTATGAAGAATCGGAAAATTTATTGCGGCGAGTTTTAACGGTTGACGCTTCAAATCCGGCGGCGCTTTATCTGCTGGGACGCGCTCTGCTCGTTAAACAAAATTATTCGGAAGCTGAAAATTTTTTGAGAAGATCCGCTGAAATCAGTCCAAAAACGTTTTCGGTTTACACAACTCTGGCTTCGCTTTATCTGCGCGCAACGCAGTACGAAAAAGCTGAAAATATGCTCTTGAAAGCTCTTCCGCTCGCGAATGACAGCGAGCGCAAACAGCTCGCCGGAGCTTTAGGTCTGGTGGGCGACGGTTATCTGCGAAACAAAAGAACGATTGATGCGGTTCGAGCATTGAAAAAAGCGTTTGAGCTTGATCTTGCCAACCCGCAGTTACAGGCAAAATTAACCGCCGCTCAAGCAGCGAATCAACAATAGCGGATCTTACTTTTGGAGTTTAATAATGGTGCGTTGTCCGAAATGCAGCCGCATTTATCAAAGCGGCACAAATAGATTTTGCACACACGACGGTGGTCGTCTGATTTCAGTCGCCGAAACTAATCCGTCTGCGCAAAGCGCGACTTCAACCATTGAGTTCAGCGCCTCGCAAAACGAAGCGAGCGCCGAATGGCAGCCGCGGCGTCAAACCGGAAGGCTCGTTCTCCCGCCGCAAATCGAGCCTGTCTCGAACGGTTTCGGTGTGCCTCGTCCGGAGACGGTCGAAGCTTTCCCGTTAAAAACGGAAACTATCAACAATTTGCAGCCGCCTGCGCCGATTTTAGATCGACGCCCGACGGGCAGACTCGTTTTGCCGACGGAAATACCGGATTCTTTCGCTCCTGTCGGCGATCGCAGCATAAATCCGACCGGGCGAATTGCGATCCGGGCGGAAAACACGGCTGCGATGGTCGGGCAAAACATCAAAGGGCGCTACGCGGTTGACAAAGTTTTGCATCAGGACGCTTTAACAGTCACTTATCTCGCTCACGACCGTTTGGGCGAGTATCGTCAGGTTTTAATCAAAATCTGGCTCGACGACTTTCCGCCTGACACGGAAGCAAGACGGCGTTTTAACGACGAACGCGGCGCTCTCTCGCATCTCAACCATCCGAACATCGCCCGAATTCTCGATTCCGGGGATTTGACCGAAGGCAAACCGTTTATCATTACCGAATTTCCCGAAGGTTTGACCCTGCGCGAAGCGATGCAGATTACGGGACAATTTACTCCCGGTCGGACGGCTCGCGTCGTTCGCCAAATCGCGCAGGCTTTAACCGAAGCGCACAACAATCGCCTGACGCACCGGAATTTAAAACCGGAAAACGTGATGCTCAAAAACGACGGCACGATTGAACAGGTTAAAGTTTTCAATTTCGGCGTCGCTGGCGAAGAAGCCGACATCAGCATTTCGCTCCCCTACATTGCGCCGGAATGTTTGATCGGTCAGCTTTCACACGTCGAAGGCGATATTTTCGCGCTCGGCGTCATCGCTTTCGAAATGCTTACGGGGCGAAAGCCGTTCCCGGGTGGAACCCAGGACGAGCTGCTCGACTCGGAAGAGCTTGGCTTGGCGGTCAAGCCGACCAATCTGCGGCTAGATTTAAGCCCAACAGTTGACGCGGTTTTAGAACGCGCTTTGGCTTTCAGCCGCGCTGAACGTTTTCATCACGCCCGCGAATTCGGCGAATCACTTTTTAACGCTTTAACGGAAAGCGTCGTTTATAAATCAACCGGAAAACTTCACGCCCAAAAGGAAATAGCGGCTGAACCGGCTGCCGAATTAGCGGCTCCGAATAATGTCGTTCAGGAAATACCAATTGCCACTGAAGAAGCAAATCCCGACACTCCGGCGATTAAAAAAGTAGAGTTTGAGCAAATTGCGCCGCCCGCAAAAACTTCCTCGGATGGCGCAAAAAGATCGTCCGGCAAAGCGAAATGGCTGGTTGCAGCAATTATTATTGTCGGGTTGGTCACGCTGGCTGCCGTGTTTTTGTACAATAGAAACGCTTCTGAACAAGCGGGAATCAACCAGCCCTACATATTTCAACCCGCTGAGCCGAAAACAGATTTGCAAAGCGTGCAGACGGAAGAGCCAGCTCCAATTGTTAGTGAACCGGCAAATGAACAGTCGTTTGTACCGGCGGCGATTCCGCCTAACTTTATTCGTTTTGAAAACACGGAAACAAATTTGGACGGAAAACTGGCTGAAAATTTCGTTCCGTTTTCGTTAGGTTATCCGCAGAATTGGGGACTCAACGAATCTGCGGAACAATCGGCGGTGACTAATTTTCTGGACGTTTCAAACCGCATTTCAAACGGCTTTCCGCTCGAACAGCTTCTTGTCAGCTGGTACGAAAGTAAAGGAACTTTTGAAGCCGACCGGGCAGCTTTTCCCAACCTGGTCAAAAAGTTGACAACTGTTTACGCTAAGGAAATCCCGGCTTTCCGCAAAGTCTCCGAAGGCGAAACGGTTTTGAACGGACGCGCAGCTTACGAAGTCAAATTTACGGGCACAACGAAAGATGCCGACGATAAAACGGTCGAAATTTACGGACGGACGATTTTCGTCCCCGTCGGGCGACAGGACTCCAAAAGCGGCTTGCTTTTAACGATGCTCGCCACCAATCTCTCGCTATCCATCACAAGCCCGGATGACGTCGGCGAGAAAGGTGAATTAAAAGAAATTTTAAATACTTTTGAGATTGATTCTTCCGAGTCCGGCGCTAAACAATGATCTGCGAAACTCAATTGATAATCCGGCGAACGGCGGTCTTTTGACCGCCGTTCGCGTTAGTGATAATTTTAGCGGCGGATAACACATTTCGATTTTTAATCAAGATAGAAAAATGAAAATCGTCTTAGCCGAAGAACGCGACGGCACTCAGTTAAACGAAAAAACCTTCTCGCAGGAAACAATCCGTATCGGGCGCGACCCGGCGATTTGTGAAATCGTTTTTGAACAAGCGGCGTATCCGATGGTTTCACGCAAACACGCCGAGCTGCGATTCAAAGACGGAGGCTGTTTGCTGATTGACTCGAATTCGAGCTATGGGACGTTTTTAAACGGTCAGCGTGTGAGCCAGCCGATAGCAGTCGCGCAGGGAGCGACGATCCAATTCGGCTTAAACGGTCCCGTTCTCCACGTAAGAAGTTTGGAATTGCCCGCGCTCAATGATTCGATTGACTTTCTTGCCACATATCACGACGCACCAGCCGCCGACCAAATGCCCAAATCATTTGCAAAACCGGCGGGTCAGACTTTGACAGCCGTTTTGCAGCCGCTCGAAAACGCTGGTGCTACACCAATTGAAATCAAAAAAGAAATCATCACGCTCGGTCGTTCGCCGGAAAACGATTTTGCGGTTGACGCAGCGTCTGCCGTCGTTTCGCGCCGTCACGCCGAAATCCGTCGCCAAAACGGACAATTTGTGGTTATTGACAACGGCAGCTTTAACGGAACTTTCATCAACGAACGTCGAGTCGTCGCCAACGAGCCGACACCGCTTTCGAACGGAGATGAAATCCGGCTCGGTTTAGGCGGTCCGATTCTGCGCTTTATCGCCACGCAGGCAGCCGCGCCGCAGCCCGCTTCAGCCCGCATTCAAGCTACCGCCGAAGAAGTGCCGCGCACACTGGTCGGGACGCAGATTTCTCTCAAAGATTTGCAGCAATCTGCCAGCGCCGCGCAGCCGCCGCACGCGCAGCTTCTTTTGCGTCTCGATTTCAGCCGCAAATCCGAATTGATTATCGGCAGAGCTGAAACTTCTGACATTCGGCTCGACGGTCTGCAAATCTCGAATCGCCACGCTCGCTTGCTGAAAACCGCAAACGGCGTCGTAATCGAAGACGCAGGCTCGACGAATGGCGTTTACATCGGCGGCAAAAGAATTTCCGGGCGCGCGCCACTAGCGCCCGCAGACACCGCGCAAATCGGACCGTTTCAGCTTCGCGTTGACCCAAACGGCAATGTTTTTGTTTTCGATACTCGCTCTAAAACGCGGATTGACGCGCTGCACATCACGAAAATTGTCAAAAACCGGGCTGACGGCGCGCCTTTGAAATTGCTCGACGACGTTTCACTCGCAATTCAGCCGAACGAATTCGTAGGGCTTCTCGGACCTTCCGGCGCCGGAAAATCAACTTTGATGGACGCGCTTAACGGAATGCGACCGCCCACGACGGGCAGCGTTTTAATCAACAATCTCGATTTTTATTCAAATCTCGATTCGCTCAAACAAGGCATCGGTTACGTTCCGCAGGAAGACATTATTCACCGTCAGTTGACGGTTTACCGCACGCTTTATTACGTAGCCAAACTCAGGCTCTCGCGCGACGTTTCAGGGGCGGAAATTGACCAGATTATCAACGAAGTTTTGGACGTAACGGGGCTTGCCGAACGTCGCGACGTGCTCGTTTCCGAGCTTTCGGGTGGGCAGCGCAAACGCGTTTCGATTGCGGTCGAATTGATAACGAAACCTTCGGTAATTTTTCTCGATGAACCGACTTCCGGGCTTGATCCGGCGACCGAGGACAAAATTATGAAGCTCTTTCGGCGCATCGCGGAATCGGGCAGAACCGTTATTTTGACGACTCACGCGATGGAAAACGTCCGCCTGTTCGACAAAATCGTGGTTTTGATGCGCGGCAAGCTCGTCTTCTACGGCACGCCGAATGAAGCTCTGAAATATCTCGGCGCTGCCAGTTTTAAAGAGCTTTACGACAAGCTCGAAGAGCCGATTGAAAATCGCCTGCATCAAGCGACCGAAACCAATCAAGCTGAATTTAAACGCCGCCGAGAACAAATCACCGAAGAGGTTGCCGAAAACTGGAAGCAGAAATTTTTAAAAACACCTGAATTTCGCCGCAACGTTTACGAACCGCTCGGTAAAATTGCCCAATCGAGCGAACCGCCGCGACCGCCGAAACGTCAGAGACTCGGAATTTTCGGCTCCGTTCGACAAACTTTGACTTTGACGCGGCGTTATTTTCAGGTTTTATTTCGCGACAAATTGAATCTGGCGATTTTGCTGCTTCAAGCGCCGATTATCGCTTTTATGCTCGCGCTTGTAATACCTGCGGACGCGCCGCGCGATTTCGTTTATTTTGTTTTGACTCTCGTTGCGATCTGGTTCGGTACATCAGTCGCGGCGCGCGAAATCGTTCGCGAAAAGCCTGTTTACCGGCGAGAGCGAATGATTAATCTCGGCTTGCTGCCTTATCTGCTTTCAAAACTGCTCGTCCTGGGTTTTGTCGTCGGATTCCAGATTTTGCTTCTGTTTCTCCCGCTCAAATTTTTGGATTTAGCCAACCTGATGAAAATGCCCGGCGTTCTGGCAGGCTTGCCGCAGCTTTTCGTTTTGTTTTTAACCGCCGCGACAGGAATTGCGCTCGGTCTTTTCATTTCCGCACTCGTCAAAACATCGGAAATGGCGACCAGTCTGGTGCCGCTGATTCTGATTCCCCAAATTTTATTTTCCGGTCTGGTCGGCGTTCCGACGGGTGCGTCGCGCGTCGTTGGTTTGGCGATGCCCGCATCATGGTCTTTCGATGCAATGAAGCGTTTTTCAGGGCTGGATACGCTCGAACCCGAAGGCTCGAATCGGCGCGGCGCTAACGAAGGAAAAGGCTTGTATAAATGGATTGAAGACCGCAACGCCGAAATCGAAAACGAAACGCGCGAAGAGTTTGAAGATTACAAACGAAAAATGAAAAGTTATATGGCTGATTTAAAAAACGGAATCCAAGCCACCGAACCGCCCGCGCCCGACATCAAATCAGCCGAAAAACTTCCCACAAGCCTGCACGATTACGTTACATTTCTGCATCCGTGGATGAACATTGCAGTTAATCAGGCGGTTTTGTTGATTATGTTTTTCGGACTTGTTTTAGCCACGCTTTTCGCCCTGCGGCGGCAAGACATTCGTTGAAGCGAATGCTAAAATTACATTTGGAGTTTGATTTATGCTTTTTTCTTTTCGCCAAGCCAATCGCGCGCTGCTTTTTCTAGCGGCTTTCACCTTGCTCATTTTGCCTGCCTGCAACAGTTCAACGGCAACCGGCAAAAAAGAAGCCGACAAACCTGCTGCGGCAACATCCGGAAACAAAACAACCGCCGCGAAATACGATCCGACAGCGGTTCCGCCCGAAATGGCAGATTCGGAAATGACCGCGCTTGACGGCAAAACTTTTAAGATTGCCGATTACAAAGGCAAAGTTCTACTGATTAATGTCTGGACGACGTGGTGCGGTTACTGCAAAAAACAAATGCCTGATCTAGTTGCGCTCAGTCAGGAATTTAAGGATCGCGATGTTGAGTTTATCGGCTTAAACGCTGAAAACGAAAAACTGCCGATGGTTCAAGAATACGTCAAAACACACAGCATCCCTTATCGCGTCGCCTGGGCAAATGAGGACGTTCTTTCGGTTTTAAGCCCAAACGGTTTTCCGTCAACCTATCTCATCACGCGCAATGGAAATTTTCACTGGGCTGTCAACGGCTTCGTTCCGCCCGAACGTATCCGCACCAAAATTCAAGAAGCGCTTGAAGTAAACTAAGAATGTAGAAGGTAATAGATTTTCAGTTTTTCTACTACCTTCTGTCTTCTCAATTCAGAATTCTTTCTCCGCTTTCTTTCGGTTCAACCAAAATCGTCCTAAAACTCGATAAACGAACGAGTCCGGGCGCAGCTTGTTTGGGTTTTGAAACAAATTTTCGCTGCGTGTAATTAACGGCGACTTTTGTGTCTTCGCGGGCTTGACTGAATTTGGCGGCTAATTCGGCGGCTTCGATCAAAGTTTTTGTCGGCAGCTCGCCTTTACTCGGATTTCTGACGACGACGTGCGAGCCGGGATAATCAGCGGCGTGCATCCACCAATCCAGCGATTTCGCAACGCGAAACGTCAGGTAATCATTATCTTTCGCCGCGCGCCCGACAAGAATTTCCAATCCGTCCGAAGAACGATAACGCCGCACGCCGGAACCGATTTCCGGCTCTTTTTTCGATTTCGGTTTTTCGTTTTTTGGAGCTTGCTTTGAACTTGTGAGCTTATTTTTTTCGATAAACTCGCCGAGAGCCGTTTCATCGCGCCCCACAATGATTATTTCCAAATCTGAAATCTGAAATTTCATACTTTCGGTTTCAGATTTCAGATGTTCAATTCTCGCCGTCAATTCCTGCGCGGCGTTTCGCGCTTTTGAATAACGCGCGAAATATTTTTCGGCGGCTTGTTGCAGGCTCAGATTTTCATCAGCTTCGATCTCGATTTCGGGCGCGTTTTCATCAAAATAATCAATCACAACAACCCGATTTCCCGCGCGCTGCGCCGTGTATAAATTTGCGAGCAGCAAATCGCCGCGCCGCTTGAGCATTTCCGGTTCGCCGTGCGCCCGTAAATCCTGTTCGAGCCTCTGCAATAATTTTTCTTTTTTCGCCACTCCCTGACGCAAACGAGCTGACGCGGCGCGAGCCGCAGAATCGAATTCGCGCTCTTTTTCGATTTTTGAGAAATAAGTATCAAGTCTTTCGGAAAGAGGCGAAGGCGGAAATAAAGGAAAGTCGGAAGGCTTTAGTTCGATTTCCGAGACAGTTTCAAGCAAAGAGGTTTTTATAGGCGGCTGAAATCGAACTTCAAATTGCGGCTGCTGATAAATCTGCCCGGTCTCCTGCCCTTCGCCGTGAGTTTCGCGCAAGCGCTCCAGAATTCGATTTTCAGCACCAAGCAAAAACAAATTCGCGGCTTTTCCGGTCAATTGCGCAACTAATTTAAACTTTTGAACGGTTTCCACATTTTCGTCTTCGACCAGAAAATCAAAACGCACAATGCGATCTTCCGCGTCTTTTGAAATGCTTGTAAGCTGCCCGTCCGAAAGTCGTTTGCGGGCGAAAAGCAGAAAATTGCCCGATTGCTCCGATTCTTTCTCAAGCTCGCGGACGCGACGCCGAATCAAATAAAGTCGCGGGATGAGCGACGGCTCGAAATTCAAAAAAAGATAACGCCCGTCGCCCGGTCGGAAATCAATCGCCAATTGATTCGAGCCAAGCTGAAAAATTTTGCCGATTCTTTTTCCCACAAGAATCGGCAAAATCTCATCAACAACAGCTTGTAAAGTCTCGTTGTCCAAAATTCAAAGCTCAAAGTTCAAGTATAAACAAAAAATTCGAACCTTGAATATTGAACTTAATTCTCCCGAATGACAACCGTTCCGGAAAGCCAATCGTGAATGGCGCGTCGCTCGGTGCTTAATAAAATCGCAATCAACCCAATTCCGGCAAGCGAGAGCGTCAGCAAGTAACAGAGCGTGTTGAGCATCGCTTCCAGCACGGTTGCCGCCGAACCGTCTTCGGCGTGAACCGTTCGCAACGAGAAAAGCCGTCCGGCAAAAGTCGTTTCAGCCAGCACAATCGCACCGGTTAAATAAATAAACTTGATTGCCGCAAAAACGCCTAGACAAGTCAACGCGCTTCCCAAACCAAAATTCTCTTTGTAGAAGAATTCGGCGGGTGCAAACAGCGCAACCAATCCTATCGCCAGCCCCACACAAAGCGCGCTGTCGAGCAAAGCTGCAGCGAATCTCAAAGAAAGCGGCGCGTAATCTTCGCTGATCTCCGGTACTTCCGATTCGGCATCGCGCGTGCGCGGCGCAATTTCCTGTTCAACAATAACGCCGCTGCGCGGTGAGGGCTTTTTCTGCGGCACGGCTGCTGAAATCCGCATTTGCGATTCGATAAATTTATCGGCATCGGCGTCGGAAATCATCGGCAATTTGCGCGGCTCTTTTTTCGGTGTTGCAGGTGCCGCAGCAATAAGTGACGACGCCGGAGCGGCGGCAACGGCAGTTTCTACCTGCTTTGGGACAGTTTCGGCTTTTAAAGCCGGAATGTTTTCCGTTTTCGGCAAAGGGTCGAATTTCGCTGTTTCAACCGCAGCAGGCGCTTCAAATCTAAGCGGCGCCGGAGCTTTCGGTTTCAATTCGGTTTCCTCTGCCAAAGCAGGCGCGGTAAGAGAAACGGCGGCAAATTTCGGCGCGGCTTGCAACCTCGGCGCGGGTGCGTTTTGCGGTTCAAAGACCGGTGCCAGCGCGACGGCTGTTGCAGTCGCTTGATGACTCTGACGCGAGCGTTCGACGCGCTCAAGCGCGCGGGCGATGATATTATTCGCCGGGCGCTCTTCAATGCTCGGTTTCGGCTCGGCACTTGGTTTGAGATTGATGACCGTTGCAGACATCGCGACTGCGGTTTCCTTTTTTTGTTTCGCAGCTTCAACTTTTGTAGCGAGCGCTGTTTCGCCTTCGTCGCCGCCTTCGCGCCGCTCGCGGGCTGCGCGAACTCGCTCGCGCAAAGCGTCGCGCCATTCGGATTCGCTGTTTTTGCGCTTTGGAAACTCAATCAGAGTCGAAGAAGATTCGCGTCTTGCGGTTGTTGACGCTTCTTCGAACGCAGTCGGAAGTTCGAGGGGACTTGTATCCAAATTTGGTTCTTCTGCCGCCGCTGTAGGAACCAAGTCAGCGGTCGTAATCTTTTCCCTTCTCCGTTCCGGCGGCGGATAATAATGCCGTGTCGGCATCACCGAACAATTCGGACAGACGGATAACTTCGCGGCGAAAGTCTTCGAGCAGGAAGGACATTGCATATTTTTTTTCAATTCAATTGATTTGTTTGGCACCTGACTGCTTAAAATTGCTGGTGCCAAGTTACTTTGGATGCTGAAGTCTTGCTTAAAACACGCAATATATTGCGCATTTCGAACCTATTTGAGCGGATGCTATCAACTTTAAGCGCTTAAGTCAACGCAAAATTTCAACTTTTTTCTCGATTTTCAATATTTTCTCAAATTTTGTTAATTTTGAAGTGATATTTATTGCTATTTTTTTTCAGAAGGAGATGATATGCCCGCAATTTCCATTATCATCGGCGTAATGCTGATTTTAATCGGCGTCGGCGGCTACGGTTACGCAGCTTCAACTGGATATGCCAGCCCGACCGCGCTGATTCCCTCGGCAATCGGTTTGATTCTCGCCGTTCTCGGCGGTGTTGCGACCAAAGAAAATCTGCGCAAACACGCAATGCACGCGGTAATGCTGATCGCCCTGCTCGGTTTTCTCGGCACTGTAATGGGGATTCCGAAAGCCATTTCCCTGCTCCAGGGCGCGCAAGTCGAACGCCCGGCGGCGGCAGTCTCGCAAACTTTTACTGCGCTTTTGTGCCTTATCCTGCTCGTCTTCGGAATCAAATCATTCATTGACGCCCGGCGCAATAGAGCGGAAACGAATTAATTTTAGCTTCAGTGATGAAACGAGAACTTACGGTTGCCGATTTAGCGGAAAAAATCGCCGCAAAATTTGTAGGTGACGGCGCAGCAAGAATCACGAACATTAATTCGCTCGAATCAGCCGTTTCGGGCGAAATCGCTTTTGTCGAAAACGACAAGTTTTTTGCCGAAGCTGCGAAAAGTAAAGCGTCTTGTCTAATAATTCCCGAAAACGCGGAAATTGAATTTTCCGGCGCAAAAATCTTGTCTAAAAATCCCAAATTAGCTTTCGCCCGCATTGCCGCGCTGCTGCATCCGCCGAAACAGCGCGCGCCTGAAATTCATCCTTCAGCCGTTATCGCCGAATCTGCCGTGATTGGCGAAAACGTTTTTATTGGCGCATTTTGCTGCGTCGGCGAAAACTCTAGGGTCGGTGCGAGAACACAGCTTCGCGCCGGGGCTAAAATCGGCGACCGAGTGAGCATCGGCGAAAATTGCGTTTTTCATCCGAATGTTTTTGTGGACGACCGAATAACGATTGGAAATCGCGTGATTTTACACGCCGGAGTCGTCATCGGCACTGATGGTTTCGGTTATGTGCGCGACAAAGACGAATACGTTAAATTTCCGCAGCTCGGCACAGTGGTAATTGAAGACGACGTGGAAATCGGCGCGAATAGCTGTGTTGACCGCGCGGCTTTGCGCGGCGAAACGAGAATCGGGCGCGGGACGAAAATTGACAATCTCGTCCAGGTCGGTCACAACGTCTCGATAGGCGAGCGCGTCGTGATCGCATCGCAAACCGGAATTTCCGGCTCGACCGTAATTGAATCCGACGCGGTCATCGGCGGACAAGTCGGTTTCGGCGACCACGCCCGTGTGCTTTCGGGCGCGGTGATCGGCTCAAAAGCCGGAGTCCTGCCGGGAAAAATCGTCCGCGCCGGCGTTTGGTGGGGCGTTCCCGTCCAGCCGCTCGACGAATACAAACGACAAAACGCGATGGTTAAAGCCTTGCCGCGCCTTCGCGAAGAAGTCAAAGAATTGCGTCGTCAAATCGCTGAATTACAAGATAAAAAAGAAAAATAGATGAACAGCAAAAAAGCTCGAAAGGTGAAAACTTCCGAGCTTTTTCTTCGAGGATTATTCCTGAACTGCGGCTGTAATAGAAGGTTCTACGACAGTTTTTTGTTTTGCCAGAGCGCGGTTGCGCCAGACGAAATAAACCGGGATTCCGGTGAGCGCGAGCAAATATCCGATTCCAGCTGTGCCGGGCGCGAGATAAATGAGCGTCAAAGTGACGAACATTGAAAGCGTCATAAAAACAATAGGAGTTATCGGATAGCCCCAAGTTCGATACGGTCTTTCCATCAAGGGCTGACGGCGGCGCAAAACAATCACTGCTAAAACCGAAAGCGCGGCGGAAATCAAATCAACCGAAACGATATATTCGAGAAGCTGTGTGTAAACGTTGCCGAACACGGGCGTTCCGCCCCCCGCCGGGTAAGTCACGGTGCGAGGCAAAATCAGGAGCGACGCCCAAACGCATTGCGCCAGCAGCGCCATAGCCGGAACGTGTTTGTCGTTTGTGCGCGCAAGCGGCGCGAAAAGATAGCCGTCTTTCGCCATCGCGTAAGAAACGCGCGAGCCGGAAAGAATCAAGCCGTTGTTGCAGCCGAAAGTCGAAATCATCAGCGCGATTGCGATTAATATCACGCCGGGCGCGCCTAAAATTTGTTCCATCACGGCTGCGGCGACTCGACCGCTCGGTGCGTTTTGAATTGCCGGAAGCGACAGCGTGACGACGTATGCGACGTTTGCCAGAAGATACAAACCGACAACTGTGCCGCAGCCGATCAGGAGAGCGCGCGGCAAATTTTTGCCCGGATTTTCGACTTCTCCGGCGGTAAAAGTGACGTTGTCCCAAGCCGATTGCGAAAAAAGGGGTCCGGTCATTGCCTTGCCCAAAACAACGACAAAAGCGAGCGCGCCCAAAGCGGCTGCGGCGGGTTGCGCTTTATCGAGCGACCAGCCGTTTGCCGCGCTGTTCCACCAATCGGCGGTGAATAGCGCCGCGTTCGAGTTCCAGCCGAAAAAAATGCCTAAAATCACCAAACCGAGCAGCGCCGCCGTTTTTGTAAAAGTAAAAGTGTTTTGAATCAGTTTGCCGAGCGTCAAACCGCGCGTGTTGACTAGAGTCAGCAAAACGATGCTGGCGATGGCGAAAACCTGTTGGACCGACAAACTAACGGCGTAAGAGCCGAAAACGACTGGTTTGACGATGTAATTCGTGCCGGAAATTTGCGGGAATAAAATGCCGGTAAAATTGGCAAAAGCGACGGCGACTGCGGCAATCGTGCCGCTTTGGACAATCAGAAACTGCGACCAGCCGTAGAGAAAACCGACGGGCTTGCCGTAAGCCTCGCTCATAAAAACATAAGGACCGCCCGCGCGCGGCATCATCGCCGCCAATTCGGCGACGCAGAGAGCGCCCGTAATTGTCATTACGCCCGCCAGCAGCCACGCCACGAGCAGCCAGCCGGGCGCGCCGAGAAGTCGGGCGGATTCCGACGACACAATAAAAATGCCGCTTCCGATCATCGAGCCGATGACGATCATCGTCGCGTCGAGCAACCCCAACTGGCGAACGAGCTTTTTATTTGTTTCGTTTGTTTCGCTGTTCATAGTTTGCCTCCCGTTTGTTTGTTTACGCCGGAAAAAGATTAAAAACGGCTGAAAAAATTTATATTTTGGCTCTCGCTTCTTTTATTTTTATTTCGAGTTCGTTTAAATGCTTTTCAACGGGTGCGCCGATTTTATCCGGCTGGCTCTGTTCGGTCAAAACGGGCAGAGCTTTTTCGTATTCGGCAACGGCGGCGGCAAATTGTTTTTGCCTGGCGAGAAGATCGCCTATTGAGACGCGCACTTGTGCGGCGTTGACCAGCTCGCGGACGTTTGACGAATCGAGCGCGACGATTTCTTCGTAAAGTTTCAGGCTTTGTTCGAGCAGCGGGCGGACTTCGCCGAATTGTCCGCGCTCAATTTTAAGATTGGCGATTTTGTGTTTTATCTCCGCCAAATCGCTTTTTAATTCGGTGTTGGCGGCATTTTCAGATGCCGCGCTTTGGACGATTGCCAGCGATTTTCGAAGGTATTTTTCGGCTTCGTCAAAATTTTTCATTTTCGACAGCACCGAAGCGAGCTTCATATAAAAAATATAAACCTCGCGGGCACGGGCGTCTTTCGGGTCGGCGAGGTACGCGGGTTCGTCAATAGCAATAGCTTTTTTCGCAAATTCAATGGCGCGCGGGAAATCTCCAAGCTCGGCATAAACGTCCGACAATTTGCTCAAAGTTCCGCTCATCATATCGCGCGGCGTGCGGTTTTCCGGTTCTTCCCGATACCAGGCTTCGACAAGCGGCAGAGCCGCTTTGACTTGTTCGAGTGCCGCTGCGGCATCGCCTTTGAAGAGCAGAATGTTGCCGTAATTTCGCAAATAAAGCGCGTAGCCGAAACGATATTTTGTGTTTTTAGGGTCTGATTCGTACAGCTTACGGGTAATTTCCATTGAGGCGCGATAATTTTCCGTAGCGCCGCGCACATCGCCCAAATTGCTCCGTCCGGGAAAGCCCTGCACATTGGCGATGTTGTTGTGCAGCCGCGCCAGATAAAGCCACTGCTTTTCATCTTTCGCGGCTAATTCGACGATGATTTCTCTGGCTTTTTCGTAATTTTCGAGCGCCTTTCGCAGCTCGCCCGTTATGTGGAGAGCATCGCCGAGATTTTCGAGCGAATTTGCCAATTCGCGCCGGAATTCATGGTTCGCAGGCTCCATCGCCGCCAGCTTTTCTCTGATTTCGAGCGATTTGCGATAGCTTTCCAGCATTGCGCTCGTCTCGCCAACGTTCGACACGTAAGTATTGCCCTGAATCGTTCCGACTTTTTCGTACGCTTTACCAAGCTCGCGCAAAAGCTCTTTGTCGTCCGCTGCTTCGGCTGAAAGCGAGTCAAGATAGGCAAGCGAATCTTTGAGCATTTTCTCCCGAATTTCGGTTGATTTTGGCAGCTCTTCAATCGCGTCGTGGTACTCGAACAAAACAGCATTTGCCAGCTTTCGCACGTCGTTAAACCGACGCTCGGCTTTGATTTGCGCCGCGCTCGCGCGTCGGGCTTGCCAAGCAGAGAAAGCAGCGGCAAAGGCGAGCGCGAAAACTGCCAGTACCGCGAACGAAACTGTCGCGGCGTTGCGCCGGACAAATTTCGACGAGCGATAAATGAACGAATCGCGCTGCGCTTTGACCGGCAAGCCTTCGAGCAGACGTCGCAAATCGTCGGAAAACGCTTCGACAGAAGGGTAACGCCGCGCCGGTTCCTCGCGTCTTGCCGTTTGAAGAATCACGCGCAAATCGCGGTCAAAAGTTCGGCTCGTGCCGGTTTTCCGGGTGTTTCGGCTGTTTCCGAAAATCAATTTGTCGAGCAGAACTCCGAGCGAATAAACATCCGACAGCGTCGTGATGCGCGCCCCCGTTAATTGTTCGGGCGAGGCGTATTCGGGTGTTAACATTCGCGCGATGGTTTCGGTCGCCTGCGTTTCTCCGGTCGGTGTGGAATGAAGCAGCTTGGCGATTCCGAAATCGAGCAATTTCGGCTCGCCCGCCTCGGTGACGAGAATATTCGAAGGTTTTAAATCGCGATGAACAATGAGGTTTTGGTGCGCGTAAGAAACCGCCGCACAGACCTTTCGGAAAAGCTGAAGCCGCTCGGTCAAATTCAGATTTTTGCGGTCACAAAAGTTGTGAATCGGCTCGCCTTCGATAAATTCCATCACGAAATAAGGCAAGCCGTCGGCTGTTGTCCCCCCGTCAAGCATTCGGGCAATGTTCGGATGGTCGAGATTGGCGAGAATCTGGCGCTCCATCGTAAAACGCTTCAAAATCGCGTCGGTATCCATTCCGCGCTTGATGATTTTCAGCGCGATACGCTGCTCAAACAATCCGTCAGTCCGCTCGGCGAGATAAACGGCGCCCATTCCGCCGCGACCGATTTCACGCACGATGTGGTAATTTCCGATTTGCTTTTCCGCCGGAAGCCGTTCGTCTTCGGCAATCAGCCCGACGGCGAAATCGAATGCCGGTTCTTCGATAAAATCTTCGCTTTTGCCTTCAAACCGCAGCAGCTCCTCGACCTCAGCACGCAACGCCGCATTGCCACCGCATTCTGCAGTCAAAACCGACGCACGTCGCTCGGGTGCGGTTTCGATTGCTAATTGATAAATATTTTTGACTTGTTTCCAGCGTTCGGCGTTCATTTGCGTTTAATTTTTGAATGCGGATGTCAGTACCGCAAGGGCGTTACCAGGCGGTACTGACCTTTATGGTTAATTTGCGACGAAGTTTAATTCATTAATCTCGTTGTTGACAACAATTACCTGAGACGAATTTGCAAAACCGTATCGCTTGTGCCGGACGTTGAAAACGTATGTTTCGCCGACGCGGACATCGGCAAAGCTGTAATAACCAAATGAATTGGTCTGGACAGTACGCGGAGAGCCGGTCGAGTCGGTAATCGTCACCTGCGCTTGCGAGATGCCTCTGCCGTCGGGTGTTGTGACTCGACCACCGATTGTAACCGAAGCAGCCGTCGGCGAAACCGAGCCGAGCGACCAATCGGAAAAGCTCGACACATTTGCAATCGTCGCCGTGTTCTGGCTTGGATCAACAACTCCTGAAAGCATCTGAATCGCATTTCTGTTTTCGACTTTGAATAATTTGTAGGTTGATTCGACGCCCAGAATGTCTGCGTCCAGATACGTGAAAATTAAATTCGCCGTAATCGCGCCGCCTTCTTCCAAAGTCCAGAAACGCTGCAACCGGAAATTCGGATTCGGCAAAGCCGCGTGCGGCGTCTGCGCCGCCGAAACCGTCAAATCGCCCGCGCCGCTCGTCACCACCGCGTCAACCGGTGAATAACCGTTCATGGTGCCGACCGGGAATGTAAAGCTCCCGACGCCACCAAAAATCTTTTTGATTTTGCCGATGACGTGACCATCAGTGCGATTTACCGCGCCGTTCGCGCCGACGATGAGCAATCCGCCCGCCAATTGCTGGTTTTGGAGTTCGGATTGCGAATTTTCCTGCAAAGATGCGGCAATTGTGCTGATATTTCCGCCGCTTAAGTTTAAAACACCGTTGATGGTCAAAGTCTCGCCGCTGCCGATGGCGATGCTCTCGCCGTCTTCAATCGTCAGATTTGTAACGGTCGTGTTGCCGCTTCCCAAATCCGGGTTGTTCGTTACATTGGCAGGAATTTCGACGAGCGCATTCGGCGGCGGAACCTGATTTCCCTGCCAGTTCGCCGGGTTGTTCCAATTCGAATTCGCCGCGCCAGTCCAGATGTAAATCGGGTCAGTTTGCAGAGTCAAATCATCGGCGCCGTAAATGAGCCTCAGCGATTTTCCGCTGACGCTCGGCAGCGAAACCTGCGCGAACGAGCCTTGTCTCGCCGCGCCGGTCGTTTGTCCTTCAAACAATTTGAACTCGTCACCGACGTTTGGGACAAAACCGCCCGCAAAATTGATGTTCAGCCTGCCGCCCAAATTCATCACCTGAGCCAGCACGATTTTATCGAAATCGGTTGTGCCTGCGATGTCCATATTGATAACGCCCGTCGGCTCGTTGGTAAAACGCAGATCGTAATTCGCCGCTTGGGAATTAAACATTCCGGTGGGCTGTCCGATGTTTAATGTGCCGGCATTGTTAAAGAAATGCGGGCTGCCGTTATATTCGCCGATAACATCGCCGGTTCCCAGAGCGTTAAAAATCGCGCCCTGAAGATTATTGATGGTTGACTTGGGCATATTTATATCCATGTCGGTCAGCCAGTTAATCGTTCCGGCATTGCGGATAGTTCCGTTCAGTAAAACATAGTTCGAGCTACCGCTGACGGTTTGAATCGCAGTCCGTAATCCCGTTCCTAGCGTCAGCGTGCCCTGGATTGTTCCTTTTGACCAGAGCAGTCCGCCATTGTTGTCGGGAACAAGCGTTCCGCTGTTTCCGTCCAAAGTGCCTTCGCCGAGCTGGAGCGAGTAATTATCCGTCCCGCCGTCGCCTTCGAGCGTAACCGAGCCTTGCAATTTGCTGGTCGCCGCTTGGAGCAGGAGTTTCCCGCCGCCGCCTTTGATCCGTGAGTTGTTCTTGAATTCAAACTGCACGCCGTATCCATCCAAAATACCGGAACTAACCTCGATCTTTCCGAAATTGGTAAATTTATGACCGTAAATCTCCATTTTCGTCGTTCCGTTGCCGTCGGATTTTTTGAAGACACCGTTTATATTGTTGTTGAAGTTGAACGTGCTGTTATCGCCGTGACGGAAAACGTTGCCGTCCGATTGCAGGAAAAACGTGCCGTTGTTGTTGAAAGTCAACCCCAGGTTGTTTGCTCCGGCTGCGACTCCAAAGCCGTTGTTGTCGGCTCCGATCCACTGTACGGTTCCGTTGTTTGTCACGGTCGTTCCGTAGAAATTGCCGCCCGAAGTAGTGCTGTCCAGCAGCAGAAACGCACCGGATTGGATGATTAAATTCGTGTCCGTAAAACTTCCGCTGCGAAATTCGAGGGTGCCGCCGGGCAAAGTCTGCGTCGGCGAAAGAATGGTCAGCCCGCCGGGATTGTTAACTATTGTTCCATCCATTCGGAGCAAGCCGCGAATGCTGCCGCTGATATTTCCTCCGGTAGCCTTAGCAGTCCCAGCCGTATCAAAATACGCGGCTTGGAAAAGGTACCCGTCACCGCCAAGAATTTCGATGGTCGTATTGGCTGCGGTTTTAAACCGTCCCGCTCCGGCACCGGCGTTTAATTTAAAGGTTCCGCTTTGCACATCGAGAAGACCATGGTTGTTAAATTTAGAGTTATACGGGTAAGTATCGAAATGCGCTACGCCGTTTGTGCCGCTCTTGCGAATCACGCCGGTTGAGAGATTGTTGAAAACTCCCGCCTGACCCGCTTGAGCGTATGACGAAAGATAGGCGTCGTGAAGAATGTTAAACGTGCCGTGATTGTTAAAGGTTGAGCGATCTAAAGCGATTTGGTTGCTGAGCCAGTTGATTGTGCCGTAATTGTTAACAATCGAAGTGAATTCCCCGTTTTGACCAAAATTATTGACAGCCACTGTCGGAATTCCGCCAAAGCCGCCATAGACGTTTTCTATAACGGTCGTCCCATAGAAATTCAAAACGCCGTACAGATAAGCGCCGTCGCTCAGCAGGACGCGCCCTGTGCCTTCGGTTTCAAATCTGCCGGTTGACGTTCCTTCAAACGATGCGCAGCCGTAGAAATGTACGCAACCGCCGATTTCAAGCGTTGCTCCATTGGCAACGATTGCCGTGCCGGTTAATCTGCCAAGCGTCGCACCGCCTATATGCATTTTGCCCGCGCCCTCAATTCTGCTTCCGGTTTTTAGCTCTGTTTCATAAGAAACAATCTCGCCGGAGTTGACGATGATTTTGCCTTCGTTGATCAGAAATCCTGAATCGACATTGTGCGCCCCGGCGAAAATCAAAGAGTGAGTGCCGCTTGGCTTAATAATCGTTCCGCTCGGCTTGTTGTTAAAGCTGCAATTGGAATTACCGATATAAAAATATGCTTGATCCTGTGTAGATTCGAGACGAATTTCACCGAAATTGTCAATTCCGCAAGCAGCTCCGTTTGACGTATCCGGCGCAATATAGCCGTTATACGTTCCGGTATGAATAATTTTACCGTTATTGGTGATCCTGCTGCGCATCATCAGCAAATAACTCTCGCCGCCCGTACGCAGTTCCGCTGCGGACTGAATTGTGACACTCACATCGGTTAAACCTGTTGCGAAACCCGACCAGTTCATTCGTTCGCGGATTGTCAGTGTGCCGCTTTTTAACACTCCGCTATGAAAATTCAATTGCTTGATGAATCTCGTCCCGATTGAAATTTCATGACCAGCACCAACACTTGAAAGCGTGGCAATATCGTTACATCTCGGATAACCGCCGTTGTTCGGCTGATTGTCAGTGCGCCCCCAATTACCCGAATTAGTCCAGGAACTGTCATAAAGGGGAGCCGTGTTTGCAGCAACGCCCGTCCAAATATAGGAAACTGTCGGCGGGGTGGCGACGAAATGCTGATTAAATGCGTCTCCGTCAACATTTGGAACGAAGCGCGTCGTCGGTTCGAATGTATAGCCGCTTGCCGAAGGCGTAATCGTGTAGCTGCCGCCGCGCGGAACGGGGAGACTGTAATAGCCGTTGGTGTCGGTTACGATTTGCGAACCGGAAGGATTGGCGGTAATAGTAATTCCGCCCTCGCCTTCGCCGCAAATGTTTGTGACGCGCCCGTGGATGCTCGCGGGAGTAACTGCCGTGAAATCGGCGGAAACATCACCGGTCAAACCGTTAAACGTTTGGCTTTGCGGCGTAATGATGTAATGCGGGCGAGACGGCGTAACCGTGTAATTGCCGCCTTCGGTCAAATTCGTAAATTGATAAAAGCCGTTCGCGTCGGTCGTCGTTGTTCCGGTGGCTGTTCCCGTCAAAACGACGTTGATGTTTTCCTGCGGCAAATTAAACGGGTTTTTGATATAGCCGCTTATCTTTGGCGCGGTTGTGGCGCGCTCCAATTCATAAACGCCGCGCCCGTAGGTCGCCACGACGATTTTTCCGCCGGGCAGCGCGTCGAATTTCATCGCGATGACAGGCGGCATTCCGCTATTGAATTGATTCCAGTTCTGCCCGGCGTCAAACGAACGAAAAACTCCGTTATCGGTTGCCGCGTAAAAAATAGCCGAATTCGTCGGATCAATCAGAAAATCGTTGATCGGAATATCAACCGGAAAATTGATCGGCGTAATGCTCGCCCCGAAATTGGTTGAGCGGAAAAGATGGCTCGTGCCAAAACCGGAAACCGTGATGTAAGCGGTTGCCGCGTTTGTCGGGTCAATGCGAATGCTCGTAATCCAGCGTCCGGGCGGATTCGGATTGCCCGGAAACATCGCCGCGTCAAGCGCGCCCGTCCGGTTTGTAAAAGTCGCGCCGCCGTCCTGACTGACAAAAAACGCGCCCCGTGTTGAGCCTGTGTAAATGATCTGCGAGTTTGAAAAGGCGACGCGCTGCACGTCAATCGCGCTCAAAACGTCCGAACCGCCGCGCGTCAAATCGAGAATGTTGCCCCCGAGTGTCGGCGCCGACCAGTTCGGCGTGAACGGAAAAGGCGAATCGCAGTTGGTGCAAAAAGCAAGCGTATAAGTTCCGAAATAAAGCGTGTCGTCAACGCCGTTTGTGACCATTGGATTGTAAAACCCCGCCCTGCTGCCCGCATTTCCCAGCATTGCGGGCGTTAAAATCGAGCCTAAAAAGCTATCGCCGTTGAAGCGGTCAATCCGCATCGCGTAAATATTTGCGAACCGCATATTCGCATTAGTCGGGTGAACCGCGACTCCGTTACCATCCCCGCCCCAGAACTCAAACCATTGGTCGCCGGAATCGGTGCGCTGCGTTCCGTTATCCTGAGTGCCGGTAAAAACTCTTGAATTATTGCTTCGGTCAATCGTCACGTTCAAAGCCTGAGTTAAACCGAGCGTTTGATTGAGACTGACAAACGTCGTTCCGCCGTCCGAGGTGCGTTGCAAACCTCCGTCCGAACCAATAAAAAACGTTGCGGAATTTCCGGCGAAAGCAAATGCTTGCTGGTCGGAATGCGCTTTTGAAAGCGTCGGCTGCCAGCTCCAGCCGTTGGTGCAGCCCGGCGGCGGGTTATTCGGAATGCAGGTATAAGTCCAGGCGTTGGTCAGATTCTGGTAACCAGCTATATTATTCGAGCCGTTGAGCGTAATGCGAAAAACATCGCGCGAACCGATATAAACCTGATTGGGGTCGGTTGGATCGGCGACCAGATATGTATTCCAACGAAATTGCCCGGAATCGAACTGCGTTAAATCGATATTGTTAATCGTCCAAGTGACCGAGCTGCCGGTGTCGAGTCCGACCACCAAATTAAAATTCGCGCCGCCATCGCCGCCATAGACAATAATTTCCAGCGGGTCGGCGCTCGCCGCGACGCGCAAATCGCCGAACGCAGCCGGAATGTTTAAATTCGTAATTCGATTAAAGCTCGCTCCGCCGTCGGTTGATTTATAAATACCGGGTGAAGCGGCTCCCGATTGACTCGAAGAAACAACTGCCGCGTAAATGATATTTGAATTAAACGAGCTGACTGCAAAATCCGTCACATTGCCAGCGAGGGTTCGCGTCCAGTTTCCCGAAGCGTCCGTCCAACGATAAAAACCGCTTTCGGCAGGCGGATTTCTCGGCGTCGGGGGAAGCGTTCCGCCGCACTGAAAACAATCTATCGTCCGCGAAAGATAAACGATGCCCGCGTCGGTCGGATCAACAGCGATTTGCGTCGTTCGCCCTTTTGCGGGCAAACCGTCGCTGCTCATCTGCGTCCAGCTAATTCCCGAATTGGTGGATTTTAAAACGCCCGTACCGACGTAGCCCGAATCGCGGTCGCCCATTCCGGCATAAACCGTATTCGGATTTGACGGCGCAAAGGCGATTGCGCCGACGGCAATGTCAATCAGATTGTCGTCGTCCGAAACGGGCGCAAAAACTGGCGGATTCGCTCCCGCCGGGTCTGCTAAAGCGTTAGTCGAAAGCCACAAACCGCCCGTCGCCGCGCCGATCAGAACGATATTCGGATTGTTCGGTTTGACCGCAATTGCGTTGATGCGCCCGCTGACCGTGCCGTAAGCGTTCATAAAAGACGAGCGCACGGGCTTCGGACCGATAAATTTCCACGCCGTCGGCGCAACTAAATTGTCATCCATCGGCGGAGCAACCAGATCGGCTGTGACCTTTGCCGCTCGACGAGCGTTGTCCGGGATATAACCCAAACCATAACTGCGCTGTTCGAGAAACCAGCTTTTGCGATGAAGAATATCGCCCTCAAACACACCGGCTGCAAATTTTGGCGGAGCCGGTAAATCTGAATTTGGCTTCGCTAAATCGAAAGACAGCCTCGCCAAGCCGGTCTTTTTATCACGGCTGACAGCCCATTTTTCTTTCGCTCTTTTCGTCCTGCTTAACCGGGATTTCGATGACTTTTCAGGCGAAATCGGTGAGACATTTTGATTCGCATTCGACGGCACGGTTTCCGCTTCGACTTTTTCAGGTACGAAGGCGGGCGCGAGAGACGCGCTTTCAACTGCGGCGGGCTGCGGCGTTTCGATTTGCGAGATTGTATTTTCCCGCGATGAACGAACGGCAAAAATAAACGCTGCACTCAAACCTGACAAAACAACTAAGCAGATAAAAATACGAAGAGAGTTCGGGGTTTTTTTCATTTCTTTTCCTCTTTACTTCCGGCAAGCGGATTCAGACTCGATTTATGTGTTTTTGAATGGAGTTTTGCGTCCGTTTCTTTACGCAGGAAAAGAAATGAAAAAGGCTCAAAAAATTTTCGATTTTTGATTTAGATTTGCGATTTGGGAATTTGAGATTTTAACTTTTAGTTTGAGCCTGTTTTTAATTAGCGCTTCTTGCGGGAATTCACCTTCCCAGCATTTGCCAGCCAGTTTTGCAGCCCGACAAGCTGCAGTTCATCGCTTTGAGTCGGATTTGTGCTGATTACGTCGCGGATAAGGTCAATGGCTTTTTGAAAATTCTTAACTGCTTCGTCCCGATTTTTCCGGGCGATGAACAAACGCCCGAGACGGTCATAGACGTTAACCAAATCGCGTTTGGCTTCAAGATTTGCCGCGTCGCGCGCCGCAATTTCCTCAAAAGCAACGCGCGCCGCCGTCAGGTTTTCCTGAGCCGCCGCCGTTTCGCTGATTTCAATTAAAGGCTCTGCAACGATCATCAATGTGTCGGCGAGAACGCGGCGCGCTTTTACATTTTCAGGTTCAAGAGCCTGAATTTGCCGCGTGATTTCAATTGCCCGGTTATGAAAACCGATTGCCTCGCGTTGAAAATCGTCTTCTGAACGAGCGTCGTTCGGCAGTGCGTGGTTATGTTTCTTTCTCCAATAAGCAAAATGTGAAGCGCGAAACCCCGATCTGACCAGACAAGAAGCGTGAGCGAAGAGCCGCGCCGAATCTCGCGGATTTCGATTTGTCAAATCCTGCCGAATTTCAAGCGCACTATGTAAAAGCCTGTTTGATTCGACCGCCAGATCAAACGACTCAGAAACTATTCTGCTGCCGCTGTCGACGAGATTGCTTTTAACCGCCAAAGCGTCGCTTAAATTGACCAGACTGTCTGCGAGAAGACGCCGCAATTCTTCATCCGCCGGGTTTTCGTTTGATAATTTCTCACGGATTTCGAGAGCTTTTCGGTGCGATTCGATGGGCGCGTCCTTTTCCATCTCGCGCATTTGAATCGTCCCGATTCCTTCAAAAGCGCGGCTCAGATTGATTTTGTAATCTCGATTTTCCGGCTCGCGTTCAAGTAGGCTTAAGAAAATCCCTTCGGCTTTGCGATAGCTTTCGAAAGCAGCTTTCGTATCGCCCGTATTTGCAGCAAAGGGTTTCCCCTGCACGTCGCCGATTTTCAGATAAGCCGCGCCGATCTCGCTCAAAAGCTGCCGGTCACTGCCAGCTTCCTGCGATAGATCGTTAAGGTATGAGATTGAATCGCTCAGCATTTTCTGCCGAACGGCTGTCGAGCCGGGCAGATTTTCGACCGCGTCGTGATAATCATAGAGAACCGAATTAGCGAGCTTTCGCACGTCGTTAAAACGCCGCTCGGCGCGAGCGCGTTCGGCGTTGGCGCGCCGAGCCTGCCAAATCGAAAAGAAGGTTGCCCCAAACAACGCCAGAGCCATTAAAACCGAAGCAAAAACAGGCGTTCGATTGCGATTGACAAATTTCGCCATCCGATACGCGAAATAATCTCTGCGGGCGAAAACCGGCAGATTTTCCAGATAACGGCGAACGTCTTCAGAAAATTGCTCGACCGATGTGTAGCGGCGTTCGGGTTCTTTCCTGAGCGCCGTGAGCAAAATTGTATCCAAATCGCCGCGCAGTTTGCGGCGCAGTCGTTCGGGCGTTCCTTCTCTGGTCGTGGAAACCGTTTCCGGCGTGATTCGTTTGGTTTTGAGAGAATCTGAATTTGAAATTCCTTCGATTCGGCTGACCGCCGTGCTCGGTCTTTCGGGTTCTTCGCTGCAAATGACGCGGGCGATTTCCTGCGGCGCGCGAGTTTTGAAACGATGCGGGCGATGTCCTGTGAGCAATTCGTAAAGCAGCACGCCCAACGAATAAACATCCGACAACGTCGTGACGCGCTCGCCACGAATTTGTTCGGGGCTGGCATATTCGGGCGTTAATAATCTGGCTTCAGTTTCCGTTAGACCCGTCTCAGCGTCCGTTTGTAACAGCTTGGCAATGCCGAAATCGAGCAATTTGGGCGTTCCGTCTGCCGTAACAAGAATATTCGAAGGCTTTAAATCGCGGTGAATTATCAAATTCCTGTGCGCGTAAGCGACCGCCGCGCAGACTTTGCGAAACAGTTTTAAGCGGTCGTTGATTGATAAATTCTCGCGATCACAAAAATCCGTAACAGCAGTGCCTTCGACAAATTCCATCACGAAATAAGGCAAGCCGTCGGCAGTCGTCCCGCCGTCGAAAAGACGCGCAATGTTCGGATGGTCGAGCGCGGCGAGAATCTGCCGCTCCATCGTAAAGCGCTTGAGAATGGCGTCGGTGTCCATTCCGCGTTTGAGAATTTTGATGGCGACGCGCTTTTCAAATAAACCATCAGTTCGTTCGGCTAAAAAAACGGTGCCCATTCCGCCCCGTCCGATTTCTCGAACGATTCGATAATTTCCGATTTGTTTTTCCGTTAGTAAAACTTCATCTTCGGTAAGCAGACAGGATGCGGCGTCAAACGCCGGTTCTTCAATAAAATTTGCGCTTTCCCTTTCAAAGCGGAGCAAATCTTCAATCTCGCCGCGCAATTCGGCGTCCGCGCCGCATTTTTCAATTAAAAATGCCGCACGTTTCTCATGCGGGGTTTCGACCGCCGATTGGTAAATGGTTTTGATTTGCTTCCAGTGTTCCGAATTCATCGTTTAGCCTCTGGAAATTTAACGCAGAAAAATCGAATTGAAAGGCTCACAAAAAGTCGAGGCGGCAAGTGTAGCAGAAAATTTTGAAAACCGTGAGCCGTTTTCGACCGTTTTCCGGCGTTTGTTGTTGAAAGAAAATTTCACACTGAGAATGAGGCTGGAAATGCGTAAAAATTTATTCGGAATGTGTTTGGCAGTTGCATTGTTGATGTCTGTCGGATTGGGGTGTTTTGGCGGCGAATTACCAGTTCGGGCGGCGCACCGACAAAACAGGAAGTTAAGGAGACTTTGACCAAAAGAACGCGCGCAAATCGGCTCACCGAAACAAATAAAAGCCTGTACAAAGTAAAAGACGTTGAGCTAGAATTCGACGACAGTTCAATCAGAATCGGCAGCCCGGTTGAAAAACAAGTTGGTTTTGGCGAGTCAGGGAAGCAGACATACCCGGTTAGAGTCAATTACACGATAACGACCACTTACAGCAACGGCAAAGAACCGACTGTTGAAGAAGTCGGCGCAGGAATTGTTGAATATTTCTACAAAGACGGTTTCGGCGAATGGAAAGCCCGCTATGGCAGCGATAGTTAAAAGCTCAGCAGAGCAAACGGTCGGACAAAAAAGATTAAGAGGTAAATTTTATGAAACCGCGAGATGCAAAATTGATTTGCCCTTTCCTGGTTGGCTTATTTGTGCTGGTCGGCTCTGTATTTGCGGCGTTTTTCGAAGATTTTAAAATCGGTGAAAGCGTGGAAGTGCGAAAATACGGAAATCCCGGAGACGCATGGAATCAAAAGGACACTTTTCCCGGCAAAATTGTCGCCATTAAAGCCAACGAGCCGCGTTATCAGGTACGCGTGACAACAGCCGTTAGCGGAGGCAATACCGCCTGGTTTTATTCGTGGAACGTGCGGCGCGGGCAAAAAGCATCAATTGACGAATACACGGCGGAATTTCTAATTGGCGCTTGGAACGTCGGACCGGGGACAAGCGAAAACACCGTCGGGACGCACGACAACGGCGACGGAACGCGCACCAACACCATTGAGCGCGGAATGATCGGCAACAACAATCTGCTCCGCATCAATTCGAACAAAACTTATTCGTGGCAAGTTTCCAGCCGGGAAACGATTACCGGAAATTGGGTGGAATCCGATGATCCCGATTACCCGATCACGCTACTCGACGCGCATTGGGGCGAAGATTGGCAAGCCGGACCTGACGGAACGCATCGCGGCAAACAACACATCAAGCTGCGCAACGTCGTCAGCAAAAAACGATTTTGGGGACCGAGACTCGGCGCAACTGCCGAATCAGCAACCAAACGTGGGAGCGCATCAAGAAATCCAACCGAAAACACTTCGCGGCGCTCATCCGCAAATACAAATTCAACGCCAAACGCCGGACGTTCAAATTCCGGTTCCGCAGGCTCAATTCGTTTCGGCATCGGCGACCGCGTTCAGGCGCAATCGCGTGACGGCAAATGGTACAACGGCACAATCAGCGAAATTGACGGAAAGCGTTACCAGATTCGTTACGACGACAATTATCCGTACGCTTTGGAATGGGTGACTGCGGTTCGCGCGGCTCAATAAATCAAATTTCTTTTCGTCAATTCAAATAAAAATATGAATATTCCAGCGCTTGTTAAAATCGAGAAAAAACTAAATTCATTTTCCGGCGGTCATGGGGCGATTTTCAAAATTGCGGCGCTCATCGTTCTGTTTGCAACAGGTTTAATAACGGCAAGCGCGCAATATTGTCCGTCGAGCCAGCTAAATTACATTGTCCGCGACGAAAGCGGAAAGATCATCAATCCGGCAAAGCTCGACGCGCCCGATTTTATCGAAGAAGAAGTAACCGAAATTTCTTACGCCGAAGCCGAGAAAAAACGCGAAGGCTTTTGGGCGCTCGGAGAAGCCGTCAAACGGGCGCGCGAGCAAAAGCAGGGCGGACTCGACAAAGAAACAGGCAGTTTATTCGTGCTTCACAAATTGAGCGGCGCTTGCAGCTTTACGAAATCGGTGAGCTATCGTTTGACGCTCGGCAATAAAACGATGAATCTCGTTTTTCGCTTTGTCCCGCCAAAAAACGATTACGGCGAGGTCTTTCTGGTTGACTCGCCGCCGTTCGCGCAAGGCACGTTTGAAATTGAATTGCCCGAAAAATCTGATTATTATGCGCCATCGCTGTGGCGTAAAACGAGCGATGCGGCTGAGCCGCCCGCAAAAATCGCCATTCATCACATTCGCGGTCGAATTATTGATGCGGTGACGAAAAAGCCCATTGCCGGAGCGTTTGTGCAATTTCAAACTTCGCCGCCCTTTTACGGCAAATATTCGAGGGAAAGAAAAGCCAAAAGCGAAATGAAAACCGAAGCGGACGGACGTTTCGCGTTTGAAAGACTGCGCGGCGATTTGCTCAATTCGACGAGCGTTGCCGCAGTTTTTGTCGAACATCCGGATTTCGCCGCCGGAAAATACGCCGAAGTTTTTATGCTGACCGACGAGCAAAGGCGCAAGTCACTTGCCGGAACTCCGGACGTAAGTTTTCAATCGCGCGATGATTTGATAATTGAGCTGACGCCGCTCGTAACCGTTTCGGGAAGAATTGTTGACGCCAAAAACGGCGGATTTGCGGGCGCTGAAAATATCAACATTATCGCGGAATACGGCAAAGGCGGTTATCTTGGCGGCAATCTCGACATTCCGCGGGGCAAAACTGAAATCCGACCACAACCCAACGGGACTTTTACTCTTCGCACCGCGCCGGGCGAAAACAGAATTTATGGGTACGGAAAAGTCGGAGGTAAAGGCTACGTCGTTTCTGAACCGAATTCAAAGACGGTAAATGTTGCCGCGGGCGGAAAAAAAGATTTGCTTTTAAAAGTCGAGCGCGACCCGTTCGAAATCAGCCGGGAAGCCGAAATGCTCGCAAAACAAGGCAATGATCATTTCGCCGCCGGACGGCTTGAAGATGCGCTCAAATCTTTTAAAGAAACTTTGCAGCTTAAATCCACCGATTTGAGAACTCATTCGGCAATCGTGCGAACTTATACCGCACTCAAACGTCCCGAAGAAGCAGTTTCGTTTTATCGCCAGACAGTTGCAGCAAACTCTTCCGATGCAATGGCACATTACGGTTTCGGACTTGCGCTCGCACGAACAGGAAAACACGAAGAAGCCAGTGCGGCTTTCCGCGAAGCTGCTCGTTTGAACCCGAAATTCGCCGAAGCGTATGGTGAATTGGCTGAAGTTTATCTGCAATTAAAAAAGAATAACGAGGCGCTTGCAGAGGCAACCGAAGCGGCTAAATTAAACCCGCGAAACGCGGAAATCCAAACCACGCTGGGCAGAGCTTACGAAAAACTCAATCAAAACGAAGAAGCGCTCAAACATTTCAAGGAAGCCGTTCGATTGGCTCCGAAAGTCCCCATTTACCGTTATAATCTCGGCTACGTTTACGGAATTTTGGGACAAAGCGAAGCCGCAATTCCCGAACTGACCGAAGCGGTCAGACTCGACCCGAATTTTGTTGATGGGCACACGACGCTCGGATTTGAATACCAAAATCTGGGACGCTACGAACAAGCCGCCAAACATTTGTCCGACGCACTCAGGCTCGACCCGATAAATCAATATGCCTTGCAAAGCCGCGCGGCGACGTATGTCAATCTGAATCGCGGCACCGACGCCGGTGCAGACGCCGAGAAATTTATCGCCACGCACGGTTGGAAACATGAACAGTCAGTTTATCTCGCGCTCTTCGGTGCTCTCGGTTACAAAATGGACGGCAAGGAATCGGAAGCGCGAAAGCTGCTCGAAGCGGCGGCGAAAAACACGGACAAAAAACGCTGGGCTGCGCCCGTCGTCCAATATCTGCTTGGCAAAATGTCTGAAGATAATTTGCTTAAGCTCGCTACGGATAACGACAAGATGACCGAAGCCCGCGCTTACATCGGACTAAATCTGTTGCTTTCCGGCAAAACCGAAGCTGCGATCGCGCATCTGCGATGGGTGGTTGAAAACGGAAATAAAAACTTCCACGAATATCGTTTCTCTAAAGCTGCGCTTGAACGCACCGGAAAGAATTAAGATGTCAGGATTTCATTAAAAATCTTGACATCTTTAAATCTTTAAATTATTGACTGATTTCGCGCAGCAGCCAGGTTTTGGCGGTTGCCCACTCACGTTTGACGGTTGCGACGGAGATGTTTAAAACTTCGGCAACTTCCTCGTTCGTCAAACCGCTGAAAAATTTCATTTCGACAATCTGGCAAAGCTGCGGATCAAGCTCGCCCAATTTATTGAGCGCCTCGTCGAGCGCCAAAAGATCAACATTGCGCTGCTCGCAAAACGCGAGCGCTTCGTCCAATTCGATTTTCTGCTGCTGCGAGCCGCCGCGTTTTTCGGCGTGTTTGCTTTCGGCGTAATTGACGAGAACGCGGCGCATCATTTTGGCGGCGATGGCGAAAAAATGCGCGCGGTTTTGCCACTGAACCTGTCGCTGGTCGGTCAGGCGCAAAAACGCTTCATGAACGAGTGCTGTCGGCTGCAACGTGTGCGCGGCGTTTTCGCGCCGCAGATAATTTCTCGCCGTGCGCCGCAGCTCATCGTAAACAAGCGGAAAAAGCTCGTCTAAAACCGATTGATTGCCAGCGCTCCATTCCGCGAGCAATTGTGTCACGGAAGATTTTTGATTCATCGAAATTGGAAGATAAAAAAATCGGCGGTTGCCGCCGCCGATTATCGCCGAAGAAAGGTTAAAAAACAAATTTTCAGGAAATATCAATTGGTATAACAACATCAACGGTTTGCGGACGATAACAAACCGCTTCGTCACAAGCCTGAAAACGCAATTTGCCATTTACGTTTTGTTCGCCTTTGGAAACTTTTGCTTCAACTTTGACAGGCAATTTAATTTCGATTTCGCCTTCGTAAACGGCGAGCGGCTTTTCGCTGAATTCAAATTTCTTCGATTCGCCGGCAGGATAACTCGGTTTTTCAAACGTCAATCCGTTATTTGATTCGAATTCAACGGTCGTCGGAATCAAATAATTCTCGCTCGGCGGATTTGCGTTGATGTGAAAAGGCGGCTGGATTTTAAGTTTTAAAATTGCTTCGCCCGAATCTCCCGCTTTGATTTGCATTTTCGGGGCTGAAAATTGCACCGCTTCGGCAGGATTCAGCGGCGACGCTTGCGGCGCGCTGGCAGTTTGATTCGAAGATTTTTGCGGTGCAACGGACTCGTTCCCGGCACAGGCAGCGGTAACTACCGCAAATAAACAGATTAATATCAATCGTTTCATAATTTACCGAGCTTCACGGATAACAGAATCGAATCCTTTTTTACCTCCGCCGAAAAATGCTGCCACGGCGCGAAAGATTCGTCGAAAATTCCGCACGACGCGGGGCAAGATTAAAAAGAAAATCACCAGAAAAACCAGAACAACGATTCCGATTAAAATCGGCGCGAAAACCGCTAGAATCGCGCCGGCAAAAGCGATTGCGTCTTCGACAATCGAAAGAATCCAGTTGGAAATTGGTTCGGGCGAAAGATTGGCGACAGCGCGGGCTGTTGCTTTAGTGCCGTGTGACGAAAGCGCGACTCCACCGCCGAACAGAAACGCCAAAACCTGACTTGTCGGGTCTAAATCCCCGACCGCCGCATAAGCCAAAAGCGCACCAGCCGGAACTCGTATAAACGTGTGAACAACGTCCCAAACGCTGTCAACATACGGCACTTTGTCAGCGACAAACTCGATCAAATAAAGAAACGCCGCAATGCCGATAATCCACCAATTTTCAAGAACATCCAAACCGCCGGGCAATTTCGCCGCACCGATTTTCTGGAAAAGTCCGAGAACGAAGACCGTCGCATAAAGATTTATCCCGGAAGTCCAAGCCGAACCGAGTGCCAAACTCAAAGTCGAAAGCCAATCCATAATTTATGCCTCCGCTTCTCTTAAAAGCTGAAGTATCACAGCACAACCAGCGCACAAAAGAGATAAAAGCAAAGCTGCAAGACCTGAAACTACCCAATAAAATTCAGTCAGATCAGGATCAATCGAATTTCTGCTAAACTCGCCCGAAAAGTTTAAAGTCGTAATTGACGCAATAGCAAAAATTACTGACAAGACTGCAAAAATCCAGATTAAACTACGTTTACTCACTCTTCTTCACCCTCGCTTGTCCCTTCGCGTTTGATGCCGAATTTTTCGAGCCGATATTGCAAAGTACGAAACGTCAGACCGAGCAGTTTTGCCGCTTTCGTAATGTTGTTGTCGGTTCGTTCCATCGCTTGCAGAATCAGGCTGCGTTCGACTTCTTCCCAATTGACTCCCTGCGCCGGGAGCTTAAAGCCGTCGGCTAAAACCGGCGTCTGGCGTTCACCGGTGGTGATTTCCGGCGGTAAATCTTCGAGCGTGATAAGTTCGCCTTCGGCGAGCAAAACGGCGCGCTCGATTGCCGATTCGAGTTGTCGGACGTTTCCAGGATAATGATAATCGAGCATAGCCTTGCGCGCGTCGGGCGCAAAGCCTTTAATTTTTTGTCCGCTCCCGCGCGTGTGTTTTTTGAGGAAATAATCCATCAAAACCGGAATGTCCGAACGACGTTCGCGCAGGGGCTGCAAATCAATCGCCAGCACATTCAGGCGATAGTACAAATCCTCGCGAAAACGCCCGTCATCAGCCATTTTCCGCAAATCACGGTTAGTCGCGGCGACAACGCGGACATCGGTTTTTATCTCGCGCGTTCCGCCGACGCGGCGAATCGTTTTTTCCTGCAAAGCGCGGAGCAATTTGGCTTGCAGGGAAATGTCCATTTCGCCGATTTCGTCCAAAAATAGTGTCCCGTTGTCGGCGACTTCAAACAAGCCTTTTTTCTCGTTGACCGCGCCCGTAAAACTTCCCTTTTCGTGACCGAAAAGCTCCGATTCGAGCAAATTTTCGTTAATCGCGGCACAGTTTACGGCTTGAAAAACCTGGCTGGCGCGCGGACTGTTCTGATGAATCGAACGAGCGATCAGCTCTTTTCCCGTTCCGCTTTCGCCGCGAATCAGCACGGTCGAATTTGATTTGGCGACTTTTAAAATCAACTTTTTGACTCGCTCCATTTCCGGCGACACGGAAACGATTTCCGTGTCGAGCCTTTCCAGATTCTGTAAAGCGCGACCGACAGTTTCGAGCAGCTTTTCGCGGTCGTAGGGCTTTTGCAGATAAGCGAACGCGCCCAATTCTTTCGCCTCAAACGCCGAATCAACCGTGCCGTGCGCGGTAAGCAAAATCACGATGATTGATTTATCGAACGCGACTAGTTCTTCGAGCAAATCCAGCCCGCTCATTCCGGTCATTTTTAAATCGGTCAAAACCAGATCGAAATGCCGGTCTTTAACAAACTTTAGCGCGGCTTCGCCTGACACGGCGGTCGTTACGTCGTAGCCTTCGCCCGATAAAATCATCTCCAAAATCTCGCGCTGGCTGCGCTCGTCGTCAACAACAAGAATGCTTTTTCTTTGCATAAATTAATCTTTCGCTACAGGCAATTTTACAGTAAAAACTGCTCCCTCATTTATTTTTGATGCAACTTCGATTGTGCCATTGTGGTCTTCGACAATTTTTTTGACAATGGCAAGCCCCAAGCCGGTTCCGGTTTCTTTGGTTGAAAAGTACGGCTCGAAAATGTTGTCCAGATTTTCCGGTGCGATTCCGCCGCCGGTGTCTGCAACATCTATTCGAGTTTCGCTCCCGGCATTTGAAATGGTGACTTTAAGCTGACCGCCTTCGCCCATTGCCTGCACGGCGTTCAAGAATAAATTGTTGAAAACCGAACGTAGAATTTCCGCATCGCCAAGAATTTGCGGCACATTTTCGCGCTCAATGATTGAAACGGTCACGTTTTGTTCTTCGGCTTGCGCTTGCACGATTCGCATTGAATCTTCGACCACGCGGCGAATTTCTACGCGCTGTAAATTCAATTTCGCAGGGCGCGAATACCGCAGAAAATCTGTAATTTGCCCGTTGATTCGTTCGACCTCCTTTTTAAGCTGAGCGGTCAGGCGCTCGAAAGTCTCGCGTTCCTTTTCATTGACCGGCGCAAATTTCGCCCGCAGATGGTCTAGCGTGAGATTAATGTAATTCAAAGGATTGCGGATTTCATGCGCGATTGCCGAACCGAGACGACCGACCACCGCCGATTTTTCCGCTTGTTGCAACTGTTGTTCGAGTTGGCGAGTTTTTTCCAGATTAGCGGTCATTTCGTTAAAACGCGCGGCGAGTCTGCCGATTTCGTCGGTTCGTTCTGCATCCGTGAGGCGAACGGACAAATCACCGTTCGCGACGCGACGAGCCGCGTCGGACAAATTCTTAATTGGCTGAGTAAATCGCCAAACCAGAAAAACGCCGACCAAAGTTGAAGCGAGGAGCACACCAAGTGTGTAAATGAGCGGCATTGCGGCTCGCTGCAAAGCGTCGCCCTGTTCCGATCTCAAAACCACCAGCACAATATAACGCCCTCTGTCGGTTTGCACCGGAACGGCGTGCGTTTCTCCATGAACGTCATTGATAGAGTTTTCCGCTGCGACTGGGAATTTGGCTCTTTCTTCGGTGGTTAGCTCAACGTCGTCTTGCAGAGGCGGCAAATTTGGCAGCTCGCTTAATTCGAGATATTTCATTTCCCCGTCCGCAAACTCTTTCGGGTTGTATTGATCATTTAAGCTGTCATAAACCTGCCATTGGTTATCAATCACGAAAATATCTGCAATCCGATTTGAATATTCTTGAAAACTCGGACTATTTGCGGCGAGCTGGATCAAACGGTCATTAGAGGAAACACTGATAATGCCAAGCGTCAAACCCGCAACCAAAGCCTTTTCCACTCGTTCTCGCCGTTCGGCGTTCTCCAGTTCGTTCTGAACGTTTAAATAATATTGCACTGTCAGCGTAGCAATCAGTAAAACCGCGAAAACCAGTAGCAGCCTGCCGCGAAATGTGTTTAAAAATTTCATTTCAGATAGTTAAAGTTAGTTGTTAAATGATTATTTGTAAACGATTAACAGAACACAATTAACATTTAACAGATTTTTTTATAGTATTCATAGTAAAAACTGCTTGCACATTGCCGTTTCAGATGCTATAGTTCAGCCCAAGTTTTGAGGCAACCCGGTCAAAAAAATTCGTGCCTCAAATCCTTTTCCAAAAAAGGAAAACAAAAAAATCGGCTGTTGTCGGGCATTTAAATTTCAATATTTTTCAGTTGTCCGTCTTTTGACTTTTCCCGGAAAGACTAGCTCTTCCCGCAGCCGAATTGCAGTTTAAACAAAAATTCAAATTAACGAGGTCTGCAAATGCATCGAAGTTTCTCTTTGCTCTCGCTCGTCTGCGCGGTTTTTATGGCTCTAGGGCTGCTGACAACCGAGACAAACGCGCAAAAATCAAAGTCTTCTCCAAAAACCGCCACCAAAACAGCGGATAAGCGTTCGGATGCCAAATCCGATAAAAAATCTGCCAAAAACAACAAGGAAACCGCTGACGCCAAAAACCGCAAAGATTCAAAAGACAAAAAGCAAGCAGACGCTCGCTCGAAAAACAAGAAAGACGAACGCGAAGCGCGCGGGAAATCGGACGATAAAAAATCGAAAGACAAAAAGCGCGATGATCGGACGGCTGACAAAAAATCCGATAAAAAAGATAAAAAGTCGGACGATAAAAAATCAGACGACAGACGCGCCGATAAGAAGTCGGAAGATAAACGCGGAAGTAAAAAAGAATCAGTCGCCGAACGCCGCGAGCGCGAACGCAAAGAAGCTGAAGCCCGCCGCGAAGCCGAGCGACGCGAAGCCGAGCGCCGCGCGGCAATCGAAGCCGAACGTAAACGCCGCGAACAAGCCCGCCTCGAAGCGATTGCCCGCGCTCGCGCTTTTGAAAAAGGACTTCGTGACGAAACGGTCGCCAACATTTTAAAAGACGATTTGACCGGCG
This sequence comes from Acidobacteriota bacterium, assembly GCA_030863175.1. Taxonomy (GTDB): domain Bacteria; phylum Acidobacteriota; class Blastocatellia; order Pyrinomonadales; family Pyrinomonadaceae; genus JALZCH01. Next base: position 154,364 of record JALZCH010000103.1, on the reverse strand, counting down.
AAGATATGGAAATCCGCCGGGCGGCAATCAACGCACTTGGCGAACGCGCCGGAACTGTGGTCGTGATGGACGCGCAAAACGGGCGCGTCGTTTCGATGGTCAATCAGGATTGGGCTGCGCGCAGAGGTTTCAAGCCCTGCTCGACAATTAAGCTGGTAACGGGAGTTGCCGGAATCAACGAAAAAGTAATCAACGAATTCGGCGAAGTCACAACCGCTTCGTCAAGACTCGATTTAACCGACGCGCTGGCTTATTCAAACAACACTTATTTCCAAAAAGTGGGCGGTTCCATCGGTTACAACAAAATGATGAGTTATTCGCGCGAGCTTGGACTCGGCGAGCAGACCGGAATCAATCTTGCAGGTGAATCAGCCGGAAAGCTGCCCGAACCGAAAAGCGGTTTTGCGCTTAATCGAATGTCGTCGCACGGCGATGATTTTGAAGTCACGCCGCTTCAACTCGCCGTCAGCGTTTCGGCGCTAACCAACGGAGGTAAAGTCCTAAAACCGCACGTTGTCAAAAACCAGCAAGAACAAATCTCTTTCCGCCCAATAATGCGCCGCCAATTGAATTTGCCACAAACAACACTGCGAGGCGTAATGCCCGGAATGATGGGCGCGGTTGATTACGGAACGGCGCGAAGAGCAAAAGACGATTCCCTACGCATTGCCGGAAAAACCGGCTCGTGCATCGGGCAAGGCTCTTGGGTCGGACTTTTTGCTTCGGTCGCTCCGATTCAAAATCCGAAATACGCTGTCGTCGTAGTCACGCGAGGACAAGCCGAACGCGGGAAATGGGCTTCGCAAGTCGCCGGAAAAATCTACCAGGCACTCGCCCCAAGGATTCGCGCCAACTCGCCGCCGCCGCAGCCAATGATTGCGACGCAACAGCCCGTTGTCGTGCCGCCGCGCCCGAAAGTTGACCCGCGAACTGCCGCTCGAATCAGCGCTGAAGAAGAAGGCTCGGACGAAGAAGCTCAAGCCGACGCCGAAGGCGGCGATTTTACAAACGGCAAATCAGCCGGGAAATCAGGCAAATTTGACACACGCGTTCCAGCTGCAAATCAAACCGCAGCGCCAACTTTACCGACGGTAAACGGCAGCAACAAAGTCAAAACAATCAATAAGGTTTATCCGCGCGGAAATCCGCCCGCAACTCAACCTGCCGCAAAACCGGCAAATAACACCGGCAATTCGCCTGCGACTCAGCAGCCCGCAAATTCGGAACAGCGCCGCCCGCGAATTGTTGCCAATCCGAAACCGTAAGCCAAATTACAGCTAAAAAAAATAAAGGGAAAAGGAAATCTAAGCCTTTTCCCTTTATTTCTTTTTAAAGGGCTTGACAGATTTGAGATATTTACGGGATATTTCATTGTTTATATTTAATGCTGCGGGTGGCTTTTGTTGTGCGGCTTGTAAGCCGAACGGACGTTTCAGTGCAAAAAGTTAGCAACCAAATTTGCCTTATTTTTCATCAGATTGCAGCACACGACGCAAGCCGTCAGCCGTTAGAAACTATTGATAATTAATCAAAAAAACGAACGCTTATTTGTGCAGGAAGGATTATGCAAGCCATGAAGAAAATGTTAAATATTTTGTTGCCCGGCGCGCTCGCGCTCGCCTTTTTTGCCGCTCCGGCGGTCGTTCCGACCGTTTCGGCGCAAGACCCCGCGGCGGCGGCTACGCCAAACCCGGAAAGAGAAGCGCTTGATAAAAGGTTTCGTGAAACTCGCACGACTAACAGAGATGTAGCTTATCAAACCGCCAAAGATTACTTAGCTAAATTTAGCGGAGACACAGATAACCAAGAATTTGTTAAGTATCTGCAAAATTGGGTTGCTAAAGAAGATGAACGGAAAGCCGGAGAAGCTAAAGTGGCTCTTGCCAGACGCTGTTCCGATCCGATTCAGGCTGCGGCAAAAGCAGCAACTGGTGCTGAAAAAGCAAAATTCGGCTCGGATGTTTTTTCTGGATGCCAGCAACTCGCATCGCAAGAACCTAACAACGCTTATCCGTATTTAGTTCCGATTGATTACGGGTTTATTTTGGCGACTTCAAATCCGCCGGTCAACACTTACAACGAACAAACAATCGCTTTGGCGAGACAGGCAATTCAAAAAATCGAGAGCAACAGCCTCGGTAATGTAGAGTGGAAAACCTACAACTACAACAGCAGAGAAGATGCGCTCGGCTGGATGAATTTCATTATCGGCTCCATCATGTTTAACAATATGACCGGGAAAGAAGCCGAATCAATTCCGTATTTTTATAGAGCGGTTCAATCGCCGTCAGATTTTTCGCCGCGCAAATGGCTGCCGTTTTACGCTTTCGGCTTTAATTACCGTACGCAATACAACAAAGCCGTACAGGATTTCCAAACGAAAACAGCAGGCGCGACCGATGTGACCGAAGAAATGAAGCGGGATTTGGGAATGCAGAAGGCTCTTGCTGACCGTGCGATTGATGCTTTTGCCCGCGCTTACGCCGTCGCCAAAGCCGACGCGAAGCTGCCGCAAAGCGTAAAAGACGCTCGCAGAAAAGATCTGGAGCAGATGTACAAAATTCGCAACAAAGATCAAACGACCGGAATGGAAGAGCTTGCCGCAAGCGTAATGTCTAAACCGCTCCCCGATCCGGCGTCCCCTGTAACTCCGGTAATGGAAGAAACGCCGACCACAACAACCGGCGGCACAACCGGCTCGACAGCAATGACAACGGCAACCGAAACCAAATCATCGGAAGGCACGACTTCGGGCAACGGAACCCGTGAACGAACCGCTGGTGCTGCAACAAATACGACAGCTAAACCGGCAGCTAAACCGGCAGCTAAACCGGCGACAACGCCGAAAAAACCTTCTCGCTAAAACCGTGGCGAGCGCCTTTCTGACGCAAATTTGCGCGTCGTGAGTTAAAATAAAAAGCCGGACGTTTTGTACGTTCGGCTTTTTATTTTTCTAAAAATGCAAAAGCCCTCTTACGTTTTGTTGTGCGAAGAGCGAATCGGTTATGAATTTGCCGACCGAGCTCTTATTGAACGCGCCCTGACGCATCGCTCATGGGCGCATGAACGCGCTCAATCCGGGCGCGAATCGGAAGTGCGCAATTTGCATAACGAAGCGTTTGAGTTTGTCGGCGATTCGGTTTTAGGTTTGATTATCGCAGAGATTTTGTTTGAGAGATTTCCAAATGCGAGCGAAGGCGAACTGACGCTAATGAAACACCGGTTAGTTAGCGCCACGACGCTGTCGGAAATCGCTGAAAGATTGCGTTTGAGCGAAATGATTCGCTTGGGACGCGGTGAAGAGCGGACCGGCGGGCGCAAAAAGTCCGCGATTCTATCCGACACGCTCGAAGCCGTTTTCGCTGCCGTTTTTTTTGACGGCGGTTACGGGGCAGCAAAAGAAGTCGTCCACAGACTTTTTACCGAACACATCGAAAACAGCAATCCGACGGCTTCGCTCGATTACAAAACGATGTTGCAAGAGCGTCTGCAAGCCGAAAAACGCGCCGCACCGGTTTACTCTGTCGTCCGTACGGAAGGTCCGCCGCATCGCCGGACTTTTTTTGTTGAAGCCGTGTGGGACGGCGGCAGAGAAGAAGGAACCGGCACGACAATTAAAAACGCCGAAATGATGGCGGCAAAAGCTGCGCTCAATAAATTAGAGCCGCCCGAAAGCTAGTTTATATTGAGATTTATAAATTGCTGCTGGCTTTTGGTGACAGCAATCTATAAATTTAGTAATCAGAAAAACAACGAGCAAACTTGCGAGACGCGGCTAACTTTTTTACGATTGCTTTATGAGCCAAAGCTCCGAAATTACCAATGTCGCAGAGCCGAGCGAAGCGACCGAACCGGCAAATGCCGAAAAAACTCAACCGAATCCAAACGCTCCGCAAAAAAGCGTTTTCAGAGAATATCTGGAATCGTTTATCGTGACGCTAATTATGGCGTTTTTCGGAATGACGTTTATCGTGCAGGCGGTGACGGTTCCGACCGGCTCAATGCAAAACACGATTTACATCGGCGACCATTTTCTCGTCAACAAATTTATTTACGGACCGGGCACGCCGCTCCCCTTTTTGCCGATGCGGGAAGTGCGGCGCGGCGACATCGTAGTTTTCAAATATCCGGGAAATCGCGTAAATCCCGCTATGGATCGTTCACGCGATCTCAAGCCGTATGAAATAAACTACATCAAGCGCGTCATAGGCTTGCCCGGCGATACAGTTGAATTTCGAGACAACCGCGTTTATATCAATGGTCAGCTTCTGCCCGAACGTCGTCTGATCGGAGATACGGTTGCCGAACGCGGCAGAAATCCGGATAAAGTATCCCTCACGGTCAAAGAATTTGAACCGGATCCACCTGATGCGACTTATACGGTTTATTACGAAACGGATACAGTGGAAGCAGAAAAAAAGGGAATATCGGTCGTTGAAGGAAGAGGTATGAATTTCGGCGTCGCCGGAAAGCCTTCAATCGTTCCGCCCGACCATTATTTTATGATGGGCGATGCGCGAGACAATAGCGAGGATAGCCGTTATTGGGGCTTTGTTCATCGTGATTTGATCATCGGCAGAGCGATGTTCATTTATTGGTCTTGTGATCAAAGCCAAAACGACAGTTTTATCGGCTGTTTGACAAGCCCCCGCTTTAACCGCATCGGAACGCTGATTAAATAATTTTTGATGAACGGCTCGGATTTATTCTTTTTTTCCCCCGAAGTAGCTTTTGCCTTGTCGCAAAACAATCCGATCGTTGCGCTCGAATCAACGGTTATCGCACACGGCTTGCCTTATCCGAACAATGTCGAAACTGCTCTCGCACTCGAAGAAATCGTCCGCGAAAACGGAGCCGTTCCGGCGACAATCGCGGTTTTGGACGGCGTTCCGAATATCGGTCTCTCACGCGAAAAAATCAATTTTCTGGCTCAATCGAAAACCGTTCATAAATTGAGCCGCCGCGATCTTCCTGCCGCAATCGGGCGCAAATGGAACGGCGCGACGACCGTCGCCACAACCGCATTTCTCGCTCATAAAGCAGGAATTCGAGTTTTCGCCACCGGCGGAATCGGCGGTGTTCATCGGGGCGCGACTGCGGACGTTTCGGCTGATTTGCCAGAACTTGCGAAAACTCCGATCACAGTCGTTTGCGCCGGCGCAAAGGCGATTTTGGATTTGCCCGCAACCCGCGAATGGCTCGAAACTAACGGCATTTGCATTGTCGGCTGGCAAACTGATGAAATGCCCGCGTTTTATTCCCGAAGGAGCGGTTTGAAAACCGACACTAGAGTGGAAAATGCCAGAGAAGCCGCCCAAATTATCAATGCGCGCGACGCTCTCGGTCTTGAAAACGCCGTTTTAATCACGGCTCCCGTTCCGGCGGAATTTGAGATTCCGGCGGAGACAATTGAAACGATTTTGCAGGATTCGGTGCGCGAAGCCGGAATCAAAAAAATTCGGGGCAAAGAATTGACACCGTTTCTTCTTGCCGAAATGTCCCGCCGAAGCGGCGGCGAAACGCTTTCGGCAAATCTTGCGCTGCTAGAAAATAACGCCCGCATCGCCGCTCAAATTGCCGTTCGACTTTATTAGCTTTGGATGACGAGTTACAAATGACAAGATAAAAACAGTCTTTTCCGTAACTTGTCACTTATAACCGGTTACTTCATTTTTTCCGCCAGCGCGTCCAGTCGTTTTTGCGCTTCAGTTCTTTCCACGTTTTGCTTGTGTTTTTGCACAATCTCGCGCCAAGCCGTGCCGTCATAATGAAATTGTTTTGTTTTTCGGTTAAATAGAAAACCAATTCCAAGCCGACGATAACGGTCTAAACCGTTGTAATTGAGATAAAAACTGTGAAGCGGCGCCTCATTGGCGTTTATTTCGTCCTGGTTGAAACGTCTTGTCGCATCGCGCGAAAGCCTTTGAGCGACGCTTTCAACCAAATCTCCCAGCAGTAACAAAACTGCCGGTCTAAATTCTGAATTCGGAAAATTTTCGAGAAAAATCACGGCGCGCTCAATCTGTTCAAAACCGTCGCTGGCGCGAATCAGGCGTAAAAGTCTGGCGTCTTCTTCGCGGCGGTCGGTTCTGACAACGGCTTCAGCCTGTATCCAGCCGCTTTTTTCCATGGGCAATTGCACGCGATAAAACACTAAGCCGTCATCGGCTTGGCGGCTTCCCGTTATCTGCATTGTGCGTCCGGCACTCATTCTTTGCAGCGGAATCGCTAATAAACTCGGCTCAAAACGCAAAACTGACAATCGCTCGTCAATTACAACCGCAATTGATGGCGCGCGTGTTGCAGGAACAATTTTTGTCGGATTTTTACTAACGACCGAACGTCGTTTTTGACCGTTTACGGCGGAAATGTTGAAAACCGTTAAAAGAAAGGCGGCAAGAAACGCGAAACAAGCAGCTCCCACGCGACTGTGCTTCATTGGAATCTCCTCTTGAGAGAAAAAGGATTAATTACAACTTGTAATTTCGCCGTTACGTTACACCCAAATTAAAATCGAGTCAAACAAAACTTTAACGCGGAATCTTAATCTTGGCTTGAGCTGCGAGTAGACGCTGTTTCGCTCCGGCGTGATGAAAATGACAAATCGCTGCGGCAAGCGCGTCAGCCGCGTCGTGCGGTTCGGGGACGTGAGGAAGTTTCAGCAAAATCCGGATCATTTCCTGCACCTGATGTTTTTCGGCGTTGCCATAGCCGACGACCGTTTGTTTGATTAGACGCGGCGCGTATTCGTTGATGTCGAGTTTGTGCTTTGCGGCAAGATAAAGCACGACGCCCCGCACTTGTCCGAGTTTTAAAGCGACTTTGACGTTCGCCGCGTAAAATGCCTCCTCAAGCGAAAGAGCGTCAGGTTCAAATCGTTCGATGATTTCTTGGACGCCTTCTGCAATTTTCAAGAGACGCTCTGCAAAAGGTTCGCGCGGGCTTGATTTGACTGTTCCATATTGCAGCAGGCGATAGATTCTACCGTCGCTTTTGATCACGCCCCAACCGAGCGTTTCGCTTCCCGGATCAATTCCCAGAACTCTCATTCTTGTCGCACCCTTTGTTACAGTTTCTTTTTCAACGAAGCTCTCGTAATTAATGCTGACGACAAGACCATCAACCCAATGATTACGCTCGTTAAGCTGAGTTTGCCGTCCTGCATATAGTTCAGGATGGACAACAAGATTATCGCAACGTTTGCAAGCACGAAAACGATGATGAGGGTGTTAATCGCACTCAATTCGCTTTTGCCGCCGCTCAGCATAACTTTAAAGTCCTCGCCTCAAAACCGAAAATCGTCGCTATTCCATTTCCGATTCGTCAATATCGAAATTTGCGTAAACTTTCTGCACATCGTCGTGATCGTCGAGCGCGTCGTAAAGCTTGAGCATTTGTTTGGCTTCTGCGCCTTCGAGATGCACATAGTTTTGCGGAACCATAGAAATTTCCGCCATCTGCGGCTCAACCCCGGCATTTTTGACAGCTTCGGCAACGGCGTCGAAACTTTCCGGCGCAGTGTAGATTTCAAAAACTTCGCCTTCGTCCTTTAAATCGTCGGCTCCGGCTTCGATTGCCAATTCAAATAACTCATCTTCGGATTTCACTTCTTTGTCAACGACAATGTAGCCTTTTTTGTCGAACATCCAAGCGACGGAACCGGCTTCGCCCAAATTGCCGCCGTTTTTTGAAAAAAGGTGTCGCAGCTCGGCGACGGTTCGATTGCGGTTGTCGGTCATCGTGTCAACCAAAACAGCGACGCCGCTCGGTCCATAACCTTCGTAGGTGATTTCTTCGTAAGTGACGCCTTCCAGCTCGCCCGTGCCGCGTTTGATAGCTTTGTCAATCGTATCGTTCGGCATATTCGCGCCTTTGGCTTCATTGACGACTTTTCTGAGGCGCGGATTGTCCTCTATTTTGCCGCCGCCCAAACGCGCGGCGACCGTGATTTCTTTAATTAAACGGGTAAAAAGCTTCCCGCGTTTGGCGTCGAGCGCACCTTTTTTGTGTTTAATAGTGTGCCATTTACTATGACCTGACATTTTTAATTACCTTCTAAATAAAATTTATTTGCTATGAACGGAATGAGTTTTCGGCTTGTGACTATAGCATTTTGAATTTTGAAATTTCAAATTAGCCTTAATTTGTCGGCATTTCCGGCACCTATGATTCTAATCTGTTTTGTTTTACCGGTTGTGCCGCTGATAATTTCGACTGAGCTTTTTTGAACTTCAAAAAATTTTGCCAGCAGCTTGATCAATTCTTCGTTAGCCGCTCCGTCAACCGGCGGAGCAGCTAATCTGATTTTTAAATCACCGTCATGAACCCCAACAAGCTCGCTTTTCGATGCTCGCGGAACAACTCGAACGGTGAAAACGATTGAGCCGTTTTGTTCCGAAAACTTAATCATCGAAAACCTGTCGGCGAAGCGATTAAAACGGCAAAAACCGCCGTTTGCAAAAAGCCGAGCAGAAACAACACGATGATCGGCGAAATATCAAACATTCCGAGCGGCGGAATCAAACGACGAAAAGGTCCTAAAACAGGTTCGGTCAAGCGAATCAAGAACCGCAAAACGGGATTCGTGTAGCTCATCACCCACGAAAACACGATTCGGACGATAATTAACAGCGAATAAATCGCCAGAAAGCCGTACAACAAATAACCGATTAACGCTATCAATCTGCCCGTTGCCAAACTGTCCGTCACGCCATCGAGCATAAACAAAACGTTCCAAATTAGCTGGAGCAGAAAATAAGCGACGACGCAAAGACCTAAAATCGAAATCAGCGGCGCAATTCGCGCATCAATCCGAAACGCTCCTAAAATCTCAGCCGCCGGGCGCACGAGCCGATCGGTTTTCTTTTTTAACCAATAAGAAAACTTGCCGAGAGAGCCAAAAGGATTCGGGTCTGTGTAATTAAAAATGAGGCGAACAATCATCGCTGTAATCGCAACCAAAACGACCGCGACGATTGCGTAACGAAATAAAATATAAATCTGAAAAAACATATTTCGATTTTGGATTTTAGATTTGCGATTTTGGATTGCCGCGTTCGCCGAAAATCGCAGTCCCGACGCGAACAATCGTCGCGCCTTCTTCAACCGCGATTTCAAAATCGTGGCTCATTCCCATTGAAAGCTCTGCCCGCTCGTCGCCGAAAACACGATCGCGGATTTCGCGCAAATGACGGAAAAACGGGCGTACTCGCTCAGCGTCTTCAAAAAACGGTGGCAATATCATCAAACCTCGCAGCTTTAAATGCGAACAGTTTTTCAGAAATTCAACGAGCGCGGGCAAATCCGTTTCCGGCACGCCGGATTTTGTCGCTTCCCCAGCCAAATCAACTTGAATCAAAACGTCCAAATTTTCGCGGTTTTCTTCGCCGCAAACTCTTTCGAGGCGCTCCGCCAATTCAATCGAATCAAGCGAATGAATCAAATCAAAAAGGCGCACGGCTTTTCTCGCTTTGTTTGCTTGCAGATTGCCGATCAAATGCCAGGTCACGGCTTCCCGCCCGATCTCGGCAATTTTCGCTTCGGCTTCCTGCACGCGATTTTCGCCAAAATCCGTCGCTCCGGATTCGATTGCGGCTTTTAAGATTTCCGACGGATGCGTTTTGCTGACAGCCACGAGGCGAATTTCATCAGCAACGCGCCCGCTTCTGCGTGCAGCATTCTCGATTTGTGAGCGAACGGCGGCGATTCTCGCCCGCAAATCTGCAACTGTGTTTTCGTTTACTTCCGGCATTTTCGGCTAGAGAAAATATAGCAAATCGGCGAAAAACTTGACTACGTTTGTATCTTTTTGCGAAAAATTTAATATAAAGGTTTTAGTCTGAAAGGGAAATTTCAATGTTAAAGGCATTGGCGAGCGGGCTTTTCGGCGCAGTTGTTTTAAATCTGGTTCACGAAACCGTGCGGCAATTTTCCGACCAAGCGCCGCGCGTTGATTTGCTCGGACAGCAGGCAATCGCCGAAACATACAAGTATTTTGGCGCAGAGCCGCCTGCGAAAAACGAGCTTTACGCGATGGCTCTGGCGGGCGATTTGACGAGCAACGCCGCATATTATTCGCTCGTCGCGGCGGGCGGCGCAAAAAACGCCGTTTTAACCGGAACGATTTTAGGCGCTGCTGCTGGAATCGGAGCGGTTTATTTGCCCGATAAAATCGGTTTGAGAAGCAGATACGCGGCAAAAACGCCCGAGCGCGCGGCAATGACCTTCGCTTATTACACGCTGGGCGGCGTTGCGGCTGGGATTGCTTACAGCTTAATTGCCGAAAACGATGATTAGAATGAGCGATTTTTGACAATTTCTGGCGAGAAACTTACAATCAACATTCGGTTTTGCGGATGTGGCGGAACTGGCAGACGCGCGGGTCTCAGAAGCCCGTGATGGTGACATCGTGGAGGTTCAAGTCCTCTCATCCGCATTTAAAGACAATCAAACAAAGTGTAAAATGAAGGCTTACGGAGTCTTCATTTTTTATTTTCGATGAATTTTATTCAGGCAATCGAAAAACATCAAACAACCTTCGGTTTTGACTTTACTGCCGCTCAGATTTCCGATTTTTTGGATTATTACGGATTGGTTGAGAAATGGAATCCGCGCCTTCATTTGGTCGCGCCTTGCAGCGCGGAAGAGTTTGCAGTTCGTCATATTTTGGAATCTCTAACGATTCTCGATTTTTTGCCAGAAAACGTCGAGTTGACGGATGTCGGTACAGGAGCTGGTTTGCCTTCGATTCCCTGCCTTCTCGCTCGCCGGGATTTGCGCGGGACGCTGATTGAGTCAAATACCAAAAAAGCCGTGTTTTTACGTGAGGCTTTATCAAATTTCAATTTGCAAACACGCACCAAAGTTTTGAACTTACGTTTTGAACAAACCGATGAGCCAAAAGGTTTTGTGACAAGTCGCGCCCTCGATAAGTTTGTTGAAAAGCTTCCGGAAATTGTTGTTTGGGCGCGTAAAGCCGAAAAACTCTTATTGTTTGGCGGCGAAAAAGTTCGTGACAAATTAATTGAGCTTCAATTAGACTTTCGCCCGAAACTCATTCCGTCATCCGAGCAGCGTTATGTTTTTATTGTGGATTCAGCAAAGCGTATATGAAAAGCTGTTTGCGGTTGATTGGGAAAAGATTTTTGTTCCCGAATCGTCCATGCTCGAACTAGTTATTCGCGGAACGCTGATGTATTTCGCGCTTTTTCTGACGCTCAGATTTTTGCGCCGCGGAATTGGAGGTATAGGAATTGCGGATTTGCTCGTCGTTGTGATTATCGCCGACGCGGCGCAAAACGGGATGACAGGAGATTACAAATCAATCACGGAAGGCTTGGTTTTGGTTTCGACGATTGCTGCTTGGGATATGATTTTGGATTACTTGGGTTTTCAATCCCCAACCATTGAGCGTTTTTTGCGCCCGCGCCCGCTACCGCTCATCAAAAACGGAATAATTATTCGGCGGAATATGCGGCGCGAAACTGTAACCGAAGAGGAATTGTTCGCCCAGCTCCGACTGCAGGGAATTTTGAATATTAAAAAAGTCAAAGAAGCCCGGCTTGAGGGCGATGGCAAATTAAGCATCATCAAATTTGAAAGAAGCGACGATGAAAATAACGATAAAAATCCTAACTCTGATATGCCCGCCATTGGTTGAAGATTAGACTTTCCGCTTGCAAATTTTTAGACTCTGTAAACGTGAAGCTCCGCGTTTTCTACAGCCCTTATTATTACGCCGACATCGGCGAAAATCACGTTTTTCCGATTCGCAAATTCGAGCTTGTCCGCGACACGCTTTTAGAAGAAGGAACTTTGAAACCGGAAGAAATCGTTGAGCCGGAACCGGCGAGCGTTGAAGATGTTTTGCTCGTTCACACGGAAGATTACGTTTCCCGATTGATTGAGGGCACTTTAACGGCAAAAGAAGTTCGCCGGCTCGGTTTGCCATGGTCGAAATCACTCGTTCGACGCTCGTTTTTGGCGACTTCGGGAACAATCAAAGCCGCCAAATCTGCTCTGGGAAACGGTGTCGCATCAAATCTGGCGGGCGGCACGCACCACGCTTTCCCCGATCGCGGCGAAGGTTTTTGCGTGCTGAACGATGTCGCAATCGCAATCAGAGTTTTGCAGCGCGAACGGCTGGCAAAGCGTTTTTTAATTGTTGATCTTGATGTGCATCAAGGCAACGGAACTGCTTTTATTTTTCAAAACGAACCGGAAATTTTCACATTTTCGCTTCACGGCGCGAAAAACTACCCGCTGTTCAAAGAAGATTCGACGCTCGACGTTGAATTGCCGGACAAAACCAGTGATGCCGATTATTTGCAGGTTTTATCCGAGAATCTGCCGCGCGTTTTTGCGCACGAGCCTGACATTGTTTTTTATCTCGCAGGCGCTGATCCATTTGAAAAAGACAAGTTGGGGCGTTTAAGTTTAACGCTGACGGGTTTGCAGCGGCGTGACGAGCTTGTTTTGGAATACGCCCGCGCTCATTCGATTCCGGTTGTCACGGTGATGAGCGGTGGCTACGCCGCTGATATTAAAGACACGGTGGAAATTCATTGCAACACGATTCGCACGGTTAAAAACGTTTTCTTTAACGATGGACAAGCCCAGAATTTTCCCGCTCGGTGAATCAGCCGCGACCGTTGATTTCGGCAATCAAATTTCCGCCGAGACAAATGACCGCGTTTTGTCGCTCGCCAATTATTTTGATAAAAATCCGTTTGCGGGTTTCGTCGAATCTATCGTAGCTTACAGTTCGCTGACCATTTTTTACGACGTTTTCAAGGTGCGAGAAAACAATCGAGACTTTGAAACCGCTTTCGCTTTTGTGAGCGACGAAATCGAAAAGGCGCTACTCGAAATTAACGAAAACGAGCCGACCGAGGCGCGGTTGATCGAAATTCCGGTTTGTTTTGACGCGGAGTTTGCGCCGGATTTGGATTTTATCGCGGCGGAAAAGCAGCTTTCGCCGGAAGAGGTAATCGAAATTTTCCTCGCTGAAACTTATCGAGTTTTTATGCTCGGCTTTTTACCGGGTTTTGCATATTTGGGCGAAGTCGCCGAAACGATTGTCGCGCCGCGAAAACAATCCCCGCGCCTTCAGGTTCCAGCGGGCAGCGTTGGGATTGCCGGACGCCAAACCGGAATTTATTCGCTCGCGTCACCTGGGGGCTGGCAAATTATTGGGCGCACGCCGCTCGAAATGTTCAATCCCAAAAGCGAACCGCCAACTTACCTGCAAGCGGGCGATGCGGTACGTTTTTACCAGATTGATAACGCCTTTTTTGCTGAATTTAGTCAAAAACAATCCCAAATCCAAAATTCGAAATAGAATGAGTTTATATTTTCTGAGCAAAGGAATCTTGACGACCGCGCAGGATTTGGGGCGCGTCCAGTTCGGTCGCTTTGGCATCAATAGAAACGGCGCAATGGATCAAACGGCGGCGCGCTTAATCAACATTTTGCTCGGCAATGACGAAACGGAAGCTGTTTTGGAAATGCATTTTCCCGCTCCGGTTTTGCAGTTTGAAGAACCGACGGAAATCGCGCTCGGCGGCGCTGATTTTGCGGCGCATTTAAACGAAAAACCGATCGAAAACTGGCGCCGGGTTCGAATCGAGAAGGACGATGTTTTGGAATTTCGGAACAGAATTTTCGGCTCGCGACTTTATTTGAGCGCGCGCGGCGGTTTTGAAATTCCCGAATGGCTCGGCAGCCGAAGCACAAATTTGCCCGCAAAAATTGGTAAGCCTTTTCAAAAAGGCGACAGATTGTTTTTCAAACAGCGAAAAACGAACGATGAAAAACGAATAACGAATAGAGTTTCACAGAGCCTGATTCCGCATTACAGTCGTTTTCCTACGGTTAGAGTTGTGGCGGGCGCAGAATGGGAAAGTTTGACTGAAGAGAGCCGGGGAAAATTTTTATCAAACAGTTTTTCGATTCGCCGCGAATCAGATCGGATGGGTTTTCGTTTGGCGGGCGAAGATTTAAATTTAACGGAAAAGATTGAGCTTCTGTCTTCCGCCGTTAATTTCGGCACGATTCAGCTTCTGCCCGACGGTCAGTTGATAATTTTGATGGCGGATCATCAAACTACGGGCGGTTATCCGCGTGTGGCAAATGTCGCGGCGGTTGACTTGCCGCTGCTGGCGCAACTAAATCCAGGCGATACGGTAAATTTTCATTTGATTTCAATTGCGGAAGCGGAAAATTTACTCGTTCAAAAGGAAATTGAGTTAAATTACCTGCGAACGGCGGTCATCTTTTTATGATTTCGATTGATTTAAACTGCGATATGGGCGAAAGCTTCGGCGCCTGGCAGATGGGAAACGACCGCGCGCTGATGGATTATTGCTCGTCAATCAACATCGCCTGCGGCTTTCATGCCGGTGACGCGACAGTGATTCGAAAAACAATTGAAACCGCTCTGGAAAAACGAGTTGCCATCGGCGCTCATCCGTCGTTCCCCGATTTGCAGGGCTTTGGGCGGCGCGCAATGCAGCTTTCGGCGCAGGAAGTTTTTGACGTGGTTTTGTATCAAGTCGCCGCCGTTCACGGAATGACGGCAGCGCTCGGCGGCAAGCTGCACCACGTCAAACCGCACGGCGCGCTTTACAACGAAGCCGCCAAAAAACCTGAATTAGCCGCCGCAATCGCCCGCGCCGTCAAAGCGGTTGACGAAGGTTTGATTTTCTTCGGTTTGTCGGGCAGTTTTTTGATCTCAGAAGCCGAGAAAATCGGTTTAAAAACCGCTAGCGAGGTTTTCGCCGACCGAACTTATCGTAGCGACGGGAGCTTAACACCGCGGAACGATCCTAACGCTTTGATTCACGATACGAACAAGGCGGTCGAGCAGGTTTTGCAAATGATTCAAACGCAAACGGTGACGGCGACAAACGGCGAGACCGTGTCGCTCCGAGCTGAAACTGTTTGCATTCACGGAGACAGCGCAAACGCCGTCGAATTTGCTGCCGCCGTGCGACAAAAATTAATTGAAAAAGGTGTTGGGATTTGTCCGGTTTAAAATTGAAAATCTATTTATTTTCAACGTTTTCTTTGACCGTCTGGTTAGACTCAAACTTGTAATTTCTGTTTTCAGTTTCTACTCTTGAATTTGGAATTGCTCGATTCCGAAAGCAAGGGGTTTAAATCAACGAATGAAAACTATTGTTATTGGCAGCGGCTTTGGCGGCTTGAGCGCGGCGATTCGCTTGCAGGCGGCTGGTCACAAAGTAACGATTCTGGAAAAGCGCGACAAACCGGGCGGGCGGGCTTATGTTTATGAGCAGGACGGTTTTCGGTTTGACGGCGGTCCGACGATTATCACCGCTCCGTGGCTGATTGACGAATTGTTCGAAGTCGCAGGGCGGCGGCGCGAAGATTTTCTCGAACTCATCAAAGTTCATCCGTTTTACAACATTCGTTTTGAAGACGGAACGGTTTTCGAATATGACGACGACCGCGAAAACCTTCTCGCTCAGATTCGCAAATTCAATCCGGCGGATGTCAATGGTTACAAACGTTTTGCCGCCGATCTAGCGGAAATTTACCGCGTCGGGTTTGAATTGATTGACAAGCCTTTTTCGACTTGGGGCGATATGCTCCGCGTCGTTCCGCAAATGGTTAAATTGCGATCCGACCGTTCGGTTTATAAATTCGCCGCCCGCTATTTTGCAGACGAAAGGTTGCGGCAATGTTTCAGCTTTCATCCGTTATTGATTGGCGGCAATCCGTTTGAATCAACTTCGATTTACGCGATGATTCATCGTCTTGAACAGGAATTCGGCGTGTGGTTTGCGAAAGGCGGAACCGGCGCACTCGTTCAGGCTTTGACCGATTTATTTCTGGAAATCGGCGGCGAAATCTATCTCGCAGCTGAAGTTGACCAGATTTTTGTTGACGACAAAACCCGACGCACAACAGGCATTTATCTTAAATCCGGCGATTTTCTGCCCGCCGATTCTGTGGTTTCAAACGCCGATGTCGCTTTTACTTATTTAAATTTGATTCAGCCGAAATATCGCCGCAAAAACTCGGATCGGCGTTTGAAAAATCTGCGCTATTCGATGTCGCTGTTCGTGATTTATTTCGGCACAGACCGCAAATACGAAAATATGGCGCATCACGAAATTTTGATGGGCGCGCGTTATCGCGGTTTGTTGGACGAAATTTTCCGGCAGAAAACTTTGGCGAAAGATTTTTCGTTGTATTTACATCGCCCGACGGCGACCGATCCTAGTTTGGCTCCGGAAGGATGCGATTGCTGGTACGTGTTGTCGCCGGTGCCGCATTTGGGAGGAAAAATTGATTGGAAAACGGCGGCGAAACCATATCGAGATTCGATAATCAAATATCTCGAAGAACGTTATATGCCCGACTTATCAAAACATATCGTTTCGGAACATCGAATTGACCCGCTGCATTTTGAAGGTGATTTAAACAGTTATTTAGGCAGCGCGTTTTCGGTCGAGCCGACGTTGATGCAATCTGCATATTTTCGCCCGCATAATCAATCCGAAGACATCAAAAATCTATATTTCGTCGGTGCCGGAACGCATCCCGGCGCAGGTCTTCCGGGCGTAATGAGTTCAGGAAAAATCGTCGCAAATCTGATTGGAGAAGCGGATAGAAGATAGAAGATAGAAGATGTAGAAAATTCAAACTACTATCTTCTATCTTCTATCTTCTATCTTCTAATAAATGTTTCGTTTCATCTGGTATTGGTCGAGAGTTATTCTGGCAATCGTTTTAGGCACGCTGGTCGTGTGGTTTGGCTACGAAGGCGTTAATTATTATTTTACTCGTCAAAATATTATTGCCTTAAAAACCGAAAATCCCACAACGACCTCGATGATTGAATATCGTTTATCAGAAGCGCGGAAAGAGGGTAAACAGGGGCAAAAATATCAGATTTGGGTTCCGATCGAGCGCATCTCGCCAAATTTGCAGCGCGCCGTAATCGCTGGCGAAGACACAAATTTCGTTTCGCATCAGGGATTTGACTGGAAAGCTATTGAGGCGGCGTGGCAGGCGGCGCAGAAGGAAGCCGAAAAAGAAGCCAAAGCCGAAGGCGACAGCGATCCGAATGCCTGGATTCCGAGTCTGGACAAAGATTCGATTATTGACAGCATTCTCGTCTCGCTCGGTTATCCGAAAACCTCGAACTTCAAACGCGGTGCTTCGACTATCACACAGCAATTGGCGAAAAATCTTTATCTTTCGGAAGAACGCTCGTTTTTGCGAAAGGGGCGCGAGTATTTGGTTACTAGGACGCTCGAAAACAACTTGAACAAACGCCGAATTCTGGAGATTTATCTAAACGTTATCGAATGGGGCGACGGCATTTACGGTGCGGAAGCAGCCGCCCGAACTTATTTCAAAAAATCGGCAGCCGATTTGTCTCCGCAGGAAGCCGCTTATCTTTCTGCAATGATTCCTTCGCCGCTCAACATTTTCAATCCGAGCAAAAACCCCAAGCGGGTCAATCGCCGCGCCCGCGTTATTGCAAGAGGAATGAATCATGTAAAAATTCCATAGGCTGACTTAACCTCAAATTCGAGATTTTAAATCTCAAAAAACACCGGGCTTGAATTCAATGCCCGCTGTTTTTTATTAACTTTTCCTTTAACTTAATTATTTATACGGAAATAAAAAAGAGATGTGATTTAAATGTAACGCTGCCGTATCGGCGGTTGTCATATCGGCATCTTGTCAACATCTCAGCTTAATCGCCGATCGCAAAAATCGCCTTCGATTCGGCTTTTCGGTCGAGCGGGAATCGCGGGCGAACAGAAAGTTTAGCGTTAAAGTGCGGGGTCGCGCACCGCCATTAGAGGACAAATTCCCGTTCCAGAATCAACTCGGTCTGCCTCAATTCGTAGCGCCCGCGCCCCAAATTCCCTTCCGGATTGATTACCAGAACGATGAAATAATCGTGACTGACCATTCGCATCACGAAATTCGCGGCGTCGGTGAAAACGACCAGCTCGCGCAAACCGCCCAAGCCCATATCGTCGCTCGTCCGCCGCGCGTTGCGTATCAAAGACGTAAATTCGGCGACTGCAATATCGAGATTGGCTTCTAAACCTTTTCGCTGCCAGACTTCCTCGACCGCAATTCCATCCATTCCCATTATCAGCACGCCGAAACAGCCTTCGGTTTTCTGCTGAATTTCAAGTAAATTATCGGTAAACATCAAATAAAGAAAAGGTTAAGGGCTAAAGGCTAAAAATAATTAATTCCTTATTTTTAGCCTTTAGCCCTTAACCTTTCGACTTTTAATTTCTCGGCGTGGTTGTGGTTGTCGCCGCTTGGGGCTGAGCCTGCGTCTGGACTTGCGGCTGCGGGACGATCACATTTGGTTGAGCCATTGGGGGCTGAACCGGCGGGGTTGTTGTGTTTGAGGGCGGATTGCCAAGCGGAACGGGTTGGAGAATCGTATTGGTGCGATTTCCGTTGGGAGAAACAACGCTGTTGGTCGGATTGCCCCGGAAATCCGGGCGGTAAATGCGCGGTGTGATGAAGAACAGAATTTCAGCCGTGTTGCGTTGCGTGGCGCGATTTTTGAACAGATTGCCGAGCAACGGGATGCTCGCCAAACCGGGCGTGCGGCTTCTCGATTCATTTTCCTGATCAACCAGAACGCCGCCAACAACAGTCGTTCCGCCATCCGGAACGAGAACTTCGGTTTGCATTCGCTGGACATCAATTCCCGGTGTTCCGCTCAACCCGTTTGTGAGTGCGGTGTTAACCGAATTGTTTTCGGCTACAACACGCAGTACAACTGTTCCTGCATCTGTGATTTGCGGCGTGACGGAAAGTCGCAGCGGTACGGAAACGAAGGTAGTTGTAACGACTGCCAGCTGCTCATCAGCGCCACCGTTCGGCTGGATGGTTGTCACCGGGATTTGGCTGCCCGATTCGATTTGCGCAGGGCGATTGTTTAAAGCTGTGACGCGCGGAGTGGCGACGATTTTGGCTTGTCCTTTTGTCTCTGCCAAATTCAAAGCGGCGGTGATTTGCGCCGTGCCGAAAGCGCCAGTCGTTAAAACGAATGATCCGGTTGGTTGACTGTTAATCGGTCTACCCGTACTTCCGCTGATGAGACCGCCGCGATCAAACGGATTACTGACGGATGCGCCGATCTGCACACCTATTTCGCGTAAGAAATTACGCTGGGCGACGACGATGCGGGTTTCTATTTCGACCTGCGGCTCCGGCTGATCAAGAAATGCAACGAGCTGGCGAATCGAATCAATATTTCTACGCACATCCGTCACAATCAAGCGATTTCCGCGCCCGTCAACTTCGATCCCGCCGCGACGTGACAACCGGCGTTTGATGATCGGCATAATTCCCTGATCTCCGCCGCCGCCAGTAACGTCTCCGCCGCTGCTGGACGAAACGCCCCCGGTCGTAGCTCCGCCCGTGAAACCGCCGGTATCTCCGGCTGCACCGCCCAAAGTCCCGACCGCGCGGGCGTAGTTGAGCTGAATAATTTCGGTGTAAAGCGGTTCGACGTCCAGCCGGGCTTCTTCGATTTGCTGGCGGACGGCTCTTTCATCAGCCAGCAATTTGGCATCGGCGACGCGCAAAATTGAGCCTTGAACATCAACTCCCAAGCCGTTCGCCTGCAAAATAGCGTCGAGCGCGATGTTCCACGGAACGTCGCTCAGATTAACCGTTACGGGAACTTGTCCGACCGATTTGTCAATCACGAAGTTCACACCGTATTGCTCGGTAATGTAATTAAAAATATCTCTGATGTCGGCTTTAACGACATTGAGATTGATCGGTTCGCCGACGAATCCGGGCTGACCGTATTGCTGACCTTGCGGGCTTTGCTGACGCGCGGGCGGGGTTTGCGACGGTCGCGGAGCGTTTGTTTGCTGAGCGTGCGAGGCAAACGAGGCAAGGGCAACTAAGGCGACCGCAACGATCGCGCGATTGATTGAATTTTTTAGGGATTTGAGCAGACTCATATTTTACGCCTCCAAAGATATAGCGGCTATAGGCTTGGTATTTTTTTATTTTTCAAGTGCGAAAGAGATTAGGAAATTATTTCGATTTTCGCGGATTGATCCTGCGCGTGGGCTTGCTCGCAGGTTGTTCGTTTTCAGGCGAGGAATTTTTGGCGCCTTCGACAATTTGAACTCCGTTGGTTTCGGGTTTAGTTTTGTTGTCGGCGGTTAAGACGGGACCTTGATTGTTTGCAGCAGCGGCTGCGGCGGCGGGAACCGTGACTGTCGGATTGACGGTGGGCGCGGCTTCTTTGTTTTCGGCAGTTTCGGTGCGCGGAACGAGCATATCGTTCATCATCGGCACTTTCAAACCTTTGTTTTCCGCGACGGTGAACGATTTACCGTCGCTCATTCTGGTTTCGCGCCGAAAAACAAGGCGATTTTCTTCAATGGCGACGAGATAACCGTCATAGAATTTTTCGCCGGGATAAATCGTGTAGGAAAGATTGATCGGAGTAGCTTCGACCATCGCGGAATAACCGCGAGGCGTGCGGAAGATGCCGGTTACTTCAACTTCGCTGACCGTCAAAACGGCTGTCGGTTTCGGAGCCGGCAGCCCAAGTTCCGCGGCGCGCATTCGAAGAGTTTTGTAATTCTCAATCCGCTGTTGAATCGGCGGCGCAGCGACAACGGTCGGCGCGACTTTTTCCGGTTTCTTGACGGAGCTTACCGGAGCCTTGGACGAGGCTTTTTTCCGCGCGGCGATAACAGGCTTGCGAAACGGATCGCGCTCCTGTGCCACTGAAGGATTTGCGGCTCCGAATGCCAGCACGAAAGCAGCGCAGGCTAATCCAAAATTTAAGGAACGAATAATGACAGGTTTTCTCATAACTTTAAATCAATGCGTGCAAAGGCGCGTCGGCTGAAAATGAAAGGGAGAAATTACGGACTTTACTTAATAGGGTTTGAAGGCGAAGTCTGATTAGGCGGAACAGTCGCTCCTCCGGGCGCTGCTCCATTGGCGGGCGGAGCACCGGCGGCGGGCGTTCCGGCTTTGGCGGCTTCAGTCAATTGTTGCTGCTTGAGGGCGCTTTCCGGTGTGGCGTAATAAGCAGTCAGCAAAAATTGCGAATCGAGAGATTTGTCTGCAGCTTGTTTCGGTCGTTGCGAAATTCGGAAATCGCTGATCGAAACGATACGCGGCAGCCGCGCCATTTGCGCGTAGAAGGCACGCAGGTTTTGGAAAGTGCTGGTAACTTCGACTTCGACCGGCTTTGAAGTGATAAAGCCCTGTGTTGAATCGTCTTTCGGCGAGAACCGGAGCAGCGTCAGACGGCTGTTGCGCGCCGTGTCTTGCAAGCCTTGCAAAACGTTCGTGATTTCGCGCTGTTCCGGGAGAAGGACTTTTAATTCTTCATATTCGGCGTTTTTTGCCTGAGCCAGTGCACGAAACTCTTCGATTCGTTGCGTGGCAATGCGCGCGGCTTCGTTCTTTTGTTTGAGCGCGTTTGCCTGATCTTCTATTTGCGTGGTTTCCTCGCGAATCGGGCTGGTCACCATATACCAAAACGCGGAGTAAAACATCACGGCGAGAGAAGCCAATATGATTATTTGCCAGTGAATCGCTAAATTCTTTAACTTGTCCATAATTCCTTTGTAAGTCGTGGGTTGAGAGTCTGGAATCAACTCTTATTTTTATTGATTTAAATTCTTTTGACTCTAGGCTCCTGACTCTAGACTCTTCAGTTTCTTGCTACCTGCGGCGGGTTTGCGGCGTTGTTGCTGGCGGTCTGCGTTGTGCCACCGCCCTTCGCTACGTCCTCGGTTGGCTTTGAGGCTTTGGACGGCGTGTAGGCGCAGCGAATTGTGAAGTTAATAGTTTCCGGCTTGTTTTCGCTGTTGGGATTGCTCGGAACAGGAGCAGAGCCATCGCTGATTTGAGTTGCCTGAACTTCTTTCCGCTGCGTTTCGATGTTTAGATTTGTGAACAAACCTGATGAAAATTCCAGACTGCGACCGAAATTCGTGACGACGTACTCATCCGGCGAATTGCCTTTGATGGTGAGTTGGTCGCCTTTTTGCTCGACCGATTCGAGATACAGACCGGGCGCGTTGATAATTCGCTCGCGTAGTGCTTCGAGCACCGCGCTCGGTCCGCCTTGGCTGGCACGCAAATCTTTGATAGCCGTGATGCGGTCGTCAATGTCTTTGATTTTCTTTTTTAGCTCGTCCTGCTCTTTCATCACCGCTTCCATTTGTTTGGCAATTGCCTGCTGATTGGCGAGCTCTTCTTCGGCAGCAGCTTTGGCGGACGAAGCCATCATATAATCCAAACCGACGCCGAGAACGAGCAGAGCGCCGACGATTGCGGCGAGCAAGCCGAGTTTGGCGCCGGGGCTTGAAATTTTCTTTTCAACGACGACTGCCGGGTTGGTGGGTTTATCCGTAATTGATTCGAGAAGATTTATTCTGATCATCTGAGTTCGACTCCTCTCAAAGCCAAGCCGACGGCAACCGCCATTTCCGGCATAATTTCATTTAAATAATCGGGATCGAATTTGCGCGTATCAACCTGTATGCGTTGAAAAGGATTGAGGATTTCGACAGGAATTTCTAATTTTGCAGATAGCTCTTTCGGGAGATTCGTGAGCTTTGAGCCGCCACCGCAGAGCAGAATTTTTTCGACTTCGGTGCCACCGTCTTCGCAAGTCGCACGATAAAAATCGAAGGTTTTTTGAATTTCGAGCGCGACCATTTCCATCACATTGTCCATCAGCGGCTCGATTGCTTTTTCCTCGCCCGCGTCCGAAGGCGTCGGAATTCCGCGTTTAAAGGCTTCGGCTTGCTGGAAGCTGATGCCGAGACCGCGTTGCAAAACATCCGTAAATTGGCTGCCGCCGGCTGTAATGTCGCGGGTGAAAAGCGAGCGATTGCCGCGCACGATATTGACGTTCATTGTTGAAGCACCGATATTTAAAAGCGCAACGGTTTCGTCTTCGCTCGGTTCATAATTTACTTCGTAGCAATTTTGTAGCGCGAAAGTGTCAACATCAACAACGACAGGTTGTTTTCCGGCAAGCTGGACGGCTTGTTTCAAATTGTCAATCCGTTCGCGTTTGCAAGCGGCGATCAAGACTTGAATCGCTTCGTTTGTCTCGCCCGTGACGTGAAAATCGAGACTGACATCCGCCAAATCATACGGAATATGCTCTTCGGCGTGCCAATCAATTGATTCTTCCAATTCTTCACGCGTCATCGGCGGAACGACGATGTTTTTTAAAATCACCGAGTGACCGCTAACGCCCGTGACGACACGGTCGGATTTGATTTGATGCTCTTTGAAAATGCCTGTGATAGCTTCGGAAACGGCATTCAGCTCCATAATCTGACCGTCAACAATTGTTTCCGGCGGTAAATTTTCATAACCGAGACTGGTTAAGCTCAGGCTTCCGATCTTGCCGTCAAGTTCGACGGCTTTGATAGAGCTAGAGCCGATGTCCAATCCGGCAACACCTTTTTTCTTGCCGAACATTTATCGCTCCTTGTGGTTTTTGCTAGATCAAATTTGTTGGCTTGCTTTGAAGAACAAATTTCGAGACAACGTGAGGCTGGTTTTCGTTGCCAAAAACAAATTACCTTAATAGAGAAATAAGTGTCAACAAGTTTTTACATCTTTTTGATATGTTTTCGCCGATAACAACAAATATTCAATCAAATTGAATGACTGTGAGAAGGATCTTTTCGTAGAGTGTTTTGCTTACAATAATTTAGAAGATATAAATAAAACACATTTAAATCATAATTGAATTTTAGGTAAAAGAAAGCCGCGCTATAAGGCGCGGCTTTTGATTAAGAAAACTTTTGTTCTATTGCTTATTTACAAACTAAAGTTTGCGTTTTTTGCTGGCATAGTAACTTCTTCATCTGCTCATCCACATAAGAAATGGGAATTCATCTAAAGTAAGATGATTACGGAAATGGTCAATAATCGGGGTTAATTGATTGCCATACAGATAGCCCATACTTTGATAGGCTGAAGTGTTCCGCTGTTACTGGAAACCGTAACACGCCACATATCCCATAAATCGGCGCTGGATGATGCCGGCGATGATTCATGAATAAACATTGTCCATGGCTGACCAGACACCATTTTTACTCCTCCGCCTACTACTCGTTTGCCAACACCGCACTGAGCAGTAATTCCTATTAAACGACCGTTAGCCGGTAAGTCATAGTTATTGCTTTCCATAACATTATATCCAGCAGAAATAGTTCCACTGACAGTTAAATTTCCCGGAACCTGGACTTTATCTGAACCGTCTGCCCGTCCTAAAACAACTGTATTGCTGGTAGAAACAATTGCATTTGAGCCGATTGCTGTTGCATATGATAAATTGTCTGAGCCGACATTTGCATTTGCACCAATAATGGTGTTGTTGCTGCCAGTCATGTTAACACTGCCTGCTGTGCGACCGAAAAACGAGTTATCATTACCGGTTTTATTTCCAGAGCCTGCGCTCACACCAACATTCGTGTTGTCACTGCCACTTGTATTTTCAAGACCTGCAGAAACACCAACAAACAAGTTTTCAGAGCCTTCAGTATTTCTGAAGCCCGCAACTCTTCCGATGAAGGTATTAGAATGACCTGTTTTGTTATAAAAACCAGCTTCTGTTCCAACAAACGAGTTGTTATAACCTGTTTCATTGTTGTAACCTGCTCGCGCACTAAGAAACGCGTTTCCAGAACCAGTCAAGTTGTTTCTGCCAGCATTCAGACCAAAGAAGGAGTTGTATTCGCCAGTCGTGTTTAGATAGCCTGCTTGCAAACCAAAAAACGAGTTGTGAGAACCATTCGTATTATGGTAACCAGCCGCCCTTCCGGCAAATGTGTTACCAAATCCCGCTAAATTAGAGAACCCGGCATGCCCGCCTAAGAATGTGTTTTCATAACCAGTGGAGTTGGAATTACCTGCTTGCTGTCCAACAAATAAGTTGTTTGCGCCGGTTATCGAGAAAACTCGACTATTGCCAATGTTGTACTGGGTCGATGAGTTGATTGTGTTGGCGGAAAGTGTATTTGAAAAAGTCTTATCGCCAGCAATAGTCTGACTTGTCGAAAGGTCAACAAAATTCTGCGTCACTGAACCAGTTCCGCCATTGGCTATTGCCACTATGCCTGTCACATTTCCGGCTGTCGTCGCATTAGTAGCATTGACGGCGTTCGTTGCGTTTGCCACTGTTCCAGTTACTTTACTGCCATCAATGGAATTTACTGCTAAAGGACTGGCGCTTGTTCCATCGCCGGAAAGAGTGCTGTCGTGAGCAACTGCCGCTAAACCGCTTGTTCCTGATGCACAACTGGAAATCTCATTGTTGACATTACGACAAAGCAGTGTTGAACCAGCAGTTGTTCCAAGTCCCGGAACTCGAACTTTATCTGAACCATCGTTACGACCTAAAACAATTGTGTTGCTGGTAGAAACTACTGCTCCAGAACCGATCGCCGTAGCATAAGATAGGTTAGTCACTACTACATCTGCTCGCGAGCCTACTATGGTGTTGTTGCTTCCCGTGATGTTAGTCATTCCAGCATTGTCTCCGAAGAATGAGTTGAACCATCCTGTTGTCGTGCCATAACCGGCGATACTGCCAACAAACGAGTTGAACCTTCCAATTGTATGCTCGTGACCAGCTCTAAATCCAAAGAACGCATTTGATTTTCCGTCCGTATTCCTTCTCCCCGCTTCATAGCCAAAGAATGCATTGGACGAGCCTGTGGTATTATCCTCGCCGGCTTGGTAACCCATAATAGAATTGCTGCTACCGGTGGTGTTGTTATAGCCCGCCCTCTTTCCAACAAAGGAATTCGCCCAACCCGTTGTATTGTTCTGCCCTGCGCCTTGTCCAAGGAATGAGTTGCTAAAGCCGGTAGTGTTCAAACTGCCTGCGCTTGAGCCTACAAATGTATTTTCGCTCGAAGTATTGGAACTTCCAGCTCCGATACCCAGGAACAAGTTGCCTATCCCGGCTGCACTCAACACACGATTACCACCAATGTTGTATTGACTCGCATTAACTGTTCCGGCGCTAATATTACCTGAAATCTTGCTACCCTCAAGAGATGTAATCCAGCTCGGATTTGAATAGCTGCCTGTTGTGTAAACCCCATTTGTAACACTCCCGGCATTACCTGTAATGCTGCCAATAAGGTTGCCATTGATGGCACTACTGAAAGTTTTGCTACCGTTGATTGTTTGAGCAGTGTTGGTTGTAACAAAATTCTCAGTCGAAGGCGTTTCCCCGGAATCACCTTTTTTCGCTACTAAAGCCCAGTTAGTTCCCTCAACGGGCGTTACATTTTGATTCGCAGTTTTGGCAATAAAGGATGAACCATTAAAACTGACGACGTCATCAACCGCATAGCTGATTGTTGAATCATAAATGCCTTTGAAATTCATTCCTTTTGCGCCTTGCGGTCCAATTGGTCCTTGCTGTCCAGTCGCTCCAGTCAGTCCTTGCAGACCTTGCGGACCAACTGGTCCAACGGGACCTTGAATTCCTTGAGGTCCTTGTGTGCCAGTATCTCCTTTGTCACCTTTTAATCCTTGTGGTCCTTGAATTCCCTGAGGTCCTTGTTCTCCCGTGTCTCCTTTAAGCCCTTGGGGTCCTTGCGGTCCTGCCTGACCGGTGTCGCCCTTATCGCCTCTGTCGCCCTTTAAACCTTGAGGACCCATAGGTCCTTCAGGTCCCTGAGCGCCGGTTGCGCCGGTATCACCTTTTAATCCTTGAGATCCGGTTAGTCCGGTGTCGCCTTTGAGTCCCTGCTCTCCTTGCAGCCCTCTTTCTCCCTGATCTCCTTTATCACCTTTATCACCGCTGTCTCCTTTCAAACCTTGGATTCCTTGAGGTCCTGTCTCTCCAGTTTCACCTTTATCGCCTTTATCGCCTTTCGGTCCGATTTCTCCTTGAATACCTTGTAGACCTTGGATGCCCTGATCACCTTTCTCTCCCTTTTCTCCTTGAATTCCTTGCGGACCAGCCGCACCAGTATCGCCTTTATCTCCCTTATCTCCTTTGTCGCCTTTTTCACCCTGCAAGCCTTGAATACCCTGGTCACCTTTATCACCTTTCAAGCCTTGCGGTCCTTGTGCGCCTGTCTCACCTTTATCTCCTTTCAGTCCCTGAATTCCCTGATCTCCTTTTTCTCCTTTTTCTCCTTTAATTCCTTGTGGTCCCTGAGGTCCGACAGGTCCTATTGAACCTTGTTCGCCTTTATCACCTTTATCACCTTTTGGTCCCGGAATACCTTGTGGTCCTTGTGTTCCCAACGTCACAACAAAAGTGTCATTACTCTTTGTCTGACTTCCGTATGACACCGTCAGCAAGTAGCTGCCCGGATCAATAAGCACCGTTGAAGGAGCGTGTGCGGTAATAGAAGTAGAATTGTAAGTTAATACTTGTAGCTGTTTATCATCGAGCGTAACGACGGGCAAATTTGCGCCGAAGTTTAAGCCGGAAATGTTAAAAGTAATCGGCTGAGTTTCGTATTGCACTTCGACGCGAGTAATAACGACCTGATTCTGGTTTGTTTGCGCTAAAGCATTGGAATATGCTGTTAAAAGTACAAATAAAATAGTTAAAACAATCTTTTTCATTAAATTATCTCCTGTTGTTTGCTCTTGATTGCGGTTGGCATTAGAAGGGATTGCTTCCAGAAGCTCAAATCACCTATTCAGGTTGTAGCGTTTGCTGATGAACAGTATTGAACAGTTCTGATTTGATGGAATCTCTGTTCAATACTGTTCTTGTTTTCGATTGCGTTTTGTTGTTAATAAACCTTTTACTTGAAACGAACCGTCAGCGTAAACGGCATTACATATTGACCGCCGACATCTCAGTTTTATTTACGGATTTGTCAGCGAAATATCGTAAGAAATATTGTACTTACCGTAATCATCCGTATAAGTTTTGTTTCCTGCTCTCCTAATTTTCAATAACTGGGCGACAAGCTTACCGCCATTGCCGGTCGTGTCGCTCTGCGCTCGCCAGCCAGTGCATTTGCTATTTGCGGCTGCAGTACAAACCCATGTCACGTTGTTTGTTCCCGGATAATTAGCACTGTAAAAACGAAGTGAATAATTTGTAGAATCATCACTTGGAGTATCATCAACATTGATTATCAAGGGGCAAGTTGTACTGCTACCAATAGTCGTTAAAGAGGTTAATTTGGTCGAACACTGTGTAATAAACCGTGTGTTGTACCAACCATTCGAGGGAGGTCGGCGATTTATTGGATCGGGATTGGTTCCTGCTACAGGATAATCAAAGTTGTAATAAACCCTTCTTGGTGATGGACTCAGTAATTCTAGTTCCCAATCGCCAATTCCCTGGATAATGGATGTGACGTAAGTACTACTATTGGTCTTATAAGAGCCTTGTCCGTCGTTTTGGATACTGAGCGGCTCAAAGTTGACGGGAGCAGCATTTGATATGGTACTGGTTACCGGGGTGTCTGACTTTGATGTTTTTTGAGCAAGCGTGTTAGCGTTCATTGCACCGAACGCGAACAAAAGCGAAAATAGAATTATTTTTTTCATTTTTAGATCTCCTGTTTGAATTTGATTTGGGTTTAATTGCTTTTTGCAATTTGCTTTCACTTACATACGCGACGTATCAAAACGAGAACTATCACCTAATTCAAAATTTTTGTAAGAAATTATGTTTTAATCGCCTAAAGCTCTCCGTAAGCACGTTTAAAGTTTGACTACCAATGAGTGTCTTGAACTTCATCTGTTTTTGGTTCTGTATCCGGCAGCGAACAAACGTTTTTCATCCATTCGTATGTTTCTTCGAGCGATGACGAACGCCAGGTATCGCCGGTTTGAACGTGTTCAATATCAATGACAGAATGCACCTTCTTGTTTTGGTCAAATGTCATCAGCCAGCGGATAAAAAATGATTTTCGTACTTTCATTAAAAGCCTCCGGAGAGCTTGCGTATCGAAAGACTTTAGCGGCTCATTCTTCCCTGTATCTTCCAAAAATCTTCCAAAAATCTTCCAAAACAACTTTTTTTGACTTTTTTGAAAATTATTTTGTGTTTTTTTGAAATTCGTGAAAGTTTTTACACCTGCGAAGAAAAATTCCCCTGATTTTATTTCTATGGAATGAGAACGAGAGACTAAGGATTTTGTAGTTGATTTTATTTTCGAATTTAGAGAAAAAGAAAAGGTTGGAAAACAAAAGCAGGCTTATTCTAATCCTTCTATCACAAACAAATCAGACAAGCAGCGGGTATAAGAGTAAACACATGATTTAGCATCGGGCGTTAAAAGTATTCTCAAAATCTCGAAAACTCCTGTTCTATCTTTCGGCATTAATTCTGCCAATTTTTTCTGTTGTCCTGTTGCCAGTTCATAGCTGTGGATTTCAGCAGGCAGTTTGTCGCGGCGGCGTAAATAAATATAGCTTCCGTCTTCGCTCCACCTAACTGGTAACCAATCGGGGTTTAGATTAGAAAGAGGAATTGGTTCTCCTCCTTCAATTGGGAGAAGGCACACTCTTTGAGCAGCGTCAGTTACAATAACTGATTTCTCATCAGGCGAGATTGAATGCGGTGAAAAAATTTCTATCCCTTCGAGATTTGGTGTAATACAAATGGGATGACCGTCAAGGTCCTGAACATAAATCTTAGTTCCAAAATCAGCTTCATTAGCGGCAAACAATATTCGTTTTCCGTCAGGAAACCAACACCCCCACGGTTGATAAAACAAATTTGATTCGGCACGCTTGAGCAGTTTTGTCATTCCACTTTCCGTCGGCGAAAGAACGAGTCTCTGCGGTTCTGTAATGAATCTCGTAAGCGCATATTTCCCGTCAGGAGACAAAGCCAATGCCGAGCCGCTGCCCAGACGCAAAGCTGGGGAACCATCAGTTTTACGAATGTAAGTGGCATATTGATTTCCACCGCTTTCTCCGGCTTCGGTAAAAAGAATCGTATTTCCATCAGGCGAAAGATCTCTGACAAGTGACCAATCGTTCCATGACAGATTTCGCTCCTCATTTTCTCCGATTGAGTTGGCTATAATTCCGATGCGAGTTTTGTCAACCGTGATAAGAGCAATATTTTCATTGGATAAATCGTGAAGCGTGAGGCTTCCAATACCGGCAAATAAAAACCGTTCATCTGCCTCAAGACCAACAGCATAAATTGAACGCGAGTTACCTTCTTTAGCAGCCGTAAACCATAATTCCTCGCCCGATGAATTCCACGCAAGACCTTGCGCGCTAATCCAATCGGACGAAAGAATTTTAACTTGACCGTGAAGATCAACAACAGAAATCGTTCCGCTATCATCGGCTAATGTCTGATGATCAATAAATGCGATCAAATCGCCTTTTGGCGAAAATCGCGGGTGGCTGATCCATCCTCCGGTTTCGTAGAGCACATTTCCGATTGGATATTCAAGGCGGCTTCGTCCGCCTATCTCTCGGACAACGGCAAGAGATTCTCTTTCGGAAAAAGCTCCCACACCGTTCTTGTCGGAAGACCAATCAGCCCATTGGATATTGTCAAGCAGTTTACGGATTGCGCCGCCAAAAAGATGTGAGCAGGCAAGCGTATTAACGTTTATGTATCCTCTTAAGAAGTTACGGTCGAGCGCGAGCGCCATTTCTCCTTTGTGTGAAATCGAAAAAACATTTGTTTCCGAAATCTCCAAAGAACGAGAATCAGCCGCCTTTCGATGAGTCGTGTAAAGCTCCAGCTTATTGCCTTCCCATGCCGCGCTATAAATAATGGAATTCCCGTCCGGAGAAAATTTTGCAGATTGGATAACTCCCTGTTGATAAGTAAGCTGTCGTATTCCAGGTTGCGTTTTAGAAAAGTATTTTTGATGAAATACCTTTGGTTTTATAGAAGATGGATCCTTAGTAATAGTAGAGCCGATTTTTCCTGCAAGTATTTGATTTTTAAGTTCTATTGTTTCCGGTTCAGGTTTAGTGCCTAACTCGTCCAGCGCATTCCGGCACAAATCAAACTGTTTTAAAGCCTGAAATTTACTACCGGTAAGAGCAAATAACCGCATCAACTGCTGATGAACGTGTTCATCGGTCGGTTCGTCAACCGCGAGTTTCTTTAGCAATTCAATGCTTCGCTCATACCGATTGCCGGCAATAAACAATTCTGAAGACTTAGTAACCAGCTTACGAAAGAGAATGCTAAGCGATTCACGTTTTAAAGTCAGCCAATCTTTATAGAGATCCTCAACGAGTAAATCTCCCTGATAAAGATTCAAGGCAGCTTCACATAATTCAATTTCTTCCTTCTTTATTGCTTCTGTTGCAAGGCTTTCAAATTTATCTACATCTATAAATAAATGATCCGGCGCACTGAGAATGACCTGTTGCTTTTCCGTTAAAATGAAATGCGATTCGGAGGTTTTACGAAGCGAAGGTTCGAGTGCCCGGCGAGCTGCGTGGATTGCCTTATTCAAGCTGTTTATGCCGGTTTCTACGTCTTGCTCTACCCAAAGTAAATCAATGATTTGCTCTCGGTAGAGTTGATGAGAAGGAGTCAGAGCCAGAAGTTTAACGAGATGTGTTGCGGAACGGCGTTCCCATCGGCTTTCTTCAACAAACGCATTTCCTGCCTTAACTCTGAATTTACCTAAGAGGTAAATCTCTAATGATAATTGATCGTGCGAGTTTTGCGGCATCAATTTATGAACTACATCGAAGGCACAATAAAATCTTATTTACCCCTGCTGTTTTATTTCCATTTACTAACGCGACGTTTCAAAAAGAGAACTATCAGCTAAGTTTGGTTTTTGTAAGAAAGAAGAAAATCTGCTATAAGACTAATGTTTTTTTGCTACGCCGAATTGCCGTTTAAGTAATGGCAGCAGATTACCAAATAAGCGAACTTTTGGTTGCATGGAGCGAGGGGGATAAAGCCGCCTTAGAAGAAGTGTTGCCTCTTATCACTCGCGAACTACGTCAAATGGCTCACGCACATATGAGGCGCGAAGGCGTGAATCATACTTTACAAACCACTGCACTTATTAACGAAGCATATTTGAAATTAATTGAGCAAAAGAACGTTCACTGGCAAAGTCGCTCTCATTTCTTTGCGATTGCGTCGAAAGTGATGCGCCGCATTTTGCTTGACCACGCTAAAACTCGGTTGCGAGATAAACGCGGAGGCGGCGCGATGCATGTTGATCTGGAAGGTGCAAATGCTATCTCGATGGAAAAATCGCAGGAACTGGTTGCGCTCGACGAGGCTCTTAACCGTTTAGCAGAGATTGATCCTCTCAAAAGCCAAATAATCGAAATGCGTCATTTTGGCGGGATGAGCGTTGAGGAAACGGCAGAAGTTTTGGGAGTTGCGCCTATTACCGTCATGCGCCATTGGGGTTTGGCAAAAGCATGGCTACGCAGGGAAATCGCAAGCTAGTAAACACTCACCTAAAAAAGAATTTAATCCAAATTACCGAAAGATAGTTTTCGCTTCGCTTTGTCGCGTAAAGCTATAGGAAAAAATTGTCAATGAATCAAACACGCTGGCAACAAATCGAGAACCTTTATTTCGCTGTTCTGGAGCAACCGGAAAACGAACGCGCTCAATTTCTTTCTGAAAAAAGCGCAGGCGACCCGGAGCTATATGAAGAAGTTCAATCATTACTGAATTCAAATGAAGAATCCGCCGATTTTCTCGCCAAACCGGAATTTGAATTAGGATTGCAGCTTCTATCCAGCCCAAATCACGTTCTCGCGTCGGGTCAAAATTTTGGGAA
Source organism: Acidobacteriota bacterium (assembly GCA_030863175.1). Classification (GTDB taxonomy): domain Bacteria; phylum Acidobacteriota; class Blastocatellia; order Pyrinomonadales; family Pyrinomonadaceae; genus JALZCH01. The sequence goes on along the minus strand of JALZCH010000103.1, from coordinate 121,596 downwards.
TTACAAAATCTTAAAGTTTATTGGACGCGGCGGAATGGGCGAGGTTTATCTGGCAAAAGATACAAGACTCGGTCGGCAGGTCGCGGTTAAAGTTTTGCCGTCCGATCTCGCCTCAGACCGCGAGCGCATCCGCCGTTTTAAGCAGGAAGCCATAGCTGCTTCCGCTTTAAATCATCCGAACATTTTGACGATTCATGACATCGGCGAATCCGACGGTTGGCATTTTATCGCCTCGGAATTTATCGAAGGCGAAACGTTGCGCGAGCGGCTCAAACGCAAAGAATCGCCATTAACTTCGGAGGAAATTGTCGAAATCGCCGCGCAAATTGCAGCCGCATTAAACGCCGCACACAAAGCCGGAATCGTTCACCGCGACATCAAGCCGGAAAACGTGATGATTCGAGAAGACGGTTTGGTGAAAGTTTTAGATTTTGGTCTGGCAAAACTAACTGAAAATCTTGACGATAACGGCTCAGCCAGCAATTTTGTTTCCACCAATCCAGGAATGGTAATGGGAACTTTCGTTTATATGTCGCCGGAACAAACCCGCGGGCAAAAAGTTGATGCGCGCTCCGATATCTGGAGCTTAGGTGTCTGCTTGTACGAAATGGTGACCGGAAAATTGCCCTTTGAAGGTGAAACGACAAGCGATATAATTGCCGCGATTCTCACGACCGAACCGGCTCTTCTCGATGAAAGTTCATCAGAAAAGCCGGATGATATTTGGCAAATTATTGGCAAAGCTCTTCGCAAAAATCCAGATGATCGTTACCAGTCTGCAGTTGAAATGGCTGCTGACTTGAAAAAAGCGCGTCTTGAATCAGTCTCGTTGCCTGTTCAACCTGGCTATAATTTGAACACGGTCGGCGATCGTTCACGAATCCAAACGGCTTCAAAAAGGGCGACTACTTCAGAGATTATACTGCCACCCAAACAAAATTCGAGAACATTCAAACGAAACAAAAACATAGCGGGTATTTTAATAGCTGTTTTGGTGATGGCTGTTTTGGGCAGCGTTTACGTCGCATACAACCTTTCGAGCAATTTGCAGTGGTCGCGCGAACCTATGAAAATTGCTCGGATTTTCGATACAGGGAAAATAGTCACTGCCGCTATTTCACCCGACGGGAAATACGTTGTTCACGCCGTCGCTGACGCCGGAAAACAAAGCATCTGGATTAAACATCTCGCCACTAACAGCAATGTTCAACTCATCCCGCCGAAAAGTGTTGATTACCCGTCAATGGCTTTCTCTAAGGACGGCAATTATATTTATTACGGTCAAGGCAACGGCGAGCTTTATCAAACTCCGGTCCTGGGCGGCGATTCAAAAAAAATTCTCGATGGCGTTTTCAGCCCAATTTCCCTCTCTCCGGACAGTCGGCAATTCGCCTTTATCAGAAACCTCTCATCAGATGAAACCGCACTGATGATCGCCAACAGCGACGGCAGCGGAGAGCGACAAATAGCGGTTCGCAAAAAGCCTGAATATTTTGGCGATGCAGCCTGGTCGCCGGACGGTAAAGTGATAGCTTGTACTGCCGCAAGTGCCAAAGAAGCACAAGGCGTCTATATCCTCGCAATCCCGGTCGAAGGCGGTTCGGAGAAAATAATTTCCGCTCGGAAATGGCGCATAATTTCGCAGCCTGTGTGGCTCAATGACGGAAGCGGGTTAATTGCCTCGGCAATTGGTGAATCTGAAAACGACCCGCAGCAAATCTGGTTTTTCCCCGCGTCCGGCGGCGAAGCGCGACAAATCACAAATGACTTAAACAATTACGGATATGTCAGTTTAACAGGGGACTCAAACGCGCTGGTGACCATTCGATTCGAGCAGCGAACAAATATCTGGTTATTGCCGCAAGGAAAAACAGAAGAAGCCAAGATGGTTTCAAACAACGTTCACGCACTTTACAGAGTTATAGCTTCGGCGCCGGATGGAAGAATTATTTATACTTCGCTGGAGGAATCAAGCGGCGGTCGAAACATTTGGATTATGAACGCCGACGGCAGCAACCCCAAACAGCTTACCGCTAACGCCGGTGACAATATTCTTCCTTGCGCAACAAGTGACGGGCGCTACATCGTCTTTTCATCTAACCGAGGCGACTCAAAAACTTACCATCTTTGGCGAATGAATATGGACGGAACCAATCCCGTCCAACTGACAAACGGCAGTAGCGGCGAACGTGGTCCGGCTTGCTCGCGCGATGGAAAAACGATTGTTTATACAGAGGGCGGTCCCGACGCTACTATCGTAAAAAGCAGGCTCTGGAAAGTCTCGATTGATGGCGGCGAGCCAGTTCAACTCACCGACTATCCTTCATCCTGGAAAGACATTTCGCCGGACGGAAATTATATTGCCATCCGCTTTCTGTCCGAGGGCAAGATAAAACTGGGAATAATCACAATGACAGGCGGAAAGCCCATTAAAGTTTTTGATTTAAAGGAAAATACACAAATACGTTGGAAGCCCGACGGTCGTTCAGTTACTTATATTAAATCCGATAATTCAAATAACTCTAACATCTGGGAGCAGCCGATAGATGGAGGAGAGCCGAAACAACTCACTAAATTTAGCGATGAAGCTATTTATTTTTTTGACTGGTCAAAAGACCGCGATTTGATTTGCACCAGAGGTTATCAAGCCCGCGATCCGATTTTGATAAGTAATTTCAGATAAATTTTGTTGGCTAAGTAGTCTTACCGAAACTCAAATGATTTAACGAGAAATCGCAACTGCGTTTTGCTGTCTATGATTTTTCTATCTTTTTGTAAGAGTTTGCTTTCTGGACGAAATAATAGGAGTACATAAGAAATGAGAAAGCTAATTAATTGCCTGATCGGAGTATTGATAACTGTTTTTTGTCACCTATCAATTCAAGCGCAAACAACAGGTTCAATTGCCGGAGCGGTTGCTGACCAAAATGGCGGGGTTGTACCTAATGCGACGATTACAGTAAAAGGGCAGGGCGGTCAGGAGTTTACCGTCAGCACGGGCGGCGAAGGGCTTTACAACATTCCTGCCGTACCAAACGGTTTATATACGGTCACTGTATTAGCTCCCGGATTTAAAACATTAGTTACAACAAATGTAAAAGTGGACATTGGGCAACCCACGACCGTGGATGCGAGACTGGAAGTCGGTGATGTCAAAGAAACTATTGAAGTAACCGGTGGAAGCGAGGTTTTGCAGGCGCAAACTGCAACCATTAGTACAACAGTTACCAACCGGCAGATAACCGACACGCCCATTCCTACACGTAACGCGCTTGACCTGGTGTCAATGCTGCCCGGCACGGCAACAGTCGGCAGACCCCGGTCAGCGTCTATCAACGGACTGCCAAAATCCGCTCTAAGCATCACGATTGACGGTGTTGACGTTCAAGATAACTCCAATCGCTCATGGGACGGATTTTTCGCTTACGTTCAGCCGCGAATTGACGCAATCGAGGAAGTAACGGTTTCAACAGCAGTCTCCGGCGCGGAAAGCAGCGGCGATGGCGCAGTGCAAATAAAATTTGTTACTAAGCGAGGAACAAATAATTATCGCGGAGGTCTTTTCTGGCAGCATCGGAATACAGCTTTGAATGCTAACTATTGGTATAACAATCGCGATTTGGCTCCCAACCCTGAAACCGGAAAAGCCCCGCGCAACAGAATTCTTTTAAATCAGTACGGCGTAAACTTTGGCGGACCGCTTCCATTTCCAAACTTTGGTGAAGGCGGACCGCTTTTTGATTCAGGCAAAGACAGAGCCTTCTTTTTTGTGAATTATGAGGAATTTCGTCTTCCCTCATCTATTAACCGAACGCGAACAATACTGACGCCGGAAGCACAAAACGGCATTTTCTCTTACATCGTCGGCGGGCAAACGCAAACGGTTAATTTATACCAAATAGCAGCGGCAAATAATCAACTGGCGACTCCCGATCCGACCATTGCGGCTCTTTTAGCCCGAATACGCCAGGCAATAAACAGCACTGGTTCGACCACGCCGATTACCAACAGCCCGAATCGCCAATTCTATAACTTTATGAATTCCGCCAATGATGTGCGGAAGTTCCTTGCATTAAGGCTTGATTTCAATTTGACAAAAGATCATAGCCTCGAATTTGTTGCTAACCGGCAAAAGTATGAACCTACAGTTGATTTTGTTCGCCAGTCCGATCCTGCTTTTGTAGGCTTTCCCGGTTATAGTTACAGCGCCAGCCCCAAATCAAACACAATTGCGTTGCGTTCAAATTTCGGAAAAAACATCGTTAATGAACTGCGTTACGGCGATTCCGGCGGAGCGCAGTTATTCGGAACCCTCTCGCCTAACAACTTTGCCTCCACACGCGGTTTCAACTTAAATATAAGTTCTGCGGGCGGGGCGTCGTTTCCCAGCTTTATAACAAATCCGTATCCTAATAATTTTGGTTATCAGCACTGGTTTGAGCCGGTCTATGAATTAACCGATTCTGTAACGTGGCTCACAGGAAATCACATAGTCAATTTCGGCGGTCAGTATAAATACATAAGATCATTTGAATCCGCCGTAAATTGGATTGTTCCGCGAATCAGTTTTGGCGTTGATCCCGCTGAAGGCACGGCTTTTAGTATGTTTAACGCCGCCACCATGCCCGGTTCCACTCCGGCTCAGCAAAATGATGCGCGCAATCTTTATGCTGTATTGGTGGGACGAATTAATTATTACGATACTGGTGCGTATTTGGATGAAAGCGGAAGATTTCAGGAAAACGCACCTTTAACACGAATGCTCGGCTTAAAGACTTACGGCTTGTACGCGCAAGATCAATGGCGCATTCGTCCGGGTTTGTCCGTCAACTTCGGTCTGCGCTGGCAGCCGCAGGAAGGTTTTGTCGTTAAAACCGGCAATGCGGGTAGATTGGAAAATCTAGACCAGGTCTGGGGAATTTCCGGTCCGGGAAATATTTTTAAGCCCGGCGTGATGACCGGACAAGCGCCGAGAGTTGTTCTTTATCAACACGGTGAAAAAATTTACCCGGACGATTTGAATAATTTTGCTCCATCGTTGGGTTTTGTCTGGAGTCCAAACTATAAAGGATTTTTAAGAGGGCTTTTCGGTGAGAGCGGTGAGAGCGTTTTTCGCGCCGGATTCTCACGAGCGTTTATTCGAGAAGGTTCGGTTCAACAAATGACTCCTATCAGAAATATGCCGGGCGCGGGAATAGATGTCAGCCGCGCACCGGCATTCGGTAATTTTACGATTGGAACGAATCTGCGAGATCCGAACAACCCTAATTTGACGGCTGCCCAATTTTCGGTGGATCCAAACTTTCCGATGACTTTAGGACTCTTTACTCCGGCAGTCGTAGTTGACTCGAACATAAAAACCGGGTATGTGGATTCTTTCAGCGTCGGTTATCAACGCCAGCTTGACAGAGATTCGGTTATCGAAATCCGCTATGTTGGAAATCGCGGTCACAGAATACGCCGTACGCGTTTCATCAACGAAATAAATACGATAGAAAACGGATTTGCTAACGAATTTCAACTGGCTCAGGCTAATCTTTACGCAAACATAGCGGCAGGCAGAGGAGCAAGTTTCGCTTACTTCGGATCAGGCACTGGAACATTTCCGCTGCCGATAATGCTCGCTTATTTTAACGCCCCTGCAAATTATGACCCTAATAATCCCGCGCGTTATGTCGCCGCGAATTTCACCAATGCAGCTTTAGTGACATTGCTTTCAAGAAACGCGCCTAACGTTATCGGTTTTGTCGGCAGCGGCGCATTTGAGAATAATGCCGCGCGGCGGGCAAATGCCATCGCCAATAGTCTTCCGGCGAACTTTTTCCGTGTCAATCCGGCTGTGAACATGGCGAACATACTGAGCGATGATGCCAGCACATGGTACGATTCGGCTGTTATCGAATTTCGTCGTCGCTTATCGGAAGGCTTGCGTGTCCAAGCCAGCTATGTTTTCTCAAAGGCTCAGTCAAATGCTTTTGCGTCAAGCGAAAATCAGCGTTCGGACTACACGCTGAGAGAGGGCGGTCTGCAATTAGCCAAAAACGCTCAGGTATTTGATATTCGGCATGCCTTCAAGTTTGACGCAACATACGAATTGCCCTTCGGCAAAGGCAGAACGTTTTTCTCTGATGCCGGTACAGTGTCAAATGCTTTTATCGGCGGTTGGTCAATTACTCCTGTAGTTCGATGGCAGAGCGGTTCACCGTTTAATCTGGGCAATGTTCAGCTTGTCGGGATGACAAAGAAAGAGCTGCAGGATGAAATCAAAGTCCGCAAAGGTACGAATGTCGTAACTTACCTGCCGGATAACATAATCCTGAACACGCAGCGGGCGTTTGATATTTCCGTAATCAGCCCAACGGGTTACGGCACAACTTTCGGCGGAGCGCCGCAAGGCAGATTTATCGCTCCTGCCGGATACGGAAACTGCATCCAGCGGTTTGCCGGAGAATGCGGTTTCACAAATTTGATTCTCTACGGACCGGATTTCTTTAAATTTGATGTTGCCGTATCGAAAAAAATCTTCATTGACGAAAAACGCAATATTGAGTTTAGAGCCGCATTTCTTGACGCCTTTAATCAACCTTCGTTCCGCATTGGCGGGTGGATTTCTGATGTCACAGGAGTAGGCGTCGGCGGCGCAACCTTCGGACAACTGGGACCGGGTTCAGCTTATCAAGACCTTTCCGGCACGAATAATCCGGGCGGTCGTATTATAGATTTTATTCTCCGAATTAATTTCTAACTCGGCGTTCTAAATTTTTCGGCGTGCTTAATTAATTTTGTATTTTTTCCCAGTAACCGACATCAATCCAGTGTCCGAATTTGAAACCGACTTCGCGGAAATGCGCGACTTTTTCAAAACCGAATTTTTCGTGCAGATGAACGCTCGGTTCGTTCGGCAGAGAAATGCCGGCAATGATCGCGTGAACCGGTTTTGTTTTTAATTCGGCAAACAGATGTTCGTACAAAATGCTGCCCACGCCTTTTCCCTCCGTTCCGTTTTTGAGGTAAACCGAAATTTCTACCGAATGGCGATAAGCCGGGCGCGTTTTGTAAAGAGAAGCTGATGCATAACCTAGAATCTCGCCATTTTCCTCGCAAACGAGAAACGGATAACTTTCAAGGATTTCGGAGACGCGCCGCCGCATTTCCGATTCGCCAACCGATTCGATTTCAAAAGTAGCAATCGAGTTTTGGACGTAAAAATTATAAATTGCGGCAATCGCGGGAGCGTCTTCAGCCGTTGCCATTCTGATTTTCATACTTTTTCAGCTCATTTTTGGCGATTGCTTCCAGATGAACTTCGTCCGGTCCGTCGGCGATTCTCAAAGAGCGCGCTTCAGCCCAATATTTGGCGAGCGGCAAATCAGGCGAAACGCCCGCTCCGCCAAATGTTTGAATCGCGCGGTCAACGATTTTTAAAGCGACATTCGGCGCCACGACTTTGATCATCGCAATTTCACTGCGCGCCGCTTTGTTTCCCGCTGCATCCATTTTCCAAGCGGCTTTTAAAACCAGCAGGCGGGCTTGTTCAAGCTCGATTCTGGCTTCGGCGATCCAATTTCTGATTGTTCCATGTTCCGACAAAGTTTTACCGAAAGTCGTGCGCGTTTTCGCGCGGCGGCACATCATTTCCAAAGCGCGTTCGGCGAGTCCGATCAACCGCATACAATGATGAATCCGACCGGGACCGAGCCGACCTTGGGCAATTTCAAAACCGCGACCTTCGCCGAGCAGCAAATTCTCTTTCGGCACACGCACGTTTTCAAAAACGATTTCAGCGTGTCCGTGCGGCGCGTCATCGTAACCGAAAACCGTCAAAAGTCTTTCAATCCGCACGCCCGGCAACTCCATCGGAACGAGAATCATTGACTGCTGAAGATGCTTGGCTGCAGCTTCGTCCGTTTTTCCCATAAAAATCGCCAATTTGCAGCGCACATCGCCCGCGCCGGTCGTCCACCATTTTCTGCCGCTTAAAATGTATTCTTCGCCGTCACGCCGGATTGAGCTTTTGATGTTCGTGGCGTCCGAAGAAGCCACGTCAGGCTCGGTCATTGCAAAACACGAGCGGATTTCGCCCGCAAGCAAAGGTTTGAGCCAGATTTCCTGCTGTTCGGGCGTGCCGTATTTTGAGAGCACTTCCATATTTCCGGTGTCGGGCGCGGAACAGTTGAAAACCTCTGACGACCAGAAAACTCTGCCCATCGTTTCGGCGAGCGGCGCATATTCGAGATTCGTCAAATTTGCGCCAAACCGCTCGTCCGGCAAAAACAAATTCCAGAGATTTTGGCTGCGCGCTTTTTCTTTTAATTCTTCAATCAAAGGCAGGACTTTCCAGCGCTCGCCCTCGGCGACTTGTTTTTGATACTCGTTTTCGTTCGGATAAATATTTTCCTCGAAAAATCGTTCGAGACGGTTTTGCAGTTCCCGCGTTTTTTGTGAATAATCGAAATCCATCGCGCGCCATTTTGGCAAATGAACACAAAAAAATAAACCCGCAATGAGCGAAGAAACCAAAACAGTCCGGCAAGGCGAGGAATTAAACGAAGCAAATCTTTCTGAATTTTTGCGCCAGCAATTAAATTTAAGCCGCGCGGAAATTGAAATCCGGCAATTCCCTGCCGGAAGCTCGAATCTGACTTATCTTGTCAAAATCGGTGCGGAAGAATTTGTTTTGCGCCGACCGCCCTTCGGCAATCAAGTCAAAACCGCGCACGATATGAACCGCGAGTTTCGCGTTCTGGAAAAACTATCGAAAATTTACGAGCCTGCCCCAAGACCACTTCTTTTTTGTTCGGACGAATCAATTATCGGTGCCAAATTTTATTTAATGGAAAGAAAACGCGGCGTCATTTTGCGCGGGACAGTGCCGGATTCCGTGCGAAACTCGCCGGCGATGCAAAAAGCCGTTTGCGAAAGCTTTATTGACAATCTTGCGCGGCTTCACAATCTCGATTACAAACGAGCGGGACTCGGCGATGTCGGAAAGCCCGAAGGCTACATTGGACGCCAAACTAACGGTTGGATCGAAAGATATTTTCGCGCCAAAACCGATGATTGGCGGGAGATTGAGGAAACAATCGAATGGCTGCAAGCAAACATTCCCGCCAAATCAAACAAAGCAGCGCTCGTTCACAACGATTATAAATTCGATAACGTAATGCTCAATCCAACCAATTTAACCGAAGTTGTCGGTGTTTTGGATTGGGAAATGGCAACAATCGGCGAGCCGCTGATGGATTTGGGAACGACGCTCGGTTATTGGATGGACAAATCTGCGCCCGAATTTATGCTTTCTCAGCCTTTTAACCCGCGCGCTTTGATGGAAAATTTCTCACGGCTGGAATTAGCCGAGCGCTACGCCGAGAAAACCGGAGCCGACATTTCCAATCTTCTTTTTTATTACGTCTTCGGCACATTTAAAATCGCCGTGATCGTACAGCAAATTTATTTTCGGTACCGGCGCGGTTTTACCAAAGACGATCGCTTTGCCAATTTTAATCATTTCGTCGCCGCGCTCGGTAAAATCACCGCCCGCGCAATCGAAACTAATAATCGCGGAGAAATTGTGTTCGACGGATGAAAAAACCCCATTTGCGTTTTTCCGAGTCCAGTTAAAAATCCTGATATGTCCGGCTGTTCACACAAAAACTCCAGTCTCATAATCGCATCTTTTGATAGAGCATTTTTGAAGTTTTTTAGCGTTCTTCGTCTGAATCAGAGATCAAGGTATCTCAAGCCTTTGAGCGCTGCAAAAGGAAAAGTTCCGCCGATTAGAATTGCTGTAAGAAAGCTTAATGAGAAAACTATTTGGAGAAAATTCTTATTTATCCTTCTTTTTTGAGGTTTTCGGTTTTCACAAACAAAACGGTTTTCACTCGTTTACCAATGGCGACAAGCTGCTCGGTTGTAATTTTGTCGTCAGTAATTGAATATCCGAAACCGACGCCCAAAACAAACGCGGCGACGCCGAGACGAAAAGAGCGCAGATTAGTTTTTCTTAGTTTGCCCGTTTTCAGCATAGCTAATTGCCCTCGAAAAGTCGGAAGGAGAATTGAGCCACAAGTTTCCCCTTCTTCTTATTTAGTCGCAATAAAAATGTGACGAAACGAGAGAAATGTGTGACGAACCGTTTTAAAATCAGGACAAATTTCCGAAAAGTTCCGGCAGACGGTCGCGGTAATTGCGGCTTAGAGACAGTTCGGTTCCGTTGCGTAAAATGACGGCGTAATCGCCTCCGAAAAGCGGATGCAATTCTTTGATACGGTCGATTTGGACGAGCGTCGAGCGGTGAATGCGGAAAAACTTTTCCGGGTCGAGCTTGGTTTCGATTGACTGCATCGTTTCCCGCACCAGATAAGCGTCGCGCCCGACATGGAGTTTTAAATAATTTCCGGCGGCTTCGATCCAATCTATTTCATCGGTTTTGATAAAAAAGACGCGCCCCGAAGTTTTGACAACAATTCGTTCGAGATATTTCCTGGCTTTTAAATTTTCGAGCAGCGAAACCAAGCGTTCGTCAAGATTTCCCGATTGGCGCAAGATTTCAAACTGCTCGCGGGCGTGCCGCACGGCTCTTTTAAAACGCTCGCGGGTGAAGGGCTTTAAAAGATAGTCGAGAGCGTGAAATTCAAAAGCCTGAATCGCGTATTGATCGTAAGCCGTGGTAAAAACAATCGCCGGAATTTTGCTTTCGTTGAGAGCTTTGAGAACCTCGAAACCGTTCATCTCAGGCATCTGTACGTCCAGAAAAACCAGATCCGGTTTTTTTTCTTCGATTGCAGTAACGGCTTCCCTACCGTTTCCTGCTTCGCCGACAATCTCAACGTCAGGCTCGTCTCGCAAATGTCTGCGGACTCGCTCGCGCGCCAATTGCTCGTCGTCAACAATCAAAACTTTCATTTTTCCTGGTTCGAACGAAAAGGAATTTGCAAATCAAGCTGCAAACCGCCGCTCTCGCGCGTCTGCAGAACGAAATTGTGTTCGGCGCCGTAAAGATGCTTCAAACGAGCGCGCGTATTGGACAGTCCTACGCCTTCGTTCAAATTCGTCACGTCCCCGAACGGAACGCCTAACCCGTCGTCAGCGACTTTTAAATTTAAATGTCCGTTTGCCCGATTTGCGCCAATTTCTATGCAGCCGCCTTCGGCGCGCGGTGAAATTCCGTATTTGATGGCGTTTTCGACCAGCGGCTGCAATATCATATTCGGGACGCGGGCGTCCAAAGCATCGGATGCGATTTCAAATTTCACCTGCAAACGATCGTTAAAACGCATTTGTTCGATTTCGAGATATTTCCCTAAAAACTCCAACTCCTGCTGAAGCGAAACTTCCTGTACATCGAGCTTATCGAGAGCAATCCGCAGCAGATCGCTAAGGCTCGCTATCATCTGCTCGGCGGCTTCCGGGTCTTTATAAACCAGCTCGGAAATGTTGTTGAGCGTATTAAAGAGAAAATGCGGGTGAAGCTGGTTTTTCAAAACCAGAAGACGAGTTTGCGCAAGCTGATTTTCCAGCTGTGCGGCGCGCAATTCGCGCTCCTGATACATTCGGTAATAATTAACGGCGTATTTGATTCCCAAAACAGCCCAGTAAATCGTTATCGAAAGATGCAGATTGACGATCAGGAAAAAGCGATAAGCCTCGCCAAACGAGGCGAACTGACGATTCGGCGGGTAACCTAATTGGGGCAAAACGAGCGCAATAACCGCCAGTTGAATCGCCGATAAAACCAGGCTTGCCGTCAAATGCACAACCAAACTCATCCAAAATCGCCCGCGTTCAAACGAAAAACGCCCGGCGAGCAAGAAAATCACCGGCATCAGCGCAAACCAGACATAGCCGGAGAACAATTGCCACGACAAAACCTGATAAACCGGAACGGGACGCGGCGAAAGCTGATTTTGCAAAACAAATTGGCTGGTGAAAAAGAATCCGGCAAGCGTCCAAATGCCGAAAAGCATCAGCCATTTAAAAATTCTGTGCTGTGTAGAAAATTTCATCGGATAAAAACATCTGCTGCCAAATTTAGATACGCAACAAAATGGGAAAGAGTTATAAATTCCGGAGCTTTTCTTTAAAATACAGCGAATAAACCGGAAAATTTGCTTCGTTCGGAATGCTGTGCAAAATCTTGGCGCCGCCAGCACGGTAAACCGTCCAGATTTTCCCTGCGTAAACAAAAGCGATTTGGTTTTGATTCGCCGCTATGCAACTGATTAACAAAGGCGCATTCTGAGTTTGAGCGAGAACTGAAAATGATAAAGCGAGCGACAAGACAGGCGTCATCTGCAGCCTGGACATAAGATTTTCCTCTTTGTGAAATCTCTGAAATTAAGAAAAGCCGAATAGCTTAACGCACAAAAAAACGAAGGAGTTCCGGTAAATTGGAATCTCAAAATTGGAATCTCAAATTTTGAGATTTGAGATTTTAGTTAGCTTCTCCAGTAATTTTTAATTCTGGCGTCGAGCATCGGAAACGGGACGTATTCGACGTTGCGCCCGGCGATTCGCAGTTTTTCGACCATTCTAATCGCGGCATCGGCGTTGCGCGTGTGAACGATAATGGTTGCGGCGGGCTGAATTTTCGGGTTTTCCGCAAGCCAGTGAGCGATTGCATAACCGGTCATTTCGTCGTCGGTTTCGCCGTCGTAATGCTCGGGCAGCAAATCGTGATCTAAAAACACTCCGTCATAATTGTTTGCCTGCAAATATTCTCTGGCTTCCTCGACGGTTTCGGCGATGTCAAGCTCGTCGTTTTCAAAACGCTTGCGAAACCAGCGGTGACGACGGCGATCGTCGTCGAGCAGAAAAATACAAATTGGATTGCGACCGACAGAACTGTCGTAAAAACCCAAACGATTTAATAAACCACGCCAAATACTCATAAAATCATTTATAATCAAAATCGGCAGTTTCGCATATTTTTGCTGTTTGACAAAAGCCCGACGGGCAGGAGAAAAAAATTTTCGGTTTTTCTCCTCGTGTAAACGATTGAAAAGTCTGGGTTCGGCGGATTTAATGACAAACGGGATGTAACCAAAGAGTTAATATTTTATGCGAACCCCCGGTATTTGCTGACTTTTATTTTGCAAAATTTTGCTTGAAACTTTTGCGAGGGGTGCTATAATCCGACATCAGATTTGGTCGCACGTTCACGGAGTCAATCTCTGACAGCTTTTCCGGTGAATTCAAATTTCAAGGGGACGCGACCGGCTTCTCGCAAATTTCTATCATTAATGGCAAGGGAACAACTTAAATTTCATCAGCTTTCGCTCGTGACGAATTCTGAACCGGAGCAGGAGTTTGACCGCTTCGAGCAACGGGAAGATTACGGCGCTGAGGTCGAAGCTTGCGAACGCTGTCACGGTACGGGAATGGAAATCGTGCCGGGACGCGGGGCGCGCCCTTGCGAATGCCGGAAATTAAAATCCTACGAAAAGCTCCTCGAAGCCGCGCGGATTCCGCGCCGTTATCTGAATTGCAGTTTCGACGGCTACCAGAGAAAAAATATGTCGCAAGGCAGAGCTTACCAGCTTGCTTTCGATCTTGCTTTGTCTTATCCGAAAGTCGAGCGCGGATTGCTTTTTACTGGTTCGGTCGGCGTCGGGAAAACACATCTGGCGGTTTCGATTTTGCGCCTCCTGCTTGAAAAAGGCGTTCCGTGTTTGTTTTACGAGTTCGGCTCGCTGCTCAAGGAAATTCAAAATTCTTACAATCCAATTTCTCAAACTTCCGAGCTGCGCGTTTTACAGCCGATTTTCGACACGGAAGTTTTGGTTTTAGACGAGCTTGGAGCATCAAAACCGACCGATTGGGTGCGCGACACGATGATGTACATCATCAACACTCGCTACAATGACAGAAAGCTGACGATCTTCACAACCAATTATTTGGACAATCGCCGCCGCGATACGGAAGAAACGCTCGAAGATCGAATTGGCGCGCGTCTCCGGTCGCGTCTCTATGAGATGTGTCAAACCCTTAATATCGAAGGCGAGGATTTTCGCAAAACCTTTGATAAATCTGTTAGCCGCAAACAATAAAAATCGGCAAATTACAAATCAAAATCGAAAAGGCTGGATTATCAATTGATAATCCAGCCTTTTCCTTTCTTTCCCGTCTTTTACTTAGTGTAATTCGAAGGAATCGGCGTGTCGCCCGCTTGTCCCCAACCGACGGCGTTAAAGCCCGAGCTTGAACCGAGAACGTACCAGGCTCCGTTGCGGAAAACTGCCGGATCGAGCTTTTTGTCTCCGTCGTAATCGCCGGGAACAGGAACGTCGCCCGAAAGTCCCCAAGCATACGATTCGATTTGCCCGCTGAGAGATCGGATGTACCACGTTCCGCTGCGGAAGACCGCAACGTCGTCAATTCCGTCGCCGGTGTAATCGCCCGGCACGAGAATGTCCGACGAAAAGCCCCAGTTGACGGCTTGAATTGCGTTGTTGGAAGAATTTTGGATGTACCAATTGCCCGCGCGGAAAACGGCAAAATCGGCTTTCGCGTCGCTGTCATATTTTCCGGCAACCGGTTTATCGCCCGCCTGTCCCCAAGAGTGGAAAATCGGTGCCCCGCCGCCCGTCGGGAAAACAGCCCACAAACCGTTGCGGAAAATTGCCGCGTCGTCTTTACCGTCGCCCGTGTAATCAGCCGGAACCGGAATGTCGCCGGGCTGCCCCCAATTTACCGCATACATCGTGTTGGTCGAGCTTTGCAGAACGTACCACGCGCCGTTGCGATAGACGGCAGGATCGGCTTTGCGGTCGCCGTCGAAATCACCCGAAACCGGTGTATCGCTCGGAATGCCCCAGTTTTGCGTAACAGGCTGGTTGTTTTGACTTCGAAGCTGGAACCAATTGCCGCTGCGGAAAACCACGCGGTCGGTTCGACCATCGGCGTCAAAGTCGGCGCGCACCGTTGCTGCCTGCGGGGGCTGATTATTACAGCTATAGCTGAAAATGATTCGAATATTGTCAACGTTCCAGCCTATTCCACCTTCGCTGTTGTCGTGTCCCATTCTCCATCTTAGCTGAACGGCGACTCCGTGCGCCGACGGGGGAAGTTGAATCGAAGTGGTGATATAGCCGTTTGAATTTCCGGTCCAGCCATTTCGTCCTTCAAGGGGGTTTCCGGTGCCGCGCAGCGGACCGTTGTAACCACCGGTGATAAATGTGCCGCCCGCCGCTGTTATTTCCTGAAATGCGCCGCCGCTGATGCTGATTTCGAGCGAGCCGCCATCCCAGTCCTTTTCGGTTTGGAATCTATGACGGAAACTCAAAATAGCGTCGTTCGAATTCAAAGTAAACACCGGCGTCGTTAAATCGGCGCCGCCGCCTGAATCCGGATTCGGGACGAAAACTGAATTCGGAGCGGAATCGGACGAAGCTGTGGAGGTTCTCCAGCCTTGTGCGTTCGCGCCGGAGATAATTGATGTCCAGCCCGCCGGAAGACTCGGAGCATT
The DNA here is from genome assembly GCA_030863175.1 of Acidobacteriota bacterium. Lineage (GTDB taxonomy): Bacteria > Acidobacteriota > Blastocatellia > Pyrinomonadales > Pyrinomonadaceae > JALZCH01. The sequence continues at coordinate 106,130 of JALZCH010000103.1, read as the reverse complement.
TACCCCGTCAAAATTTTGCTGAAAACCGTAAACCGGCTCTCCGATTCTCAAAGTGCGGTTGTCCACTCGCGGACCGTAGCTGCCGTTGATATTAAAGTTTAAAACGAGGTTGCTGCCGCAAGCCGTTGTATTCGGGACGGTGAAATTTATCGTTCGCGAAACAGTCGCTCCATCAGCAAGGTTTCCATAACTTGCGTTTGTGCCGCCATTGACATTGACAGTCACGCCTGTAACCATTCCGCCGGTTTTGTTTTCGACTGGAATCGTTAAAACGAGAGTTTCACCCGGTTCCGCAAATCCATCGCCGTCGCCGCCCGGAGCAGCGTCGGAAAATGAGAAGCCGTTAGCCACAACTACGTTCGGCAAATCAAACGCTTCGGTAACCAGCGTGGGAATATTGTTGCTTTGAACGCTTGCCGAAAACCCCATCCCGCGAATGGCAAATCCCTGCCAGATCAAAGAAGCATCGAGGTCGGGATTTGCGCCCGCAGCGGCAGCGGCAATAATTGAATTACGCGCATCAAGCATTGTTGGATTAATCGGATCTAATTTCATTCCGTTGGTCACGTACTGCAAAATGAGTCGCGTTCCAGCCGTGTGACCGTATTGTTGAATGAATTTGGCACGAACTTCCCACAGCGCGCTGCTCCAAATCTCGCCCGCGTTGTGAAACTGATCGCACTGCGAGCTGCCGTATGGTCCGCGCTGATAGGCACTGATTTGATTAATACTATCGTTACAGTTTGCGTTTAAATGTTTAAATGTAAGTCCGTTGTGCGGGCGATTGTTAGGTCCGCCGGTAAATGCCATCACGGCTTTTGGGAAGCGGCGAATACCATAATAATAATTACTGGTAAAACCGGGCACTCCTAAATAAGTGGCATAGCTGGCGAAAGAATAAATGCCATTGATCGGATCGGTCGGCTCGGAAAGCATCGAAAGGGCGTAGAAATCAGACCAGCCCTCGCCCATTCCGCGAGACATGTTGGAGTTCAAGCCGGAACCGTTGTTGTGCAAACGACCGGATAATCCGTGCGCAAGCTCGTGAAGGACAATTTCCGCATCGGGCGTACCGTCGTAATGAGGACTTGGACCATCCCAGAGGAACATCTGCATCTTGCCGCGCGTTCCGTCCGGGACCGAACCTGAAAATTGAGCATTATCAAAGCCCGAATAATCTTGTCCTTCAGCCGAAATGCGATCTCCGGCGGCGCCCAGCCCGCTAAAGTTCTGGTGTTGATAGTTGCGTTCGGATTCGATAAATCCTAGACGATACGTTTCGTCGTGAAAACGATTTGCGAGGTAAAACATCTGAATCACCGCTCCTCGCTGCGCCTGCGGCGAAAGCGGATCGTCCCCCGGTCCAACCGGATTTCCGGGCGGCGGATTCCAGGTCGGCGAATCGAAAACGCGGTTCGGGGAGCCTGTAATGGGCGCATCAACACCGTCAGGCAATTCGCGATCAACGCCGGCTTCAACATTGTTGCCGTCGGTTTTATTATCGCCGTCAGTAATCCAGCCTTTTTGGTTGAAAGTGTAGGGCGATTCGTTTCCAATTAAGGTCACGTTTGTGCGCGTTGCCTGTTCGCCCTGCATGCCCATCGCCGGATTAATTGGTCCCGGCGAACGCGGAAACGGGCTGTCCAGAGATTTGATAAGGCTCGTTGTGTTGGCGTAAACGTTATAGGTTGCGGCTTGTGTTTGCTGGTCAAAAGCATTTTTGCGCCATAGCAGCGTGCCAGTTTCAGCATCAACAATCACGATATAACCGGCACCCGTTTCCCAAACAATAACTCTCCAGGCAGGGCGCGAAACGCCCGATTCGGTCGGAAAATAAATCTTCTCTGCGGTCGTCGCCCAATCGCCTTTGCCGAAAACGGCTTTTTTATCAGTCGAAGCAGCTTCGTTTTTTGTCGCCTCTTCGTCTTTCATCGGGCGCGTCACATGATTAAAAGCCGCGCGCACAGCATTTTCGGGCGAGCCGAAATTTGAAGAAAGCGAGTCGTATTCTAAACCTGAAGCGAGACTATTGACGATGCGAACGATTTCGCCGCGTTTGGTAAAACCGGCTCTCAACTCGCCTTGAAAAACGGGAATGCCGTTTATTTCCTGCTCAAGCCGAACAAATGCCATGTCGTCAGCCGGATTTGTGTAATCCGCAGCAACTTTTAAATTATCAACCTGCGAATCGGTGACAGCCAGCAGATCGTTGTTTTCTTTGACGAACGAGAGCAACACATCGGCGCGTTTGGCTGTCGAAGGCTCGGTCAACATCGGCATTCGCTTTGAGCCGAAGCGGGGAGAAATGACGGCGGCGCTATCAAGCTCTTCGTTGTATTTAATTTCCAACGCCGGAAAACGCTCACGCAGAGCCTTTTCACGCTGCTCAACCTTTTGGCGCATTTGCGCTCCTGCCAATTCCGATTTCCCGGAAGCGGAGCGAAACTCGGCGAGCGCGTTGGCAGCATTTGCCGATTTGTCCTTGCGGATGTCGTAAACTTCGTCATCTTTGTGGCGCTTTTCGGCGCCTTCTTGATTGCCGCTGTTTGCCGTCGAATGAAATTGGGATGGAAGCAAGGCGAGAGCGCCAACCAAACCGAGCGTTAGGAACGAAAGCAGAAGTCCTTTGCGCTCTGCTCGTAAGTCTTTCTTCATTACTGCTTATTACCTCACAAATTATTCACTTGGGAATTATTTTGCAGCGCGTATTTTTTATAAATTTAAAACAATGCGCTTTTTGAATGATTTTGAACCGAACGGTTCCGAAAAGTTACTTGCCGTGAAGTCAGATGTCTCTTCAAACAAAAACGAACGCTATCAAAAATTATTAGCGTCTAAAATGACAATATTGAGAACCGCCTGAAGTTTCCAAATTGTCATTTTGGTCAGATTAGGCAAGTGATGAAAATATTAACACATTGGACGGCGCTTGTTCAATTAAAAAAGAGCGCGGCGCCCATTGTTTTCTGACATATCTTGAGTTAAAACAACGCGCGGCTCTTGTGTTATTCTTGAAACAAGCCTCAGGCAGATAGAAAACAAGTCAAAATTTAATGGAAAAAATTTTCGGGCGCGACGGTCTGATCGCCAAAAATCATACGGAATACGAATACCGCGAAGGTCAAATCAAAATGGCTGAAGCCGTTCTGCGCGCCTTTGAGGAACGCCGTCACCTCATCGTCGAAGCCGGAACCGGAACGGGCAAAACTCTCGCTTATCTTGTTCCGGCTATTGCATTTGCGCTCGCAGAAAAAAAGCGCGTCATCATCTCAACCGGAACGAAAAATCTGCAAGAGCAACTGATGGAAAAAGACATTCCGTTTTTGCAGCAGGTTTTACCGAAAAAATTCACCGCCTCGTACATGAAAGGGCGCGGTAATTACGTCTGCCTGCAAAAAACGAAAAAGGCTGAATACACGCCGATTCTTTCGGGCTTGGACGACGTTGATTATTTTGAACAGGTAAACCATTGGTCACGCGAATCACAAACGGGCGACCGCGCCGAGCTGGTTGATTTGCCCGAAAATCTCTCGTTCTGGCGCTATATTGACGCCCGGAGCGAAACTTGTTTAGGGCAAAAATGCCCGGAATTCGAGCCCTGTTTTATCACTCGAATGCGGCAGCGCGCGACCGATGCGGACATTGTGATTGTCAATCATCATCTTTTTTTCGCGGATTTGGCACTTCGGGGGGATTCAAATTACGGGCGCGTTTTGCCGGATTATGCGGCTGTTGTTTTTGATGAAGCGCATTTGATCGAAGACATCGCCGCCGACTATTTCGGCGCGCAGGTTTCGAGCTATCAAATTGACGAGCTGGTCAGAGATGTCGGAAATCTGGCGTTTTCCGATGTCGAAACGAACCGCGATCTGGTCAAGATTTCGGGCAGAATTACAAGCTTTGCCGACCGTTTTTTCGCCGGATTTCGTCGCGGGCGCGACGAAGACGGGCGTTTTCCGATTACGCCGGACACTTTTAAACAAATTCGCGGCAACGAAGTTTTAGTTACAGCGCAAGGCGAAGCGTTTGTCGCTTTGGACAAAGCTCTCGAAAGACTTGAAACCGCTTTGGATGCAATCAAAGATGCGCCGCCGGAAGTTGAAAGTCTGGTCAGACGCGCCCGGCAGATTCGTTTTGATTTGGATTTTATTTGTTCGGGCGACGACGCGAAATTCGTTTACTGGCAGGAACGACGCGGACGGGGAACTTTTCTGCGCGCTTCGCCAATTGACGTTTCAGGCTTGCTGCAGGACAAGTTGTTCGAAAAAACCGAAACCGTCGTTTTAACTTCGGCAACGCTTTCAACAGCTGGGAGCTTTAATTTCATTAAAGAGCGGCTCGGTCTTGAAGAAGAAAACACCGACGATTTTATCGCGCCGTCGTCGTTTGATTACGAAAAACAGGCGGTTTTGTATCTTCCGCCGCGAATGCCCGACCCGCGTTCGCCCGACTTTCTGCAAGTCGCGTCGGGCGAAATCATCAAACTGCTCGAAATCTCTCAGGGACGCGCTTTCGTTCTGGCGACGAGCAACGCTTCGATGAACGCGCTTTACGAGCGCATCGCGCCGCGAATTGATTTTCCGTGTTTTGTCCAAGGCACAATGTCAAAAGCCGGGCTTTTGGAAAAATTCAGGAACACGAAAAACGCCGTTTTGTTTGCGACTTCTTCATTTTGGCAAGGCGTTGACGTGCGCGGCGAGCAGTTGTCGTGCGTGATTATTGACAAATTGCCGTTTGCCGTTCCGACCGATCCGATTGTCGCTGCGCGTCAGAGATTTATTGATTCGACGGGCGGCTCATCATTTTTTGAATATTCCGTACCGCAGGCAGCAATCTCGCTCAAGCAAGGCGTTGGTCGCTTGATTCGCAGCGCGTCGGACAAAGGCGTAATTGCGATTCTCGATCCGCGTTTGACGACAAAAGGTTACGGCAAAGTTTTCTTAAACAGCTTGCCGCGTATGCGAATTGCCAGAAACCTGGCGGAAGTTGAAGCGATTTTCGGAACGAAACAAGAGGCGACAAATGTCACAAGATTTTGAAGAAACGTTTGAACGATTGAGAGTGATTTTCAAACCGCTCGAAAACGATTTAGCGGTTAAAACCAATGAGCCGGGAAAATATCATCACGTCTCGAAAAAGCTCAGCGAAAAGAAACAGGCAATCTGGTTCGGCGGCGTCGAAGTCAAAAAGAATTACGTCAGCTTTCATCTCATTCCGATTTACGTTTTTCCCGAATTGCTCAGCGGCATTTCGCCTGAATTAAAAAAGCGTTTGACAGGAAAATCGTGTTTCAATTTCAAAGAACCGGACGAAGCGGTTTTCGCCGATTTGGAAAATTTAACCAAAGCAGGTTTTGAAGCGTTCAAGCAAAAAGATATGATTTAAATATGCCGGGAATTTTTGAAGTAATGATTGAGCGCAATTTTTCGAGCGCGCATCAGTTGCGCGGTTACAAGGGAAAATGCGAAAACCTTCACGGTCACAATTATAAAATCGAGATTTACGCTCGCGGTTCGGAATTGAATAACATCGGGCTGCTGGTTGATTTCGGCGATTTGAAAACGGCGGCTGATGAAATTGTCAAATATCTGGATCACAGAAATCTCAACGATCTGCCGCCGTTTGACGAAGAATTAAATCCTTCGGCTGAAAATCTGGCGCGCTACATTCTCGAATACATCGCCTCGCGCGTCAACGATGACCGCGTGCAGGTTTACAAAGTTCGTTGCTATGAAACACCAACCAGCGTCGCCGTTTATCAAATCGTTTAAAAAAAAATCAAGAATTTGTTTTTAGAAAAGTCGCTCGAAAAGCGGCTTTTTTTTTGATTAATAAAAGTCAGGGAAAATCTCTCGCTCTCTGTAATCCTCAACCACCTCAGGAAAAACTCAAGGATTCTTCAACCGGATTTCAATATTCTCAAGAATACGAAAAACCGTTTTTAAAATTTAGTGGCGCAAGGGGCTTGCGCTTAGTTTATAATTCAGAAAAAAAACAATAAGACCGACGCCGCTGTCGAGATTTTTTCAAGCGACTGTCAACAGTTGAGGAGAAGAAAAATGAAACACAGACCTTCCAATTCATTCAGCAAAAATTTACGTTCGCTCGTAGTCGGACTGATGCTACCGTGCTTAGTGCTGGCGGCTCTCAGCGTGACCAGATTGACCGCCGCCGGCGGGAGCGAAAAAGGCGCGCAAGCAGCAAATCAAAGCTTGTCGCCAGTTGAAGATCCGAATTTTCCAAAAGAATTTGACGTTCGCGCGATCCACGGTACACCGCGTGAAACCAATTTAACGGACGACCCGACGGCGACTGCGCCCGTTCCGACAAAAGTTCAACTGCGAGCAGCCGATCGTTTGCGGAATTTGCTCGGCGTTTTAAACACCGACAAGCTGCAAATCAGATACAACGGCTTGACGGCAACGCCGCGACATATTTTCAACCGCAACGGCTATTTGTCCGAGCCGAGCAATTTGCCCGCAGAAACGATTGCGCTTAACTTTATCCGGCAAAATCGCTCTCTCTTCCGTTTCAGCGAAAACGATTTGAACAATTTCAAATTAACCAGCCGCGCCGTTACCGAAACGGGAACGACGATTCTGGTTTTCAACCAACAAATTAACGGCAAATCGGTTTATCGCGGCGATGTGATGGTAAACGTTGCCAAAAACGGACAAATCATCAACGTCGGTGGCGACAGCTATCCGAATTTGACCGTCGCAAACTCGGTCGCGATTTCCGCGTCACAAGCAATTCAAAACGCAGCCGCAGCGCTCGGAGTTAACAATTTCTCACCGCAATCACTCGGCAATACTCAAGTTCTTGTTACTTACGGAAATTTGCCGCATGAATTTACAACCGGCGAAAAATTCAGCCGCGGCGCATTCGGCGACGATATTACCGTCACACAAGTGCTTTTCCCGATGGGAGCAACGGCTCGTCACGCTTATAAATTTACGCTGACAACTCCGCAATATAGCGGAATTATGTGGCAGCATTTTGTTGACGCTCAGACGGGCGCAACGCTGCGTCGCCACAGCTTGACGGCTTTTCAGCATTTAGGACCTCCGGGAGGCGGCGTTGGGGTCGGAAGGCGCGGCACGTTTCGTCCCGACGTTCAGAATCATGTCGAAGCGATGAACAACGCGGGAACGGCACAGGGCAAAACGATTGACGGTTTGCCGACAATGCTTGCCGGTTTTAACGGCTTTGGACGTTCTACCCGTGAGGGAACAAGCCCGGATAATTACATCTATAAAGCTCCGACTTACGCAGCCGATACGGGTATTTTGCTAAGCACTGAGGGACGCGGTTTTCGATACGGTCAAATGCAGGGACGCATCGAATTTACCCTGCCGTGGAACAATGATCCTGTGCGTCCAACCTTTACCCATGCTCAACTGCCGGGTTTGATGGGACAAATCACGCGCGGATTCCCCGATGCGGCAAATCCGTCCAGCGGTTCTCCGTTTGGTTGGTTTTATCTGCCGACCGATACGGGGGGAGCTGAAGTTACGACAGGAAACTCGAACCGTTCGACCACTCGCGCGCTCGGGTATAACATGCACGCGAGCGCCGTGACGAAAAACAAGGCGTTTGAAGGAAATTCGCCGGTCGGCGATGGAACACAGCCGTTTTCGGCTGATTTGACGCCGCTCGGCACAAACGTTCTTTTACCGGACGGGCGCAATTTGTCTTCTGTTTTTCAATCGAGATATACCGAAGGAAACAACGTGCTGACCGCCGACGACCGCGCCAACGATAACGAAACGACGCACGGCATCAAAGGCTATTCCGCTAACCGTCATTTTACAGCTCCTTACTACGATTATTACGCCAGTTACGAATACGGCGGCGTTAACGCCGCAACCGGTGTTTTTCCGGCTTCGACCGACCCGGACGTTCCTCCGGCTGCGGTGGCGCTGTTTTACTACAACAACGTTCTGCACGATTACCTGTATGAAATCGGCTTTACCGAACAATTCTGGAATTTTCAGATGGACAATTTCGGCAAAGGCGGCGCTGGCGGCGACTACGTTTCGACTCAGGTGATGGACGGTTCGGGAATCAACAACGCCAATATGGGAACACCTGACGAAGGCGGCGTTCCGCGAATGCAGATGTTTTTATTTACCGAAGCGCAGCGGCGCTCGGACGGCGATTTCGATTTTGATGTCGTCGCTCACGAACTTTATCACGGCGTTTCTAATCGTTCCGCCGGAAAAGGCGGCACAGGCTGTTTGGGCATCACGCTCGTCGGTGAATCCGGTGGAATGGGCGAAGGCTGGGGCGATTTTATCGCCGCTTCAATGACCGATGATGATGTAGCAGGGGATTTTGTGACCGGAAATTTGGATAGAGGAATTCGCCGTCTGCCGATGACTAATTACCGCTGGTCTTACGGCGCGGTGGATAGCCGAAAGATGACGGTGCGCCGTAACAATCCTGAGACTGCAACTACTCCGGACGCGCAAAATCCGACTTCGCAAACCAATCCGTTCGCCGTCCATCCGATTGGCGAGTTATGGTCTTCAACTCTCTGGGATATGCGTGAGCTTTTGATTATGAAACAGAAGGTCAACGGCACATTTCCGGGCGTTTTCTTTGACGGAAACCGGCGTTTAGGAGACGGCGCGAGCTTTTTTGTCGGCGAGCGGCAACTGAAATCGGTTGATGCGTTCCACCCGATAAATTTCCGTCAAGAATTTAATTCGACTTCTCCGGCGACTGCGCCGAACACTTTGCCGGTGCCGAATATTCTTAACGACCATTTCGTGCGTCCCGGCTTGGTAGCGCAGGAAAACGCCGCCAATCCGGACCGCAATGGTCCGCTCGCGACTGCTGTCGCCAATGCTGCTCGCCTCACAGATCGGCTAGTCTTACGCGGCTTGCAGCTCACTCCGTGCAATCCTTCGTTCGTCGAAATGCGCGACGCGATTTTAGCCGCTGACCGCGAAATCACGGGGGGCGAAAATCAAGCAATTATCTGGCGCGCTTTCGCCAGCCACGGCATCGGCAAAGACGCTCGCTCAACAGGCGGAACCGGCGGAACAGACCTGGCAGGCGGAGCACAAAGCGCCCCAACCGTGGTTGAAAACTTTGACGTTCCCGTAGAAGTTGAAGAATGCGAAACTGCCGGACCGCTTCCAGCTCCTACATTTACTTTGGCAAACAACGCGCCCAACTCAGTAACAATTACGATCACCGCGCAGGAGGGCGCTTCGGAATACGTCATCGCGCGTAGCACGAATGCGAACGGACCATTTACAACAGTAGCGACTGTTCCGAGCAATCAGACAATTTATACTGATACGGACAACGGCGATAACCTGACTTTAGAAAAGGGTAAAACTTATTATTATCAGGTTCGCACGGCTCGCAATTCGCTTTGTGTCGGCGAGGCATCCGTTAACAACGTAACTATCAATAACGGCAATCCGCCGAATCCGGCTCCGGCTTTCTCGGGTGTAGCGAGCGTTGTTGATCCGCGCGAAAACAATAAACTGGTCTTAAATTGGTCGCCTGCAACGTCGCTCAATCCGAATGCGAACATTGTGTACGACATTTACCGCGTAACCTCTATTACGACCGCAAACGGTCAAAACGACAGCACTACGGCTCCGACATTTACGCCCAGTGAAACCAACCGTATTGCGGAGGGCATCACACAAACCTCGTACACCGACACCAATTTAACGCTCGGACAAGTGTATTACTACATTGTTCAGGCTCGAGACACAAACAACAGTAAAAAAGATACCTTCAACGCCGGCAACAAGGCTGCGAAATTCAGCGCGCCGACTTCAAATGCAGTTGTAACAACGCCATTTGCAGTTGAAAACTTTGAAAACGCGAGCGCTAACAACAGGTTCGCTCCGCCTCTGGTAGATGAGCCAACCCCGAACAATGACTCACCAGCCTGGCAGCGGGTTACTGGCGCTCAAATGTTAGCTGACCAACCAGATCAATTACTCGCGCAAACAGCGGCGATGTTTGCGCCGAACATTGACGTTGCTCCGGTAATTGGTGGTGGTGAAAGCGATTTTTCAGCTATTGTCGGACCGTTGACCAATCTTTCGGAGACATCGGTGCTTGAATTCGATTCACGTTTCGTCACTGAGTTTGCGTTTGACGGCGGCGTGATGGAAGTCTCCCTTGGCGCACCGAACGCTAATCTGCATGTCTATCCTGACAACGTGACGACTTTTGACCTGAATTATTTCATTATTGAAAACGGGTACCTCGGTAAATTGGATGGCACGCTCGCAGGTCCGGTTATGCTCTCGAGATTGCAAGGTCGTTATGCCTTCACCGGAACTAGAGACACCAAGCGTGTTCGAGTCGCGCTGGGCAGCTTTGCACCAGGCAAACAGCTCAACCCGAATAACCAGCCAGTTTATCTCCGATTCCGCATGACTGCGGACGTTGGGACGTCGCCTGGAGCAGGAAGCGGCTGGTATGTTGATAATCTCGTTATCAATAACTATAGCCCAAGCCTCGATATTGCCGGTGTCGTTAGATACGGAACGAATTTGCAGAAATTGGTTCCCAATGTCTCAGTCGCTGCGACAAGAGGCTCGACAACGGTTTCGGATTTGACGGATTCTTCCGGTGCCTATCTCCTGACCGGCTTGGCGGCAGGCGAAGATTACACGGTTACTCCGACAAAATCCGGAGACAGAAGCGGAATCACGGCTTTTGACGCGACTTTAGTTCTGCGACACGTTGCCGCCAACGGACAGGGCGGAAATGCCTTGAACGCGAATCAACGAACTGCCGCCGATAGTGACGGAGACAATGTAGTAACGGCGTTTGACGCGACACAGATTCTCAGATATGTCGCTGCAAACGGACAGAATTCCGGCACCGGGACCGTCGGTAATTGGAAGTTCGATCCGACGAACCGCCCGTATCCGGACTTAGCCGTTTCATTCCAAAGCGAAGATTACACGGCTTTCCTGATGGGTGATATTGACGGCGACTGGGTAGCTTCCGCATCGGGATTGGCTGAAAGCGGTCAATCCCTTGGGGAGCAATCCCTTCACTCGAAGAAAACTAAAATTGGGGCAGATCCGGACGGCGCGGCATTGCAAGTGTCGCTCCCGACCGACATCTCTGCTGCAACCGGTGACACAGTAGAAATTCCGGTTATGCTCGCTAATTCGGGAAAAGCTCGTATTTCGAGCTTTGCGATTGATGTCGAGTTTGATCCGAAAGTCCTGCGACCGGATTCTGCAAATCCAGTTGATACAAGCGGAACATTGATGGAAAACGGTTTTGCCGTCCTAGCTGACACAATAACTGCTAGAAATCGAATCGGCATCGCCGCCGCCAGCGGTGCGGCGCTGGTTGAAGATTCGGGCGCGTTGATTAAACTGCGGTTTAAAGTTGTCGGAAAACCAAGCCGCACATTAAACAGCACGTCATTAACGCAAACCCGATTGATGTTTGCGGATGCAGACGGCGGGCAAATGGCTGCGGCAGCCGGAAACGGTTCGTTTGTTATCGGCAACGCCGCTCCTGCTGGAAAGCGGCAATAGCAGCGGTTTTTGATTTAATATAAATCAAAAATAAAGGCGCGAGTTTTAGACTCGCGCCTTTATTTTTATTCCCCAAACCGGTTTACAATTTGTCTACAGCTTCCGATTTATGGCTGAACAATTAAATTCAAATTTGCCACTTCTTCATTTACAGTTAATACATCCTGCAAGAAATTATAGCGTTTGTTCTGACTTGATAACATAAGCTGCTCCCGCTTGAACATTCTTGAAGCGATAAAACCCAAAAGCTGGAATATCCAGTTTGTGGTTAAGGAAAAATGATGGCGTCAACACCCGTTACAAACTTACCGAAAATAACCGTGACATCAATATTTGCGCCCAGAGCCAAATTGTTTTAACCCTGACGAGATACGCACGAAATGCAAAGCCGTTTTATTGATTTAAGATTATCGCGGCAAACTCGAATTGCCCGGTTTGATTCAAAAAACCGACGAATTCCCAAAATTCAATCCTTTTGCAAAGTTTTTTAAATTTGGTATGACCGATTCAAAACGTAAGCGACAAGCCAAAGTTCTCCGAGCGTTTCGCAAAGTTCATCGAATGCTTGGTGCATTTTTATTCATATTCTTTTTTATTGTTTCGATAACAGGCTTGCTGCTCGGCTGGAAAAAACACAGCGGCGGATTGATTTTGGCGGAATCCTACAAAGGCAAATCAACTAATCCGAAAGATTGGCTGCCGGTTCACGTTCTGAATGAAAAAGCCAATCAGATCGCCCGCGAACAAATTTCGCCCGATCTTTCGCTTGAACTTGACCGAATTGATTTTAGACCTGACAAAGGAATGGTCAAATTCGTTTTCCTTCAGGATTACTGGGGCGTTCAGCTCGACTGCACGACGGGCGAGCTGCTGATTATTGAACGTCGCCGCTCCGATTTTATTGAAAACATTCACGATTTCTCATATTTTGATAACACTTTGGGAACAAGCGACGGGCAAATTAAATTAGTGTACACGTCGGTTGTGGGTCTGGCTTTGCTGACCTTTACAATTACCGGATTTTGGCTCTGGTACGGACCCAAACGAATGCGCGCGACGCCGCGAGAGTAGGTTAAATTAAACCCGCCATTTGAATTCGCCGTAGTAAATCCATCCAAAAGTTGATTGGAGTGACCGAATAACTTATATTCAAATTCGGCTTCCCCAAAACTTAAACCTTTTATACAAAACAAAAATGAGCAAATTATTTTTTATAATTGCCTTAACCCTTTCGTTATTTCTTATTTCTTCACAGAGCCGCATTCAAGCCCAACAAAATTCGTTTGGCAGCGTTTCGGGCAGCGTTCGCGACGTATCGGACGCCGCGGTTTCGAACGCCGATGTCAAACTTTTAAGTTCTCAGCAGCTCGTTTTAAGAGCGACAAAAACCGACGCTCAAGGACAATTTAAATTTGATAACGTCCAGCCCGGCTCTTACGTCATACAGGCGGAACGTTCCGATTTCAGCCCGCGCCGCGAAGCTGTGCAAATTGCGGAAGGCGCGGCGGCACAGATTAATTTGACTTTGGAAGTCAATCAATTGAACGAGCAAGTGACTGTAACGGCGGAAACGGGTTTGGCTGAAAGCCGTTACAAAATTCCTCAACAAATCAACGTCATTTCCGAAGACGCCGTGCGCCAGCGCACAACTTCAGTTTTATCGCAGGGCGCGGACGAAGAAGTCGGCGTGGCGCAACAGCGAACAAGCCCGACAGTCGGCGCGGTTTTGGTGCGCGGCTTAACCGAAGTCGGCGTTTATGTTGACGGCGTACGTTATACAAATTCTACTCAACGCGGTGGAATCAACACGTTTTTCAATCTCAACGAGCCGACGGCGCTGCGCTCGTTTGAAGTTCAGCGCAGCCCGAATACGGCTCAATACGGTTCGGACGGACTCGGCGGAAACGTTCAGCTCGTTTCGCGCCAGCCCGAATACGTCTTTGCAAAACCCGAGTGGCACGGCGAATTTAACACCTTTTTCACCAGCGCCGACCGCTCTTTCGGCAGCAACTCACTCGTCACTTACGGCACGCGCCGTTTTGGAGTTTTGGGAAACGTCGCCGCGCGCCGCGTTAACACTCTGCGAACGGGCGGCGGAATTGACAGTCATTCGGCGATCACCAGATTTTTAGGTTTGCCTTCAAATATAATCGGTTCCGAACGGCTTCCCGACACGGCTTTTACGCAATACGCCGGTACGTTTCATTTAAATTTCGCGCCTTCGGACGATCAGCAATTTAGTTTTCGCTATCAACGCTCGCAGCAGGACGGCGGCAAACGTTACGATCAATTGCTCGGCGGCGACGGTAACTTAATTGCGGATTTACGCAACCTGATGCTCGATTTCGGTTATCTCCGCTACTACAGGCAAGGCGTCGGATTTTTCGACAATTTTTCCGCCACCGTTTCCTACAACAGCCAGCGCGAAGAGCGCGTTAATCAAGGCGGGCAAGGAAATCCGCTCGGCGGCATCACTCACGACAAAGAACGCACGACCACCTTGGGCGCGAGCTTTTATCTCGACAAACAATTTCACAGAAACAATTTTCTCTTCGGCGGAGATGTTTACCGCGACAACGTTGACGCACCATCTTATACATTCGATCCGGCGACGCAAGTTACCACTTTAACGCGCCCGCGCGTTCCGAATGGCGCAACTTACCTTTTAGCCGGTTTGTACATTCAAGACGTTTACGAAATCTTGCCAGACCGACTGCGTTTGAGCGGCGCACTGCGTTACAACGTCGCCAACTATCGCTCTCGCGCGTCGAACAGCCCGCTCGTCAATAATCAGCCGCTTTTCCCTGATGACAGTTTGCGTTCCGCAGATTTTTCCGGGCGCATCGGCGCAACCGTCACCGTCGCCGACGGATTTAACGCCGCTTTTAATTACAGCCGCGGTTTTCGTGCGCCGAATATTACGGCTCTCGGCTCGCTCGGATTGGTCGGCGTCGGTTATCAGGTTTCAAACGCCGATATTGCGGGATTGGGCGCGACAATCGGTTCAACAGCAGACGCCAATGCCGTTGACACAAGAGTTCAGGTTGGAGCTTTGAGATCGGAAATCAGCGATAGCTACGAGCTCAGCCTTCGCTATCTCAACAAACGCCTCGAAGCGAATATGACGGGCTTCGTTCTCGACTTAAAAGACGCAATTGTCCGGCAAACTCTCATTTTGCCGGCTGGAGCAATCGGTCGCAGTCTCGGCAGTCAGATTATTACCAACCAGCTTCCGAGCGGCGCAGTCTTTGTTTCAGTCTCGACTTCACCGGTTCTGGTTCAAGCCAATTTAGACCTCGCTCGCATTAAAGGCGTCGAAGGAGAGTTTGATTATCGTTTGACCGATTCATGGATTGTCGGCGGTAATTTTACAGTCCTGCGCGCAGAAAACATAGCGACCGGCGCTCCACCAAATCTCGGCGGAGCCGGATTTCCGCCTGCTTACGGATTTTTGCGCTTGCGCTACCAACCGACGAACAAAAAATATTGGATTGAAGGTTACACAAATCTGGCAGCCCGACAAAACCGTTTTTCGAGCCTCGATCTTTCAGACCGCCGAACCGGCGGCGCTCGCTCACGTTCGCAAATTCAAAACTTTCTCCGGCGCGGCGCATGCGTGCGCAGTCTGACGGTCAACACAAGCGGAACTCCGTGCGGAATAGCGTCGGGTAATTACATTTTGCAGGCGACGGGCGAAAACATCACACAGGTTTTAAACCGCGTCCTGCCGCTCGGTGCAACAGTCAACGGCGTCCGCATAGTCAGCAACGACACTGCCGTTCCGCTTTACACATCGTATCCCGGCTACGCTTTATTCAATGTTCGCGGTGGTTTCCGATTCAACGAAAACCAGCAAATTACGGCTGACTTTGAAAACATCTTCGACAAAAGCCACCGCTCGCCCGGCTGGGGAATTGACGGACCGGGACGCAGCATAACCCTTCGCTATCAATTCAGATTTTGAAATAGCAGCGCGAGACAGAATATAGTGTTTCAGTTTTATCCCACAGAACGGGAGAATGATTTAGCTTCTGTTCAGATATAAGGCTATTATCACGAATGACTCCTACAAATATGCCGGTTTCGGTTATTGGCAATTTTGTTCGGGATAACACTCAAATTTCTTGTATTATTCCGAATGATTCGTGCCTATAAATGGTTAGATTGCTCTAATAGAGTAAGTCAAATATGAAAAACAGAATCTTGTTTCAGTGGTTTTCGGTGCTGATAATTGGGTTAGCCCTTTGTTATTTCTCAGTTGCCTACGCTCAAAACTCTTCAAAACAAAGTGCCCATCAACTCTCGACAAATTCAGCTAAAGACAATGCAGAAATAGTTATCACCCTTGAACGAAGAACCGATTATTTTAAAGTAGCCCCAGAATACAAGGTGCAAATTTATGCCGATGGGAGCGTGATTTTCATTGGACAAAGGAATGTTAAAACAGAAGGCGCAGCTAAAGGCAGCATAAGCAAGCAGGAATTACGACGACTTATTCGTGCATTTGAGGAGATTAACTATTTCTCTTTAGGTGCCTTCTATAATCAAAGTGATTGCCCTTTTTATTTTAATGACGCTCCAACAGTTAAAACAGAATTGAATCTAAATGGTAGAAGAAAATCTATCGTTCATGATTTGGGCTGTAGCGAAAGAAAAGGTAAGGACGAGTTGCTTTCTTACCCGAGGGGACTAACCGAGCTAGAGAATTTAATTGATGCTGTTGTGAAAAGTGAAAACTGGATAGAGGATGTAAGACCGAAAGCAGATTCGAAAAATTAAGCGCAACCTAACAAATCGCTAGATGCAAGGCGGAAACTGCTATTTTCATCTAACATAGCTTTATTAACCTTAGCTTGTATGTTGCCAATCTCCGCCCGCATCATTTCAGCCGTTCAATTTCTTTTTGTAATTATATCAGTAAAAATGGGCGATTCAGTTGAATCGCCCATTTTTACTACAAAACTGCATTAGTTTAACTACGTCCAGCCGAGGTGCCGAAGCTCATATTGTTTCCGGTATCGTCATCCAGGTTCGTTGAAGTAGTTCTTGTAGATGTGGTTTCGTTTATTCCGGTTGTGGTTATGGGCGTCGGAGCTAAGTTATCGCTCGAAATTCTGTCGCCCGTATTTCCGGGGTTAAGATTGGTGTTCATTGTTCGTCGTCCCATTGCAAGACGCGAAGTGTCTTCCTGCTGATTGAGATAAAAGCTGATTGCCGCCGCCGCGCCGACTCCGAGGAGAAGCGGCAGAAACGCGCCTGTCATAAAACCGCCGCTTTGCTGCTTATTTCTGCCCCACATTTTCTGTTCTTGGCGGCGATTTTGTTGATTATAATTCGTTGAAAAATTACGCTGTTGCGTAGAAAAATGGCGTTGTTGCGTATTAAATCCGCGAATGTCGTCCGTGCCTTCCGCTTCCGAAATTTCGCGGACAAGCTCACCCGAACGAGGCGTGTTAAATTCGGCAACATCTGCCTGCGCCACTATGCCCGCCAGTTTGCCGCTTTCGTCAACAACAAGGACGCGGCGAATTTGTTTGCTTTCCATCACATCGCAGCATTGCTCGACGCTCGATCCGGGACGAACGCTGATAATATCAGTAGTCATTATGTTCGAGGCTTTCAAATCAAGCGGGTTTTGACCGCTCGCAAAAGCGCGAACCGTGATATCGCGGTCTGTAATCGTTCCGACCGGTTTTTTGTTTGAATGGCTGTCAACAACCGGAATACATCCGCAATCGTTTTCGACCATCATTTGCGCGATTTCCTGCAGACTTGTATCGGGCGTGCAGCACGCCGGATTCTTGGTCATTATTTCTCTAACTTTCATTCTTACCTCCAAAAATCAGTAAATTTCCGAAGCGTATTGATACGCTTGTCTGTTTTTGAAGGGATGTTTGCAAATTTTATTCCCGACGTGTTGTGCGCTATTTTTTGACAAATAAATCGCGCAATCGGATGCGCCGCATTTCGCCCCTATCTTTTTCAAACTGCATTTCGGATAAATTCGCTTCCGTTTCGCCGATTGTCCAGCAGTCCTCTTCGTTTAGGTCTTCAACAGCTTCGCCTGCTTCGTTAAGCGGGCAAATATCGCGCAGCTCGTAGATTTCGTCTTCGTTTTCTTCCAGCCAGCGCAGCGGCAAGCCCTGCGTACGGCAAACGTATGGGCGCGCATCGTAAATCCGACACGCTCCCGATTCATCTAAAAAAGCGCATTTTCCAGCCGCGTGCGGCAATTCGTTTTCAAGCAAATCAGGATATTTTCGGCGGATATTTTCCGCCTCGACTTCAAAAACAGTGATGTCATCAACACAGCAGGCAGAACAGCCGCGCCGACAATTTAAACGTGCGGCGTGTCGGCGTTCGAGAAGGGCGGTCTGCCGATCAACCGCTTGATAAAGTTTTTTGAGTTCCGTCACAAAATTGTCCAGACCGCCCACAACGAGCAGACCGAAATCACAATCCACAAAATAAAGCCTTGCAGCATTGGTTTGATGCCGACTTCGGCGAGAGTTTTGCGCGAAAGCGCCGCGCCAATCAGAAAAAGCGTCAGCGTCAAGCCTTGTCGTGCGACGCCCACAAAGGAATTCAAAAGATTATCCGGCAACGAAGCGTAAGTATTGACAACCGAGGCTGCGAGAAAAAGGAAAATAAAAAACGGAACTGTAATACGCGCGTTTTTGCTTTTAAAAAACATCGCCGTCAGCAATGCCAGCGGCGCAATCCAAAGCGCGCGAGCCAACTTCACAGTCGTGGCAACCTGCAAAGCCTCTTCGCCGAAACGCGCTGCTGCGCCGACCACGCTGCTGGTGTCTTGAATCGCTATCGCCGCCCAAATACCAAATTGCTTTTCACTTAAACCCAGCCAATTGCCGACAAACGGAAAAACAAACAGCGCAACGGAATTTAAAATGAAAATCGTGCCGAGAGAAACGGAAATCTGCTTGTCGTCGGCTTCGATAACGGGCGCGACCGCCGCAATGGCGCTGCCGCCGCAAATCGCCGTTCCGCTTGAAATCAGATGCGAGATTTTTCGGTCAATTTTTAATACTTTGCCAAGAAAATAACCGAGAGCAAGCGTTCCGAAAATCGTCGCAACGGCAAACAAAATTCCGTCGCGTCCGGCGACAAAAACCGTTTCGATATTCATACCGAATCCAAGTCCGACAACCGAAGTTTGCAACAAAAGCTTGGTAATCTTCCCGATTTTAGCGGGAAACGGATTGCCGATTGTCAAAGCCGCCGCCATTCCCAAAGCAAGAGCAACGGGCGGCGCAATGAAAGGCAGCAGACAAACGACGGCGAGCAGAACAAAAACCGTTTCGCGCCAATTTACGTTTGGCTCAAAATTCATTTTCCCAGCCCGGCGGAGATTTTCGGCAGGATTCTTTTCGGAACTTCGATTGCGCCTTTGATGTGACGTTCAAGCGTGAAATGCCCCGCAACATAAACCCCTTCGATGTTGGTTTCAAACGTTTCCTCATCGTAAACCGGAACGATTCCGTATTTTGTTTCTCTAAATTCAACTCCCAGATTTCTTAAAAGAGTCAGATCCGCATCCGCGCCGATCAAGACAAAAACTGCATCGTTCGGCAAGATTTCCACATCGCCGTTTTCATCTTCCAAAACGACGTCTTTTTCGCGGATTTCACGGACTCGACCGAGAAAAAAGACCCGCAGACAATTGCGTTCGAGCTGTTCTTCGAGCGGCTGTTTTACCCAGTATTTGATGCAGCCCTGTTTCGGGTCTGTGTTTTCCCAATCGCCGCGAAAAATGGCGAGCGTTGAAATTGCTCCTTCTTCGGCTAAAAAGAGCGCCGCTTCGCCCGCCGAATTGCCGCCGCCAACGACGAGCGTATGTTTTCGCACCCACGGATATGTTTCTCGAAAAAGATGATGCACTTTCGGCAAATCTTCGCCCGGAACGTTTAAATGCCGAGGAAAAGCCATCGCGCCGGTGGTGAATAAAACTTTGCGAGCCAGATATTCGCCTTTTGCAGTTTTGATTTTAAAATTGCCCTCTGCTTGTTTTTCGACCGCCAAAACTTCTTCTTCGGTTTGCACGTTGAGATTGTTGCCCAAAACAAAACGAACGTAATACGAGAGCAATTCCTCGCGCGTTGGTTTTTCGCGCGCCGGTTTTAAATCATTCGGTTCGAATTCAAGCTCATTAGTTGTGGAGAAAACCGTCAAACCAATCGGATAATTATAAATGGTGTCTCCAATCAAGCCTTTTTCCAAAACGAGATAATCCAAACCCAATTTTTGTGCCTCGTAAGCCGCCGAAATACCAGCCGGTCCCGCGCCAATAATAATTAAATCAAACACAATTACAGTTAACATTCAGCAGTTAACAGTAAACAGCAAAATGACAATTGCTAACTGTTAACTCCTGACTAAAGATAAATCTCCCCCTTCGCAACGATTACTGACGCTCCGCCGACGCGTACACGCTGGACATTTCCTTTTTCGCCAGTTACTTCAACGTGAATGCGGCTCGGTCGCTCTATAAAATCGCCTTGTTCAATGGTAAAACTGAGAACGCCGTCGTTCCTTTTTAATTCTTGGGCGAATAAGCCGTGATGAACGATATAACCGCCGAGCGTTCCGGCGGCGCTTCCGGTCGCCGGGTCTTCGGTAATGCCGAATTCGGGCGCGTACATTCTGGTGTGAATTAAGGAAGTTTCCTCCAAAGTTTCCCAGCAAAAAAGCGAAAATTCCCCCGGCAAAGTACGCGGCAATTCTTCCAATTTGGCGGTGTTGGCGCGCGAGTTTTTCAAAGCCGCGAGCGAGCGCACCGGAATAATCGTGAAATTAACGCCGGTTCCGCAGACTTGGATGGGAGCGTCCGGCTGTAAATCGTCCGACGCAAGATTGAATGCCTCAGCGATGGCGTTTCTCAGATTTTCGCCTGTGATGATTTCTCCGGGAGAAAATCGGTCTTGCGTCATTGTGACTTTTTGCGGTTCACCCCTTTTAAATTCGATTTCTACGGGCAGAACGCCGACGCCCAGCTCTTGTTTGATTTGAATTGCGCCGTCTGCGGGCGCGTTTTCGACAAAACCTAAACGGGCAAGCAAATTCCAAGTTCCGACAACGGGATGTCCGGCAAGCGGTAATTCTTTTGTCGGAGTGAAGATTCGCAATCGTTTGAGCGCTTCCGGTTCGTCGGAAGGCAGCACGAAAACCGTTTCGGATAAATTCATTTCGCGCGCTATTTGCTGCATTTCCTCGTCGGAAATGCCCGCGCCGTCCGGGAAAACCGCGAGCGCGTTTCCGGCAAACCGTTGCTCTGTAAAAACGTCGAGTTGATAGAAACCGTAAGTTCGCATAATCGAAAATTTGAGTATGACGAGAAATTCGCCAAACGGTCAAGGAAATGCGGCATTGCCTTGACATTGTTAGACTTGGCGTGTACTTTTGAAGTTCTATCTGGTCACAACCGACCTTGCGCAAGGCGCGACAGAAAAACGCGAAACCGTTGCTTGTTTGAAACTTAATACCTGACCGTAAGACCGAGTTTGACTGGCGCTACAAGCCGCCGTCTCAAACGGCAAAAACGCGCGGCGACGAGATTTCCATTGATTTTGCCAATTTTTGACCGCGCAGCCGTTTAAACAGTTGAACGCGGCGAGCCGGGTATTGGTTATTGAGGCTTGGACTTGATAGAATCATAAAAAACCGAAATTTTATAAAGAGGCGAGTACGTCGAGACAAAAAATCGGCGGTGATTTTAATGCAGAGCGAAGAAACAAAACAAACAACCGAAGCGACGGCAGCCGAACAAGCCGAAGCTCCTGTTGCGGAACAAACGAACGAAAACAACACGGCAGCCGAAACTGCGGCTGCTTCAACCGAAGAAACAACCGGCACGGCAGCGACCGATTCAGCACCTGCGACGGCTGAACAGCCGACTGTTGCCGCAAACGAAACGACTCCTCCGGCACAGGAAACCCCAGGGGCGACAGCGGATTCTGACGAGCAATCGGGCGGCGAAATGGATTTCGGCGCGATGCTCGAACAGTTCGAGCAGGAACAGGCGCGTTACCGCGAAGGCGATCTGGTCGAAGGCAAAGTCGTCAGCGTTTCCGATCGCGGCGTAGTCATTGATTTCGGCTACAAATCCGAAGGGGTCGTCAAACGGGAAGAGCTGTCCGAAAACGGTGAAATAACCGTTAAACGCGGCGACACCATTGAAGTCGTTATCAGGCGAATGGATTCGGGCGACGGCACGGCGGAATTGTCCCGCGCAGAAGCTGTCAAACGTCGCACTTGGGACGATCTCGAAAAGGCTTTCAACGATGGCACTCCCGTTAAAGGTTTTGTCACCGAGCGCGTCAAAGGCGGCTTGAACGTTGACATCAATGGTATCGAAGCATTTTTGCCCGGTTCACTAGTTGATTCGCGCCCACCGCGCAATCTCGACGTTTATAAAAATCAGGAAGTCGAAGCGCGCGTTATTAAATTTAATCGCAAGCGCGCTAACGTCGTGTTGTCACGCAAGGCTCTGGTTGACGAAGTGATTGAAGCGCAAAAAGCCCAAACATTCGAACAATTGGGCGAAGGCTATATCGTCGAAGGCAAAGTTAAAAGCCTGACCGAATACGGCGCATTTGTTGATTTGGGCGGAATTGACGGCTTGCTTCACGTCACCGATATGAGCTGGGGGAAAGTTGACAAGCCTTCGGATATGTTCAAACCGGGCGACGAAGTGCAGGTCAAAGTTTTAAAATTCGACCGCGAAAAAGAGCGCGTTTCTTTGGGATTAAAACAACTACAACCCGATCCCTGGACGAGCATCGAGGAACGCTATCCGATTAACGCGAAATTGCGCGGCAGAGTTTCGAGCGTCACCGATTACGGCGCTTTTATCGAGCTTGAACCCGGCGTCGAAGGTCTTGTTCACGTCTCGGAAATGAGCTGGTCGAAACGAGCCAAACATCCGAAAAACATTGTCAAAATCGGCGATGAAGTTGATGTGCAGGTTCTTAGGCTCGACCCGAAAGAGCGGCGCGTATCGCTTGGAATGAAACAAGTGATGGCGAATCCTTGGGAAACGATTTACGAGCGCTTCCGTGTTGGTCAGCGAATCAAAGGTCGCGTTCGCAATTTGACCGAATTCGGCGCATTCGTCGAATTGGAAGAAGGCGTTGACGGATTAGTTCACGTGACAGACATTTCGCACAAGAAAATCAAGCATCCGAGCGAAGCTTTAAAGAAAAATCAGGAAGTCGAAGCGGTTATCACGCACATTGACGTTGCGGGACGCCGGATGTCGCTTTCGATGAAGGATTTGCAGCCTTCGACTTGGGATCAGTTCGTTTCAGAGCATAAACCGGGCGACGTGGTGCGCGGTAAAATTTCTCGCTTTGCCAATTTCGGCGTTTTTGTCGAATTAGCGGAAGAGCTTGAAGGTTTGTGTCATATCTCGGAGCTTTCCGACGAGCGGATCGAAAAACCGGAAAAAGTTTTCGAGCTTGGTCAGGAAATGGATTTCAAAATCCTCCGTATCGAACCTGACTCTCAGAAAATTGGGCTTTCCGCCCGTGCGGTCGGCAAAGAAGACGAGCCGGTAATTGATACCAAATCTTACTCGACGGAAGCCAAAAGTGGAATGGCTTCGCTTGGAGAACTTGCCAATTTGCGGAATATGTTCGGCGGAGGTGCAGCTGCCGGTTCCGCTTCAAGCCCAGCGCCGTCGGCACCGACTGCTAAACAGACAGAGGACCAGCCGCAGCCAACAGCCTCCGAAGAAGCTCCCGAAGCAGCAACGACTGGAGCCGCAAACCCAACTTCCGATGAGCCAACGGCTGAAACCGCCGGAGAAGTTTCTGCTGATGAAAGTGCTCCGAGCGAAGTGCCGAGTGCGGCAACAAACGGCGGTGAGCAGTAGAAGGTAAGATTTCTTTTAAAAATCCGGGAGCGAAGGTTTTAGACAAAACCCGAATCCTCTCTTTTCGCTCCCGGCACAATTTTCAATATAAGTTTTTATAAACGAGGATTAATTGATGACAAAAGCAGATTTGGTCGAAGAAGTAGTTAATGTAACGGATTTAACGAAGAAAGATGCGGAACGCCTGGTTGAGGTAGTTTTCCGCAGCTTGATTCAAGCTTTAAACGAAGGCGAAAAAATAGAACTGCGTGGTTTCGGCAGCTTTCGCCTCAGAGAACGCAACTCGCGCCGCGGTCGCAACCCGAAAACCGGTGAGGCAGTTGACATTCCGGCAAAGCGCGTCGCCTATTTTAAACCCGGTAAAGAGCTGCGTCAGCTTTTAAATATTGACGAAGCGGCTCAAGCAGCGGAGCAATAAGAGTTTTGAGTTTTGAATTTTGAGTTTTCAATTCAAAATTCAAAACTCAAAACCATAACACTTTCAATGGACGTTTTATTTAGTCCATGGAGATATGAATATTTGACATCGGGCGAGAAATCGCCCGAATCTTTTTGTGTGTTCTGCGATCTGCAAGCCGAAGACGAACGCGGCGATGCCGAGAAGCTGATAGTTTATCGCGCCCAGCACAATTACATTGTCCTCAATAAATTCCCGTACATCTCAGGGCATCTGTTGATAGTTCCCTACTCGCATGTCTCTGATTTAGATCGAGCCGAGAAAGAAGCGACCGATGAACTGATGGATCTAACCAAACGCGCGCAAACCGTTTTGCGTGAAACTTACAATCCGCAAGGTTTTAATCTCGGAATGAATCTCGGCAAAGCCGCGGGTGCGGGCGTTGCCGGACACATTCACCTGCATATTATGCCGCGCTGGTTCGGCGATACGAATTTTACTACCACAATCGGCGAAACTCGCGTGATTCCCGAAGATTTAAAGACAACGTACCAAAAGCTGCGGGACAAATTCTGATTTAGCCACCACACTAAAACTCCCATCCTGAAGAAAAAAATAATTGACAAACTTCCTTGAATCGGTAAATCTTTTTTCCATTGTTTCCAAATTAAAGAAATGAGCCGCTCGTCGGAGTTTATTTGTGACGAGCCAAAAAGGAGAAAGGGGATTTTTTGGAGGAAGATGAAAAAATTAAGTATTTTTCTGATGGTTATCAGTTTGTCAGCAGCGTTTTTGACCGCGTGTGGCGGCAAATCTGATGCTGACATTCAAAAAGAAGTTCAAGGAAGGGTGAGAACATCAGGCGTTACTGTTTCGTCAGTTAAAGACGGCGTTGTAACATTGGGAGGCACGGTGTCAACACAGGCGGAACGTGATGCTGCTGTAGCGGCAGCAAGAGGCGAAGGAGTCAAAGAAGTCAAAGAAGTAATTCAAATTCGCCCTCCGGCAGCAGCTCCGGCTATGCCGGTCGCAACGCCAATGATGTCTCCGGCAACCAGCCCGATGGCTTCGCCTGGGCGTCCCGGCGCGAGTCCCGCGAGAAGATAAAATATTTTCACAGGAAGAAAAAAGCCAGAAGTCATTTCTGAGTCTTAGCTTTTTTCTTTTCCAGCGAAAACTATTTCTTGTTTTTCTGGGTTTCCCAAATTTGCCAAACAGTTCGGCTCACGCGCGGTTCGTCGAGCAGTCTTGCGCCGCGTTTCATTTGCCAGCGTTCAAACCACGAAATACCGGATTCGCCAACGAAATTTTCTTCGGTTTTGTAGGCTTCATCCGCTTGTGCCTGATCTATCGAGATAAAAGAGTAATCACGTTTTTCGAGCATTCCGAATAAATCGTCAGCCGTGTCGGCGACAAGTCGGCTCGGCGTCAGAACTATCGTTTGCGGAATCTGGCGGTTGAACAACTCCTGCGAGTAAGCTTCAAAGTGCAGGAGCATTTTCGTCATATAATCGAGAAATTCGGCGCGAATCTCTTTCATCGTGTTGAGGTCATTGTCTTTGCGCGCCATATCATAAGCGTAAGAATACATCCATTCCTGATTGTCGAAGGTATATTTCACCGACTGTAAACCACGGGAGGCGAGCCAGTTTTCAAAACGCAGCTTGTCTTCGGTCGTTTTGCCCGTGTTCAAAAACGGATAGCTGAAATAACGAAGTTCGGATTTTTTTCCCAAAATCTGTTTCGCAATCCGTTCGTTTTTCTCTACGTTGGCAACGTAATCGTCATACGACGTGTTGTAAAACCAGATGTGTTTGTAACCGCCGATGCCGACTTCCAGCCCTGCGTCGCGCCACTGTCGAACGATTTCAGCTCGGACCGGGTAAAGCTTTTCGCCATCGGAGACGGACGCGCCTACTAAAAATCCAATTGCCGGAACGCGATGTTTATTGAGCTTTTCAATCAAAATCTGCGTGGTCGCCTGCGAATCGTGCGGCGGATTGTCCGAACGATCCGCGGGTGGAATCGAAACAAAACCAACGGCTATTTTCTTTTCGCCCTTTTTGGCGGCAGCGTTGACAGCCAGCTCATTCTTGCTCCAGAATGCAGTTAGCAGAAACGCCGAGATAAGCACAAAAGCCAGTCCTGCCGACCAAAGCGAATTGGCTTGCGCGCTCGTCTCGGTTTCTTTTTGTAAAATTCTTTGAATCCTTTTCATTAAATTTCCTCCATCTGCCGCAAGTGAAAGTTGCGGCGTGTTTGTTTTCGTCTGTTGACGAAACTGTTCCAGGTTTGCGAGCGCGCGGGCATAAGCGAGCGGCTCGCCGTAAAATCGAACGACCAGATCGTCGCAAACAAACTCGCGCTCTCGCCGAATTTGTTTGGAAATCCACCACACGCCCGGATGATAAAAAAGCAGAATTTCAACGAGCGTTTGCAAAAAATTAACCAGAAAATCCGCGCGACGAACGTGCATCAATTCATGAACGATAATCGCTTCCAGTTGCGCCGGCGCGACTCCCAAAAAAGCCCCGCTCGGAATCAAAATAACGGGTTTGAGCCAGCCAACGACGACCGGAGCCAGCGTTTGTCCGGACTCGCGCAGTTTGGCTTTTGTCGAAACTCCGATTTCGCGGCATAAATAAGCGAATCGTCGCTGCCACTCGGCGCTCGGCTCAACATTTTTTTTGGTTTTTAAATTATGCAAATGCAGCAAACCGCCGCCCGTCCGCAGAGCGAAAAATAAAACTCCCGCCAGCCAGAACCAAACCAAAATTGGCAGATTCGGGACAAAATAGTTTTCAAAATGCGTTTGGAGACTTTCTAGAGAATAAATCGGCGTTGGGTTAGCAATTGTTCCCGATTCGCTCTTTCCAATCGCCGCTGAACGCTCATCGTGTACGGGCTTTTTAATCGCAGTTTTTTTCCCGTTCGTTTTTTCAACAAAAGCGAATGATCTCGTTTCCTCCGGCGCGTTCGTAAACCAAACGAAAGTCGCGGCGGGCAATGCAAGTGTCAGGAACAAAGCCGTGCAAGCGAGTAAATACCGAAGATTTGCGGTTGAATTGCGCGCCACTTTTAATCCGAGAAAACAAAGCGCGGCAATTGCCGAAATTTGCCAGAGCGAATGCGCTAGAGTCCAGCCGAGATTTTCCACGAGTGGCGCGGTTGTTAAAAATTCAAAGTTCATCGTTCTTTCCTTTCGGCTTCGTCGAGCATTTGTCGGATTTGAGTGAGTTCATCGTTGCTCGCCGGTTTAGTTTCCAGTACCCGCATCATGAGCTGCGCAGCGGAGCCGCCGAAAACGCGGTCGAGTAAATCTTCGGCAAAACTGCGTTCGGTCGCTGCCTGTTCGATTTTCGCTCGATAAATGTGCGCTTTTTGCTCGGTTTCGCGTTCGACCAGATTTTTTTCGGTCATAATTTGCAGCATCTTTAAAACAGTCGTATAAGCTGTCGGACGACGCTCGTTAATGATTTCGTAGACTTCTCGAACAGTTGCTGTTTCACGTTGCCAAAGAATCGAAAGAATCTCCAATTCGGCTTCAGTAGGTTTTTGAATGTGTTGTCTCGGCATAACTCAAAGGAACTACGAAGACTTTAATACGAAAACCTTCGTATGTCAACTTTATTTTCACTTTTTTCAAACGCAGGGACACTGAAAGTTAAAATAAGTTTTGAGTTTTGAGTTTTGGAATCGTTATTACCAATTCAAAACACAAAACTCAAAACTTCAAATCTCTGCGTGTTGGCGTTAAGCTTTTATTTAGTAAAGCTCCAGAAGATCGGGACGAACCAAATCACGATAATAAAAACGGCGATTGTCAGAATTGTGCCAACTTTGACGAAATCGAAAAAGCGGTAACGCCCGGGCGTATAAATCAAAACGCAGGCTGGTTCGAGCGGCGTGATAAACGAGCAGGAAGCGGCGTAGGTGACGGCGACGGCAAAAGTACGCGGGTTAAGTCCGAGCGCGATTGCCGACTGAACTGCGACCGGAAGGACGACGAGTGCGGCGGCTTGATTCGACATCGGTTGTGTTAACGCAACAGTCAGCAAAAAGAATCCGGCAAGCAGCGCGAAAGCCCCGTACTGACCGAAATAATCGTTGATCATTGCGGCGAGATACTTGTCGGCTCCGGTTTTCTCCATCGCAGTACCGAACGAAATCATACAGGCAATCAAAACAATCAAACGCCATTCGATAAGTGTATAAAGTTCCTCGTAACGAACCGTCTGCGTCGCCAGCAGGATCAGCGAACCGGTGAGAACGGCAATGGCAAGCGGAACTTCGATTCCCAGGAAATATTTTGACAGCGAGAGAAACAAAAACACTGCGAAAGCGAGCAAAGCCCATTTTTGTTTGTCCGCTCGCCGCCCGTGTCCCGAGACTTCTTCAAGCATAATCAATTGCCCGTCAATTACGAGCGGTTCGATCAGGTCGCGTCTTCCCTGCACCAGTAGCACGTCGCCGAAGCGCAAGGAAATCTGGCTCAGCTTTTCAAAAAAAGTCGTGTTGTGACGGCTGACAGCTAGCACGGTCAATTCATAACGCTGACGTAGGCGCAGATTCTTGAGCGTGCGCCCGATAAATTGCGAGCCGCGCATCACCATCACTTCAAAAAGCTCAATGTCGCCGCCCTGAAGATAATTGTCGTTGAATTTAAAATCCGGTTTAATTTCGAGTCCGGCTTCCGACTTTATTTGCAGAATGTCTGCGATCTTACCTTCGACAATCAGCAAATCTCCGACTTCGATACGCTCGCCGGCGCTCGGCGCGACGCGTTGATGATCACCGCGAATGATTCCGACCACGTTTAAAACGTATTCGTTACCAAAATTTGCTTCCGCCAGAGTTTTGCCGACGAGCTTTGATTCTGGCAAAACCAGAAGTTCCGAAATGTAATCGCGGATGTGATATTGCTCGGCTATTGAACCTGCGTTCGTCGTGCGCGGAACCAGGTAACGTCCGGCAAAAAGCATGTACACCATCCCCATGCCGACGATTGCCAGACCGACCGGCGTCAACTCAAACATCGAAAATGGCTCCATCCCATAGCGCGTCATTGCTCCGGAAACTGCAAGATTCGTTGAAGTCCCGATCAGTGTACAGGTTCCGCCCAGAATCGCTCCGAATGCGAGCGGCATCAACAATTTTGAAGGCGCAACCCGCGCTCTTTCAGCCAATCCCATCACAACGGGAACGAACATTGCGGTTGTTGTCGTGTTTTTTAAAACAGATGCGCACGCCGCCGCAATAACCATTATCAAAGCTGTCAACAAAAATTCGTTGCTACCCGCAATTCTGTGCAAACGGCGCCCGACTTCGTCAACAATTCCGGTTTTAACCAGTCCGCCCGTCAAAACGAAAAGTCCGGCAATCGTGATGATAATGTCATTGCCAAAACCTGCAACGCCTTCTTGAATGGTCAAAACCCCAGTCGTGACCAAACCAATAACGAGCAAAATAGCCACGATGTCCACCGGAATCTTCTCTATCGCGAAGAGAACAACGGCGACAAGCAGCAAAACCAACGTGGTGGCAATTGGAATCGAAATCATTTTAATCTCAGTTTGAAACAAGTAAACAGCACAGCGCACCGCTCGGTCAACAGTTTTTTATCAACTTCAGTCGAATCCTTAAAACTGAAAAAGATTGAAATTCGGATAATCACCATTTATTGTGAAAAAAACAATTAAAAATTTGAGATTGATTGGCGCGATTGACCAATGAATAGCTCCGGATTACCAGAATTTATCAACCGGCACCGTTGAAGAAGTTAATTCTGCGGAGCGTTTGAAGGATTGCTGATTAAACCGGAACTTCCAGCTTAGCAGCCGATTCTCACTACTCACACAAAATCCGAAGCTGCGAGCTTATCCTTGGCGTAAATCGAACCAGGAGAGTCGGGCTTGGTAGACTTTGAGTTTCACCTAATTTCACGCCCGCTTCCCAGCGCTAGCCGTAAGGTTGATGCCGCCGAATGAATCAGAAATTTTCTTTTACTCGGAAAAGCCGCCATTCCCCCGGCAAGTCGGCAAACGATTGGACTCCGTGTTCGGCAAACAGCAAACCCGAACCGGCGACCAAGTCTTTGACAGTGCGCGAGACGAGAATTTCGCCAATTGTTGCTTCGTCCGCCACGGCTTCGGCAAGGCGAACGGCGACGCCACCGACTTTATCGCCGATTAAGTCGCATTCGCCGGTGTGCAGCCCGGTTTTAACGCGCACGCCGAGTCGCCGTGCCGAGCCGGTAATTGCTTGAGCGCAGCGCACCGCGCGAGCCGGACCGTCGAAAGTCGCCAGCACGCCGCGCTCGTCGTAGGAAACTTCGCGCCCTTTGAAGAGCTGGATTTGATTGCGTACAAAGTTTGCTGAGCGCGAAACGATGTCATGCCAGCGTTCGCGCCCGAACGCTTCTGCGTGCTCCGCCGGATTGACAATGCAAATCTGCATCACGGTCGCCAAAACGCTGTCATATTCGGGCGCGTGGCGAACGCCGGTTAAAAATTCCTCGATTTCATCCAGAATTTCCGCTTGATTTCCGACGAATGGCAGATGGTCAACGCCCGACAATTCGACGAATTTGCAGCCGGGAATCTGCGAGGCGACATATCTGCCTTCTTCAACTTTTAAACAAGCGTCGCCCGCTCGATGAATCACCAGCGTCGGCACTTGAATCGTCGGCAAAACGTGACGCACGTCAATTTCGGCGTTCATTTTCGTCAATGCGAGCGCCGCGCCGGGACTTGCGCCCATTCGCAAATAAGTCGCCCACCAATTGCGAAAATGCTCGTCGTGAGCGAGCGAAGGCGCGCGGTCTTCAATGCCGACCGGTTTTCCCCAATCGCGGCGAATCAACTCATAAAATGCCTCGCGCTGCTCTGCAGTCGGCGCCCACGGATAATCTTCCGCCCAAATCCGTTTGGCGTAAGTGCCAATCATCGTCAGAGCGAGCGTTCTTTCCGGATAAGTCGCAGCAAACAGGCTGCACATCGGTCCGCCTTCGGAAACGCCGATTAAAGCCGCGCGCTCGGAACCGACCGCATCCATCACGGCGTGAACATCCTCCATTCTTTGTTCGAGCGTCGGCAGCTCGTTGAGCGGCACGCGGTCTGACAATCCCGTGCCGCGTTTGTCGAACAGAATCAAACGCGAGAACGAGGCGAGGCGATCCAAAAAAGCGGCGAAATGCGGTTCTTCCCAAAAATATTCGAGATGCGAAACCCAGCCCATCACGAAAACGATGTCCAAATCTCCGTCGCCGACGACCTGATAAGCAATATTCACGTCACCGTTTTGCGCATAGTGAGTTTCGGGTTTCGCAGCCGGAAGATGCAACAGCGGCACTGGAGGCGGAAAAGATTGATGAATTAAATTCGAAAGTGCGCCGGCGTCCGGTAAAACATAACTCGTCGTGGCTGATGCGCCGGGTTCACTGACGGTTATTCTGGCGCTGGTTCGCTCGAAAGTGATTTCTTCCGGCTCGTCTTCGATAACGCGGACGGGTGCAATAAAACGATAGCCACGTTTCGGAACGGTTTCGATGAAATTCCCGTCGCCCAGAGTTTTTCGCAAAACCGAAATATTCTGAGCCAGATTGTTTTCCTCGACAAAGCTGTCAGACCAAATGGTCTGCATCATATATTCCTTAGCGAGCGCGCGCCCCGAATTTTCAACCAGCAGCAGCAAGGTGTCAAAAACTTTGGGGGGGAGCTGAATTGCATGATTTTCGTCATACAGCAGACGCTCGGCGGCGTCTATCCGAAACCTGTCAAATTCATAGATTCCTTTCAAATTCATACGCCCTCACAACGTCTTCAAGAATATTTCAAAAAAGATTCAGAACTTCCTAAAGATTCACGGCGTCGCGCAAAGGTAATTTTATTTTGGCGCAATAAGCAGAGCGCCCAGGGGTAGGACGAATTGTAACGCAATTCCCTTAATTCGCAAACGTTTAAAAGAGGAATCAGGCGTAAAAGCCTGTAAAGAAATTGAACGACGAAAAGAAAAAAGAAATCACCATCGAGGTAGAGCGGGTGCGTGTCACTTGCCGACGAAAAAACAGATACGCGGGCTGGTGTGCTACGTGCAAAGCGGAAGTCGAATATCTGACAGTATTCGAAGCGGCTTTTATTTTAAATCTCAGCTTGCAGGCGCTTTCCGGAGTTTTTCACGAATTTGCAATGCCGGACGGCACTCTCCTGATTTGTCTTAATTCGATTTTACATAACGGAGAAAATCCGCCAACGCAAATATGAAAAAGCAAACGGAAAATAATGAAGAAGCGATCTGCACGTTGCAGATGCGAACATTGATCTGGAAACGAAAAGTAGCAATACGCAATTTTACAAAAAGGAACCCAAAAATTATGTCAACTTTTATCTTCAAGTTTCGCTTTCAGTTTTTACTCGTTTTTGTCTTTACTTTCTGCGCAAGCTTTGACGCGACGGCACAATCAACAGTCTTTACTTATCAAGGCAGACTAACGAACGCTGCGGCACCGGCAAACGGAAATTTTGATTTCGAGTTTCGCTTGTGCGCGTCAACCGATGATTGCGCGACGCCGCTCGCTGTGCAGCAAGTCTTAAATGTTTCCGTTTCAAACGGAATTTTCACCGTCCCGCTCAATTTTGGCGCCGCGGGTTTTCCGGGAGCGAATCGTTTTCTTGAGATTACTGTCAGACCGACTGGCAACAGCGGCGAATTTCAACAGTTGCTGCCGCGTCAACCATTAACGAGTGTTCCTGAGGCAATTCGCAGTTTGTCTTCTGCAACTTCGGACGCCGCGACCAACTCTCAAAAGCTGGGCGGGGTAGCGGCAAATCAATTTGTGCAGACGACGGATGCTCGTTTGTCCGATGCGAGAAATCCGCTGCCGGGAAGTGGCAACTACATTCAAAACGCCGCAACGCAGCAAACTGCAACAAATTTCAACATCTCCGGGAATGGAACGGCTGCCGGCACGCTTTCCGGCAACATCGTCAATGCAACAACGCAATACAACATTAACGGCACAAGAGTTTTGAGAATGCCGGGAACGGGAAATATATTCGTCGGACAAAACGCAGGAGGATCTGCCACTACGCCGGGATCCTTTAACTCGTTTTTCGGCGAGTCAGCCGGATCAAATAACGCCTCGAGCAATAACTCGTTCTTTGGGCGGCTTTCCGGCTCCATTACAACAACGGGTTCAAGCAACACATTCGTCGGTTTTCGTGCTGGAGACACGAACACAGCAGGTGATAACAATACCATTATCGGGGCAAACACCGATGTCGCTTCTAATGACTTGAACTTTGCGACTGCTATCGGGGCGGGGGCGATTGTGTCTGAAAGCAATTCTGTCGAAATGGGCAGAAGCCAGGATAAAGTTCGAATTCCGGGACAGTTGATTGTGTCAGGCAACGTCGGAATCGGCGCTTTATCGCCCGGCGCGAAATTAGACGTATTCGGCGACATTTACATCAGCCTGCGCGGTTCGGGAATTACTCTCAAATCGCCTGACGGTTTGGTTTGTCGCTCGTTGAGAATAAGCAACGCGGGAGATTTGGTTTTGGTCGGCATCACTTGCCCTTAAAACATTTTTCCGCCGTCGGTGAGACTCTGAAGAAAAGATATTTTCGTGAGATTTTTAACAGAAATTTTTCAGAAAAACTTCAGAAAAACTTAAAGATTTTATCGCACCAAGATCAGCATAATTGGTTTTGTCAGCAATAAACCGGCTCGAAAGAAGCCAAACAAAAATTGGAGGAATAGCAATGATACAGACTTTCGCAAAAACCATAGTTCGCTTTTTGACTTTGAGCAGCCTCGCGCTGTTTGCATTTTCAAGCCTTGCTTCAGCCGCGCCGGTCGTCCGATCGGTTTGGGGGGCAAATGCCGCGGCGATTCAAGATGTAGTCAACCAATTCCGCGCCGATTTGGGCGGCGGTCTCAACCCGAACACGGCTTCAACTTTTCTGACGGGCAGACGTGAAATTAACTGGGACGGAGTGCCGGATCAGTTTGCCGCGCCGAACAATCTGCCGCCGAACTTTTTCAATGTTAACAGCCCGCGCGGAGTTGTTTTCAGCAGCATCGGGGGAAACACTTTTCAGGTCAGTGCCAGAACAGGAAATCTGACAAACGCCGCCCTGCTTTTTGGCGATATTGATCCGAGCTACGCTGGAGAATTCAAAACTTTTTCGCCTGAACGGCTTTTTGCGGCGCGAACCGGCGCAAGTTTCCCGAATAACGTCGTTGAGATCAGCTTTTTTATTCCAGGCACGAGCATTCCGGCAACCGTCAGCGGTTTCGGCGTTGTTTTCACGGACGTTGATTTGGCGGATTCCGCTTTTATCGAATTCTACGCCCGCGACGGCTCCAGACTAGGAGGACAGGCGTTTCATGCATCACCCGCCGACAAAGGGCTTTCATTCATCGGCGTTTTCTTCAACGCTGGCGAGAGAATCGCTCGCGCCGTAATTACGAGTGGCAACAACCGCTTGCAAGCCGGAAACACAGACGGAGCGGGTGGACGCGACATCGTGGCAATGGACGATTTTATTTACGGCGAGCCCCGCGCGCTCGAACAACACACGTCGGATTTCGACGGCGACGGAACGGCTGATTTTGCGGTTTTCCGCCCCTCTCTCGGCGCTTGGTTTGTGTTACATAGCGGCTCGAACACATTTCAAGCCGTCAACTGGGGAACAAACGGAGACATTCCGGTTGACGGTGATTTTGACGGCGATCGCCGCAATGACTTTGCGGTCTTTAGACCTTCTAATGGAACCTGGTTCATTTTAAGAAGCTCAAACAATCAATTCTTCGCACAGCCATTCGGCTCAAACGGTGACAAACCGGTTCCCGGCGATTACGACAAAGACGGAATCACGGACATCGCAGTCTGGCGACCGAACGGCGGAAATTATTTCTTCCTGCGGAGCACAAACGGCTCATTTGGCGGATTTCAATGGGGAACAAACGGCGATATTCCGATTCAATCGGCGCTCGTGCCTTAAATGTCAGTTTAAAACTGATTTGAAAAACCCTTTCGAAAAAAGCCGACAAAAATTGTCGGCTTTATTTTTTAATTCGTAGATATCACTGCCGAAGTGCCAATGCCCGCGCCTTCAATTTCGTTTCTTTCCAGCAAAATGCTTTGCGACAATGTTAGACGGGCTAGAATCTGCACCTCCTGTCGAGTAAATCTGTCGGTCAAATTCTGAGTGCGTTCAAAATCGGCGGCGGCGAGCAACCCCAGTTCTCTGCGATAGCGCGCGAGGCTGCCTTGTACCCGCCCTAAGCCAAAAACATATGACATTTCACCGTTGCGAAAACTCTGGTCGCGTCGGTTGTATTTGCTCAAAACGGCTGATGCTTGTGTCACTTCGTTGACTTGTTCAATCAATGGGTCAAGCAAAAGAAAGGCGCGATTCGGCTCAATAATAGCGTAACCGGCAACCAAGGAGAGCAGCGCGTTGGTTTCTTCTTCGCTTTGCGGTGCGTCGTAAATTAAACGCGTTGCTTCGTCCATCAATCCAGCGGCGATTTCACGGTCTTCTTTTGTGTTTTTGGCGTGAAAAACACGCGCCGTTTGGACGAGCTGTTCAGCTTGCGCGCTTTTGTTCGTTAATTTGCCAATAATTCTTCTGGCGTCGTCCAGTTTACCTTCTTTGACCGCTTTTTGAGCGACGAGCGAATCAAGCCACTCAAGAGCTTTGTCGCGTTCGATACTCGGAGGAGCTTCGGTCAAAAGATGACGGGCTCGATCGGCTTCCCCGTTTTGAACCATTTTTGAAATTGCCTCTCGATAAGAATTTTGGCGCATCCAGGGCGGCGCTTTCGCCGCAGTTCTGATTCGTTCTTCGGGCGTTGCATTCTGGTTATTAAATGCGCTCGACAAATCCAACTGCTGGGTTTGTTCCGCCGTCATTGTTTTTTTGAGCGCAGCCTGTTTTTGCCTCAGCGGGGCTACGCGTTCAGGGACAAGCTTTTGAAGCGTCGGAAGCAGACGATTTATCTCATTGAGAGAGGTAAAATTCTTGGCTTGCAGAAAAGTTTCGACCATTTTTCCCGCGACATCACGCAACATCTTGTCGTCAGGTTGAAACGGCATTTTGCTGACCCTTTCTTTTGTTTCCGTTCCGCTTCTCGGAGGAGCTGGCGGCGTTCGCTTGACGGTCGAAAACCGCATCAAAAATTGAGCGGCGGATTGGCGTTCGCTTTCCTTTTTCCACAAATCGGATTCAAGCAGTTTGGCGACCGCTTCAGCGAGCAGTGACTTTGCCGCCTCTTCATACTTCACATACAACATTTGCAAAGTATTCCAAATTTCAGGCGTGACTCCGTTTTTCGCCAGATTTTCACGAATCAGTTTCAAGCCGCGCTCCGGGTCTTTGCGCGCGGCGAACGCAGTGAAAGATTGTTCGAGCCGCAATTCGGTTTGCACCAAATATCTGCTTTCAAAACCGGGCACCTGTGCCGGCTCATTTTGCCCCGCAACCGCTTGCAATCCGGCTTCGGCAGCGGCAGCTTTTTGCATTTCTTCAACCAACCGCGCGGGACGAGTCAAAATCAACAATTCGAGCGCCAAATCTGGGTCGCGCCGCGCGACAATTTGCAGAATCTGATGTCGAGGCTGCGACATTTGCGTAGACATTTGCGACATTTCATATTGTATTTTTTCAAGTTCGGTTTGCGCCAAAATCAATTCTTCGGCGGCGCTGCGAAACAAGCGGCGGGCGCGTTTTTCGTCGCGTTTCCAGAGCAAATCAGCCACGTGAGCGTTAACGTACGCGCGGTTTTCCGGTAGTTTTAAAAGCGTAACCTCTTCCGCAGCGCGGTCAACGAGCGTCAAGGCTTTTTTCTCAAGCTCAAGACGCGCTTTCGCTTTTTCTTCTTTTGATTCGGCTGTGCTAGTCGCGGGCAGTTGAGAAAATGCAGGTAATAAAACTGTAAAAACCAAGGCGGTGGCGAAAACAAAGCGGATGATTTTCATTTTTGTTTCTCCTTTGGAGCGGAATGCACGCGGATTTTAGTTTAGTTTCAAATAAAAAGCCAATATTTCCCAGCGAATTTACTCACGGGTTTTAATATGTCTTTCGAAGAAAAGTTTCATTTTTGAATCATTCAAAACCATTAATGATTTTTCAGACGTAAAGTTGTTGGAATAGTTACTACTTTTCCTGTGATTTTAAGATCAGCGATCATGCGGCGCAAAACTTGGCAGAAACATCTAATCGCAAAAGAAACTGAATTTATGCAGACCAAAAACTCCGGCAAGATTAATTCGAGCGAAATCACGCCCGAACAAACTTATTTAAATCGCCGAAATTTCATCAAAGCAGCAATTCTTGCGGGGACGACTTTTGCTACAGCCGGAGCTTATCGCTTGATCAATCAACCGCCGCCGATAGTTGCGGAACTCGACAAAATCGAAAATCTGAAGATCGCCGCCGAATCAAACGGCGAAATAACGTCTTACGAAAAAATCACGAGTTATAACAATTTTTACGAATTCGGAACCGACAAATATTCGCCCGCGCGGCGCGCCGCAAAACTCGAGACCAGACCTTGGACGGTCGAAGTCGGCGGGCTGGTACAAAAACCCAAAACTTTCGGAATCGAAGAGCTTTTAAAATTTGAACAGGAAGAGCGGATTTATCGTTTTCGATGCGTCGAAGGCTGGTCAATGGTGATTCCGTGGGTCGGTTTTCCGCTCAAAAAAATATTGGATGAGGTTGAGCCGCTCGGAACGGCGAAATATGTCGCATTTGAAACCGCTTACAATCCGAAAACGATGTTGTCGAGCTTTTCTGCCGGAATTGATTTTCCTTACGTCGAAGGCTTGCGGCTCGACGAGGCTCTGCACCCGCTGACGATTTTGGCGACCGGGCTTTACGGCAAATTGCTGCCGAATCAGAACGGCGCTCCGATTCGTCTCGTAGTACCCTGGAAATACGGTTTTAAAAGCATTAAATCAATCGTCAAAATAAATCTCGTCGAAAACGAGCCGCCGACAACCTGGAATTTGGCGACGCCGAGAGAATACGGTTTTTATTCAAACGTCAATCCGAATGTTTCGCATCCGCGCTGGAGTCAGGCGCGCGAACAGCGCATCGGCGAATTCGGCACACGCGAAACGCTGCTGTTTAACGGCTACGCCGATGAAGTGGCGCATCTTTATGACGGAATGGATTTGAAAAAATATTTCTAAAAATGCAGGACGTAAAATTTAATAAATTCGTCGTTTTCGTTAATTCGCTCGTACCGCTCGCGCTGCTCGCGTGGGATGCTTTTTGGGGGCAATTGGGTGCAAATCCGACCCAGTTTACCATTCGCACGACGGGTTTTCTGACGCTGATTTTTCTTTTGATTACGCTCTCAATCACGCCTTTGCGACAGCTCACGGCGCGCAGTGATTTAATCAAATATCGCCGGATGCTCGGTCTTTTCTCCTTTTTTTACGGTGCGCTGCATCTTTCGATTTATTTTGCGATTGATCGAAATCTCAGTTTAACGAGCGCTGCGGGCGACATTGTGCAACGTCCGTTTATCGCATTTGGAATGACTGCGTTTTTTCTGATGATTCCTCTTGCAGCGACTTCAACTAATGGAATGATCAAACGTCTGGGCGGAAAACGCTGGCAGCGACTGCATAAATTGACTTATCTAAGCGCCATTGGCGGTGTGATTCACTATTATTTGATTGTAAAATCCAACGTTTTAATGCCACTGGCTTTTGCCGCAGTTCTCGCCGCACTGCTCGGTTATC
Organism: Acidobacteriota bacterium; assembly: GCA_030863175.1. Lineage (GTDB taxonomy): Bacteria > Acidobacteriota > Blastocatellia > Pyrinomonadales > Pyrinomonadaceae > JALZCH01. The sequence continues at coordinate 67,542 of JALZCH010000103.1, read as the reverse complement.
GCATTTACGCCGCGAATCAGAAAGCAGCTCAAACATCGGTTGTTCCGAAATAAGCTATTAAAATGTGGCAGGTGACAGGTTTCTACAACTTATCCTGTCACCTGCCACTGTTATTAAGCCCCAGCGGTTTTAAAAGCACTCAATTCTTTCTTTTTGGCTTCCATTCGCGCGCCCAAATCCTCAATCTCTTCTTTGCTCAAAACTTCGCGGGCGTCTTTAAACATTTCGGTTTCTTCTTCTTCGATGTGATGCTCAATTGATTCCTTCAAAACTTTGAACTTTGCAGTCCAGATTTCGCTCGAAACTTCCATCATTGCCATATCTTCCAAAAGACGTTTCGCGACGTCGTGTTCTTCAAAGCCTTCAAAAGTGATGTCGCGAGTTTCCCGCTGCTTTCTCAAGACCGGATAAAGAATCGTTTCTTCGATTATTGTGTGAATTTCCAATTCTTTTTGCAGCTTCCGAAATTGTTCCTCGCGCGTTTTAACGGCGCGCTCTGTGGTCGGTTCGAGTTCCTTGAAAATCTTTTCGATTTCGCGATGATGCTCTTCAAGCAGTTTAAATGCGTCCATAGTTTTCCTTTCTGAATATTTGTCGTACACAAATTTTGTTCAAATGAATTTTCGGCAATTCGAGTACCACAGCTTTTAAATTAATTAAAAGCTTTTCTTGAGCCGCGCGGGAAAAAAGAATAAACTTTTTCAAAATTTACTCCGAGGCTAAAGGGAAAAATCCGTGAACAGAAAAATCTTTGCAGCCGTCATTGCGGCGATTTTCTTTTTGACAACAACCGTTTCAGCTCACATCCGTCACATTAAAGGCGTCGAGCAGCAACAGGAAGTCAATATTAAAACCATTAAAGTCAACGGCAGCATTTATATGCTCGAAGGTCAGGGCGGTAACATCGGCGTTTCGGCGGGGGAAGACGGCATAGTGATGATAGACACGCAGTTTGCGCCGCTTGCGCCGAAAATCAAAGCGGCGTTGAAAGCTCTCGGCTCGGAAAAACCGAAATTTGTTTTAAACACGCATTGGCACGGCGATCACACCGGCGGCAACGCCGAATTCGGAGCCGATTCGATAATCATTGCTCACCTGAACGTCCGCAAAAGAATGTCGGTGGAAAACGTTTTACAGGGAAGAACCGTTCCCGCCGCGCCGCGCGTCGCGCTGCCCGGAATTACATTCGAGCAGTCAATTTCGCTGTATATGAACGGCGAAGAAGTCCGGCTCGTTCATTTCCCGAAAGGACACACCGACGGCGACACTGTTGTTTTCTTTACCAAATCAAACGTCGTTCATCTCGGCGACGACTTTTTTGCCGGAAGATTTCCGTTTGTTGATCTCAACAGCGGCGGAAGCGTGCAGGGTTTGACTGCGAATCTGACCAGCTTAATCGGGCAAATTCCCGCAGACGCAAAATTAATTCCCGGTCATGGTCCGGTTTCGACTCTTGACGATTTAAAAACTTATCGCCAGACAATCGTCGAAACAACCGAAATTGTGCGTCGGGGAATAACCGGCGGCAAGAATCTGGAACAGCTTAAAAAAGAAGGCTTGCCCGCAAAATACGCCTCATGGGGAACGGGTTTCATCAAAACTGACCGCTGGATTGAAACGATTTTTAACAGCTACTCAAAGCAAACCTAAAAGTTTTTCAGTACCGTCCGCAATAGCGGACGGTACTGAGGCTTATATCCAAGTTTGAATTTTTCCAGAAGCTCTTTTATTTCTCCTGCCAATCTTCTGCGACCGTCCAGATTTCGCGCGACAATTCGATTCCCGTTGGAAAATGAGCCAAAAAGTCGGCGCGAAGGCGCGGGGCTTCTTTTTCCAGATATTTATTGAGCGATTCCATATTTTGAGCTTCGTAAAGAATCCTGTAGCGACTTCCCGATGAGAACGTAAACTTTGCGCCGCGAAAATATCCGGTGGCGAGCAAATCCGGGATGTGCCGCTCCCGCATATATTTCTCGTATTTTTCGACTAGTTTCGGCTCAACGATGGCGGTAATTTCGTAAATGACCGTTTTCTCCATAACTTTGTCTCCAGGTGCGTCCTTTTGAATCTTACAAATTAAAAGATGACGACCATTGTGTCTTGAGGAATTTGATCGTACAACCGCCGGATGTCATAAATATGCATCACGATGCAGCCCCAGGATAAATGTCTTGAGCCTTCATTTTCCCATTCACGAATCCAACCGTGAAAACCTATCCCGCCGCCGAGCGTCGTATTTTCCAATGTGGCTTTGCGCTCGCTCCAATTAACGCTGATTGTTGACGCCTGGCGGGTTGTGATAATTCTTTCATTTAAACCTCGTTCGGCGTCGTATTTGTTTGGGTAATTTATTTTAATCCAGTGTCCGCCGTAATATTCGCCGTAAGCGCCGTCGAATCTCCCGCGATGTTTTTGAATTACGAAATACATTCCGACGGGCGTTTTATTATCCCCCTGAACTCGTTTTGCGCCCTTGCCTTGTCCGAAGCTGACATCATATTCGCCCTGTAAATCTCCGCTTTTGTACAAACGCATTTTGTAGCTTGCCTGGTCAACGAGAATTAGAACGGGTTCGTTTTGCGGCACGAACAATTTGCGGCGGGCGCTAATAAATTCGGTCGGCGCGGCATAATGCTCACGCACCCAAGTTTCGTCTTTACCATTTGAAGAAGCCCAGTAAGTCGGCGGCAAACTGGCGTCCCACCTAAATTCGAGATGAAGATGCGCGTCAAATAATTTATCCGGGTCTTGACCAATGCTGCCGATAATTTGCCTGCGTCGAACGGTTTCGCCCGCCGTTACTTTGATTTCCAGCAAATGAGCATAAACCGAACGAATCTGCCGCTTTTGATTATTTTCGTAAAAAATATGCTCGATGATAATGACATTGCCCCACAACCTGCCGCAGTTTTCGGCAAAAACCACGCGCCCGTTGGCGACTGCAAAAACGTCCTGTCCTAAATCAGTGTTTTTGCCGCCCGCGCCGTTCCAATCCTCGCCCGGATGAATCCCCAAACTGTATTCTTCGGCAAATTGGGTCGCAACATACCAATTTTCATAGCGTTTGCCGGTTGATTTATCAACATAATCGCCTTTTCCATCCCGGTCACCGACCGGAAAATCAAAACCGTCTGCAGGGGCAAAATCGGATTTTAGAAATTCGTCGAAAATGTTTTCACTAATTGGAGGAGCTCCCTGTGATGAGAAATTAAAATCGCCGGTTGTTGTTTTTGTATTTTCAACCGCGCAGCCGCCGGATAAAATCAACGAAATAAAAACAGCCGCAAACAATAAAACCGTCGAACCAAGACTCGTTTTGCAATGAGCGGTAAATACAAGCAATCTCTTAAAAAAGTAAATTAAATTGCGCAGACAATTTCGGTAAACCAGCCGGTAATTATCGGCTAACATCACAACACTAAGGGCGAATAAAAACAGCAGAGGAAGATAAAGCAGCGTCGCCTTTTTCATAAAATTATAAAGCAATATTTTCCGCCGCTTTTTTCATACTCCAAAACGCGGAATTTGGCAAAGATTTGAGCGCGCACAACTTGAGTTTTTTCACTCCCGCCAGCATAATTTTCGCGCCCGTTCGACTACGAGCAAAAATACGAATCAGGAGAAAATCGAAAGATGAAAAAAATATTTTTAGCCGTTGCGCTCTCCGCTTTGGCGGGGTCGAATTTTGTTAATTTGGTGCAGGCTGATGCAAAAGTTCGCAAAGAGCTGGCAGCCGTTTACGCCAAAGTTGACGCTGCGGTGAAAGCCAAGGATTTAAAAGCCCTCGAATCTTTGCTGGCGGATGATTACGAGGGTCGCAGCGATGGGAAAAAAATGAACAAAGCCGAGACAATTGCCCGAATGAAGCAACATTTTGAAATGGTCAAAGAATTCACCTCCTCAAAAACAAAAATTGACAAAATTCAACATCTCGAAGGCAATGAAATCGTTGATTACACGCAAACCATTAAAGGAACTGTTGCCGGACCTAATGGAAAAGACGTTCCTTTGGATGTTTCCGTCAAAGGTCGCGATTGGTGGGTAAAAAACGACGATGGCAAATGGATTTGCGTCGCGGGCGAAGAAACCGGCAGTGAAGTCAGAGTTGACGGAAAACCAATGACGGAATAATGAATTATAAGTTTTGAATTTAGCGAGAAACTTGTTTTTACTCAAAATTCAAAACTTATAATTCTCCGAGAAAGCTTTTTCCGGCTTTTAATTGCAAACCGAAATTTTCGCAGACTGTCTGCCCGATGTCCGCCAGAGACTGGCGTGTTCCGAGATTGACGCCGGATCTGGCGTTTTTCCCGAAAATCAGTAGCGGGACGTATTCGCGTGTATGGTCAGAGCCTCGAAAGCCTGGATCGTTGCCGTGATCGGCAGTAATGATTAATAAATCATCGTCGCGCATCGCGCTTTCAATTTCCGGCAGACGCGAATCGAAGTGCTCCAGCGAGCGGGCGTAACCTTCGACATCGCGCCGATGCCCGTAAAGCATATCGAAATCAACCAGATTCGAGAAAATCAAGCCGCGCGAATCCCTGTTCAAAGCCGCAACCGTTTGATTAATTGATTGGTCATTGTTTTTGGCTTTTAAATCTTCCGTGACACCTGCGGAATCGTAGATGGAAGCAATTTTGCCGATGCAAACCACGTCCAACCCTTTTTCCTGCAAATTAACCAGCAGATTTTCGCGCGGCGGCGGAACTGCGTAATCATGGCGATTTTCGGTGCGGACAAAATTCCCTTCTTCGCCCAAAAACGGACGGGCGATGACGCGCCCGACTCGATGCTCGCCGTCTAAGATTTCGCGCGCTGTTTCGCAGATTTCGTAAAGCCGTTTAATCGGAATCACTTCCTCGTGGGCGGCGATTTGAAAAACCGAATCAGCAGACGTGTAAACAATTGGCTTGCCCGTTTCAATGTGTTCCGAACCAAGCTCGGCAATAATTTCGGTGCCGGAAGCCGGAACGTTTCCCAAGATTCCGGGAACTCTCGTCCGGCGAATGAAAGCTTCTATAACTTCGGGCGGAAAACCCTTCGGATAAGTCGGAAACGCTTTTTCCATAATGATTCCCGCGATTTCCCAATGCCCTGTTGTCGTATCTTTACCGTTCGAGCGCAAAGCGCATTTGCCGAAAGCCCCGCGCGGATTTTCAACCGGCGATAAATCGGGAAGCTGCCGAATATTTCCCAAACCCAACCGCTGTAAGTTCGGCAAATAGACGGGACGCGCTGCCAAAACGTGTCCCAGCGTGTCGGCTCCGGCGTCGCCCCAGCTTTCTGCGTCCGGCATTTCGCCGATTCCGACGCTGTCCAAAACAATCAATAAAATTCGTTTAAAACGTTCGCTGCTCATTTTTATTTTTACTTTGCTTTCGTTCGATAATATGTCATAACGGTCAGAAAATAAAAAGGAGAAAAGCGAATTGCAATTCGCTTTTCTCCTTTTTATTCGATATTAAATTATTCGTTTTTTTGCGCCCCGTCCGGTAGCGAAACACTTTTGTTTCACCTATAGTACGTTTTTCGGACGCTAAAATTTCTCGGTTTCAAAGAAGGAGGAGAGCTTCTTTGCTACTCCGATCTTAACGCACCGATTTTCGTGCAAAGTAAAATTCGAGTTCCCAAACAACAGTTGCTAATAATTTGTTGATGAAATACATTTTTTAACTCCCCCGCAATCAAAAGTTCAAATTGCCTGCCAGTTTCTCAGCAATTTGCTTGCCAAACTTTAAAGCGTAAAATCCGGCGGGAGAGTATCAATTATTTTTCGTTTATTTTTCTACCGTATAACCTTCGCGCGCCTTCACCTGCGCTCCGGCGGGAACGTCTTTGAGCTGCACGGTGATTTTACGGAAACTGCCGTCGCGCTTCTGATTATTTGAGTAATAACCCAGACTGTATTGGGTGCCGATTTCCGTCGCGACTTGCGCAAATGCGGCACGCGCCTCGCGCAATTCTTCAATCGGAAACGTTTTGCCTCCAGTCGCGCGCGCCAAATTTTCCATCTCGGAACGTGCTATTCGATACAGTTTGCGGCTGATGTCTATACGTTCAAACTGACCGAGGTTACAAAAATCTTCGAGCGGCGGCAAAGAACCTTTGGGTTTCGGAACAAGTAATTTGCGGTAACGGCGAAGCTGAGTTTTGGAAAAGCGGAGCGACGTTCTGTCGTCGCAATCGCCAAGTACTCGCTCTTCGACAAAATCTTCAGTATTTAATTGAATAAAATAAGTCGCCAAACCGCGCGCTCTAATGCGCTCTTCTGCATCTTGAAATTCGATCACGCTCGTCGAGTCAACTCCGTCGGTCAAAGCGACAATCGCCCGCCGCCCGCGCATTTCCGGTTTCGGATCAGCGGCAAAAATCTTGTCCGCAATCTGCTCCATTGCTTCGTAAAAAGGCGTTCCATTGCTGGTCTGAGCACTTGCGAGGGCGGCTTTTAAAGCCTCGCGGTCGTCCGTCAGTTCCGAAACAATGTCAACAGCCGCCTCGCGTTTTCCGGCAAAAACTTCCGATTTAAAAGCTGCAATTGCAACTCTGTCACCCGGACGCAGGGCGTCAATAAAAGCCTGCGCCGAACGCTGAATTAAACTCAACTCGGAACGTGTCGAGCCCGAAGTATCGAGCAGCAGAGCGATTTCAAACGGCGCTTCGGTCGTCGCAAAGCTCTCGATTTGCTGCGGCACCCCGTTTTCGAGAATGACGAAATTGTTTGGCTTTAACTTTGCCAGCGGTTTTCCATTTCGATCGGTGACAATTGCCGGAACGCTGACCAATTCAGTTTCAACGCGCAGAACTTCATTGTCTTCCTCCGTCGCTTCGGTTTTCGCGGGCTGAGTCGGTGACGGCGAAGGTTTCGGCACTGCTTTCTGTTTGCCGATTTGCGCCTCGATTTCCGCGAAAAACACGAAGCATAAAACGAAGATTATTACTGTTAACTGCAGGATTTTTATTCGTTTGTGAATCATTTGTCTTGAGAAGTACACGCTGCGAAATCGAAATCGGTTTCTTTATTTTAAGCCGCTTCGGTTCAGATAATAACTCCAAACTGCGTGTAATATAAAGTCTTCAAAGGGCGGCTTGACAGACCGCGCCTGAGTTTTCTAGGATTAAAGTTCGTCGTTGAGGCAATTCGCACACGCGTTCTCACGGCAAAATGCAAGTTTGACAATCGAACATTTTAAGCAAGTAGAATCTTGCTCGCGCACATAAATTAATTGGCAAGATTTTATTCTTGCTCACCAGAGTTTGCGCGTCGAGATAGCGTTAACGGTTTGCTTCAACGGCAAGAATGCAACGCACTCGAAAGGGACGGGCATGTACGTCAATTGGTAGACAGCTTCCCTTACAAGGAAGAAGTTAGGGGTTCGAGTCCCTTCGTGCCCACCATTTTGAAAATTTGAAATTTCAAATCTCAAATTTGAAATTTTACGCTGCGGGATCGTAGTTCAGTTTGGTTAGAACGCCAGCCTGTCACGTTGGAGGTCGCGGGTTCGAGCCCCGTCGGTCCCGCCATTAACCTCTTTATTATCAGTGTTTTCGGGCGACTCATTGGAGTCGCCTTTTTCACTTTCGGGCGACTGTGACCAAAACGTGCCAGAATCGTTGTTTTCCAGTTCCTCAACCAGCTTTCCGGCGATCAATTCCGTTGTCTGACGGGAAAACTCCGGCGACAAATGTTTGTACCGCTCAAGCTCATCCGAACGATGCCCGGTCATCTTCCTGATGATGGCATCCGAGACGCCTTCAATAAACAGCATCGTGGTGGCGAAATGGCGAAGATCGTGAATCCGCAAATCCGTTATCCCGGCTAAATCCCGAATCCTTCTGAACCGTTTGCCAATATCCCAAGCGTGCGGTTTCTTAAATTCCGCCGCATTGCGGTATTTGACATTCGGGCGAGCCGGAAACAAGTATTCGTGCTTTTGATAGCTGGGTAGCTGTTTTAAGGCTTCTACACAAAACTGCGGCAAGGGGAGCCGATTGGAACGCTTGTTCTTGCTCGCCTTCTTCGGCAGAAAGATAGATGGAAAATCAACGTCGAGTTTCACTTCTTCCCATTTGCGCGACAAGATAGCGGTTTTCCGAAGTCCCGTACAAGCCGCAAGGATAACGAATCCCTGAAGCTCGAAATCTTTTTCCTTCTGGCATTGCTCGATCAAAGCAGCGAGTTCCGAGACTTCAACAAAACGATCACGGGCTTCCCGTTCCGGTATCTGCGGGATAACACTGACCGGATTGTCGTCGTACCGCTTCCATTTGATTGCATAATTGAAAGCCGAGTTAAAAATCGTCCGGTAGTGATTGACGTAAGACGGGGAATATTCTTCGACTTCCAGAAGCTCTTTTAGAAAATCGTCAATCATCTCCGGCAAAAGTTTTCGAGCCTTGATTTTTTTGAACTTCTCAAGACGGTGCAATTTGTATTGAAATCCCCGCTTGGTTTTTCCGTGACGTTCCCACCAGAAATCTAAAATCTCTCCGAAAGTGATTGATTCAAATTTCCGAACGGGCGAAAGCCTCCCTTCAGCGACTTCTCGGAGCCGCTTTTCCCTGAATTCTTTGGCAACTTCCGGGTCAGACGTTTTAGCCGATTCCCGGATGCGCTTCCCGTTTTCATCGTAGTAGCTGATCCATAAATTTGCGTTGTCGTTTTTCCGGCGGTAAATGCCGTTTGGTAATTGGTCTTTGTTCATATTTCCTCCTTCGGGAGGTCGTTTAATTGGTTAAGTTTTAGGAAGTAAGAGGCAGACGGAGTTTCAAATATTTTTCATTCAGACATTTTCAGCGGGTTGTCTATGTGCTTTTCTCAGTGCTTTTCTCGCAGAGAACAACAAAAAACTGTTCTATATATAAGGATAGTCGGTAAAAATGAAGAAAAAATGACGGCAAGATGATTCTCTTTTTCCAGGCTCAAAGACAATCACTTAAGGAATGCGGAAGACTTCTTCGGAAAGGAACAAAAAGAACTCTTTACATATTGCGCTTACGAAATCTGTCGCTTTTCAGTGGCAACTTGGATTGCCTGATAAAACTGGCGGGTTGAAGCTTGAAATTTTCAATCGGGATGTGGCCAATGAGCGATGGCTTTGCTTATCTGCTCATTTTTAATATCTGCTAAAAACAGTGAAAAAATAGACCAGGGAAGATTGTTTTAAGAAGTCATTTTAATTTTCACCTTGTATGGTTCTATTGCACTCGCTGTTACGCTTGAGAGTAGTTTATCCACCTTTGAGTATCTCGATTAGCCAGAAACGGCTAAATTTTCCCGCTGTTTGCCCTTGCCAAATCCTGTTACGTTATAAATACGAAAAACAACCATTTTATCAACCACCATTCAATTCAATCACCAATTCACACTTTTACTTCGGTTTCATAAACAAATGAATCATTAATCAAAACACTCTCTTATGGAGGGAAAAACAAAATTCAACAATCGCCTCTGGAATGCCCGCCGCAAAATAGGTCTGGAACAAAAACAGGTCGCTAATCTTCTCGGACATAAAACTTCAGATCAAATATCCCGTTATGAGCGAGGCACGAGGCTTCCTAATTTTAAAACCGCTCTTAAATTAGCCATTATTTACGGCACTTCATTGCAGGAGTTGTTTCCAGAACATTACGAGCAATATCGCAAAGAAGTACAGGCAAAAGCCGAAGCCTATGTCGCTTCGCTCAGTACAGGAATGAGCAACGGCGTAACCAATAACATTGAGATTACAGAGCCTACTTCCGATTCGATCTCCGCAAGAGAATCAAGTCAGGACTCACCGCTTTGCCATTACGCGCGTCTTCTTGAAAACCCTTTGCCCGAACAAAGAGAACTCGCAGCCGTTAAAAAGCACGTCACAAAATTGATTCGCACAATGACGCATCTTTAATTGAATTTGACTATCGTTTGAATTTGTCAGTGTAAGTTACCGGATTTTCTAAAACAGTTTAGACGCCTTTTTCGATTTGCTCGTTTTTTATCAAATGCAGCTTTTCTATTATCGCTGCTCGCTTCTTTCTCATTCTTAATTTTTCAAATTATTTATGTCTTTAATTCAAAACTTACCCGTCATTCTTGCCGTTGATCCCGGCACCAGAGAACTCGGCTTTGCCGTTTTAGAAGGCGAGAGTCTGGTTTATTACGGAGTAAAAACCGTTACCAACAGAAAAGCTCCGAGCCTGGTTTTAGAAACTATTTCTGCGTTTATCAAGACTCTAATCGAGAAATACCAGCCTTCTTATTTAGCGATTGAAAAGATGTTTATCACGCAGAAGAATTCGGCTTTGCTTTATGTCGCAGCAGAACAAATCAAAGCCGTCGCCAAAGAAGCGGGGATTTCAATCTGGGAACAATCACCTCTGGTGATCAGAAAACGTCTGTGCAAAACCGGAAGAGCGACAAAACGAGAAGCAGCTAAAATCATTGCTGATCGTTACCCCGAACTCGTTCGTTATTACAATCGCACCCGTTACTGGGAACTTGAATACTACGCCAATCTGTTTGACGCAATAACAGTTGGACTGGTCTGTTTGGAAGATTTGATTCAGATGAAAGTAACAGGAGAGCGGGCGCAATGAAATTATCTGAAAGACTTGGTAATGCACCAAAAAAGCGGCGAACAATTGTCGAATTATATCCTCAATTATCGCAGGAAGAGCAAAGAGAAGCTGAATACAATCTGCGCCGCTATATCCGTCTCGTCCGGCGCATTTTTGAACGAATCAGACGCGAAAATCCGAAAGCATTGACCGATGCTTTGAAAGAAGCTAGGCTGAAAGAGTCGAAACCAGAGCAGTAATCAACCAGACGTTTTTAAAAACGGTTAAATATAAATCCTTTTTCTAAGCTAATAATCCGCTTTTTTCATTCCTTTTAATTCGTCTCTTTCTCTTTTAATTTTTCTCTTTCTTTCGCGATGCAATACAAACGATATTTCTCATATGTCCGTGTTTCTACTGTCAGACAGGGGCAAACCGGAACATCTTTGACCGAGCAAAAAGCCGCTATTGAACGATATTCACGCCAGTGGAGTTTAAAAATCATTAAGTGTTTTGAAGAGCGAGAAACTGCCGCCAAACAAGGAAGACCCGTCTTTTTAGAGATGCTGAAATTATTAAAAAATGGTAAAGCGAGCGGAGTTGTCATTCATAAAATTGATCGCAGCGCCAGGAATTTAAAAGATTGGGCTGATCTCGGCTCGCTGATTGATAGTGGGATAGAAGTTCATTTTGCCAATGAAACACTCGATCTTAATTCTCGCGGAGGAAGGCTCTCTGCTGATATTCAAGCCGTTGTCGCTTCCGATTACATCCGTAATTTAAGAGAAGAAACCAAAAAAGGAATTTACGGAAGATTAAAGCAAGGTCTTTATCCGATGCCTGCTCCGATTGGTTATCTCAATGCCGGAAAAGGAAAACCGAAAGAACTTGATATGGTGCAGGCTCCGCTTATCCGCCAAGCTTTTGAGCTTTATGCTTCTGGAGAAATCGGACTTAATCCTCTGGTTGATAAAATGTATGCATTTGGACTTCGCAACAAAAACGGCGGAAAAGTAACCCGAAACGGATTAGCGAGCATTCTGCATAACCCTTTTTACACCGGACTAATTGAACTGAAAACAACCGGTGAGTTATTTGTCGGACAACATCCGCCGATTATTACCCGCGCATTGTTTGATGAAGCGCAGGCGGTATTTGAAGGAAAGAACAATAAAAAAACAAAACGTCATTTTTTCATTTTTAGAAGATTTGTAAGGTGTTCGTTTTGCGAGCGGACACTAATCCCGGAAAGGCAGAAAGGCTGGGCTTATTATCGGTGTCAAACAAAGAATTGCCAGCAGAAAACTTTGCGTGAAGAATTGATTGAATGCGCTTTGCTTGAGACGCTTAAAAAGGTGGAATTTACCGATGAGGAAAAAGAATATCTGTGGGCGGAAATTCTGGAATTAGACCGTGAGAAAACAACTTCGATTGAAGCGAATTACAAACAACTCTCAATCCGTGAAGAAACAATTAAAAATCGGCTCTCTAAATTAGCCGATGCTTTTGTTGACGAGGTTTTCGACAAGGAAACGTATTTAGAAAAGAAAAATCAGCTTGTCATCGAAGAACAGGAAATAAAAGAAAAACTAAATCGTTTATCTAAAAATGAAACGAATGTCTTAAAGCAGCTAAAAGACTTTCTCGAACTGCTAAACCGGGCTTACTTAAGCTATAAATTTGGAAAGCCGGAAGAAAAACGGGAGATGGTAGAAACCTGCGTCTCGAACTTTGCGGCGAAAGAAAAATCTCTCGTAACAAAGCTCAAAATGCCGTTTCAGATTGTTTCAGAGTACAAGCTTATCCCTTCTGGTAGCCCGTCTCGTGCAACGACTCGAACTCTTTCCGCTCAATTAAGCCAAGTTGCTAAAAATTTGTATGAATTCTTCTCAGAGCGGGAATTTACAGACGACGATAATTTAGAACACAAATAGCCCCAGTAGGTGTCTTGTTCAGATCACCTGTAGCGAGCATTTCTCGCTTCCTCCATAATGAATATCAAAGAACATCTCTAGATTGGATAATCCAGAAGAAAAACAATTATTAATCAATCACCAATGACAGCATAGCGATAGTGAATCAAGGGAAACAGAGGGTAAATTTAGACCACAGAGGCTAATTCAAATGCAATAACAAAAATCTCCAGCTATTTGCCGGAGATTTTCGTGTATAAAGTAATTAAATTCGATCAAGAAAGATTAAGAGCACCTTTTAATTGTTTGACATCTTCTTCTATATGCTCGATTTTCTTATCCCTTTCATCAAATCGAGCATTCATTTTATCAAAACCTGTATTAACGGCTTCCAGAATAGTAGCAGCAACTTCATCGGTATAAGATTCCAGCGCTTTGGTTTGTGTTTCCAGATCAGTTTTAGTGACCATCTCAGAGCGAATCGCGTCTAATTCAGCTTTGGTCGCCATATAATCCAGGCGTTTATTCAGTTCTTCGATTTGTTTATCGAAATGTTCTTGCGTAAGCTCCATAAATACAGAATTTAATTACACTTGAACATTATCACGCCAACAGAATCTGTCAAGATATGCAAAGCAATAACAGGTATTAAAGAGATTCCTTTATGAAATACAAGATGAATTGCAGTTTAATTTGAATAAGAGGCTAATTTTTCCTTCTATTTCAGTTTTCTAATGATTGCTAGAGTTACTTTGTTATCTTCTTTAATTTATCCGGCAATTATCTTCAGAATGATTTCGACAAAGAAATCCTCAAAAGACTCAATAAACTTAAATCAAACAACCATAATTGAAGCTTTTCAGAATCGTATTCTGAAAGGAGATGCTTTATGTGTTTTACGGAAACTTCCAAACGAAAGCATAGATTCGATTGTAACCAGCCCTCCTTATTACGCTTTGCGAGATTACGGAATTGCCGGACAGATTGGACTTGAAGAAACATTTACCGAATATCTGGAGAAACTGTTTCTTGTTTTTGATGAAGCAAAACGAGTGTTGAAAAGAACCGGAACCTGCTGGGTTGTTATCGGAGATACTTATGGCGGAAGCGCTACTTCCGGTTCTTTGATAAATCATCAACAGAGGGCAAACAGCAAATCAAACAATTCATTGCGTTTGACTCACAGAAAAGGTAAATACGCTAAATGTTTATTACAGATTCCGGCTCGTTTTGCCATTGGAATGATTGAACGCGGATGGATTTTAAGAAACGAAATCATCTGGCATAAACCTAATCTTTTACCAAGCAGCGTCAAAGATCGTTTTACAATGGATTTTGAGAAAATCTTCTTTTTTACCAAAAGCAGAAGATATTTCTTTAACCAGCAGTTTGAAGCATTAAAGAATCCTGAAAGACTTAAAAAACGCTCTGTTAATCCAGAGAAAAAGCATAAATGGTGGAATTCCGAAATGAAACTGCCGATCAACAGCAAAGCGATGGAGAAAAGCCGCGCACGAGTTTTAAAAACAGGCAGAAACAAAAGAGCAGTCTGGACAATTGGAACAGGAAGATTCAATGGTAATCATTTTGCAGTTTTCCCAGAAAAACTGATTGAAACTCCGATTCTGGCAGGAAGTCCGGAAAATGGAATCGTTCTTGATCCGTTTATGGGAAGCGGAACGACTGCTGTTGTTGCAAAGAGATTACAACGGAGATTTATTGGAATTGAACTGAATCCCGATTATGTCAAAATGGCAGAGCGAGTATTTAAAATATAAATATCCAAAATAGTTACTGTGAATCAATGAAATTGAAATAAAACGACGGGCAGCAAGCAAGGCAATCCCCAGAATGGGTAAAATAAGGATCTCTTATTTGAACCGGCTGAGAAATATGGCTAAAAACCTTCATCCTAAAATCAAGACGGATTCTTTAGCCGAGCTTTATCGAGATGGAAAAACGCTCGAAGAAATCGGCAATCAATTCGGCATCTCGCGGCAAGCCGTGCAATCGAGATTGAAAAGAGCTGGCATTGACAGACAACAGCGCGGACGCAAAACGGAAAGCTTGGAATTGAATCGCGATGTGTTAATCGAGCTGTATCAAAACAGAAAACTGTCAACTACGAAAGTTGCTGAAGAATTAAACAGCACTGTTCCTTTTGTCATAAGACAACTCAAAAAACACAAGATTCAGCTCAGAACTCGCAAAGAAGCTCGTCGTCTGAATTGCGGACGGATACCGCAGCGCGAAGAACTGGAGCGGCTTTATTTAACAGAAAACAAAACGCAGGCTGAAATAGCAGAGATTTATCAGATAGGTCAGCAGGCTGTTTCCAAATGGCTTAAAAGATACGATTTGAAAAAGGAGCTGAAACCCCGTTCTCTGAAAAAGAGAGAACGTCGCAACCGATAGCTTCTGTATCAGTGGATTATAAGGGCGATAGAAAACAGCACTATGACCCAAGCCTCTTTATAATGAGAAATTCGCAATGGTTTTGATAAATCCCTCAAGTTTTCGGAAAGAATTTTTTAATATTAAAATGTCTAAAATCGCTTGATTCCTTCGCTTTTTGCCTTGTAAGGCAATGCGCCATTCTCTAAATCAAGAGAATCATCGATCAGTACCTCAACATAAACATTAGCGACACGAGCATACAGCAATAAAGTCGGCAAAGACGGCTCCCGCGTTCCAAGCTCATAACCGCTAATCCGGCTTTGCGTAATTTCACCTTCCAGTCCCAAATGCCTAATCATTGCATTTTGCGAGAGTCCCAATCGCTCCCTGATTTTTAGAAGTTTTTCATGCAGATGTGCCGGTTTTTTTCTATGGTAACGCCCCATGAGGTTAGTTAAAACCTCCTGTCGAAGCGTTTATGTGCGAAAGATAAAAAGGAAACTGAGCAAAAAGAGAAAAAGAATTTCTGAGCTTGCAACTAAACCAATATTGGTTTAGTATCTCGTCAATCGTTGGAGTCGCCGAAAACATTAGCCAAAGATTTCCGGCGACGTATTGCATTACTCGGTTGACGGCAAGAGCCGCAAAAGTGGCAATACCACGTCAAACATTTGTACCAAAGAATTTATCACAACGAGGTCGTGATGTGTTCAATGTCGTAAATCAGCGTGTTTTTAAGCTCTTTCTTCTTTCTCGCTGAAAATTACTGATTCAGTTTAAGTAAACAAAGGAAAACATGCTGGTATTGGCAATCACCCTCCAGAAGAGGAGCTAATACAAGCTGAAGGTTTCACGCCAGGGGAAAAAAGCTTCGGCGAAAGAGCAGCTACACAAACAAGCATTAGGAACCGAGCCTCTGCTTATCGAAGCCCAAACAATCGATAAATCAAATCGTCGCTGATGCGGCTTTTTGATTTAACCAAATCAATTACTTTGAGGAGGATTCACAGAGAGATGAAAAACTTAAAAAACGCGCAGTTTGCGAGAACTGCTTTCAATTTTTGTTCGACTGTTGTATGCAGTTTGTTAATGGTTGTTGCTGTAGTGACAGCGATGCTTTGCCTTGGAGTAAACACTACTTTTGCCGCTGCCGGAGATTTAGATCCGAGTTTCGGAATTGGCGGAAAAGTCATAACTCCTGTCGGAACAGGACGCGATCTGGCTCAAGCCGTTGCCGTTCAACCTGACGGAAAAATCATTGTTGTCGGATATGCTCAGAATGATTTCGCAGTAGTTCGCTACAATCAAAACGGAACTCTCGATTCTGGATTCGGTTCTGGAGGGAAAATTTTAACTCCGGTCGGAGCAGGTTCAGATGAAGCTTATTCGGTAGCTCTTCAAACGGACGGAAAGATCGTTGTTGCCGGTTATGCCAGCGGTAATTTTGCCGTTGTTCGTTACAATCAGAACGGAACATTAGACTCCGCTTTCGGCGATGGAGGAAAAGTCATTACGGATGTATCGGGTTTTGATCTGGCTGAAGCTATTGCAATTCAACCGGATGGAAAAATCCTTGTTGCCGGATACAGCGGTTCTCCGAGAAGATTTTCGCTCGTCAGATACAATTCAGACGGAACGCTTGACCAAACATTCGGAACCGCCGGGAAAGTTATCCAGCAGGTCGGAACCAGCAGCGTCGGAGATGCAGGGCGAGCTATCGCGCTGCAAACTGATGGTAAAATCATTGTCGCCGGAGTTGCCGCAGTTGATCTGGCTCAGACGACAGTTAACAGATTTGCTCTTGTTAGATTCAACCAGAACGGAACAATTGATGCATCATTCGGCACAAGCGGAAAAGTTATTACAACAATAACTTCTGCCGGACACAGCAGTCTTTCGGATGTCGTAATTCAAGCGGACGGGAAAATCTTAGTTACAGGCGATAACAGCGAACAGGGCGCAAGCGATGTTGCAGTTGTTCGCTACAATCAGAACGGAACACTCGATGCTGGATTCGGGAATAATGGAATTGTGACAACCAGATTCGGAGGTTCTTCTTCAGGAGAATCAATCAACGTTCAGTCAAACGGTAAAATCGTAGTTGCCGGAAACAGCTTTACGGGAAGCGGCTCGGATTTCGGAGTGTTAAGGCTTAATCCGAACGGCTCGCTTGATGCTTCATTCGGAGCGGGAGGAAAAGTCATTACTCCAATCGGAAGCCGAAGCGATCAAGCCAGAGACGCGGCAATTCAACCGGATGGAAAGATCATCGTCATCGGTCATAGCGAAGACGCTGCCGCCGGATTTAACGAAGATTTTGCGGTTGTTCGCTATCTCGGAGATGCCGCAGTTTCTCGCCGCACACCCTTTGATTTTGATGGAGACGGGAAGACCGATTACGCGGTGTTTCGTCCCTCAAATTCAAACTGGTATGTGCAGCGCTCAACGGAAGGATTTTATGCCGTTCAGTTTGGTGTTTCCACGGATAAACCAGTTCCGGCAGATTACGACGGAGACGGAAAAACGGATATAGCGGTATTTAGAGAAGGATGGTGGTATTACACGAGAAGCTCTGATAATAGTTTCAGAGCAGTTCATTGGGGAACAGCGGGTGATATTCCGGTTCCGGCGGATTACGACGGAGACGGAAAAGCTGACCCGGCAGTATTCCGACAAGGCAACTGGTATTTTCTTGATAGCTCGACGAATCAGTTTCGAGCGGTTCAATTCGGAGTTTCTTCGGATAAGCCTGTTCCGGCGGATTACGACGGAGACGGGAAAACAGATGTCGCGGTTTTCAGAAACGGAAACTGGTATTATCAGCAAAGCTCCGATAATGCTTTTAGAGCCGTTCAGTTCGGCATTTCCACGGATAAACCTGTTCCAGCGGATTACGATGGAGACGGAAGAGCGGATCAGGCTGTTTATCGAGAAGGAGTCTGGTACTTGAATCGTTCATCGCAGGGATTTACAGGAATTCAGTTCGGTGTTTCTTCGGATAAACCAGTTGTCGGAGATTATGATGGAGACGGAAAAGCTGATATTGCAGTCTGGAGAAACACGGACGGAATGTTTTATCTCTTAAAGAGCGCAAGTCAAAATCAGTTTTCGGCGTTTAGATGGGGAAGCAACAATGATGTTCCGATTGCTTCCGTCTTTGTGCCCTAGAGGCATTTGTTCAGACGGGCATCAACACGGTTGAAGAGGAAAGCACTGCTTTCCTCTTTTTTTCTGTTTCAATCTTAAAATTGTCAACAGCGATGTTCCTTTTGTGGTGAGCTTGATTACCGAAAATGGTCATCAGAGCGAGCAAATCTGTTTACTCACCAGACTGTACGGCTTTCGATTTCCGGCTAATTCAAAATCGAATCAGACTTTTCCACAATTTCCAACCAGATTGTCTTAACCAGAATAATTAACTAAAAGGGAAAGACTTATTTAAAAGTTTGTGGATAAAGAGCCTCAAAAGTCTAATTTTTCTCTCTGTTTTAGGTTTCGGTTTGAATGTTACGGTGAAACAGAACCGATGCATCACGTTCCGTTCAATTCTAATTGATAATCATTCAAATCTTTTTAATTATGTCCTCACAATCAATTTCACAAATCATTTCATCAATCAAAGAGCGTTTCCGAAAGCTGCAAAACAAGCTCCAAAGCAATGAAACGTCAGAACAGGACGATCCAAACCACCAAGAGTCTAAAGCGCCAGCTCGCTGCATTACAGCAGCAGCTTCTGAAAGCCGAGAACTCGAAGAAAAATCGCAGGGATCGCAATGGTGGGCGAGACTTTATCGAGGTCTGGTGATTGATTCCTCCGCTCGTCATTATCGTCAAATGGGAATAGCAGTCTGGCTTTTCCTTTACTTTCTCTTAAACGCGAACTGGAAAACGGGTCGTCTTTATCGTCGTCTTTCGACTGTTTCGGAAGACACGGGAATCAACATCTTCGCCGTTCGCAGATGGCTGCGCGTCTTGCAAAGAAACGGTTATATCAATGCCTGTTATAACGGAAGATTCTGGGTCATCGAGGTTAATAAATGGAGACCTCTGCAATTGCCGTTTACGAGAAAATCAAAATCTTCCGCCTCTGCTAAATTCCGCAAAAAAACATAATAAAAGCGGATGGATTTTCCCTCCGTTCTCTCCAATCCGGATATTCAAAAGTAAACTTCTAACCAATAATTTAAAGTAAACTTCTAACCATTAATTCTTCTTTTTAATGTCTTCTCAAGATAATTTCTCCTCTCGAAATAAAACTGAAGAAACTGTTCTGTTTGCCAGAACAAACTTTCGCGATGAGCAGCGTCTCTTTGGAATTAAGCCGCGAGATCGCCGCTCTCATCTGTATCTGATCGGTAAAACAGGAACGGGCAAATCTACGCTGCTTGAAACTCTGATGCGACACGACATCACGGCTCGAAACGGTTTTACTCTGCTTGACCCGCACGGAGATTTAATCGAACGAATCAAAGAGTTTATTCCAGAAGAAAGAGCCGGAGATGTCATTGATTTCGATGTTCCCTATGCAAAGCAGCCATATGGATTTAATCCGTTATCGGGAATTCCGGTTTCAAAACGTCCATTGGCTGCATCGGGAATGCTTTCTGTTTTCAAACATCTCTGGAATGATTCCTGGGGACCTCGTCTCGAACATATCCTGAGAAACTCGCTTCTGACTTTGCTCGATCAAAAGGATGCCGTCTTAGGAGACATTCTGCGTCTTCTGCATGACGCAAAATTCCGAAAAGAAGCAGTCTCAAAGGTCGAAAACGAAGAAGTCAGAAAGTTCTGGACGGATGAATACAATAAATATCCCGAACGATTAAGAGCGGAAGCCATCGCTCCTTTGCAGAACAAAGTGGGAGCTTTTATCACCAATCCTTTATTGGGAAGAATCTTTAATCATTCGGAAAAGCCTCTTCAGTTAAGAAAGATCATAGATGAAGGACGGATTCTGCTCGTTAATCTCTCGAAAGGAAAAATAGGAGAAGATACCGCTCTTCTGTTAGGCTCGCTTCTGATTTCCAGATTGGGATTAGCCGCATTAACCAGAACCGATATTGCTCAGGAAGATAGACTTGATCATTATCTTTACCTGGATGAATTTCACAGCTTTACCACATTAAGTCTCGCCTCGATGCTTTCTGAGCTTCGTAAATACCGGATTAATCTGATTCTCGCTCATCAGTATTTAAATCAGCTTGATCCGGCAATCAGAGACGCGGTTTTAGGAAATGTCGGGAGCATAATAGCTTTTCGAGTCGGAGCGGCGGATGCGGAGCTTCTTTCGCAGGAGTTTGCGCCGGAGATTTCAGCCACGGATTTAACGAATCTTCCGAATTATCACATTTATTTAAAGATGATGATTGACGGGGCTGTTTCAAAGCCTTTTAGCGCAGTCACAATAGATCCAAATTCTCTCTCGGATTCGATACCGGAGTTTGATGACACTTCTTAGCGGGTAAATCGAATGAAAGATAATTTCTTTACAGTCTTTGTGCTTCTCCTAATCAAGCAATTTTTCTTTTCCCTTCCCGCTTCAATTTACTAGTCAATACTTTCCTTTTGAGTTCCCGTAACTTGCTTCATAGCCGGTCAATTCCGTTGCAATAAATTTTCACACCGCAAAGGAATTGACTGCTGCGGCGCATTCGTTTGCCTCTTCTCGAAAGAATGGCAAGCGGAGGCGCGTTCAGCACATTTCACAATTCAATAAAGGAGGATTTAGAGAAAAATCGTGGATATATCACAAGAACACGAAATATCACTAACGGAATCGGAAGAATATTTCTGTTGCGCCGAATGCTGTAAAGAAAAAGAAACCGAAGAAGCCAGAATGCTTTCCGGCGGAGGAGCCGTTTGTGAAGATTGCGCCGAAGAACAGAACTTCGTCTCATGCGACTACTGTCTGTACTACTTTCGCTTTGACGAATTATTGCTTACCTGCAAGGGATGCGTCTCTGTTAACAAACAGAACATTCCCTTTGCAGAAGGTAAAGATAAAAAGTTTATTCGGAAAATCAAATCCGACGATGAGCAAACCGAATTTCTAGTCACGATGCAAATCAGAGTCTCTTCCGTTTCTTCCGCCGAAGAACTCAAACGGAAACTCGTCGCAGTTCTCTATGACGAAGACGAAAACCGTCTTGTGCCGGAGGGCGCCACACCGGAGTTGGAAGTTCTCGATTATCTGGAAATCGAAATTACCGAAGAAGAAGCAAATGATGATCAGTCGGGAAAGGAGAAACAAACTGATGAAAGATGAAAACACCGATAACGAAAACAGCGATCATGAAAACAGCGATCAAAGACCAATCGCCGGATATTGCGAAGTCTGTCAATCGAAGCTTTACGGGGAACTAATGGTGGAAAGCGAAATCATTGAAGGCATCGGAATTATTTCCATTAAAGAAGTCTCCGAAAGAAATTGGATTCTGTGCGACGGATGTAACGCTTTACTTTGTCACAACTGCTGTCTTCAGCCGCACACAGGACTTTGCAACGCCTGTTATAACCGGATGGAAAAAGACGGCGGATTTTCGCCCATTAGAATGCTTTTGCTGATGAGCGCGCCGCAACCACAGGAAACCTGTGGGAAAGGAGAGGATTGAAGCTCGTGCCAACCAGATGTTTAACGATTATCAAAGATGAGCGGGATGCAGAAATCTGCGTCATTTTAAGAACTTCAAACGGTCAGCCCTCGGCTCACGGTTTTGATCTGAAAAGATTCTTATCATGCTTTACCATAACGAATGGAGTTGTTGCCGAAAGCCTCTTGGAAAGAAAACGAAAGTTTGCTCGCGGAATGAATTGTCTGGCATCACAGATCGTCGCTCATTTCAAATCCGGCATCGGATCATTTTATCTTTATCCGGCGGGAACTCGTTATCTCGAAGAATCATATCGCTATACGATTTATCTTGATGCGGAAGGCATCAAGCTCGAAGTCGAAGCATATTCGGAAGGCTGGCATCTTTTGTTTCAAGGTCTCATTGAATGGTTTGATCCCGATCACGCCGAAGAAACCTGGAGAGAGCAGTTGAATCTTTCCGCAACAAAGCAATCACTTGCCGATTCCGCAAAGACCCAAACAGACGATCAAGACTCGAATAAAGAAGAAACCGACGATTGGTGGGAAAAGGCGCTCAAAGCAGAGGATTTTCCCAATCAGGTAAATCGCTGAATGATAAAGCCGCACAAATCAAAGAATCACGCCTGCATTGAAGCTAAAAGCGATAAGTAATTTCGGATTACAGACGCAGTTCAATTCTCTCTGATAAAGAGGACTCTCATCAAAATCCGAAGCTTACCATTTGACAGACATCACCACCTGCAAAGCCGCCTTTAGTTTCAGCTATAAATTTATCTTCAAAAACAACCACAGAAACTTTCTGCTCAACGGCAGCAATTAAACCTTTACCACTAAGCTAAAACTGTCAATTTCAGCGCTGATTAGTTCAGCTGATGAAAACGACTTGGAGCAGTTAAACACGCGCAAAAACAGGAAAAGACGAAACAAACGGAAACATACAAAAAATACAGAAAAGAAGGAGAATGAACAGAAATGGAAGAAACAAATCAGAGAGCCACATTATTGGCTCATTGCGGAACACGAAAAATTACGCGCGAGGAATTAAAACTGATTCCCGCTCCCGAAGAGACGAGAACGCATCAACCGCTGTCTCATTATCGGATTGTCGAATCTTTGGAAGAAGCATTGACTTTTCGTTATCTGAAAATCAAACGTGAAGAGTACGCGGTTTCAAAAGACGGAATGAAAATGTTTGGAGTCATGGATCTGGAATACGGATTTGACGGCTGCTCATATTCTATCGGATTGAGAAACAGCAACGATAAATCAATGCGATTGGCATTAACAGCCGGATTAAGAATTTTCGTTTGCGATAATATGGCATTTGCCGGAGATTTTACACCTCTCTTGCAAAAGCATACCCGCAACTTTGATCTTGAGGATTTAATTTCAATCGGAGTTGATCGGATCCACCGTAATTTTGATCCTCTTAAACGACAGGTCAAAGAATGGCAGCGGAATCCTTTGCCGGATGAGCAAGCAAAGCTTCTGATCTATGAAGCTTTTTTGGAAGGAAAATTAAAGTTGCCAAGGTTTTTACTGCCCGTTGTTCACGAAAGTTATTTCCGCCCGGAACACGAAGCTTTTAAAGCGAGAACTCTCTGGTCTTTGTCAAACGCTTTTACTTCTGCTTTTAAGAAATTAAAGCCCGTCCAGCAGTTTGCGTCAACCGCCCGTCTAGGAAAATATTTTAACGAAGCGGCTGCTCAAGTTTTCTTTCAACCAGAGACAAAATCGCACAGGAGCATCTTAAGGTTTCCTGAGAAATCGAATGAATTTGAAAATTCCAGTGATGTTCTCAAAGGCGATGAAGAAGAATTTGACGCTTTTGACCCACAATTTGAACAGGAGGAATACGAATCTACGGATGATTATTTCGATGATTCGTATAAAGATGACATAGAGGATGAACTAATGGAGGAGTACAGTCACAAGGTTGCAGCCTGAAGAGCCTGCTGCGCTTGCATGTTTTATTTCGCAATAGGGATAGACCGGATTCGTTCGGTTCATCCCTTTTTTCTTCTTAAATTTGTCGCTGAGGTTATTTCAATCTAGGCATTAAAGCGTCCCAATCGAAAGTTCTGTCATCTGAAACTTTGTAACGAATACCGAGCGTTTCAAAATAGCGTTCGGCGCAAAGTATCTTCCAACTTTCGCTGGAGAAGCGGAGTTTTTGAAGATCAGTTGTGCCTTTGGTTTCGACGACGAGCTCGAGTTTGTAGCTGCCGTCGTCGGACTCGCGGATAATTCCCCAATCAGGATTATAATCGTGGATCAGTGAGGGGAAATCTAATTTGAATTTCGGCGGGAATTTAAAATAAAGAATCACGTTTGAGTAGCGACGCAAGCAGCGTTCAACAAAGCAAGATTCGACTTCGGAGTCTATTTGCATTCGGTCGTAAAGCCCGTGATCGCAAGATTCAACGAGTTCGCGTTGCGGCACTTTCTTTTCCGCTGGGAAAAGCTCTTCGGGGTCGAAAGCATTTTCTCCAGCGACGGTGAATTCGATATTTTGGGCGATGTGAACAGCGAGCGCATCGCGAATGGTTTCGATGAATTTGTCGGCAAAGCCTTCCGGGTTGCGGAAAACTGTCGTTTGCACATTTTCAGACAAACCGAAAAAGATTTTGTTCAGAGTTTTGCGCGTTAATTGAGTTTCTTTGACGGCGCGACCGATGAAGTCAAACACGGGGAATTTTTCGCCTTCGACAGTTTTGACTTCGACAACCGCCGGTTTCTGGACGGCGGTTAGATTAAGATGAATTTGTTTGAACGTAGTCAAAAAATCCTCATTCGTAAATGTAATTTTTTCGGCGCCCGGCTCGTCAACAATCTCTAAAACTTTGAAGTCGCGCAAAGCATTGTCGTTAAAAGCGCGGTCGAGCTTTGTGCCTTCAACGACAGGGCGTTTGAGCGTGTCCGTTCCGCCGTCGCTTGTTTTTCTTTCGACAACGATGTGCGCGGAGCCGTTTTCGGTTTTTTCAAGTTTGAGAGTGTAATTGGTCAAAACGAAACGCCCGCGTGTGATGATGATTTTCGGATCGGGAAATGTAATACCGCTTAATTTCTGGACGCATTCATCAATCAATTTTTCGGTATCAATTTTGATGTTATAGGTCATTCGTTTTGAGAGTTTTTCCCAAAACTGGCGAAAATCGGCGCTGCTGAAAAGATTGTCGCGGCGGCGGATAGTTGATGGGCGCGGCTTTGTCGGCGCAGGCGGCGCATCTTCTCCGGCTTCGCGGTATTCTTCTTGCAGTTTACGGACAAAATCTGAATAGCTTTCGTCGGCAACAACGCGCAAGATATTTACATCATCATCGAAAATTCGCTCGCCGTTTTGATTGACTGAAAGGCGAAGTCCGCGTCCGATTTCCTGCCGTTTTTGATGTCGGAAACGCTTTGATTGAGCGTGCAGATTTGAAAGACATTCGGATTGTCCCAGCCTTCACGCAGAGCGGAATGAGCGAAGATGAAGCTCGTCGGTTCGTCAAAAGAGAGAATCTTTTCTTTGTCGCGCATAATCAACGCGAAAGCCGCTTTTTCGGCTTCCTTCTCTTCTTTGTTGCGGCTTTCTGTATCGAGCGCGATTTCGCGTTCAATGCCGTCGGCTTTGACTTTCTTTTTGGCGAAATACGCGCCGCGAACTTGTTCTGCGGAAAAATCTTTGAAATGTCGGTAATTTTGTTTTAATTCGTCGAAAATCTCGTCGAAAAGTCGGCGGATAATGCCATCGTCGCGCGTGTAATTTTCAACGCGGTCTATGAAGAAAAGCGATAAAACTTTGATTCCCAAAGGTGCGAGTTTTTCCTGTTTTTGCAAGTGTTCGCAGACAGTTTCGCGGATTTGAGCGCGGAAAACCTCGGCGCGCATTGGCGCATCCTGATCGCCCATTCGGATTTTTTCGCCGTTTTCAAACAAAACGAATTGATTGCCGGGCGTCGTGTTGATTTCTCTGACGATGAAGTTAGTTCGATGCTCTTCGCGTTTGGTGTGAGCGAAAAGATCGTCGCCGGGTCTGAGTGTTAATTCAGCTACATTTGAAATGCCGCCGCGCAAAACGAGCGTTCGGATTTTGGCGCGGAAAGGACTTGGTTCAACATTTTGCAGAGCGAGCTGCGCGTCGTGCAGCGTTTCGAGTTCACCGATGCCGGTTACTTCGATCTTTTTGACGAGACTGCGATGATACGCTTCAACCGGAGTCAGACGATAAACGAGATTCGGGCTGCGTCGATGCGTCGCCGAATAGCGCAAAGTGAAAAGCGGCTTCAAAGTGCGAATCGCCGCTTTTGCTTTTTCCGTGTTGTCAATGCTTTGCGGCTCGTCAAGAATGACAATCGGCGCGTTTTCTGGACAAACTCGAACGGGCGAAGATTGCTGCCTTGCAGCGCGTCGGTTTGTTTGTAGAAGTTGTTGCTGACTTTGTTGAAAGCGTCAATCGTCATCAAAAGGACTTGCGGCGTGTTGGCGGTCGCAAAGCTGCGAACGCGGTTAACGCGGTTGCCGTCGTAGGGAATCAGATTGAGCGTGTTGTTTTCATAAAGACTGGCAAAATGCGAGCGCGTAATTTCTTCGGTTTTGCGGACGCCTTCGTAAATGGCGACCGACGGAACAACGATGATAAATTTCGTGAAGCCGTAACACCCGAAAAGCTCGTAAATCGTTCGCAGATAAACGTAGGTTTTGCCCGTTCCGGTTTCCATTTCGACGGTAAAAGACGGAAACTCGTGTGATTCGATGCCGGCGCCTTCCATTACCATACCGGATTCGATGTCAAGCTGCTGGGCAATCGGAACGCCGTTTCTTTCCTGAATGTTTTCGAGATTCATCCGAATTTCAGAATCGAAAAGAATCTCCGTTTCGGGCAGATTCGGTTTTATCTCGTCGCCGAGCGAAAATTCGGGGCGAAAATTTCCCATTCCTTCAAACAGATCAACCGTCGAATTGATTGCCTGAAGCTGATAATCCTGGTTGGCGTCGAACTGAAATTTTATCTTCGGCTTCACACTATTTGTTTCTTTAAATTTTCAATCTTTGAGGTCAACAAACATCTTGATATGGAAAGAAAATCAAAAGCGGCGAAATTAACTTTTCAGAGTTAATTTCGCCGCTTTTGATTTTACGACATAACCGATTTACCGTCAGAAAATCCGAAAATTATTTTCGCGCTCTTTTGCGTTTTGATTCTGTTTTCTTACCATTGTTTTTGGTATCTAACGCTGCTTTACTTGTCGCAACGTTCACGGCATTCCGGCTTCGGTTCATATTCGGGTAGTTTAATCTGATTGGTATCTAACACATATAGCACTTCGACCCGACGATCATGTCTGCGCTCATCAGACCAAGTATCTCGGTCAGTGCAGGTTTGAACGTAACAGTCGCTTCTGTTTGTTTTTACGGGCTCTCCGGCAATAACCTGATTAAACGACAATCCTTTTTCTGAGAGTTTTGCTCTTATTGCAGCCACGGCGTTATCTATTCGTCGCTTTGCGAGTTCAAAGTTACTATAGTTTTTAGTTTTACTAAAGTCGGCGTAACCGTAAACGTAAAGCTTATAACCTGGATTGGCATTGATGGCATCAACAATTCGGTTAAGCGTAACAGTGTTGTTATTATTCGAATCAATTTCCGGGACTTTGAACCTAGGCGAAATTTTTTCGTAAAACGTCGCAAATTCAGCTTCCGGGTATTTACCTTCTGTTTCAGGTTTTTCGTTAAGCCTTTCCCTGTCGGTTGTCCATTCTTCCGGATCGAGAATGTTTCCATCCTTCTTATTTGGGGTGGCGAATCCGAAATAGAAGATTCCGGCTGCGGAATTCGGGCAAATCAGCGTCGTTGATTGATCGGCGGTAGTTTTATATTCACCGTCAGAAACAGTCGCCTCAAACGTGTACTTAACGCCTAGCTGTAAGCCCCCATTGATCGTCAGAGATTGCGGATCATCGGCATTAGGGGCGAATTCATAACTGAAAGAAGACAAAGGAATTTCTTTTTTATCATTCCCCTCTCCTTCGTAAATCTTCCAATCTCTAATTTTTAACGTTTGTGCTGGAATGTCAGGGTCCGATGGTTTAGCAATAACAGAGACCCTACCGGCTTTACAATCGGTCGTGGGATTTAAAGTTAATTTGGGCGGACGATTGGCAACAGGCGGGATTTCGATTTTAGGAACGCGTGGTTCAATATGAATTAGAACCGGCGGTGTTGTTTTGGGACAGTCACCTTTATACTCACCATCAAAAACGGCATTACCCTGTAAAGTTACCCAATAATAACCAGTAGGTAAATCAGTTGTGTCTAATTCTAATGTTCGTTTAAAGAAAGCCTTGTTGTTTTCTGATGTTGAATTATCAATTGCATTTAATTTCTTTAAAAATGCAGCAGGCAATGCCAGTTCTTGTTTCTTAATGTCATCTTTACCATATATTTCATCAACGTTTTTTGGTTCGCCTTCAAAACTGAAATAGGGCAGCGGAATTAAAGAAGTTGGAACTTTTTTATTTTCAAGGTATTGTCCTGGATTTTCAACAGGACTTACATATGGAGTCAGACTACCGTGACTTTTACCATTTACTATTTTTTTCCGATATACTTCTGGTAGTTTCTTTTCAAATTCAGCCACAGGGTCCCAATCATCTGTTGCATCTTTAGGACGTTCTATGTAATGAAGAAACGCATACCAATCATCCTTTTTATCACTAAATTTCGCCAACGCATTTTCATTCAAACCAATTACTAAATACTGCTCTTCTTTAAGGTTTGACACTTTAAATACTCCTAATTGGGGATTTTCTCGCAACATTTCTGCGAAGGCAGCGTCGTTTTTTACCTTTTTTTGAAACTCCCTGACTTTATTGGCATCGGGTAAATCTAAATTTTTAATTGCATCGAGATTATTCAAATACGGCACCAAATTTAAATTAGAATCTAGCTTAAGACCCTCCTCTCTACCGTATGGGTAAACGTCCAATTTTATTTTTTCGCCGGTGTATATCTTATAATCTTTCTCCCGTTTCCATACCGGCACAAATGTAAATACCATTTTGCTGCCAGTAGAATGCACTTGATCAATCGGAACCGACACCATTTCTTTACCTTCTTTTTTCCAAATAAATGTTTCAGAGGGATATTGATCTTCTTTTTGCTCGACGGATAATTTTCCGCATGGTTGATAAATTTGAGAATCGGCTTGAGCCGAAACGATGTTCGTAAAAGCAAAATTTAACAATGCTAAAGCAGCAAAAACTGCAAAGCGAATTTTCATAATTTTATTCTCCTCAAACTGTTGACAAATTTGTAATTGAAAATTTAAAACTGAATTTCTTTCAGTTTATTAGCAATAGCTCTGTAATAAGCCGCGGCTCCCGCTTTATTTGGGTGAAAAAGACCGGCTCGGTGACAGATGAAATGGTCAAACCTGTTGAAATGCGTCAGTCGTCGATCGGCGCAAATATCTTGGCGCTTGGCGTAAAGCGAGTCGTCGGTTCTGGTGTTATCAATTAACTTCCACAAATAAGTATTTGAAGCTGAGAATGAATTTTCGTATTGAAAAGCGGGATCAACATAAAAAACGCGCGGCTCGGATAAAGCTTTGTTTGTTTCGCTTACGGCTTTTTCCAAACCTTTGGCTGATTCCAGGTACCAAACCGAAGAGCGCTTTGCGAATATGTTTCTGATAACCCGAAACTTTTTAAATGGTTTGAGATTAAAGATTTTAAAGGCTTTTAGAATGACATCAGAAACCGGATTGTCGCCGAAAGCGTTTAATGCTGCATCGTAAAGGGCATTGGGATTTGTATCTTTAGAAACCAAAGGGTAATAACCAGTTACAATGATTTTGGCTTTGGGATAATCCTTAACTAAAACGCCTAATAGCTCTTTCATCGCACCGTAGCAAAACTGCTGAGCAGCCGCTTTTAACATTTTTCGGCGAAAGGAAAAGTCGAAAATCCTTCTTGCACTCATATCATTGATGCAACCATCAAGAAGAATTAGATCAACATTTTCCGGCGAAATGGGATTGCCTTGATAATAGCTCAAATTTTCGCGTGATACTCCGGCATTTTGATAGCACTCGCTCGAATTTGTTGGTTGTCGGTAACAATCAAGAGCGTCTTTTGCCTGTTGAGTAATGCTCGGCGTCCAAAGATTGATTTCGCCGTTAAAATAGATTGTGGGGTCCAAACTGCCTTCGTTTTTCTTCGTAATTGATGCTCCGGAGTGAGCTTTGACAAACATATTTACTGAGCGTTTGCGGTTGAATTTATTGATTTCAAGCCAACTCTTAGTCAGAAATGTAAACTTATCTTTGTCTTCCAAACCTTGTCCCCAAATAATCGAATCGCCAATTACCAACATTTCAAATGGTTTTTCTGCCGGTGGCGCGGAAGTGTCCAGCGAAACTGTTTGCGCAAAAGCGGATGCGGTAAAATAAAAAACTAAGATTGTCGCTAAAATTTTTAATTTCATATTCCTGTTAGCTAAAAAAAAAGACGCTCACCGATGCCCATAATCCTGACGGGCGGATGTTTCAAGCAATTAAAAACAACAAATAAAAGACGAAAACAACTAAACAAGCCCGGTGTGTATTTAAGACCTTTTGAAGCGGAGCGCAATATTAAGAAATGCTAATTAAAAATGCAAATCTTCGGCTTCATTTATATACGCACCATTTTTTGTCAAAACTTATCAATTCGTTGAAACTTTTTTCGTTAAATCGTTTTCAACCGGCAAACATCTGCCAGGCGGACTTTGTTTTCGTCTGAAAGGGCGTTGTCCAGACAGATGAAAATGTCGTTGCGGTCGAGTTGGTCGGCGCGGTCAATCGTTTCTTCCCAAACTTCTTCGTCGAGCGTGATGAAAAGACGATGTTCGGAGAACGGGGACGCGACGCGCCAAACTTTGTTTAGTTCAAACGCCGCGTCTGCCGAGATGCTTGAATTGAGCGGAAAGCCTTCTAGAAGCAGAATCTCGGTCAAGACGGCGGCGGGCGTAGCTTCGGCGACGAACGGCGATTCGGCGGCTTCGAGAAGCGGGCGGAAGTCGGCGAGTTCCTGTCCGGTAAAATCAGTCCAGGCGTGGAAGTTCGAACGCTCAAGCCGGAAAACTTTGAAGCCTAAATCTTGTCGGCTATCGCCCAATTCGGCTTGCGCGAGCAATGGCGAATTGCCGTTTTGTTCGCTTTTGATTTTTTGATTGCGCGGCGGATTCGTTCTTTTGCAATTTCAGAAATTGCTTGAAAGCCTGCATTTCTTGGCTCTGAATTTAATGGTGTTTCTTCCGGTAGTGGGAGCCCGAAACGTGAAGCGACTCGAACTCTGACCTTTCTGTATAAAAAGTTAATCAAGTATTTCCAAAAGCTGGACATTTCTAAAAGCGATAATCCATTCGTTGATTATCTCAATTCTAAAACCGAGAAAAAGTATAGAAACAATTTCCTCAGATTAAATAATTAGCTTGTTATTAGATTTTATTTAGACGCATTTTAAAACCACTATTATCGTAACTATGATAGTGGTTTATAAATAGCGGGGAAAAATTGCCAGGTACGGCAACTAGTTTTTATGCATCATTCGAATCCAAAACTGATTATCTTAAGCTTCTTAATCGAAATTCTAAATCATAAACTTTTCATGATCTTTCCCGCCAGAAATTCCTATCAATTTTGAGAATCACAATTTTTTGTGATAAAAATTCGCACATTTTAAAACTCTGTCCGTAAGAGAAAAGGCGGAGCGGTAGAAATAAATTATTCGATTTTAATTTGACGTATTATGAGCCACGAAGAATCGTCGGTACAGGCGGCAAGCGCGTCTGACGATATTTACAACCGAATATTTTCCGAATTGCCTCCGCTAGGCTCGCCCGAGTATATAAGACTGCTTGAGACGGCTCCGGTGAGCGAGCTACCGGCGCAGGTTCTAGCGCGGGCATTTCGCCAGCTTATCGCTTCGGGGAGCAGCGCGGCTGCCGAAGCAACTTTAGTGCGACTTGTCGCCAGTAAAAAATTCGATTATTTGGCTGCGCTTCGTCGCTTGGCTTATCTTGAAGTCGCAAAAGGTCAAGGTAGATATGATGAAGAAGATTTAATTCAGGAAGCAATTTCCGAAATAATAAAAACGTTGCCGACGGGACGCGGCGAGATGGCGGAAAAAGCCTGGGTGATGTTTTCCAAACAGCGCTTTCAAGACGGCTGGCGAAATCTGAACGGAAGACGGGGCGAAAAATTAAAAGAAAAACCCTTTGAAGTCGTGAAAGATGAAGAAACAGGTGATTATGCTGATCCGGCAGAGGCAACTGACGGACAGGCAGCAGAGTGGCACGTTCAATTAAAATCGAGTAATTTACCGTGGCTTGAAGACTTTATTCGCAAAACGATTGCACAAATTACCGATCCGGTAGTACGGCATGTCGCCGAGGACCAGTTCGGCGACGACCCTTCGCCGATTTCCGCCGGAAAATCCGAGGGAGGAAAGCCGCCGCTTACCGAGCAGCTTGATTTGAGCCGCTTTCAGGTCTCGCGCGCTTTAAAGAACGTCAAAGCGAGACTGGTAGCAGCTCTCAGGACGCAGAGCGAAAACGAGATTGATGCCGAATGGTTTAGACGATTTTTGAAAGATTAACAGAGGATAAATAAGGCTTTTAACATTTGACGATGCCGACAGTTTTTCGACAAGACGGTTTTGAGATACGCATATACTCAAATGAACATAATCCTCCGCACGTTCATGTAATAAAAGCGGGCGGAGAACTAAAATTCATTCTGGGAAACGAATCCGAAGAGCCTTTCTTGGAAAAAGTACTCTCTCCGATGAAAAGGCGCGATGCGCGAGCGGCATTCGAGATAGTCAATGAACAGCAGACATTTTTGCTTAAAAAATGGAGAGATATCTATGAGAGCTAAAAATTTTGACGAACAATATGATAGAGCGAAAAAAGCCGGGGAACTGGCTAATCAAAGCGAACCTCGCGCTGTTTCGGCTCAATATGATAACCGCACCAAATTAATTATCGTTTACTTGCATGGAGGTAATACTTTTACATTTTCACCGAAATGGGTTCCGAGTTTGCGTGAAGCTTCAGCACCTGATTTATCTAATATCGAAGTTACCCCTTCAGGCACCGGGCTGCATTGGGCGAACCTAGATGAAGATTTAAGCGTCCCGGCGCTTTTGCAGGGCAATTTCGGACCAGCAGTTGCTGGGGTAACTTCAATTCCAGTTGATACCGAGCTTTTTGAAAATCTTTGCGTCCAAATCGAAATCGCCTGGAATACGAATCACGATGCTTCGGTCGTTGACCGTTTAGCGTCCGAACACCCTGATTTATCGGCTGATTTATACGACTTCCTAACTCTTCTGATTGAGACGGACTTAATGGAGCCGGAAGCCGATGCGTTCCAGCAAACAGCCGAAAATACGCTTGCCTGGCTGGAAAAGGAAGGATTTGAAATCGTTCATCAAATTGCCAAAGAGCAACGCAATGATACAACGCACGCTACGCCATTAGATTCAACTCCAAATCAATCAAAAACAGCCTCTTCCTATACTTCTGATAATGAGTTAAATCCAGGAGAGGATACATATCAATTATCCTCTCCACTTGCATTTATGGCTATAGCTAGAAAGCGCACTGGCTTGGATGATGATGAGATTACAGAAAAAATGGACACACCAGCTCCGATAATAAAATTTGTTCAAGGTAAACCTGTCGGGACATATACACATACAAGGCGAGAAATCATCCAGCGTGCGAAGGCTGTAGGAGTTGGAGGACAAGAAGCTGAGGAAGCTATCTATTTAGAACTGCAAAATGCTGCCCGCCGCAGGACAAATAGACCCCATTTAACTCTTAAAGAGCTTATCGAGAAAATCCCATTGCCACCTGAAAAAAAAATATTCTGGCTAAGTCTTGCAGATAAAGACGAAAACTTATGAAATCGCTTAAATATGTAAAAAATAAAGCTCGTGAATTTCGGCTAATAATAGCTGAAGAAAGTACTGATCCGTTTGAGGGAATAAAGAAATATCTTCTTAAAAAATACGGAATAGTTATCCGCGCCGTTCCTTCATACGAAATTGATTATAGTGAGGGAGAATTATCAGTTGGCGAGCGCACACTTTATTACGACGAGGAACTCGATAAAAATCCAGTGCAAAGGCTTCTGGTTATCGCTCATGAAGCAGGTCACCTCATTATTCATAAGAGATTAACTGATAAAGTAGCTCGCATTGATCCTCTATCACCTTATCTTAATACTGGCGCTCCGGCACTTGCGCGTTATAACAGTCGTTCACGCGAAGAAGTAGAAGCTGATGCATTTGCAAACGAATTTGTCTGCCCGAGTGAGGAATTATTTTCAGAATGGAGAGCAGATAGATCAGCCAGTACGAAAAGTCTCGCCGAAAAATATAATTTCCCGGAAGACTTTATCAAAAACCGTTTAGCCGAAGGTCTTTATGAAATAGCGATTGTGCATACTCCTGAAACGGAAAAAGAAGAGAATCCGAAAGAGGATGATCCGACACAAATTGAAGTGGCAAGACATATCGGTACTCCCACCCTTGTTAATGCAGGTCCTGGAACCGGAAAGACATCCACTTTAATTATGAAAATGAAACATCTTCTCGGAGTGGAGGGTGCCAAACCTTACGAGATGCTGGTTCTTACTTTCAGTACCGAAGCGGCAGAGGAACTGCGGAGCAGAATCGAAGAGGAATTCGGCGCCGCTATCGCCGGAGAGGTGGAAATCACCACTTTTCATGGCTTCGGACATGCTT
Organism: Acidobacteriota bacterium; assembly: GCA_030863175.1. GTDB lineage: Bacteria > Acidobacteriota > Blastocatellia > Pyrinomonadales > Pyrinomonadaceae > JALZCH01. Next base: position 33,322 of record JALZCH010000103.1, on the reverse strand, counting down.
TTCTTCTCGCGCACGGTTTTAATCTTGAAGAGGATTATCCAATCCTTGATGAAGCCAGACAAGAAGAGCTGGTTTTGGAGTTGTTAGGCAAGGTTGAGTGCGATTCATTTTTTGACCTAAAAAGTCCCGAAGAAACGGCGCATAACTGCGTGCGGCAGATATGTCTGCTTAAAGAGCGCCGCATTAGTCCCGAAATACTGGAAGCCGAAATAGAAAAATGGAAGAAAGACGACGAATCAAAGACAATTGAACAAAAGGAAGCCGATGAATTCCTGGCGCTGTTTCGTGCTTACGAGGAAGCTAAGGAGAAGCTCTCGACTGTCGATTTTGCAGATTTAATCAATATTCCTCTTGATTTGCTCGAAAATAATCCTGTATTGGTCGCAGGCATGCGTGCCAAATACAAATGGGTGATGGTTGACGAATATCAGGATGTCAGTCGTTCTGTGGCGTCGCTACTCAAAAACATCTGCGGCGACGCCAATCCTCCTTGGGTTGTCGGCGATTTGCGCCAGGCAATTTACCTGTTCTGCGGCGCTTCGCGGGAAAATATAAGTAATTTTTCCAAAGACTTTAAGAATCCGAAGATTTTCGAGCTGGAAACCAACTACCGCTCGTGTGACGAGATTATCGAGGTTGCAAATCAACTAGCCGATATAATGGAGTGCAGTAACAAAGAAACGAACGAATTTCTGAAACGCTGGAAAAGAGGTACGAAAATTACTTCATTCGGCAACAAAGATTCCGTTATCAAAGTCGCTCAGGCAGATTCGGATCAAGCTGAATACGAAGGCATCGCTCGACAGGTCAATAGCTGGATAGAACAGGGAGCAAAGCCACAGGACATCGCCGTCCTTGCCAGACGCAATATAGACGTGCGAAACATTTCTCTCGCGCTCGGCAAGCGTGGTATTAAGGCAACTACCACGGGGCTTATAACGCCAGAAGGCGCTGCGGGCGATTTAGCTGCTGTTTCGACATTTATCGACGGTCGTCGAGCTTCACTTCCGAGAATTGTTTACGCGTTGGGACGAGATAGATTTGAAAAGTCCGACTTAAATCGGGCTGTCGAAAATTTAAGCCAAATAAACGACAATCAAAACATAGCGCAGGAAAATGAAAAAGTAAAAGAGTTAATGGTCGAGGTAGCCCGGCTGGACGATTGCCTGGGCAATTTAAAACACACCGGTGACGCGTTTTCCGTAATCTGTGCCTTTTTATTTGACGGAAGCGATTATCTGCGGCATGTTTTAGATGTGGATGACGAGGCGAAGCGCTCGCTTATCCTCAGCGAAATCATTACCAGCTTATCGTGGGCAGTCGGTTATCGGTTCTCTCATGCAAAAACTCCACCGAAAGATTCGCGTATCGGGTTCGGGCAGTATTTCCGCAATAATCTTTCCTCTGCCAAACCCGGTTTGGTAGCGCCTCGTCCGGTGATGGATGCCGTGCAGGTAATGACCTGTCACGCTAGCAAAGGACTTGAGTTTCCGTGTGTTGTACTCGCCGGACAAACTCTATCGCTCGCCAAAAACTCGAACTGGTTGCCACCGGCGCTTGAGCCAGCAAAAGAAGACGATATTGCTCAAGCCGATGCGCTGTTTTTCGTGGGCGTAACTAGAGCACAGCGTGCCCTGCTTGTTTCCTATGCTAAAACTCCAAGAAGAACAATCACTCCCTTATTGGAAAAGTGGATTCAGCTTCACTCTATACAAGTAGAGAATTGGGAAGCGGAAAAAGCGTCGGGAATAACTGTAACGATAAGTCCGATTTGGGGCGGCAGTCAGCCGAAAAACAAAATAGCAGCGCCGAATCTTAGTAAAGGCAAGTGCGGTATTCTCATTTATCTCGATGATTTTTATGAGGCTAAATTCCCAACGATTATTAAACCGCTTTATCCGCGCTTCTTCGTCGCGGCGCGCACATCCATGGGAAAAATTATCCGTCAGGCTCAGAAACTTAACCGCAAATTAACTTCCGATGAAGCCGAGGCAATTTTTAAAGCATCTTTTTCGGACGAAGAAGTCTTGAGCCACCCCCATTACAAAACATACAGTCGGCGCGGAAATAAATACGTTGTGGGTCTCGCCAAAGATTACAGCCCCGAGCCTCGTGCGGTTGAATTTATTGATATGGAAGATGTCATTGGAAACAAAAAAGAAGAGGAGCTGTTGCCGCTTCGTTTGGATTTGATTGCTCATTTCAGAGATGACCGGGGTGCGTCGCACGCAATTCTTTTCCGACCGGAAGCACTCGGTAAACCAAAGAACGGCGAGCTTCCAAAAGAAATCACATGGAGCAGCATTAAGGAAAACCCAACCAGCAAAAAGCTTCCTTTTGTCTTATTAAGAAAAGTTGACCCAGAAATACAGCCTTGGGTATTTTCCGGCGAGGACGGAAAAGTTTATAAATTAAAATGGAATAAAATTACGGAAAATATGGATGAGGATGCGGATTCTGCAGCTTCACAGCTCCGGGCTTTTTCCAGCGGAAATTTTGAAGCCACGATAAATGATTTTTTCTGTGATAATAAGTGCCGGAACCGAATTCCTTGCCCGCACTGGATGAATGCAATAATGTAAGAAAAAATTACAAGATGTAGCGCACATAGCGGAATGTCTGTCCGTATATAGATGTAGAGGGTAATTCAAACCTCTACATCTTTTTTATTACTAAGGACAATTATGAAAGAAGAAAAATCAAAAGGAAACGAAGAAAAAGACAACGAAAAAAACGATAGTAAAGTTACGCTGCAAGTGCAGACCCCGCGCGGTTTATGGAGCAAAAAATTGCCGGTAAATGCGTCGTTGCGTCCCGTTTACGAAAAAACGACCAAAATTCAGCAGATTATTGACGACGCTCGGGCAGTTTTCAAATTCGCGGAAAATGATAACAAATATACCCTTTTCCTCGGCGAAAAACAGCTTGAACCGAATCGTACGATCGTCAGCTATCATCTCGAAGACGATACGCTTCTCGTTTTGTCCGTTCAGGGAGGCAACGCTTAATGATTCCGCCAGCTGTTTCCCTGGAGTCAATAAAAACCGAATTGACGGACGCTCTGGCTTACGCAGCGTCCGTCAATCTCGAAACTGACGTTTCGATGCTGTCGGAGACGAACCTGCGTTTTTATGTGACTTTTCATAACCGCGATGGCATTAAGTTTTACGCCGAATTTAACTGCGCTGACTATCCGGCACTGCCGCCCACGATTGAATTCGTAAGCGAGACACGGACCGAGCGCGGCACAAAACACTTGTATCCGAACGTCTTCCACTCAACCCCTTGCATTTGTATGCGGTACAACCGCAAGGCTCACGGCGAGATGGGCGGACCGCACGGAGAGTGGCGGCTGATCGACTGGCAATTGGCGACACCGAATGGCGGACCGATTGATTCGTTGGCGATGATGGTCAGCGACCTCCATATCAAAATTTTAAACGCGACCGGGAGGATGAATTAATGAGCTGGAAGTTTTGGGAACATTGGTTTGGATCTGAAAAGGCGAAGGACAACTCGCCTGTTGGCGAAGGTTCAGATAACGACGAAAGCGTTTCAATAAATCAGGATGTTGTCGCCGTCGAAGCTCCAGGCACGGCAGCGCCGACAGTTTATATAACAGAAAATCTGTTGGAGAGAACGCGGGTTTTGCTGGCAAGTTTTGCCGAAAAAGGAGGCTCGGAAGGCGTTGTTTACTGGTTCGGATTCGAGCTTGGCGAGGCAGCCGTTGTAACTACGCTCGTTGTTCCCGACGCTGATACGAGCTGGGGCTGTATTAGAACAAGCCCGCAGGCGAATGCTCAGGCGCTTTTTGCAATCGTCGGAACGCCGCTAATGTTGCTCGGACAAGCACATTCGCATCCCGGGAGCGGCGTCAAGCATTCTCCGACTGATGACAGAGAAACATTTGCCAGTTTCGAGGGTGCTATTTCCGTCGTCGTACCGAACTATGGGCGGGAACAAATCAATCTTGAAACTTGCGGAATTCATCGTCATTTGGACGGCGCGTTTCAATATATCGAGACGCCGGAAATCTTCGATCATATTCAAGTTTTGCCAGGCGAAGCGGATTTTAGAAAGAAGACGAAGACAATTCTTAAAAAAGCCGGCAATTAAAATTAAGGGACGATTCAAGATCAGAAATTTTGAGGTCGAAGAAAATGGAAAAATTTAACCGTATGAACGATATTAACGCCGACGAAAGCGGCTCAACTATACTTGAGGCATCGCTGCGAAAATGGAAAACGGCGGCGGGTTTCTACCGCGAGCGTGACAATCGCACGGCACTGCAAATCGAAAATCTGGAGTTTTATTCCGTTCAACCGATTGAAATCTGGCTTGATCCGCTCTCCTTAGACTCCTCGGCGGTTCAGGAAGCTGCTTTGTTGGTATGTAATCTAACCGCGCGCTGGGCGCGAAGCATCATCGTTCGTCTTTCCGTCGGCACGAGCTTAGCGGAAAATTTGCGGCGCGACGGATTCGAGCTGCTTGCCGACAGAATCCTATCCGAGATGAAAGCTGCCGACCCGTTCGGTGATTTTTCGGTTTTGGATTACGCCGCAACAGGTGAAAAAAGCGAATCAAACTCCCTGCGGCTGTTTGTCGGCTCCTGGGCAAACGTTTCGATCATCAATCCGGCGGCTACTAAGGACGACTATTTCATTGACGCGAGCGGTTGGTCGGTTTTCGGCAAGAGAGGCTCTGGCTTTGGTAAAAACATTCCGGGTGAAACATCCGTTCCCGCCAGCGCGTTGGCAGCTTCGCTCGGCGCCGCCGACCTTTTCAAGCGCGCCGTCGGTCATGAGCGAGTGGAATGGATGCCGGATAATTTTGTCTGGAACGTCTGGGATCAAAAATTCAGCGACACAGAATTCGCTGTTTCTATAGCAAGAGCGCAGGGGAAAAATAAATATCCGGTTTATCGCGATTCGGATATCGGGCGGACATTGCTCGCCGGGGTCGGCGCGATTGGATCGGCGTTGGTTTATTTATTGGATTTTATGAGATTGAGCGGCGAGCTGGTCTTTCTGGATCGTGACCGTGTAGAAACGTCGAATCTTAATCGCTCTCCGCTTTTTAATGTTCTGCACGCGCTTGAAAGTTGGGAGAAGACTCAAACTGCTACAAATTATTTGAGCCGACACCGAATTACATTGAGCGGAATCAACGGCACTTGGCAGGAAAACGCCGCTCAGGTCGCATCCCAACGGTTTGACCAGTGGATCAGCCTAACCAACGAAGATGGTGCCTGGGCATTAGTCCCCTTTTTGCTTCCGCCAGTAGTCCTCCACGGCACAACGACCAGCGGCTGGGGGTTCGGTGCCGGGAGACATATTCCACGGGTTGAGGATTGTACTTTATGCCGGATGCCGCGCCCGGAAATTAAATTTCGAGCCATTTGCGCTCAAGGCGAAATTTCCAACAGGGACGAGAATACGCAGACCGTTAATGCCACCGCTTCGCTTCCGTTTCTTTCAACTGCTTCAGCTGCGCTGTTGCTGGCAGAAATGATCAAACTGAGCATTTCTTTAACTCATCCTCATTTTGCCGAAATGGTTGTTAAGGAGGGCAATGAAATTGCGGCGGATTTGCGTTTCGGTCTTTTCGCCATCACGCCGCTCAAGCGTCTTATTAACGAATCGTGTCGCGGCTGTAGCGCGAGTACCGTAGATAAATGGTTTGAACTTGGGGGACGCAGCCGCTATCGCACTTTGTCTGAAACTCAAACGAAACAAGATTTAGAATTGAGAGCCGCGTAGAGAGCAACCTAACAAATTTTAACGAAAGGTATTTATAGTAAATCTATGAGTCTTATATCTTTTATCAGTCAGCCTGAAATCCGCGCTGGCTTTCGCGCGGCGCTTACAAAGCAACCGCCTTTTATGCCGGACAAGCCAATGTTAGCTCCACCTTTGACTACAAATTATGCTTTAGTCGGGACAGCATTCGATTATCTTTTAAGATTTTATTTGGAACGCATCAATCCAAATACTAAAACTCAAGCTTGGGTTGCCGGTATTGGCATCCTCTTTATCGAAGATAGAGAAACACGCGAGATGGCTAAAGATGTCTTCAAAGATGCAGAAAAACATCATCAGGCTTATCTTCAAAACGGCATATTGACTGATGAATTAATATCAGCATCACTTCGTTTAGCTTGTCTTGACGGTTCGGCTCGTGGCGGCAACGCACGTTTCAACAAAGATGGACTAACGCATTTGGAAGAAGGTGATATTGCAGATTTAAGACAACTAATGTCGATAGTGCCAGAACAGGATTTTAAGGCTCAAAAAGCCTGTCATCTAAATCCGACTTTTGGCTTTGCTTCGAGTCTTGTCGGCGGTGGTGATGCCGACATTGTTATTGACGATAAAATTATTGATATTAAAACTACCAAAAACCTCAAATTAGAGCCGAAACACATTCATCAGCTTGTCGGATATTATATTCTTTTGTCTTTGGGCGGTGTAAATCTTAAGCGTAGTAGTAATATCAATTATCTCGACGAAATATCCGATATAAATCATTTGGGCATTTATTTTTCACGACACGGCTACTTACATAAGTTTAAAACAAAAGATTTAATCGCGCCTGAAGCGCTTTCTGGATTCGTCAAATGGTTTATTAAATCAGCTTGTCCTACTAAAAAGGAGCTTTTAGATTATTGCAAAAAGCTTCACGGGCAAACAGCTAAACAATTACTGGATGAGATTTGAAAAGAAATCTTGCTGCACAAGAAGGGGTTTTAAAGCAAACCGATGTGGAACTGTAAATAATTAGTTCCCAAAAGTTCATTTATGCAGTTTATACGGATTTTTATACTCTCATAAATTTCAAGAACTAGGTTGTGTTGACATAACTATCTGAGCCAAATCAATGCGCTGGCAAATTGCACAAAACTTAAATAGTTCTTTGCCAATTTATCAAATCTGGAAAATACTCTCCGAAAGTGTTTTAGTTTTCCGATACAGCATTCAATCAAATGACGCTCTTTGTATAAATGCTCATCAATTATTCGCTGCTCTTTGCGATTAGCTTTTGATGGAATGACAGCTTTCACGGCTTTTTTCTTTAAGAGCAAAATGAATTTGTTTGCATCATAAGCTTTATCGGCAATCACATAATCGGGAAACAGGTTTTCAATCAAACGCTCGGCTTCGGTAATATCGTTTCTTTCGCCGCCGGTTAAGATAAAGCGAACAGCATTTCCAAGAGCATCGCAAGCGACGTGGATTTTGCTCGAATGACCGCCGCGCGAGCGACCTAAACTTTGTGCGCCGTGTTTTTTTGCGCTCCTGCCGAGCAAGCGTGAGCGCGAACAACTGTGGAATCAATCAACAGGTATTCAAGGTCACGGTCAGAAGAAAAATGCTCGAAGAGTTTTTCAAACACTCCGGCTTCGCTCCACCGGGAAAAGCGTTTATAAACAGTATTCCAGTTACCGTATTCTCTGGGCAGCAGTCGCCATTGAGCACCGCTGCGGAGAATCCAAAGCACACTGCTTCAAGGAAACGACGGCAGTCGCGTCCTGCTCCGAGACGAATATCGGGAGCGCAGGATTTTAACACGGGCAGAATTTTCTGCCATTCCGAGTCAGTTAACTTAACTTTCATTTCAAAGAACACTTTAACTGATTTGTGTCAACACAACCTAGACTCTAATCTATCCAAAGCCAGAGATTTGGTTTACCTAGTCGGGAACAACAATAAGAAAGTTTTTGCCCTTGATCATTATCGTGCTCGAATGCTCGATTTTCTTCTATACAATAAAATGGAAGAGATTATTCAGCGAGAACTCGGCGGCGGTATAACCGACATCTCATTTTATTTGCTTGAGGATGGAACCGGAGAAAACAATGAGGGTCCGATTGAATTGGAGAAAAGAACAAAATAGCTTAATAATGGGCTGATTTTGGATTTAATGCCACACGCCCTAGCCGTCATGGATAAATTGCTTCCCATTGAATTGGTGGAAATAATCCAACTAAAAGCCGGGAAATACACGTATACCGATACTAACGGGGAAATGGCTACCGCCGGTATTGATTGGGAAACCTTTAGCGATTTGAATTTTATATATAAGGGGGACGAAAAATTAACTGGAATCGGGATAATCAAAGGGCGAATTTGTGTTGGTAAAGGAATAAATGGCTCTTCACAGCTTAAAAGAAAGGGTGATATTAAACTATTAGAATTCACAGGTAAAAACGGGTATAAATATTCTCTCGATTTTAGGACCCCAAACCCTCGTAATAAGTCTGAAAAAGGAGTCGGAATGGTAAAATATGTATCTCCAGAAGGAAAAGAAAACGACCGTGGCGAACTCATCGATGACGCATATCAAGCTTTAATCCAGAGAGTAATTAAACAGAATTTATCGTCCACTGAGATTCAATTGGGATTTGATTTATCAGTTCAAAAGGCAAAAAATTTTTTGATTATGATGGATGAAATCCGTCACGGGATATGCATGTTTAAGAAAAAAAAGAAGGCTCTTCCAACCTATCATATTGATAAAATTGAAGGCGCGCCGCCGCTTGAAAAAGTTGTTGCAAACCTGCCTGAGTTTATATCTAAGCTTTCTAGCGAACCCGGTAAATCCAAAAGAAATACATTTAAATAATGCATATTTCGATGAAGATGAACTGAGTACCGAAAATTCGCCGCCTCGGTCTGATTGAATCAGCTGAATGGGAAATGGGCATAAACCAACATTGCCTTTTGTCTGAGATTTCAACCACCATTTGTGCAGGGTTACAGGAGAAAATTCAGCACCGGCGGCAAACAAAAGCTGCATTTTTAGTTCGAGCATAAAGCTCAACCCATTTGCGACGGGCGCGAATAACAAATTTTGAATCGTTCATTTTTATAATCAAAGATGATGGTCTGACAATCAACGCTTGTCTGCGACAGCTATCGGAAACAATTTAACTATCAGAGCAAGCCTTAATTATATTAGAGCGGATTTCAGGTAATTGCTAACCATATCCGCACGACTTGATCCAACTTCTGGCATCGCTTTCCGTCACCAGGCTTAAAGCGATGCCGATTTCTTTATACAGTGTTTCATTCTCTCGGCTTTCTGCTGCTCGAAGATGTGTTTTGACTTTCGACCAGCATTTTTCTATCGGATTTAAATCCGGTGAATACGGAGGCAAAAACTCAACGGAAACTTTCGCCTTTTCAAACTCCGAGAGCACTCTTCTGGTTTTATGCACCGAATAGTTATCCATCACAACCAAATCACCCGGCTCTAAAATGGGCAGCAGAATTTCACGAACAAAAATGCTCATCACCAGAGAATCAACACTGCCTGTCACAGCTAAACTCGCTGCCACACCAGAGCGACTCATAGCCGAGAGAATGTTGATTTGTTTGCCGTAATTCTTTGGTGCATTTCCAACTGCTCGATTTCATCCCAACGCTCGCCCGTACAATCTGGTTAAAGCTGTTGTGACGCCTGTTTCATCGAGAAAGAAAATCCTCTTGCCCGAAAACAACGGCAGTTTTCCGCTCAGCTATTCGCGGCGTAGCGCTTGAACTCTTTCTGAGTTTCGTTCAGCAGCAAAAATCAGCTTTTTTTATGTCGCAGATTCGCCTTTTGCAGCGCTCAACAAATGGTTGGATTTGATACACGAACTCCGAAATCCTGCTCAAGACGAAGAGCTAATTCCGAAAGAGTCAAATCATTTTTCTCTTGATACGAGACAATTACTCACTCACGCATTTCTTTACTCAAACGAGATTTTTGCCAGCCGCGACGCTCTTTTGGAGCAATGCTTCCAGTATTTTTACGCTGACGGAAAAGCTTTTTGACAAAAAATACAGAACGCAAAAACGCGCAGCAAGTTGGCGTTGACTACTTCCGCCGGCATCATAAAGAGCAACAATCTTTTCTCGCAAATCCAGAGAATAGGTTTTCATTAGAGCAGTTTACTCTTGGTTTTCAAATATCTGAAATCCGCTCTAGTACATCTTTTCTGCGATTCTAAAAATCGGGATAGGGCAATTGATTAGTAAATTTTTGATGCTTCCAACTCATTTAATCTTTCTTTGTAGTGCAAATTCACTTGCGCACCAATTTGCCTTATACAATCTTCTAAGAATGAAATTGATTCCACAATGTCTTCTGAAAATGGTCGCCTTCGTATTGGCATTTCATCTAATCTACTGGCAGCAGCCATTATAAAAAGTCGAGTCGAATCTAAGAACTTTTTGGATTTTTCTACAACTTTTATTGGATTATTATAATCCAATATACGTCCCAGATAATCAGGCGTTTCCAGTCTTGACAATACCCCTTCATAGAAAGCCCGTAAATAGTCAAAATAGTCTTCGATATCATTAAGCTCATGTTCCTCTTGAATTACATTACTGTAGCTTAAGATAAGCAACATTATGTGTCCGTCAATATAATTTTCGATGTGGGAGCTATAAGGCAATTCTCTTGCATGTAGTATCTTTATTAAAACTGGTAAAAGTTGGTTTTTCCATTCAGGCACCGGAATATTAGCCCCCATCAAGAAAGCATAGCTAAGAGTTGCTAAAATAAAATGAAGACCATTTACCAAATTTATTTTTCTTTCATAGTAATAATTAAATGAATCATCAACTTTAAATAATAGATCAATATTTTTTGTCTCGCTAAAAATTTGAGTGGTCTGTTCATCTGTTGAGTTAATCACAATCAACCCTTTGTTTTCAGCCTTAACGGAAAACACTCTATCTCTAGCGTTCATAGCTCTATCAGTGCATATACGGTCGCTAAGAACATTAACAAGATTTATTTTACTATGGTTTTTAAGGCTAACATTTAAGTCATTTTCGAATGGAAATAAACTCGGGTTTGAAGAAAAATTTAACTCATTAAGAAGAGTTGCAAGAGTTCCTTGACCGTATTTTAAGGAGCAACTTATAGAATTTGCTTTTTCAATAATGTAGCTGTAGTTTTCCCAGATATTTGAATAGATAAAAAGAGGCTTCTCTCCGCCTTCAAGCCATTCCGTATAAATTCTTGTTTTATATTCCTCACTGCTTTTATCAGTTATAATGATCATTTTGCGTGAATATTCACTAGAATTATGTAATAGAATATCTCCCTCTGAAGGTATATCGCCTTGAGAAGCCTTTTGAATGACAGCCAGACGGACATGTTCTGATATAGCAGGCAACGTAAGTCCAATACCAAGATTGCCCGCGCCAAAATGAATATGAGTCAGTTTAGCTCCCATAGGAATTTTAAGCCTCCGAATTTAGTCTATGATGTAACCTAAGACACTCTGCATAATCCTGAGGGCTTTTGAATAATGAATTGTGTTGGTGGGAAAGAGCATACCTATTATATGTCCACCAAACGTTTCTTAAGTCAGTAAACTTATCTTTTGCAGAGTTAAACAGGTTTTTATGATAATCGCTTAGATTTTGTAATGTGTTTTTCAATGATATTAATTCACTCTCAGAACTTTCTGAGTCAACTACTTTCCCAGCACAGATATACGTATTAAGTTCTGATTTATCCCTAACCTCTGGGAATGAAACAGGTGTGAATTCTTCCTGTCTTTTACTCAGAGCCGAAGTGACTGGCGCTCCGTAGAAATAAATTCTAATAACTTTTTTCCCTGAATTAGGAAAATCAAAATAATCTGTCCAGTCCCTGATGATTTTGATCTGTTTACCGGATAAAACTTGTTCAAATTGAGTTTTCAGTATTCCTGCTTGAATAGGAATATCTGTATAAATTTCAATCACGTCGCATTTACTATTTAAGTATCCATGCAAATATTGAAGGAAATTATTCCGATTTTTATTTTCATTAACCAGAACTCTTAGGAAGGTGTGTCTGGAGGTATGAAAAAAAAACAAACGTGGTATATATTCGCTTATAAACTCGCAGCTAAAAATGATATTACTTTCATTAGGCTTAAACTTATTTTTAAAATCTTTGATTGTTTTTTCCGTAGCATAGAAGACAAATTGTCGGTTGTTCTTCTTACTTTTATCCTTAGTCCTTTTGAGCATTTTTACTAATTCATCTGGAATAGGTTGAGTTGCCCAATCATGAAACTTTAAATTTTTAGAATGATTGAATTGGTAGTAGTGATAACCAAGAGGGAAAGTATTGGCAAAGAAAGGAAAATAAACTACCGCTCCTTTTTCGTCCAAGGGTTTTAGCAATTCTTTTTGAATTTCATCGAAACTCATAAGGGAATAACCTCATCATTTCATTGAATGTTTATAAAAGCTGGGATTTCAGATGGTTGATTATTGTTTTTAACTTTTATGATATATTGACGAACATCCTCGGATATTCGCTTGTAACTATATCTACCAGTATCTGAGATGATGTTTTTATTTACTTCTTCAATGTTGACTGGAAAATACTCTTGGCTAAGAGCTTCTTTATATTGCTGCAATGTATATTTAGTTGAGGCATTTTTATCGAGATAAGAAAGACTGGCGGACGAGTTTTTGTCTAAATCGCTCATAACATATTGCACACTTTCAAACCACATTTTGATTACTTTTTCAATTTCCGGGCGTTTTTTATCCAGCGTGCTTTTCTTACAAATAAAGCCCGTAATATCAGCAAAACCAAGGTCTTCCATAGTAAGGACAACCTTTCCCCCTTGCTTTTTAGCTTCAGTTACTTGTGTTAATCCGGCTTCGGCAATATCTAGGCTGCCGCCTTGCGCCGCTAATATTCCGTTATCTAACGGGGTATCAATTATATTAAGAGTTTTTATATCGACATTATTCCGGCGAGCTAAACTAAAAATCATCATTTCGTACACAGAGTTTTTTTGCGCACCGATTTTTTTACTAAGAAAGTTTTTAACTAATTCAGGATTATTCACTGCATTCGCATCAAGCGCGGGCACATCTTGTTTGAAGGTGACAAAGGAGCCGCCCTTAAATATGTAGGCTGGATAAATAAACAAAATCGGATCATCGCCGGTTGTATTTAAATTTCTTTCCTTATTTAAATACTCGATAAGGCTGCCAAATCCGATGTCTGCCGTTTGTCCGGCGCTACCAATCGCTGGCGGTATATCTTCCCAAGCCATAGTCGTTAAATTAACTTTAACGCCATACTTTTTTTCTAATTCCAAGTTCTTCAGATTTACGATCATCGCAATATCTTGATACGGAGCCATGGCAACCGTAACTGTTGGTTCGTTATCAGGTGTTTTTTGGTAACCTCTATACCACAAAATTCCCACAACTAAAGCTACAACGACTAACCCTAATATTAGATAATTATTTTTTTTCATATTTGTCTCCAGTAAACGACTTTTGACCACACGTATCTAAGTGACCAATCAGCCGATACGTTTAATATTGCAAGAAAAATTGTTGCCAGAAATATCACATGGGAAGCGTAATTTGATTTGGCAGATTGGATTAGATAGCCTAATCCAATCTGGGATCCTAATAGTTCTGAAACCACAATTAGTCCAATGGCTGCGGATAATGAAAATCTGAGGGTCGGTAAAATCTGTTCAGCGACTCGTGGCAATCCATATTTTAAGATGAAATCTTCTGATTTAAGTCCAAAACTTTGGAACATTATTGAATGCTTTTCCGGCACGGTTTTTACTATCTGATAAGTCGCGACTGCTATATTAAATGCAGTTCCGACAACTACCAAAATGTATTTTCCTATTTCAGAAAAACCAAACCACAGTAAAAAGAATGGAACAATTGCTATTGCCGGAACAGCTCGTGTAGCCTGAATACTCGGCATCAATAAATCGAATAACCAAGAATATTTAGAAATAAATAGCCCTAATAGAATTCCAACTGTTGTTCCAAGCAAAAAGCCAATGATAAAGCGCGATGCCGTAGAGATAAAATGCCACAAAATGTTGGGCTCAATATCAAAAAGGGCATTGTAGACACCTGTAAATGAGGGAAAATACCGATCTGTTATTTGAAAAACACTTTTTAGGACTAACCAAATTAAAGGCATTAATAAAAAACCAGTTACGGTAATTATCAAATTTAAACTTGTCTTTCCTTTTTTAGCTGTCCTTTTCATTTTGACTATTAAGTCTAATTATCGGAAATAAACCATCAAAGGCGTATGTTTCCGCATCAACAGCATCTAACTCGTCGCTGTGATGGGTTGAAAGAATTATTCTTGTCTCATTTAATTCAGGAGCATTTAGAGAATTAACTACAGACTGACGGCTTACCGGATCCAAAAAATTAAGCGGCTCATCAAGACACAGTAAGCTCGGTTTATACAGCACGGCTCTGAAAATTTCTATTAACCTTCTTTGCCCGTAAGACATCGTATAGGCTTTTTGGTTAATAAACTTACCAACTAATTTGTACATCGGGTGCGACGTGATTTGCTCGGATTTAATTCCCAGGATAATATGAATATTATCCGTTCCGGATAACCACGGTAGTAGGCTGTCTTCTTGTACTATATAACAGCTTTTTTCATCTACTTCAAACTTAGCTACCGAATCCGGAACAAGAATTCGACTTATTAGCTTGAGTAGTGTCGTTTTGCCGCATCCCGAAGGTCCTTTAAGGATGATTATTTTTGCCCGACTGCAAAAGTTAAAGTCAGTAAAAACCTGAAATTTGGGATAAGAAAAATAAAGACCTTTAATTATTAAGGGGGCAATCGGCATTTCGCATGGTTTTATATACGTCTTGAAGAAGTCTATTTTGTCTATTAAGCTTCGTCAGATTAATTCCCGTCTTTTGGTAGTTAATTGTATTTAGTGATTGGTAAGGTGTAAGTGCGAAGCCGTCATAAGTCACCCGAATAATGCCGTAGAGCAACGGATCTTCTTTTATGATTTTTATTTTTGCTCCCATTCCGTATTTTTCTGTTAAATCTTCAATTGAATGATTTTTATTTGAGGAAGTCAGATTGTCAGCCCCTACAAGTAAAAAAGCTTTTGGCTCCGCCCTAAATAATTTGGATTGAGAAAGCGCCGAAATTATGCTTTCAATTTTCAATTCTCTTACCGAATTAAGCCCAAAGTTTGATGTGTTTACGTAGGGCGAAAACATAATATGCCGAAAGTTAAAATAATCTCGGACTTTCATCATATCGTCTACATTTCCGATAGTTTCGGTGTTCAAAACATGCAAAGCGTTAACATTCAAAAAATTGCAATTTCGTAAATGTTCTAAACCGCGAATGAGTTTTGACAGCGAACCATTTCGATATTTCTCGTATGTTTCCGGACCCCCATCAAAACTTATGTCTATATATGAAAGATTCTTGAGAAACTCCGGTTTAACCATGGATAGATTAAGTCCATTAGTAATCAAACTAATGGTTTTGGAGCTCTGAGAAGCAAGTTTAGAAATTTTTTCGGAAATAGATATAGAAGTAGAATCGACCAGCGGTTCCTTGCCTACGATAGAGAGGTGTTTAAATTGACTTTGAGAAACAAGTTCTAGCGTCTCTGCGGTAATCTTATCAAGGTTACTATTGTACTGCAAGTAGCAGTGTGGACAACTCAAGTTACACTTATTATTAATAGTTAGCGTTACAGTTTGAAGTTTTTGACTTAAACTGCTGTTTAAAATTGCCGTCCCTGCCATTGCTCCTGCCATTATTGAATCTCCGGTTTATAATCTAACTAATGATATTTGTTTTCATTGCGGTACGGGGAGGTAAAAGCAAACGATACTAAATATTACGATTAGGATGTCTTTAATTTTATTTTTCGTTGTCTAAGTATTAATAGATTGCTGAAATTAAGAACACACTATTTTCTTGCTAAAGATCCTCGCAATTGCGTAATCAATATAACCAATTTCTTTCCTTAGAGCAATAAAAATCTCATCTGACCGTTTATCACTTTTAAAATCGGAAAGCGGCGACTCAAGATGCCCCATTTTCTTTTTTCTGCGGCATCGATTTGTTTATACATGAGTTCGTTTTTAAAGGTATTCCTCCTATCAGAGCCAAGTTTGGGACGGCGTTTACAAGTACGGCTCTTGATTTCTGTTGTAAACCGTAATTGCTATGTCAGGCAGCAAGTATCAGGTTGATAAACCATATCAATCCATAAGAAAGAGAAACACAATCTAGTAATTCGAGGGCATTGACTTTAATTCATGATTTGAGCTCAAGAATTACCAATTTCTTAAAGAAATAGCCTCAACTATGCATTGCAACCTCTTTTTTATCTGACTTAATAAAAAAAACGTTAGAGCAATAACGACAACAGCAAGCGCAAGCGAGATGTCTGCCGTATTTCTCTGTGGATGTCCGAAGGTTCCATAAAACACCAGATTATGATTTAAGCGAAACATTCATCTTTAAGGCAATTTAAAATAAACATTCTTCTTTCAATTGGCGAGACTTCCGCTGCGACTAACTATCTTTTGTAAATAACCAACATATAGCCCAACCCAAACTCGTCTCTGGCTTCAAGACAAGAGCAATCTCCCTTCAAAAGCTCAAGCAAATGACTTAACGAACCAATAAAAAAAGCCCGCCATTTCTGACGGGCTTATTACTATTCGTCACATTGAATTGAGAATAAATCATCGCCGCTTTGACGAATCGGACAGGCTTGAAAATCGTCATCAACCATCAATTCATTCTCGTTAACATTCTAATCACATTTTATACATTGTACGGTCATATACTCATTTGTTAATTATTCAGTATCAGTCTCAAAATCCTCCGGCACATCCTGATCTAAAATTTCAATTTTCGCATCTTCATAGTCGTCATAATCAAGCACGATTTCTTCATTCTCGTATGCCTCTTGAACCTTTTCCTTGGCGTCATCCATTGAATCAGCCTCGACGACCAATGTCCGTGCCAATGTTTCTCTTATTTCGCATAAATATCTCATATATTTGTTGATTAATATTCACCTGGCAGCAGAATCGTCGTTCTGCTTCCGTCAGCTTCGGTAATAACCCAAAATATAACTTCATTAACTTCCCAAGTCGAACATTTGCGATTAGAATCCTTATGCCGGTACCCTTTAATCGGGTACCATGAATATATCCTTCCTTTGTTCTCCAAAGCGTACTTATCAGCTTTAATACCGCCATTCTTCTTCTCTAACCAACGTCCGCCCTGATGCCTTCCTAACAGCTCGATTGAATCAACTCCGAGACTTTTCATAGCTTCTAATGCCCCAGGCGTTATCATTACCCTCCCAAGTTCAAATATCTTCATATAAATAAATTTAATTATTCATCCCTCCAACACCTCCTAAAACAGCCATTTCATTACTGCCCCGCAGATCAAGCCCAAATTAAAAACTACCGATAAACGGTAGAACATCATCTCCTGCGGAGTATGCTTGCAAACTTTCTGCTTCCTCCCATACCCCCAGTAATAATTCCGCATCAGCATATTAAATTCTTCCTGTCTCATATCTCGTTTCCTCACCAGCTAATAGTTAAGCAGCAAGCTGAGCCGGCATCACTCACCGCCTGTCGCGGAAACCAGCCGGATTCCTTACCGCAAGTCAAGAAAGTAGATTTATGACGCAGCGCTAGTGAGTAATAAATATCTACTTTTTCTTGACTTCGGTAAGGTGGCTGGTACAATGCCGGGACCTGTGAGTGAGCCAATCGTGTTAGCAGGACAAAGAACAACCTGACTATTTTCACAAAATCCATCTAACTCATATCCGCTATCAATTTCACATCAATTCTCAGCCCATGCTCTCAAACCTCTAAACTCAATCCTTTCCAATCCAAACCAACCAATCCTTCCAAACCAATTCCCTAAAACCAAACGACCAAACCAAATTTCAACCCTGTGATTTTTTGTCAGCATAAGATAATCCGTATGACATAAAATCACATTCTCCTTCACGGCAATTCATATAAAACTACAGATCAATCCAAACTTAGGAGTCCCTTTGTAAATAAAATAAAAACAAAAACTAATCCTCGCACCGACCTATTTACAAGAATTGCCTATTACGAGCTTCGAGTTATGCCGAAGCGATGCTGAGGCTTTATTCGGCTCTGCGAAAAAGAGGGAAAAATGTATTAAGTCATCTGCCGGTAAGCTGTGCAAATGCCTGATTTCAGATGTACTTAACAATAAAAGCCGTTCCCGTCTCTTGGAATCCGTATTGGAACGCTTATTGGAGTCTGCTGAGCAAGGGGAATGTCCGGCGCGCAGTGGTTAAAAGGCAGTTTAAAGGCTCTTCCGAATACTCATCAAAAACGGCTGCCTGGTAGTTATCGGGACATCTTAAACGGTGAAAAATCTTCCCCGCTTCTTCGACTTCATTTTCAGAATTGACCAAATACAAAACGTCAAACGGTTCTTTCGTCTCCCGAAAATAATTCAGATAATTGATTGTTTTCTGCTCGATTTTCCTTTGCGTTCCGCGTTCGCGCTCGATGTACTGAGAAAGGTTTGCGATCCAGGCGTGACGGTCGGGGATAATATCTTTTGAAATCTTTTGGTGAAGCGTCCATCCGTGAAGTCTGCCCGTCAGAACCAGAGCAACAAATACCCAGCCGCAATCTCTTTCGTGTTTATATTTGGAAGAATGGATTTCCGCACGCGGTGCGATTAATTGAATCTCCTCGTCTTCGGATAATTCCTCATTGGCGAGTTGTAAAGGCTTGCCTGCCTTCAGCGACCATAGATAATCAGCCGCGCCTTCTTCTTTGGTGAGCCCGTAGGATTTAGATTTTAATAGGTTTTGCCCGCGCAATGTCTGGAGGTTTTTGCTGACCCGGTCGTAAGCCCTCCTTCTGGTTGCGGCGAGACTGTATTCCTGCGGGTACATCACTTTCGTGAGCTGGCTTGCCGTCATCCACTTTTCGAGATTGAGAGCTTTCAGTATCCTTCGGTGCGCTTCGTACATACTCTTGCTTGTCTTTATAAAACGGCTGGCTGAGCAGTTTTTCGAGATAGTCCTTTGGAGCCTTTGGGGCGTCTTCAACATCCGGTATTTTGATTCTGACCGGGGATTCCTTGTTCTTCTTGAGGACGGCATGCTGCTTCGGGAGATCCGAGTTAGCGTAAACGGCAAGCGCGTGAGGGATGTTGCCGCCGTACCCCAAAGATTTAATCATTCGCATCCGGTCTTCATAGGAGCGGGTATTAAACATCAATTTCACTCCGGTGTTGTTTTCAATCGAGGAGAGAACTTTCCGCTTATCCTCAAACTGATCGTAATGATGATGGGCGAGATAGAGCCGAATGCCGGATTTTCGTTTGTATGAAAGCAGCGTTTCAATCTGCGGTGTAGCAAACCTACCCGCCTCGTCAACATAGAGGTAAAATATGCCGTTCCAGTTACGGCTCGCCAGCGCGTCCACCGCCTGAATAATTTGCGAGATGACGATGATTCCTAAAAGTTGTGATTCGTCCTCCGTAAGCAGGTACGGCGAGAGATTGACTAAAATCACCCAGCCCTCTGCCGCCGCTCGCCGGAAATTTATCCCTTCGGTATTTGAAAGAATCGACGAGAGCGGCTCCTGCCATAACGCGTCAAGCCGGTTGATTGACGATGAAAAATAATTTTCAAAGCTATAGGGCGTCCTGAACACTCCCCGGATCGTCTGCGAATCGGGGTCATTGCCGAGTATTTGCTCGCGCATTTCCTTATTCGAGTAGTAATCGGTGAAATACCTGGCGTCTTTAAGCATGAGATTCTGCCTTGCCAGAATACGAAACAAAGCCGTCAAATACCGTCTTATCCTGGGCGTTGCGGTTGATTTTGAGTCGAACAGGATATTGAGCGCTTCCATCATTCCGGCGACCGACCGCTTGACCGACTTTTGGCTGAGCGGGGCGATGCATGGGATTTTCTTGTATTTGGTAATCGTTTCGGGGTCTATCCAGATGACTTTTTCGTAGTTTTTGGAGGCGCAGTAATTAAGAACGTTGCGGGCGGTATCGCCTTTATCCGAAGGATCGAGCAGGCACAGCCCGTTTCCCATGTCGATGTCCTGACGGATGTGATATTCGAGGAATTTTGATTTCCCTTCCCCGGGCGCTCCTAAAACGTGAAAATTAACAAAGCGTTCTTCCTCAGAGATATATTCGTGACCATTTTCGCCCGTGCCGAGCAGCCGCATCGAGTAATCCGATTTGAGTTCACCGACCCACCGCTTGAGCGTGTTATCAACCGTGGGAACGGCGCGGTCAATGTCCTCTTCAGGGATACCGTGCCAGAGCTTGAAGAAATCAAAATCAAAACTATCTTCCATCCGTCTCGAGCTGTTTTTCCTTTGCCGAAATTCTAAACTTTAAATTGGCGATCCGGTTTTGTTTGACGACTTCCAAATCCCGCATCGTTTCCGAGTCGAGGTCGGTTCGCTTGCGGTGTGCGGCTAAATCCAGAATCGCTTCTTCAAGCTCGTTTCGCATCCGGTTGAGCGCGGCGTTCTCGCGCTCGTTGAACTGGTGGGCGGCTTCGATTTTCTGTTGTCTGCGCCATTCTTCAAGTTCTTTTTCCCGGCGCATTCGGTCTTCTTCCGCCTGCTGCTGAATCTGGTTGAGCATCGCTTGGTAATTGGCGGCGGACAAATCTTCGGGCGTCATTTTGTATTTTGCCCACGTCTCGGTGGCGATCTCGATTTTTGCCTGAAGCGCCCTGAGCTCCCCCATATTCTTTTGCATATAGAAAAAGAATTCGGCGGCGGTTTTTCTTTGCTCGTGAACGGCTTTGGCTTGCCTGGTGATGGCGTTTAGTAATTGCTCCTGGACGGCGTTGAGATTGGCGGCGATTTTCTTCTGCGATTCGGTTCTCTTTTCGTCAAACCAGCGGGTAATCCATCCGCCTTTGGGATTGTAGAAGTTAAATACTTCCTCGTACTGCTTCATGAGTCCCGGATTAAGAGCCAGTTGATTGACTCCCCATTCAGCCTGCATCCACTTTTCAAAATCCTCAAATTCAAGCTCATAGCTGCCCGATCTGGAGCGAGTTGGAGCTAAAGAGGTGTTTCTCGACTGATAATTGTCGTCCATCTCATCGTCCTCAATGTCGTCATACGAGCCGGGATAGGCGAGCTTTGCGGCACGTCCGGCTTCTTTATCCGATAAATCCCGGTATTGAGGGAATTTCTTTTTAAACGCTTTTCCGAGTTCCGTAAGGTCGGACATACTATTTCTTGTTCAGTTTCCTGCGAACATTCAAAGGATCGGGCAAGGAATCGCGAATGTTCAGCGGGTCTTCTGCTTTTGAAGCCTCCTTTATTTGGCTTTCAAAAATTGATTCGATTTTCCGTTTTGCGAGCTCGGCTGCCTTCTCGTGTTGTTTGGTAACTGTGGATTCAACCATTCCCATCATCAAACTGATCACCAGCCCGGCGAGCCCTGCAAACAAAACGAGCAGTCCGAGCAATCCCCAGGTCGGATTGCCGGAGCCTCGCACCGACATGGTGACAATAAAACCGATGACGAGCGCAATCACGGATAGCACTCGAAACGCTAATATATCCATCTTTCACCTCATTTCCGAAGCTTGCCGCGAATCCCGAGCGGGTCGTTGTCTGCTGCGGCTGTTCTTTTCGGCGCAATGTGCAATACCGGTTCAAAATCATCTGCGGGTTCGTTCTTTTTCAAAAGACCATAGACAATCAAGAGCGGAATTCCGGTAAACGCTAAACCGAGAAAAATAACAAACGGAATTGAATACCTGTCCGATAGAAATTTATAATTCGGTCCGACCGAAACCGATGTCGCTTCAAAAATCATCAGAGCGGCGAAACCGAAACACATCACCCCGATCCAAATGCTCCCGAATAAAAAAATCGATGCCGTATCCGTTTTGCCGGCGGCTGACGACATCAATCCGAGTCCAAGCAAGCCGAGCGGGATGAAGAGTATAATCATCACGATAATCCCGTTTAGGGTAAACTCGACGGTAAAGACTTCATAACAAAACCACAGCGAAAAAAGCGTGAGGGTTAAACCGATAAAAAAGCCGATTCCGGGGAATTTCATATTTTGTTCCTCAAACGAAATGCCAAAAGCCGCGAGCTTCCGGCGTTTGCCGGTTTCCGCACAATTTAGTTTTTATTGAATTACCTACGTTCTCGCGCTTTGCAGCATTTACATCTCTTTAACATAACGCACCGAAATTGAGCGAAAACTATCAGCGCTTGAAAAAATTTCTAATAAAAATTTCTGTATTAATGAGACAGAATAAAAAAACAGCGGAATTATGCTTTTGGGCTAACCAAACGATTCAACTGGATTTGCGCCATTAGCCGCGTCGGGATGTCCCCCAAAATGGGGAAAAAGATAAAATCCGAGACATTAAAGCGCTTCAACAAACAACCTAATTTTAACGGCAAATCTTGTCTAATTTATCTCGCCGTCTAAACAGATAAAAATCCTGAAAAAAAAATATTCGAGTGATGATAGTTTTCTGTCCCTTTCGGTGCGTTTATTGATGAGAGTTTAAAACTCATCAAGCCAATTGCTATGAGCGCCGCAAAACAATCTTCAGCACGAACGGAAAACCGCTTGCTCGCGGCTTTAGGGGAAAACGAGCGCTTGCGCCTGCTCTCGGAATCAACCGAGATTCATCTCAAAAAACGCACGATTCTTTACTATGCGGGAGATGCGATAAAATTTTGTTACTTTCCTCTAAGCGGAATGATTTCGGTGCTTGCGACCACCGAAAGTGGGAAATCCCTTATCCTTGGCGTGGTCGGAAATGAAGGATTCGTCAGCGCCGCTGCTCTCTTGCTGCCACCTGTGGCTCCGTATGAAGTAATGGCTCAGGCTGAAACTCACGCTCTGCGCATTAAAGCGGAAGTTCTCAGAGAAGAATTCAAGCGGGGCGGCGAGTTTCAACAGCTCATCATGAACTACCTGCATAGACTTATCTCGCAAATTTCGCAATCTGCGGTGTGTCATCGTTTTCACACCGTCGAGCAGCGTTTTGCCTGCTGGCTGCTGATTTCCGGCGACCGCATTCAAACTGATGAATTTTCTCTTACGCAGGAATGTATCTCGCAGATGCTCGGTGTTCCCAGAACAAACGTCACTATGATCGCCACGCAGTTCCAGGATACAGGTGTTATCAGTTACAGGTACGGGAAAATAAAAATAATTGACCACCAAAAGCTCAATCGCGTGGCGTGCGAATGCTACTGCGTTATTAAACAAGAAACCAACAGTCTTTATCGCTAATCTCAGAGTGATCCGCCGAGCACTGCTTTGTGGATTTTCCGGCAAAGTTATATCAATAATTATCATTTTTCATGGGCGCGGAAAAAACAAAAACTTTTTTTCGCAAAATGTCTAGATTTAGACATTTTGGAAAGCCATCCATAAATTATTCTGTTCGGGCTTTGATTAGCTTTCCGTTATCATTGGTTTTATTTTGCAAGTTTCTCATTTCTGCAGCAATAACAGCCTCTTAAACGGAAAACTCTCAAATTATGCTTACGTATCAAGAGCGTTTTGAACAGTTAGATTCAGGTAAGACAACAGCGGACAGCGATTAATAAAACATTTGAAGAAAACAACCAGCGTCAAAAGAATGCTGAATTTCCCAGATGGTAATTTCCAAAGGATTTCGGCAGTAACCCCCTCAATGCAAAGTTGATTTGGATAAATAGTTCGCGGTTAATCGAAGAATAAGCTGTTTAAAGCTCAAATCAATTCACAATTATTTCAGGCAAAACGTCAATTTGAAAACTTGTGAAAGTTGCCCTTAACTCTTTAGCGGCAAGAATATTGAACTTTAAAAAACAAATAATCGAAGGATCGTTTAAGAAATGAAGAACATTCAACACCGTTCCCATTTGGTTACCGCATTGCTTTTTTCAATCGTTGCGAAAACCTTTCAATTCTTTGGCAAACACAGAAACACAACAGTAAATATGCGTTTAAATTTACATCGAATTATCAGTTCTCTATTAGTATTTTCTATTTTAGCGGTATCAACTCCGATTGCTCCCGCAATGATTGTCAATCAAACCGCAGCCGCTTCACAGGACTTCAATTTCTGGTTTGCATCAAGCGGTTGGAGTTCATTTATTACGCAATTTTGGCATCAGCAAGAGGCAACACCATCCTCTGCTGAAGATCAGGAAACCCGCGATGCCAAAGTGGTCAGGATCGAAATTCTCGATAACGAACAACGCTCTTTTGTCACCGGTGAAGCGATCTACTTTCTGGCGGTTCCTTACGACGCTAACAATAAACCGGTTCCCGGGGTCAAAATGAAGTGGAGCGTCGATGAACCCCGCGGGAGAGTCAGACATTTTGATGATGGCGTCTTATATCCAGAGACTCCCGGCGAGTACACCGTAAAAGTTAAAGCCGCCGGAAGAAGCGCTGAAAAGAAAATCAAGGTAATTGGTGGAAATTTGCGTTCGGCGGCAAGTGCCGATGTTTCAGAAAAAACCGGAACAAACTCTGCTTTTGAAAACAACAGCGCCAATCTTCTTCTTGATTCAGGAGAATGGAATCCAGATAACGTTGGTCAAGCATTTACTCCTACCAACCAAAGAGGCGCTCCGGCGGGGAAAGTTCTGCGAAACAATAATTTCCAAATGGCTGTGCCGCTGGTTTCGTTACCCGGACGGGGAATCGACCTCGATCTCAACATGTATTACAACTCGCAGGTTTGGAGTGCGGTTAACGGTTCGATGAATTTTGACATGGATCGCGATTATCCGGGCGCAGGTTGGAATTTAGGGTTTGACCGTTTGATAAACCTGAGAGAAGGCGGAATGCTGATGATCAGCGAGGACGGAACCAGAAGAGGATTTACCCCCACATCATTCGTCAGAGAGTCTATAGATCAATATCAAATGAAAGAGACATACAAGGGGCAGACTAACGACGGATCAAATATCAAGGTCATCTGTACTACGACCTTCGTGCGCAATAGCCAAACCGGAGCAACAGACATTCAATCTTCATCGACACTTCGTTTTCCAGATGGCACAACCGAAACATTTACTGGCTCGGCATATACACCTACCGCTACTGATCCGCTTCCTTCAACTATTTATTTATCGTTAAAACGCATTTACGACAATAATGGAAATTATATAAGTGTAAATATAGGAGCCTATTCCATCGGTATAACAGACACACTAGGTCGTATAATCAGAATTGACATCAATTATCATAGCGATGGTTCAGTTCGTAGTCATACAGTTAATGTTATAGGACCGTACGTCAATGGAGTACAGGAATATAAAGTTGTCGCCAGGTTAGAGTGGGTCAAAAAAAACCTGTCACCCAATTTCAGCGGCTACACCGTAAATGCTCCGCAACAATATACCGCTTTAAAAGCGGTTTTTTATCCGAGAACAAGCACCGCCGATACAGTAACAGAAGAAAAAGGAAGCGGGTATTGGTTTGATTACAGCGATTCATACTCTCCTTACGGAATGATCCGCAAAGTCTCGGAAGAAAGAGAAATGAGGGTAGCTCACACGCCGCTACCAAGTAGTGGTTATACTCTGGATTTTTATCCGGGAACGGTTTCCCGCGAACGGACCTATGACTACCCGCTAAATTCTTCAACCGCTCTTACCGACGTTCCCCGTTATTCTTCGGTAACTGAAAACTGGGAAGGCGCGCCCAGTCGTGCAGTTACGACTTATTCGGTTGATGAATCGAATTCTTCGTACAACATTACAACAATCGAGGGTCCATTTCGCGAAGGAACAACGCAAGGAGCCGACCACATCAAAACCAAAGAATATACTCACAAAATAGCCGACAGCAAGCTGGATGGAATTACCTTTAAGACCGAAGTACTCGATGGCGACGGCGTGTTAAGAAGCAAGACGGAGGTCAATTGGGAACTCGGAGCGAATAACGTTCCCCGACCGACAAGGATTGATTACACGGAAAAAGAACCGGGAACGAGCGGCGTCTCGCTGACAAAAAGCGTTGTATACGACGCTTATGAGCCGAACATTCCCTATAATCGCGTGACTGAAATGCACGAGGAGGATTATCACGCCGAAGGGGGGACCGGCACAACCATCAGAAAAGTAAAAACCACTTATATAGATATCGGCGATCTCCCCGAAGACGATATAACGCCGGTTAATGTTAATGACCCGGGCAAACCGCGTTTCTTGAGCTTGCCGAGTGTTGTAGAAACTTTTGAGGGCAATAACAGAATTGATTATACCAAATACGAGTACGATCAATTCAGCTTACAGGCGTTTCCGAGCAACACCAATCCGCCACCCCAATTTGTCGAACCCACAACCACAAACAGGGGTAATTTAACTACCGTTACCGAATATACGAACATTACAAACTCAACCTTGGGCGGAGCGTTAAGCGTCAATACCTATTACGATAAAGCCGGAAATGCCGTTAAAAACATTAAACCGGGCGGGATGCAAACGATTTATAATTTCACTTCCGCATCTGCTTATGCTTATCCGGTATCTGTGCAATACGGCTCCGGTCAGCAAACCATCACCGAATCATTCAATGTTGATATTTTTACCGGTTTGCTTCTCGATAGCACGGATGCGGAAGGTTTTAAAACAATCATCAGTTACGATCCTTTTAGCTGGCGCCAAACCAAAATCACGAGTCCTACAAATGCGCGCGTCGAATACGATTACGATGACGTAAATTTAACCACCAAAACAACTCTATATTCGGCGGATAATCAAGTCGTCGGGAAAAAGAAAACAAAAAGCAACGGGTTCGGTTTGATTGCCCGCGAAGAGGAATTTGTCGAAACGGTAACGAACAATGACGGCACGACAAGCGACATTTGGAATGTCGTTGAAACCAAATACGACCTACTCGGAAGAGTTTGGAAAACATCCAATCCTTTTCGCAGCAATGTCAGTCAGACTGGGACGGACTGGACTGTTAATGAATACGATGCCGCTGGGCGCTTGTCGAGCGTCACGAGCCCTGACGGGAGCATCAGCAGAAACTTTTACAATGAAGCCGCAGCCGCCCGTCCACAAGGGATAGGTGTCTCTACCGCGCTCGGCAAAACGGTTCGGGCGGTAGATCCGGTCGGGCGCGAAAAATGGGCGTTATTCGATGTTGATGAAAATCTGATAGAAATCGTCGAGCCCAAACCTGACGGTGACGGTAAAGTTGCAAATAACGGTCTTCTGACGATTTACCAATACGACCGGTTAGGACAACTCAACCAGATTAATCAGGGAGCGCAGCAACGCCGTTTTCGCTACGACGGTCTCGGCAGATTAACACACGAGAAAATGGCTGAACAGGACGCCACCTTGAATGACGAGGGGGTTCTGGTAGGAACTGCTTCAGGGGTGTGGAGCACTGTTTATAAATACGACGACCGCTCGAATCTGGTATCACAAATCGATGCCAGAGGGGTAAAAACAAGTTTCTCCTATCAACCGGAAGGCTCCTCGGCGGGTCAGCTTGATCCTTTGAATCGTTTGTTCTCGGTGAGCTATGAAACGAACGGCGCACAGAATGTGCTGCCGAGCGCTGCCGTAAAATACGCTTACGATCCGGCTAAGCTATTACGCCTGACAAGCGTGACAACTACTAATGTCAGCACGGAGAGTTTCGGTTACGATTCGCAGGGACGTTTTAACAGAAAGGAAACCGTTCTTGCCGAGCGACCTTTAAAGCCGCTGGAAATCCGTTATACATATGACTCGCTCAACCGAGTGACCGATGTTTATTATCCGAAACAGTACGGTAACGGAACTGAAGCTCAAAAAAATCTTCATTACGATTACAAAACGGGGTCGAAGCTCGATAATTTGAAAGTTGACAATGTTCTTTACGCTTCCAACACTGCGTTTAATGTCAACGATCAGTTAACTTCGATTAAAATCGGTCCGAGCGGCATAAACCAGATTACCGAAACATACGACTTTAATCCGAAAAACGGTCTCCTGAATAATCAAAAGGTCACCCGCGGCAGCGCGGTTTTACTTGATCTTACGTATAATTACCAGTTTCCAGGGGGCGTGACAGGGCAGTTGCGAGGAATTATCAATAATCTCGACCGCAATAAAGACCGAGCTTACGAATACGATGCTCTCGGAAGATTGAAAAAGGTCACTGGCGGAATCAACCAGGGATGGTCTCAAACCTACGTTTATGATCGTTACGGGAATCGCCAGAACGTAATTTCATCAGGGTTTGAGTCTTTGCGAACCAGAGGAGATGTCGAAACTGATGATAAACAAATCTCAAACAAAGGCAGTCTGACTAGACCGATAAACTCCTCTCAGCTAATCGAAAAGGTAAATTCTTTAGCCAAAACCAAAGAAATAAGACAAGCCATTGATCCGAAACGCAATGCCAATGCCCCTCACACAAAGCAGGGCGATGATTCCCATAATCTGCCCGTCGAACCGTCTCAAACGGAATCAGCATTACAAAAGGAGGGCATTAAACATAATTCTTCTCAAGGCGGCTTAAATGAGCGCTTAAGCAGTCCTCCAGCGAAAACACCGTTTGATTTCGACGGCGACGGCAAAGCTGATATTTCCGCTTGGCGCAGAAGTAACGGAAACTGGACATCTCAACGCAGCGGCGGTAGCGGTCAAACCACCGTACAGCTTGGAGCCTCGGGCAATCAGATTGCTCCTGGAGATTACGATGGCGACGGAAAAACCGATGAAGCGATCTGGAACCCAGATAACGGTTTGTGGACAATTCGTTACAGTTTAAGCGGAAATGTTAGCTCACAATACTGGGGAACAAAAGGCGACGCCATTGTTCCTGCTGATTATGACGGGGATGGCAAAACCGATTTAGCGGTTTGGAGACCTTCGACCGGTTATTGGTATGCATTGAGAAGCTCCGACGGCAGTTGGTTTGTATATCAATGGGGACATCAAAGATTCGGTGATATTCCAGTCGTCGGAGATTACGACGGCGACGGAAAAGCCGATACGGCTGTCTGGAGACCGTCTAACGGTAACTGGTATGTTCTCGTGATGCAAAGCGGGAGCGGTCAAATACTCGATATCCACTGGGGAGCAACCGGTGATGTTCCGGTCCCTGCTGATTACGACGGCGATAATAAAACCGATTTAGCGGTTTGGAGACCTTCTACCGGATACTGGTATATCTCGCGCAGCTCTGATAATCAATTCGTTCCGGTTCAACTAGGCGACGAAAGTCAGCGGGATATTATGGTGCCGGCGGATTACGATGGCGACCGCAAAGCTGACGTTGCCGTCTGGAGACCGAGCACAGGAACGTGGACGATTAAGCAAAGCACTACAAATACAAATGTCACTTATCAGCTTGGAGCAAGCGGTGATGTCGCCGTGCCTTCGGCATACGTCCGCCGCAGCAGCGCGCCGCGCGGACAATCCGTAGAAATTCCGCGTGATGGCTGGGAATCAATCTCCTACGATTCGCAGAATAATAGAATTAGCGCTTCCTCCGGCTACTGGTATGACGCGACCGGAAACCAAACTCGCGCCAAACAGGCAAACGGTTCGTGGATGAGGCTTCAATATGATGCTGCCGGAAGACTGGTTAAGGTTAAGGATGATAACGACCAAACCATTCTGACATATACGTACGGTTCGACCCGCGAGCGTTTAATCGCACAGGAAGGCAACGAAAGTTCAATTGTTAAAACTTATTACGCTTGGCAGGACGGTGCCGTAATTGCGGAGTTCTCCAATTCCTATTCAAATGATTCGATAGTTTGGGGGAAAAATTACATTTATTTGGGCGGTAGATTGCTCGCCACTCAAATTTCGCTTGGAACCGGGGAAGCCGTAGAGTTTTCTCATCCTGATTTGCTAGGAACCCGCCTGGTCACAAACGCGGCGGACGGAACGGCTTTTGAACAGGTGAATTTGCCTTTCGGAGTCGCACTCCAAAGTGAATCCACAGTCGGAGCGGCAAACCGCAGATTTACGTCCTACGACCGCAGCAGCACGACCGGGCTTGATTATGCCGTCAATCGTTTTTACGACCCGATGCAGGGGCGTTTTACACAAGCCGACCCGATTGGAATGGAAGCGACAAGCTTGGACGAGCCGCAAAGCCTGAATTTGTTTGCCTATGTGAATAACGATCCGGTCAACAAGGTTGACCCTGATGGTTTGTGGGGGTTTAGCATCAGCTTCGGGGGCGGAGGAAATGGAGGTAGCCCTACCATTCATAATGGTGGTTGGCTTGGAGTAAACAACATCGGAACAGGCGGAAATAGTCTTGCAACGGGATTATTTAACTTTTTCTTTGGATTCTTTCACTTCGTTTTCGGATCGCCGAGCAACATTCCAGTTAGCAATTTGCTTACGCGGACTCCTCTTAATTATGCGTCCTTTGTAAGCAACACTACTACGGCATCTTCAGCGCCCAGTGCTCCTCCTGTACCGGGATTTGACAATGAAAAGTATGGAAGCTTCGCAGTATCAGCAACTTACGCAACATCAGGACCACAGATTCGCAATGTTCGACCTAGCCGACGCGGAGGAATAAGGGGTGGTCCACAGCAACGGGCAAGAAGACCTACACCTCGATCACCTAGAGCAGCGCGCGCCTTCGGACCCGGATTAAATGAACAAAACCAAAAACAAGCTTTGTATGACAGTCTGTTAGAAGTTACCTTGTTGCCCCTCATGGGTCCACAGCGGTATTACCATCGTTATCCTGATAAAATGGCTAACCATCATATATTTCCTCAAGCCAAGGAATTCGCTGCACAATGGAAACGGCTCGGAATTGACATCAATAAGTATACCATTAGAATTCCAAGAGGAGGACATATTGAGTTACACTCTGGAATTGGACAAGGAAGAGGTGGGCGTTGGAACAATTCATGGAGAGAATTTTTCGCTAAATACCCAAATGCAACGAAAGAGCAAGTATTTAGACATGGCAACTGGATGATGATGGATCGGCAGGTAATTGGTCCAATGGTCCATTACCATTATCGACCATCTTCTATGTCACCTCGATAAAAGTAATTTTCATACATGAGAATTTTTGAAATAAAGGAAGACCAGAATCTAAAAAATGCGGGGTATATAGATGCCGGGCATAAATGGGGATTGCCCGGTGTAATATGCCCAGTCTGTAAAAGCACTTGGTCAACTGTTGGTCTTGAATATCCAACAGTTGACCTTGCCAATGTTGCCGATGAAGAGCTGTACCGGGAGCCACGGGCAGAACCGCTTAACGTTTATAAGAAGCTACAGCAAAGAATTCAAGAAGCTTTTCCTCGGTTATCATTACTAGAGCCTGGAGCGGAATTCGGTCCGCTGGTTGGTAAGGCTGTTGGACGTTTAGACGGCTTTGTTTGGAGAGCATGGTGGACTGTTTCACTTGAGGCAAATGCATTTGAAAAGCTTAATAATTATGGTTTGACGCTTCCACCTTCCATCAAAGCCGAGTTGAAGTTTAAGAAGGAGGTGCAACAGGTTTTTGAATTGGAACTGCCGTTATTAGGTAAGTTAACTAATGGAGTTTATGACAATATCCAATTAAAACATTGTCATGCTTGCGGGAGAGACAGCGCCAGTAAACCACAAGAAGTTTTGATTGATTGTTCATCAGTTCCCAATCCCGTCAACATATTTAGGGTTAGTAATTTCAGAACTATCATACTTGTTACAGAGAGATTTGTTGAAGCTGTAACCAGTTTAAATATAAAAGGGGCTGTGTTTAAGGAGGTAAGAGCCATATAAAAATACATACTTCTATAGCAAGTCGCCACCGTGCAAATCAGTTTGGGAATATCAACTGGGAAAACAAGTTTATACAAAGTCGAATTCGGTTAAGCGTGTTGGCTACGCAGAATAACCAAATCTTCTCCTGCAAATTATCGCGTCCTACTGCCTTTTCGACTCTATAAATCAAAAGAAATGTACAATGTGGGGGCTTAAATGAAAGAAATGCCTTTGCTCGCTCTCACCAGTTAATGGCAATTAGTTTAATAAGGTCAGTGATATAGTAGACTCAGCTAATACTCGTTATCATTTAATCCCTCTTTATCAAGAGAAATGATTTGAATTTCCTTATGGCAGGTCTTTGTTCTATAGTATTAATTGAATCAACTGTATTCTTACATCTTTCATCTTTCATTCTCATTTAACTAGCGCACAAAAAATGATAGAAAACTGTCATCACTCGAAGATTTTTTCAGGATTTTTAAGCGTTCCTGAAATAGGAAGAAAAACAGCAGGGTTTAACGGTAACAGCACAGGCGGAGAAAGAGTTAACGTCATTTATTGTTAGGAAACATAGAGCTTGAGATGTAGCCCAAATTGTGCCAAAAAGTGACGAAAAAATTCCGCATAAATAAGGCAACTAAGTCGAAACCTAGTTGCCTGTAATTTTATAAGCTCCGAAATTGCTTATATTTAAGCGTATTCCAAGACTGGGAATTTCAATCTGTCACGTTGGAGGTCGCGGGTTCGAGCCCCGTCGGTCCCGCCATTAAATTACTGAAATGACAGTAAATAGAAGCCACTTGAAAACGGGTGGCTTTTTCATTTCCCCACTAAATTGCCAATTTTGGCACTCTACAAGGAACATTTTAAGGTATATCTCAATTTTTTTTGGTCATAGTATCATAGCTGCTGTGTCGAGCATCGTAATCAGCAAAGATTTGAGATATTGCCTCTTTGGACGTTCACAAACAGCCAGTAATCTAGTTTCTTCTTCAACAGTTAAAATCCTTTTACGGATTCTTTCATCAGCGGGAGTAATTAAAGGTTCGCCACAGTTGAACGGATTTTTCACAATCCAACCTTGAGCTAGAGCAATATTGAACATTCGCCACAAGACAACTAACCCACAGTTCATACTGGCAATGTTTCTTTGTCTGTTGTGAACAGCTGGAGTTGCCATTCTCATTCGTTTGTAGCCAACTACAAACCCGTAAGTTATTGAGTGAAGCTTTTTCTTCGTGAAAAATGAACGGAAGGGGATAACAACTCTTTTGGCTCTGTCCACATCACGTAAACCACTAATTTTTCGTCCATTAACATACTGGGCTGTATGCAAAAAATTTTGCTCATAATGATGAGCCAAGTCATCGAAAGTTAAATTCGCAGTATCTATTGCCTTAAGACCTTCATCATCTAATCGTCGAACAATTTGCTTTAGCAGTTCTTTTGCTTCGGATTTAGAGTTTGCGGTTCTTTTGATATTGCGGCGTTTACCAGTGTCATCGGTAGTTGTAACTCGCGCAATCCAGCGTTTATTTCCTTTATAAACGTAATCAATTCTATCCTTATTTTCTTTGTGTTTTTTAAGGACACTTTGATGAGTATAACGTGGCAGAAAAGAAACTTAGAGCAGATTTCATTTAATTACTATACATAGCCGCAATGCCTGATCCAATTTCTGGCATCTGCGGCTGTGATTGTTTTTAATGCCCGGCTGATGGTCTCCGATAATGCCGGATAAGTTCTCGCAG
>JALZCH010000091.1 GCA_030863175.1 Acidobacteriota bacterium | reverse complement strand
GCAAGCATTGTTTGAGAAAGCAGAAGTCGAATTATTGTTTCTGCCGCCATATTCGCCGGATTTAAATCCGATAGAAATGTGTTGGTCGAAACTGAAAACATATCTGCGAGCGAAAGCCGCCAGAACTAACGAAAAACTATCGGAAGCAATCAGTGCGGCAATCAAAGAGATCACCGCACTGGATGCACAGAATTGGATAAGACATTGCGGTTATGTATCGCATTTACTTTAGATTTGCTCTAAAAGCAAAATTACAAGGCATCAACAAGCACTACCGGTCAGGAGCCCAAAACATCATCTCTGTTTCAAATATGGCAACTGCGTGCGCGATAGCTTGCAATTGATGCAAACGCGTCATTTCCGACCTGCAAACATTTTTCAATTGCCGTCGCCAACAACCGCCACTCACAATAACGTATCAGCGCAAAAGTAAATTTATTCAAAATTTTTCTTTAAAAAAAAGCAAGGTTCGTGAAAACCTTGCTTTTTTCATTTTTCGATTTTTTCTCGAAATTATTGATTGTTCGTTGCAATCGTCGCCGGATTGCCTTCGGTATCGAGAAAAGTGATCGTCGTGCCGACGTCCTGCAATTCTCTAAGTCCCGGCTCAATCACCTTACGGTCGCCGACAATGACGATTGCCATTTTTGACGGATCGAGATATTTGTTTGCCACGCGATTGACATCTTCAATCGTAATCGAATTGATTTTTGAGATGTAATCGTTGAAATAATTTTCGGGCAAATTGTAAATCACCGCCGTAGCGAGCTGTCCTGCGATTTGATCAACCGTTTCGAAACCAGCCGGAAAACGTCGAATCAAGCTTTGTTTGTTGTATTCAAGCTCTTTCGATGTAACCGGAATCTCGCCGCGAATTCCGCGCAATTCCTTCATAAACTCGTTAACCGATTCTTTCGTAACGGCGGTCTGCACGCCAGCCGAAGCCGAAAACGGTCCCGCGCCTCGCCGCCATTCAAAACCGGTGCGAGCGCCGTAAGTGTAACCTTTGTCTTCGCGCAGGTTCATATTGACGCGCGAGGAGAATTGCCCGCCGAGCATTGTGTTCATCACTTGCAGGGCAAAGAAATCTTCGGTCGTGCGCGGAACGCCGACTTGTCCGATTGAGATGATTGATTGCGCTGCGCCCGGTTTGTCAACGATGTAAATCATCGCTTTGTCCCGCGCCGGGGCAACAGGAGCCGTCACAGCCGGAATTTCGGCAGCTTTCCAATTGGCAAATGCTTTTTCGAGCTTCGGCAGCAATTCATCCGACGTTACGTCACCGACGACAATTAAAGTTGCGTTATTCGGACGGTAAAACGTTTCATAGAAACGTTGAATGTCCTTTTGGTCGATTGATCTGACCGAAGATTCGTTCGGCGATGCGCCGTACGGGTGATCTTTGCCGTATAGCACCATCGAATAAGCGACGTTGGCAATGGCGTTCGGATTGTCTCTTTGCTGAAGCAGCCCGACGAGCATCCGGCGTTTGAACGTTTCGAGTTCCTGATTGGGAAATGCCGGATTGACGACGACATCCGAGAAGATGTCGAGAGCTTTATCCAGATTCTTCGTCAGCGTTTGAATCGAAACCGAAGATGAATCCCAACCAGAACCGGTTCCGAGCCGCGCGCCTATTTGCTGCACTGCGTTTGAAATGTCAACCGCCGAGCGAGTCTTCGTACCGTCGTCGAGCAAACTGGCGGTTATTGAAGACAAACCGGCTTTGCCCGAAGGATCGGCTGTCGCGCCGGATTTGAAAACTAGATTCATCGAAACAATCGGCAATTCGTTTTGCCGTACGAGCCAGACTTCCAGACCGTTTGAGAGCTTGTTTTTCTCAACACGCGGCAAA
This sequence comes from Acidobacteriota bacterium, assembly GCA_030863175.1. Lineage (GTDB taxonomy): Bacteria > Acidobacteriota > Blastocatellia > Pyrinomonadales > Pyrinomonadaceae > JALZCH01. Next base: position 24,718 of record JALZCH010000091.1, on the reverse strand, counting down.
GTGAACTTCGGATCGGGCTTCGGTTTAGGCGGAACGTATAAACCGCCTAATTTCGAAGTGTCCTGTTCCGGTTTCTTTTCCTTTTTCTCGGCGACTGAAGTCGGTCTATTGGCGGCGGTTTGCGCAACGGACTGCACTTTATCTTTGCCGCGTGGAACGAACGTTACGACCAGCCGATTGCTGTTTAAATAAGTGTTGGCGACACGCTGAATATCGGCGGGCGTGACTTTTCGATAACGTTCCAGATCAGTCCCGAAATAATCGGGTTTGCCGACAAATGTAGCGTAAGAATTCAATTGATCAGCTTTGCCCAAAACGGTCTGCAAGCCGTAAATAAACGCTGATTCGCGTCCGTTCAAGGCGCGCTCCATTTCTTCAGCCGTCGGCGGTTCTTTTTTAATTCGTTCGATTTCCGCCAAAATTTCGCGCTCAATATCTTCGAGCGATTTGCCCGGACGCGCGGTTGAAGTTACTTGAAATTGCCCGGCTATTTCGCGCGTGTTATGCGATGCGCCGATATCCTGCGAGATTTGTTTGCCATAAACCAGACTCGATTGCAGGCGCGAGCCTCTGCCGCTCGACAAGATTGTTCCGAGCATATCAAGCGCGGCTTCGTCAGGCGCGTATTGCGGAACCGTGTGCCAAACCATATAAACGCGCGGCAATTGCACGTTGTCTTCAAAATTGGCGCGAACTTCCTTGTCAAATTTAGGTTGCGGCGCATTCGGACGCGAAATTTTGGCACCTTTCGGAATCGGCGCAAAATATTTTTCGATTAATCTTCTCGCTTCCCTCGGATTGAAATCACCGGCAAGCGTCAGCGTCGCGTTGTTCGGAACGTAATATTGACGGAAAAACGCCTTCACATCTTCCATCGAAGCGGCGCTGAGATCATCGAGCGAGCCGATTGTCGTCCAACTGTACGGGTGATTTGCCGGATAAAGCAGAGCCGAGATTTTCTCGAACGCCGTGCCGTAGGGCTGATTGTCGTAACGCTGACGACGCTCGTTTTTGACCACGTCGCGCTGGTTGTTGAGCTTTTCCATCGTCATCGCGTCGAGCAGATAGCCCATTCGGTCAGATTCGAGCCAAAGCGCAAGCTCTAAAAAATTTGACGGCACGACTTGGTAATAATTCGTTCGGTCGGCGTTGGTGCTGCCGTTGATGCTGGCGCCTGCTTCCTGAAGCGGCGCAAAATAATCGTTGTCGTGATGTTTCGAGCCTTGAAACATCATGTGCTCGAACAGGTGAGCGAAGCCAGTTTTGCCCTTGACTTCGTTTTTCGAGCCGACGTGGTACCAGAGGTTGACCGCGACGATAGGTGTCGAACGGTCTTCGTGCATTATCACGCGCAAGCCATTCGGCAGCGTAAATTCTTCGTATTTGACTGGCGGATTCATTGAACTTTGATTTTTCTGAGCCGAAGCTGCGAAAGGTAAAAGCAGAGAAAAAGCGATTAGCAAGATCGCCGTGCGATTGATTTTCATAGCAATCTCCCTCTTTTGGCAAAAGTAGTGTAGTACAAATAACTTAAACCTAACGAGGGGAATTTTCAATACCAAAAATGCGAAGAAAATCCAAAAAATGGAATTTATTGGATTCTATTTTTAATCTTACATTTTTGGCGTTTTGTAATCAGTCGAATATTCGCACGAATAATCTCAACTCAGTTTTTTAGGCAGAAATTGCCGGATGATAACAAGCAGGAAAAGGGTAAAAGTCGTTCCGGCGGAAAGCAGACAAAACTGGCAAAACGCGCCGATGACAAATGCCTGTAAATAAACGAGCCAGAGCGAAAACGCAGCCATCAGCGCGACGACGGCGCTTAAGATTTTCCACATCCGGTTATCGCCGAAAGCTGTGAGCGTGGCGAGAGAAAAAACCGTAAAATAAGCCAATACGCCGAATAGGGCGAGCGGAATTCCGCCCCATTCTGCGTATTGGCTAGACAAAACGGTTTCGCAGCCGCCCGTTACGCTGCACGGCACTTTTTCGCCCGTGTAGTGATGAAGAGTCAAATAAATCGAGTCAATCATCCCGACGAGCGCAACCAGCGCGGCAACGAGCGGCAAGATCTGAATCTTCGTTGTCTCAGTTTGTATATTTTCAGCCGAATCCATTTTTGACCTCGAACTTTGAATCTTAAACTTTGAACTGTTTTTACTTGCCTTGCAAAGCGTTTTCGACGGCGCGGCGCAGCGCCTCGGTATTTGACATTTCGGTTGTAAAATCGAGCGGACGACCGTTTAAGAAAGCCGAAGGCGTTGACGAAATGCGAACCGAATCGCCGCGTTTTTTGTCGGCGTCAACGCGCTGCGCCGTCATCATTCCAGTCATATCGTCTCTAAATTTATTAACGTCCAGTCCGATTTGCTGCGCAAAATTGGCAAACTCGGCGCGGTGATCGGAAGCAGTCGCCCAGGTGTTTCGCTTGTCGAAAAGCATACTGTGCATTTCCCAGAACTTGCCCTGCATCCCGGCGGCTTCGGCGGCGCGCGCGGCGTCATAAGCTTTCGGGTGAATCTGCGTTAGAGGATAATGACGGAAAACAACGCGCACTCTATCGCCGTAAATCGTTTTAATCTGGCGAATAACCGGCTCAAAACCAGCGCATGAAGGACATTCGAAATCGGCGAATTCTTCGATTACGATAGGAGCCGTCGCCGGACCTTTTGCCCAGGGATTAGGCGCGCCCGGCAAAGCGTTCGCAAGAGCGTTGGTGTTTTTCGCCGTGTTGGCTTGCGTCGAATTGACGTTTGCTCTGGGCGGAGCCGGTCTTTTCGCGCCTTGCAGATAAAGAACAGTGCCGATAATCGCAACAATGGCGACCAAACCGATAATAGTTAGGGGTAATTGATTTTTCTTCATTTTTCGTAATTCGCTTTATGAAACCTTTTTAGCTCTGATGCTTTGAACTTTCGGTGAGTTGAAAGCGCTCGAACGCATCGTCTCAATTGTTTCTTTTACTTTATTGTAAATTCCGTCCGAGTCCAAACCGTATTTGGCGAGCAGAAGACTCGCGTCGCCGTGCGTGACGATTTTATCGGGAATGCCGAGACGAACGACTTTGACGGCGGTTTGCAAACCGTTTTGTTCCAAAAGCTCAAGAACTGCCGAACCGAATCCGCCTGCCAGATACGCTTCTTCGATTGTAAAAATCACGCGTTTCGTCCCAGCCAGCGACAAAATCAAATCTTCGTCGAGCGGTTTCACCCAGCGTGCGTTGACGACAGTTGTTTCGATTCCACCTTTTTCCAAATTATTCGCCGCTTCGAGAGCCGGATAAACCATCGAACCGAAAGCCAGAATTGCAGTATCGCCGTTCGCTTCGCGCAGAATTTCGGCTTTGCCAATTTCAAGTTTTTCGGCATCTCGCGAGATATCAACACCGAATCCATTACCGCGCGGGTAACGAATGGCGGCAGGCGCGGGATGTTCGATTGCGGTCAAAAGCATATCGCGCAATTCGCCTTCGTCTTTCGGCGCCCCCAAAACTATGTTCGGATAACCGCGCAAATAAGCTATGTCGAGCAGCCCGTGATGCGTCGGACCGTCGCCGCCGACGATTCCGGCTCTGTCCATACACAGCGTGACATCGAGATTTTGCAGGCAAACATCGTGAATTACCTGATCAAATGCGCGCTGCAAAAACGTCGAATAAATGGCAGCGACGGGTTTCAAACCTTCGCAAGCCATTCCGGCGCAAAATGTGATGGCGTGTTGTTCGGCGATTCCGACATCGTAAGTGCGTTCCGGAAATTTTTCGAGAGCTTTATCAATCCCGGTTCCATCCGGCATCGCGGCGGTCAAAGCGATGATTGATTTGTCTTTTGCCATCAACTCGCACAACGTGTTTCCGAAAACTTCCGTGTAAGTTGGTGGCGCTTGTTTTGCGGATTTGATTGCTTTGCCGGTTGCAATGTCGTAGGGTCCGGTCGCGTGATAAGCGTAATAATTTTTTTCGGGATTCGGAAAGCCTTTGCCTTTGGTCGTCAAACAATGAACGATGACTGGACCATCTTCGATGTGTTTGGCTTCTTCGAGAGCTTTAACCAAAGCCGGAACGTTGTGACCATCAACATAGCCGATGTATTTGAAACCAAGCTCGCTGACGAGCGCTCCCGGCAAAACGGCGGCGGCAATCGCATCTTTAAAGGTTTTCGCCGCTCGCCGCAAACTGTGTCCGACGCCTGGCACGGCTTCGAGAGTTTCGCCGATTTCTTCCTTCAGCCAGTGATAATTTTGCGCTTCTTTGATTCGATTTAAATATCGCGCCCAGGCTCCGACAGCCGGAGCGATTGACATCCCATTGTCGTTTAAAATCACGATCAAGCGCGATTTTAAATGCCCGGCTTGATTAATGGCTTCCATCGCCATTCCGCCCGCTAAGCTCGAATCGCCGATAATGGCTACGACGTGATGATTCCCGCCTTTTTTATCGCGCGCCACAGCCATTCCGAGCGCTGCTGAAAGCGAAGTCGAAGCATGTCCCGCTCCGAAAGTATCAAACTCGGATTCCTCGCGGCGCAAGAAACCGGAAAGTCCACCGTATTGTTTAATCGTATGCAGTTTATCGCGGCGTCCGGTTAAAATCTTGTGCGCATAGGCTTGATGCCCTACGTCCCAGACAACGCGATCATGCGGCGTGTCAAAAGCATAATGCAATGCGACAGAGATCTCGACTGCGCCGAGCGATGCACCGGTATGCCCGCCCACGCGCGAAGTTGTTTCCAAAATATGCTGTCGAACCTCATCGGCTACTTGCTGTAACTTTTCAGATGGTAACTTGCGTAAATCTGCGGGAGAGTTGATTTGTGGTAAAAATTCCATAAATGATTGTCTTGACCAAAATGACATTTTAACGTGCTTGTGAAAAATGGTAAATGTAAGAGAGTTCTTTTGAACGGTTCAAATGAAAACAAAAACATCATCCCGAAAAAAAACTTCCTCACCGAAAACAAAATCCGGCAAAAGTAAAACGAATTTTCGCGGCATTGTGTTGCTGGGATTTATGGGCGCGGGCAAAACTTCGGTCGCATCGTTGCTGGCTGAAAAATTAAATTGTCAGGGCATTGATCTGGACGAGATAATCGAAACAAGCGAGCGCAAATCAATTTCCGAACTGTTTGAAAAATTTGGCGAAGAGGTTTTTCGCGAAATCGAAGCGGCGGCTTTGCGTGAGGTTTTGGCGAGCAAGACAGTTCGCGTCATTGCGCTTGGCGGCGGTGCCTGGACGATTGAAGAAAACCGCCAAGCCGCTCGTGATTCCGGTTTTGCCAGCGTTTGGCTCGATGCGCCATTTGAGTTGTGCTGGGCAAGAATCAAAAAAGAAAACGGTTTGCGCCCGCTGGCGACCAAAAAGACGGAAGCGCGCAAGCTTTTTAATAAACGGCAAAAAATTTACACCGAGTCGGATTTACGAATCGAAATCGCGGAACACGATTCGCCGGAAACAATCGCTGAAAAGATTTTGCAGTCAATTGAAACGAGCATTTGATAATCGGTGAAATTCATCAAGGAATCAATTATTAAAGCCTCGCCCGAACGGGTTTTCGCTTTTCACGAGCTGCCGGATGCGATAAAGCGGCTTACGCCGCCGTGGGAAAACGCCCGGATAATTCAAGCCGCCCCGAGTTTAAAAGTCGGAGAGCGGGCGATTATCGAGGTTAAGATTTTCGGCGTTTTTTCCAAACGATGGATTGCCGAGCATACGAAGTACGAACCGCCGCGCGAATTTGAAGACGTGCAGATTTCCGGTCCGTTTAAATCGTGGCGTCATCGTCACATCATTTTGCCTCATCCGCAAGGCGCAATTTTGAGAGACGAAATTGAATTTGAACCGCCGTTTGGATTTCTGGGCAAAATAGCCGCGCCGTTTGCGGTTTTGCCAAAGCTCGAAAAAATGTTTCAATACCGTCACGAAGTTACTCGTAAATGGTGCGAAGAAAAATAGGCGATTCTCTACGTTTCGGCTCAAACAATGCGGCAATCTTTTCTTAATTTTTTCGACTCGCTTTTTCCCATCCGCCCGGAAAGCGTCGAAAACAGTCTGGCAATTTGGCTCGACCGTTTGATTTACGGAAGCATTTTTTTGACGGCGCTCACCGCTCCGATTTCGATTGCGGCAACTAATATCGGCTGGATTTCGGGAGTTGTCTTTTGGGGAATCCGTCTTTTTGTCCGCCCGCGCCCGAGGCTTTTTCGCACGCCGCTCGATTTTGCGCTCGTCGGTTTTTTCCTGTGGTGCGTCGTGTCCTCCGCATTTTCTTACGCGCCGGATTTGTCGTTCGATCGCGTGAAAGGCTTTGCGCATTTTCTGATTGTCTATTTTGCGGCGCAAAATCTGCTGCATCCGAAATCAATTAAATTCATTGCGGGCGTGCTGATTTTCGCTGCGACGGTAACTGTCGGTTGGACTTTCATCGAGCGCGCAATGGGGCGCGGACTACAGATTTACGGCGTTAATCCCGACGTCGTAAACGGCGCTGTCAAATTGCAGGACGGCGATACTTTGGTTTCGATCAATGGCAAAAAGATTCGCCAGCCGGAGCAAATCGAAGCAGCCGTTCGCCAAAACGAGAAAATCCAGCTCGTCTTTTATCGCCCGGATTATTATGTTGCGCTTGATTTAAAAACGGCGGATTTGAAACGAGACGCCGGTGCCGAGGAAATGCTTGGGTTTCAGAGGTGGAAACGCAGCTACAACTGGCGTTCGCAAGGTTTTTACAGTCATTACACGACTTATTCGGAAGCGCTGCAATTGATAATGTCGCTCGCGCTTGGCATTTTTCTCACTCTTCAGGACAAAAAATCCCGGCTCGCCGTTTTGCTTCTCATTTCTCTGGCTGGAATGGGCGTTGCGCTTCTTTTAACGGCAACGCGAGCTTCGCAAGCCGGTTTTCTGGTTTCGGCGGCGGCAATCGTATTTCTCGGAGCAAGCCGCAAAGTTTTTTTATCGCTTCTGGCGCTTTCGCTGCCGCTTACCGTTGTGGCTTTGGTTTATTTGCAGCTTACGCGAAATACGGGGTTTGTTGACCAGAGCGCGACCGATCCCGTTACGTCAACATCTTGGCGCGCAACGGTCTGGCGCGAAGGCTTCGATTTATTGATTAAATCGCCTCGCCATCTTTTGGCGGGCGTCGGAATTGATTCGCAAAAGCGTTTCCGGTGCGAATGGGGCTTGTTTGCCAACTGCACAATTCCGCCCGGACATTTTCATTCGACTCCGATTCAAATCGCGGTCGAAACGGGATTGCCGGCTTTATTTTTGTGGCTACTTGCGGTTTTTTTGTATGGCAAAACCGTTTTGCAGACAATTAAAAGCTACGCTGAAAAATCAGTTGAGCGCGGAATTCTGCTTGGGGCTTTCGGCGGGCTTTTGGGATTTTTCCTCTCCGGTTTTGTTCACTATAATTTGGGCGACGGCGAAGTCGCCAAGATTTTTTATTTAATAATGGGAATGGCGCTTGCCCTCTGGCATTTGCCGAAAAATAATACAATTAACAGTTAACAAAAATGCTGACTCATATTGTCGTTTGGAAATACAAACCGGAAATTACGGAAGAACAGCGGGCGGAACATCGTCGTTTGCTCAAAAACCTGGTCAATTTTATCCCTGAAATCATCAACCTGAATGTCGGCGCGGATATTCTTGATTTGCCGCGTTCTTATGACACCGGGCTGGTCGCAACTTTTGCTGACCGGCGAGCGCTCGACATTTACACGGAAAACGCTGAACACCAAAAAGTCGCCGCGCTCGGCAAGGAAATTGCTCAGCACGTAGTTTCGGTTGATTTTGTTGATTGATTTGTCGGAGATTTAAGCCGCGTGACTGCCATTGACCGACCGCAAGTGGTTTTCAATGAAGTGGTCGAACGCTTCGCGGATAACGCGATAACATTCGCAAGCCGATTGTTCCATTTTTTCGCGTTGAAGAATTGTAATTTTTCCGCGTTCAATGCGGATCAAACCCGCTTTTTGCAAATTTCCCAAAACAATGCTAACAGCGGGACGACGCGCGCCGATCATTCCGGCTAAGATTTCCTGCGTCAAAGCCAGCTCATCACCGTCGCAGCGGTCATGCGCCATCAGCAGCCAGCGGTTCATACGCTCCTCGACTGTGTGAAAGCGATTGCAGACGCTAGATTGCGCGAGCTGCGTGTGAGCGGTGAAATAATAGCGAAAAAGCAGATTTTGAATTATCGGAACGCGTTCAAAAATTTGTTTAAAGACATCAGCGCGAATACGGATGACATCGCCGGGCAGCTCGACTTCGACCGTGAATGGAGCAATACCGTAGCCGAGCATTTCGGGAATGCCGACCATTCCTTCCCAACCAACGACACCGACTTCGACTCGCTCGCCCTCGCTCGTTGTTGCAATCCAAGAAAGCATTGCCGTTATCGGAAAATAAACGTATTCGACCCGTTGGTTGGCTCGAAAAATCAAATCTTCCGGCGTCATCCGAGCCATTTGCATCGAGGGCTGAAGCAATTCGAGCTCTTCGGGCGGAAGCTGGGCAAGAATAAAATTCTTGTTCAGATAATTTATACGTTTCGCTTTGGGCATAAAACATCGGGAACGCTTTTTAGAAGCAAAAGAGATTTAATCGCAAAAATAAATTTTCCTAAGGAAATAATGTGGCGCTAATCATTTAGCACTAAAAAAAATCGTTTTTCTGTTCGCTGGGAAACAGACTCAAAACTTTTTAGTCTTTAAACTAAATTCGACTCTCGCAAAGATACCGTTTAAAAACCGATTCTTTATATGTCTCAAGTCAAGAAACGCATTTTATGCGTTGACGATGACGAAGATACCTGCACAATGCTCAGCGTTTTCTTAGGTCAAGCAGGCTTTGATGTCGTCTCCGCTCAATCAAGCGCCAAAGCCCTGGAATTGGCGCAGGGGGAAAAGTTCGATCTCTACTTACTCGATTTGTGGTTAAAGGGAGAAGACGACAAAGTCGAGCTTTTTCGGCGCATTCGGCTGTTTGATGGTAATACTCCAATTGTTATTTATTCGGCGGACGCCCGGCAAACAACTCAAAAGATTTTATCGGAAGCAAATATCCAAGCCTATCTGACAAAACCGAAAGGCTTGGACAACCTTGTACAAACGATAAGACAATTAACTTTGGTAAACTGATTCCTTTCGTTTATTCTTCGTCCAATTCGCCGCGCTCCAATTTTTCCTGACAATTCATACAATAACGTGCATACGGTACGGCATCAAGCCTGACGGCAGCAATATCACGCCCACAATTGACGCAGTCGCCATAACTGCCAAGCTCGATGCGCTGCAGGGCTCCGTCAATCTGATCAATCAGGTCGCGCTCGGATTCGGAAATCGAAAGCAAAATCGTTTGCGAGCGATCTTGCACTGCCGCGTCAACCGGATCGGGCATTTCCTCCAATCCAAATTCAAAGCTCTGCCGCTGATTTTCGTTAAGCTGCCCGACGAGCCGGTCGCGTTGTTCTAAAAGCTGCTTTTTGTAATCTTCTAGTTGTTTAGCATCCATTTTAAACTCTGTTCTTAAAACTGCTTTTTTCGATTAAGGAAAAGGTAACGAGTTTTGCCCTTCCCGTCAAATCTCTGTTTTTTTTACCTTTATTTGTAATAACAGTTGAAAAAAAGAAGCAGACTGTCAACTGTTAGCGTCAACTATCCACTTTTTTACAGTTTGCTTCTGTCTATTAGTGAACAATTCACAGTTTACAACTGACAGTTTTCTCTTCGTTTTCACCTTATTTCTCTTTGTCAGTACATTTATTTGCTAAACGCCAGCCGCGCCGCTCCCAAAATTCCGGCGTCGTCACCGCAAAGAGCGCGTTCTATTTTCGCTCTTTCCGCTGGTTCTCGATAAGCGCGTTCGCGTACGGTTTCTCTCAAATGCCCGATAAACAAATCCCAACCGGCGGCGGCGCCGCCGCCGATGACGATCATTTCGGGATTTAACACGTTAATCAGCCCCGCAAGCGCCAAACCGAGATAAAAACCCATTTGCCGGAAAACTTCGAGCGCCAATTCGTCGCCGGCTTTTCCCGCCTCGTAAACGTCCGCCGATGTTAAACGCGGCTTGTTCGGCAATTCTGATTTCGGATAGCGTGCGGCATTTTCCTCTACGAGCCGCACGATTGCGGTCGCAGAAGCATATTGCTCTATGCAGCCGCGCGAGCCACAGCCGCACGGAGCGCCGAATGGTTCGACGCAAATATGCCCGATTTCCGCCGCGGTTCCGTCAGCGCCGCGCAAAACTTTTCCGTCAATAATAATCCCGCCGCCGACTCCGGTTCCGAGCGTGACCAGAATCGAATTTTTGACGTTGCGCGACGCGCCTAGCCAGCTCTCGCCGATTGCCGCTGCATTGGCGTCGTTTTCAAGCAAAACCGGAATGTTCAATTCGTGTTCGAGCGCGGTTCCAATCCGAAAACCGTTAATTGCCGGGACGTTCGGCGCGTGCATAATAACGCCGGTTTCAAACGAGATAGTTCCCGGAAAAGCCGCCGCCAGAGCTTTGATTTTAAATTCCCGGCAGTTCGCGCGGCATTCTTCCGCCACTTCGATAATAGCTCTGACAAGATCGTCGGCGCGGTCGACGCGCGGAGTTTCGCGGCGCGTGCGATAAAGAACGCTTCCATCCGAATCAACCGCCGCCATTCGCAAATTTGTGCCGCCCAAATCCGCGGCGAGCGTTATTTCCATTGTCATAAAATTGAATAAAAATCGAATTACGATTCTAACGCAATCCGGACGCATTTTCGCTTCAATTCATTAAAGCAATAAATGCGTCAACCAGGTGGTCGCGCCAGATTGTTCTATTATGACCTGTTCCGCCTTCGATATAAGTCACGGGATAACCTTTTCCGCGCGGCATCACATTCATGCGGCGAGTGTCTTCGGAACCTTCAAGCGTACCGCCGTCAAGATAAAAAATGGTTTTAGCCGGATAAATTCGCAGCTCATAAAATCAATAAGCTGAAATCACTTTTTATTTTTTAGCAACGCGATGATCCAGACCACAATCACCATGCCAATAATAAACGAAGCGGCGACAATTACGGCATTCGACAAAACTCTTTCCGCGCCCTGCCCACGCCCGGAAATGCCGATAAACAACAGCCCGGCAGCAATAAAAAGAGCTATCAATGACAATGGCTTCATCTGAATTTTCTTCCGTAAATTTCGGTCAATTCGAGTAATCTTCGCGAAATTTGCTCGCCAAAGTCCTCACCTTTAGCGCGCCATTGCCAATTGCCGGAAGTAGAAGCTGGCAGATTCATCCGGGCTTCGTTTCCGAATCCGAGCAAATCCTGCATCGGAACAATTGCCGTGTTTGCTACAGAAGCCCAAATCGCGCGGATAAGATCCCAGTGAATTTCTTTTCCGTCGGAATTTAAATATCGAAGGCAAAAATCGTGTTCCCGGCTGATTTGCCCTTCGTCGCGCGTCGAGCCTTCGCCGGCGTGCGATTCGAACCAGCCGGCTGTTGTGTCGTTGTCGTGCGTTCCGGTATAAACGACCGAGTTTCGAATGTAGTTATGCGGCAAATCCAGATTCCGCGCATCGCCACCGAAAGCATACTGCAAAATCCGCATGCCGGGAAAACCAAACGAATCGCGCAATTCTTCGACATCCGGCGTCACAACGCCCAAATCTTCCGCCCAAAACGGCAAATCGCCAATGGCATTTTTGAGTGCTTCGAACAATTCTTTGCCCGGAACATTTACCCACTGTCCGTTGACGGCTGTCTCGTCGCCGCCCGGAACTTCCCAAGCCGCCGCAAATCCGCGAAAATGGTCAACGCGCACAATATCAACGGTTTTCAAAACGAATCGGACGCGCGAAATCCACCAGCGAAAACCGTTCGCCCGCATCGCGTCCCAGTTGTAGATCGGGTTTCCCCAAAGCTGTCCAGTTTCTGAAAAATAATCCGGTGGAACTCCGGCTACGACTTGTGGTGAGCCGTCCGCATTTAACTTAAATTCCTGCGGACTGCACCACACGTCCGCCGAATCGAGAGCAACAAAAATCGGCACGTCACCGACAATTTTTATTCCTCGTTCGTTTGCGTAAGTTTTGAGCGCATCCCATTGTTTGAAAAACAAAAATTGATAAAATTTTTGGGCAAAGCTTTCATCGTCAAGCTCGCGCCGCGCTTTTTCAAGAGCTTCGGGGCGACGAAGCTTTAAATCTTCGTCCCATTCCTGCCACGATTTTTGGTCTTGCGATAATTTTATCGCCCGAAACAGCGCGTAATCTTCAAGCCAGAATGAATTGAAATCACAGAATTGATGAAACAAATCGGCGATTTTTTGGTCATCGGTTTTTCGGAAATTCTCAAACGCGCGGCGCAAAATCCGATTTTTGTAATCGAGAACTTTGCCGAAATCAACTTTTTCCGCAGTGAAATCGGGCACGTTTTTTAAATCATCAGCGGTCAAAAATCCGTCTTCAACAATTTTTTCCGGCGAAATCAGCAGCGTGTTTCCCGCAAATGCGGAAAAGCTTTGATAAGGCGAATCGCCGTATCCTGTGGGACCGAGAGGCAAAATCTGCCAGTACGTTTGTCCGCTTCGTTCGAGAAAATCAACAAATTGATAAGCTTCGTCGCCGAAATCACCGATGCCGAAACGCCCCGGCAAAGATGTCGGATGAAGCAAAACGCCGCTTGCTCTTGGAAAATTCATAAATCATTATTTGCATTCAAAACGCCGATATGCAATTGCCGCTTACCCGAACTTCGCCGCAAATCAAAAAGGATGTGAGCAAACCAAAATTCGAGCTTGCGCAAAACGAACAGAAGCCCGCTCGTCCGGTTAGCCTGATTTAATAATCGGAATAACCCTTATCTTTTCCGTGACACTCTATTAAGGCAGTTCTCGCACGAACAGTAAGATATGCCTTTACTTAGCTGCATCAAGCAGATAAGAGCTCTATTTTTGATAAGGAAACCGATGAATAATAGTAAAGGCGCGGTAGATTTGTTCGAGCAGAACCACTCGCGCCGTTTCATGTGTAAAGGTCATTTTTGAAAGAGAGAGTTTTAAATTTGCGCGCGCGGTTACTGATTCGGAAACGCCGTCCTGCCCGCCGATAATAAAAATTATTTCTTTCAAGCTTCGGTTTTGCCAGTTTTCGATTTCGCCAGCCAACTCGTGCGAAGAGATTTGTTTTCCAGTCACATCGAGCAAAACTGCGAAAGCATTTTCAGGCAAAACGTCCAAAATGCGCTTGCCTTCGATTTCTTTCGTGTCGTGCGGCTGACTTTCCTTGATTTCCGAAATTTCGATGCGCGCAAAATGCGAAAGGCGCGAGAGATATTCTTCCTGCAAAGCGCGCCAGTTTTTATCTTTGGTTTTGCCAATCCAAACGAATCGAAAACGCATTTTAAAAAAAATGATTTGAATTTACAATCGCGCGCCGCAATATTTGCAATACAGAGCATCAATGTCGTGTCCCTGCTCGCTGCAAACAGGACAAGCTTGTGTTGTCACAGGTTTTCGAGTGGCATTGGACAGCTCGACGGTGACAATTCCGGTCGGCACGGCAATGATGCCGTACCCCATAATCATCACCACAGACGCCAGAACTTTGCCGATTGGCGTCTGTGGAGCAATATCGCCGTAGCCGACCGTCGTCAAAGTAACAATTGCCCAATAAATGCTGGTCGGAATATCCGTAAAACCGTTCGCCTCGCCTTCGATGGCGTACATCAGCGAGCCGATGACCACGACAAGCGACAAAACCGCCAGCAGAAAAACGCTGATTTTGCGGCGGCTCGCCCGTAGGGCGCTCGAAATTACGTTTGCCTCGCTTAGATACTCGCTTAATTTAAAAATGCGGAAAATTCGCAGCAGCCGCAAAATGCGGATTGTTAATAAATATTGGCTGCCTGGGAGGAGAACGCTCAGATATGTCGGAACGATTGCCAGCAAATCAACCATTCCGTAAAAGCTCGTCGCGTAACGCAACGGTTTTCGGACGGCTAAAAGCCGCAAAACGTATTCAACCGTAAACAGCAGCGTGAATGACCATTCGATTAAATAAAGCAAATCGCCGTATCGGGCTCTGACGCTCGCCACGCTTTCGAGAACGACCGCGCAAACGCTCAAAATGATGCACCAAATCAAAGCTACATCAAAGGTCTTTCCGGCGCGCGTTTCAGCTTCAAAAACTATTTCGTGCAAAACGCTGCGCCAGTGCGCGTCGGGGCGTTCTTTGAACTCGGATTTCAGTTCAAGCATAAATCTGAGTCCGGCGTCGCGAAAAATCGTGATTATTGATTAACTCTAAAATCTTTTGGGCAATTTTTCTGCCGCCGCTGTCGGACGGCTCGATTGGATTTGCGTAATCGGATTTTTCGCTGCAAATAAGGCGTAAATCAAGCACGGGCAAGCCGTTCTGAATCGCCTGGCGAATAATCGCGTCGTTGAAATTTGCAAGCGCCGCAACCGCAATTTTTTGTAAATTCGGATCGGGATAATTCGGATAATAAATCGTACAAACTGCGGTCGGCAGATTTTTCGCTAAAACCAAATCGAGCATTTTCCGGTATTGGAGCTCGAACGTTGCGGTGCGATTTGCCAATTCGTTCAAAACTTGAAATGAAGAATCGGCTCGCATTTGCAGCACGTCAGCGTTCATAAGTGCGTTATTGCCGCCGACGCTGACGATGAGATGCGTTGCCGTTTCAGGCACATCCGAAAGCTGTCGCGAAACGTTTTCAATCAAACTGCCGTCAACAGCTTTCAGAGTCGCTTTCCAATCTGTCGGAATCGTTTCTCGCAAATGCGTTACGACATCTTTGCCACCTGCGCCGACATAGGATTTGTTATCGAAAATCGAGTCGCCGAGCAAAACAATGTGAGCCATTTATTTTTCCCCCGATTAAAGATTTTCCGGGATTTGGACTCGTTTAGCATCGCGCCAGAGGCGTTCGAGATCATAGAATTGGCGCGCTTTTTCCTCAAAAATATGAACGACGAAATCGCCGTAATCCATCAAAATCCATTCGGCGGCGTTGTAGCCTTCTTTGCGCGAAGGGCGCGCGTCAATCAGTTTCAAATCTTCCTCGATTCCGTCGGCAATCGCCTGCACCTGACGCACGTTTGTACCGCTCGTGATAATGAAAAAATCCGTAAATTCCGTCACTTCGCGTAAATCTAGGACAAGCGAATTAACCGCCTTTTTGTCGCTCGCCGCGCGCAGAGCGCCAATTAAACGCTCGTCCAAAACTTCCGCCGGTTCGGGCTGCGTTTCAACCGCAGTGCCATCAGTTTCATGCTGCAAAGATTTTTCTTTTAAAGTTTGCTCCATTTTTTATCTATAAAGTCTGTATTTCTCGATATAACTTACAACTTTTTCGTCAACAAGTTTGCGCCAATTTCCGTCGTTTTGCAATGAAATTCCGCGGCGAATCTCGGTCGATGAAATATCTAACTGCACTGCATCAGTGATAAAAATCCCGGTTTCATTCGTTGTTTGTTGCTCGTTGTTCATTGTTCTCATATCAACGATTTTTGACGAAATTTCGGGCGTTACATGGGCGGTTTCAATGTCGTGCGCGGGTCGCGTAACGACGATAAAGTTTGTCAGCAGCAGAAGCCGCTGCCATTCGCGCCAGGTGTTTATTTCATTCCACGAATCGGCGCCCATCACGAAAAAAATCTGCGTTTCCGGCTGGTAATGATTTTTTAATTTCGTCAGAGTTTCGATCGTATAAGGCTTTTCGGGTGCTTCAAGCTCGATGGTTGAAATTTTAATTCGCGGCTCGTCGTTTGTCGCGAGCGCGAGCATCGCGTAACGGCAAAACGGCGAAACTACTTTTTTGTCTCGTTTATGTGGGGCGTGAAAAGCCGGAACGAAATAAAATTCGTCGAGCGCAAACTGTTCGAGCAAGCTGCGTGCAATCGCCAAATGCCCTTTATGAACCGGATCGAAGCTGCCGCCGTAAAACGCGATTTTTTTCATTTCACCAGCCTTTTTCTGAGCCACGAATAAATAAATTCGGCAACCGTTTCCCAGCCTTCGTCGAGCATCAAATCGTGCGCCATATTTGAGAAAATTTTAAAATCGGCTTGAAAAGCGCGCGCGGTTTTCAGAATTGAATTCTGGCTGACAACCGTGTCGTTTTCCGCGCCGAGAACAAGGAGCGGCGCTTTTATTAATTCAGGTTTAGGCAGCAAATACAGCATTTCCAAAAAAGCGCGAAACGATTCCGGTCCGATTTTTTCGGCGTAGCCTGTAACTTTGGTTTTACAAGTCGTTTCGGAAAACAGCCAGGCGCGAGCCCTCTCAGGCGGAGAATAAACTTTTTGCGTGTCTAAAGTGGCGAAAACCCGGAGAAACAAAAAAGGATTGCGGAAAAACATTCGCGTTCCGTCGCGAAACATTCCCGAAACCGGCGACGGCGCGATCAAAACGCCGGCGGGCGCTTCATTACGTTCTAAATATTTTTGCACTACCAAACCGCCGAGTGAATGTCCGAGGACGACCGGTTTATTTTGAAATCGCCCGGCAATTAGAGCGACATCCGAAACGTAATCTTTGATTGAAGCCCAGCGCACTTTGTCTCTGCCTTCGCTGTTTCCGTGACCGCGCAAACTGACAGCGTGAGAGCTAAAGCCTCGGTCAGCGAAATAATCGAGAAAATTTTCTTCCCAGCACCAGGCTCCGTGACACGCGCCATGAATAAAAAGCAGCGGTGTTTCGCTCAATTTTTGTGCTGGTTCGCGCGAAATGACTTCAAGCTGCATTATTCAATCATTTTTCTAAAAGCCCGCGAAAATGCTCTGCGACTTCAAGCAATATTTCATCGGGACAATTTGGTTCGTCAACAAAAAACCAGTAATCGCCGAATTGATTATTGATTGAAAATTTCTGTCCCGATATTCAAAATCGAACCAGACTTTAGTTATCCAATCAGTAATAAACTCTGTAATAATCGCACATTTCAGCTTTGCCGCGTGGTCGCGTAAAACATCGAAAAAAACGGTTTCCGGCAAATCGGTAAAGTTCCGCGAACCGTCAAACATTCTGGAATCAAATAATTTGATCGCCACTTACCGTATTTATTTCGATGCTTTTTTCCTGAGCGATTTCTTCTAATCTTCGCGCCACAGCCGCAACCAATTCGCGCGTTCCTTGATTTGTCACAGCGGAAATTTGCAAAAACAGTTTGCTGTCCGCTTCGGCTCTTTGACGCAAGCTCTCCAGTCTTTCCGGCTCGTCCAAAGCGTCAATTTTCGTGGCGACTACGATTTGCGGGCGAGCGGCTAAATCCTGATTATAATTTGCCAATTCGCGGTTGATGATTTCGTAGTCCTCGACTGGATTTCTGCCCGAAATCGAAGAAACGTCAACGAGATGCAAAATCAGTTTCGTGCGCTCGACGTGCCGCAAAAAGCGGTCCCCGAGTCCTGCGCCTTCCGACGCGCCTTCGATCAAACCGGGAATATCTGCGACGACAAAAGTTTTGTATTCGCCCAAATCAACCACACCCAAATTCGGTTCGAGCGTGGTAAACGGATAATCTGCAATTTTGGGTTTGGCAGCGGAAATGACCGAAATCAGCGTTGATTTCCCCGCGTTCGGAAAACCGACAAGACCGACATCGGCAATCAATTTTAATTCGAGCTGTAATTCTTTTTCTTCACCCGGTCGCCCGTCGTAATGATATTTCGGCGCGCGGTTTGTCGGCGTCGCAAAATGCTGGTTTCCCCAACCGCCTTTACCGCCTTTTGCGGCGAGAAATCTTTGCCCATTTTCGGTGAAATCAAAGAGTAATTCACCCGATTCGGCGTCGAAAATCTGCGTTCCGATCGGGACTTGTACAATTGCATCCGCACCATCGCGCCCGTGCCGGTTCGAGCCTTCGCCGTGCCGCCCACGTTCTGCTTCGTGAATTGGGTTATAACGCAGATGCAATAGCGTATTTAAACCTTCTGTGGCTTCAATCCAAACATCGCCGCCGCGCCCGCCGTCGCCGCCGCTAGGACCGCCGCGCGGGACAAATTTTTCGCGCCGAAAAGCTGTCACGCCGTGTCCGCCGTCTCCGGCTTTGACCTTAATTTTTGCTCGATCAATAAACATTTGTGTTTTAGATTTTAGATTTTGAATTTTCGATTAGCAAGCAGTATTTAAATTCGCGTTGACACAAACTCTCAACGAGTAATAATCTCAAGGCGCGAAAAAATATGAATTTTGGCTTTATCATTGATAACCGCAAATGCATCGGCTGTCACGCCTGCACCGTCGCCTGTAAATCGGAAAACGAAGTTCCGCTCGGCGTTAATCGAACGTGGGTGAAGTACATCGAAAAAGGCACGTTTCCCGACACGCGCCGCCTGTTTTCCGTAATGCGCTGCAATCATTGCGCCGCTGCTCCGTGCGTCGAGATTTGCCCCGTAACTGCGCTTTTTACGCGCAAAGACGGAATTGTTGATTTCGATTCGCGCCGCTGCATCGGCTGCAAAGCCTGCACGCAAGCCTGCCCGTACGACGCGCTTTATATGCACCCGGACGAGCATACGGCGGCAAAATGCAATTACTGCTCGCACCGCACGGACATCGGTTTGGAACCTGCCTGCGTCATCGTTTGCCCCGAACACGCCATTATTTCCGGCGATATGGACGATCCGAAAAGCGAGATTTCTCTTTTGCTGGCGCGCGAATCAGTGCAGGTCAGAAAACCCGAAAAAGGCACGCAGCCGAAACTTTATTACATCGAAGGCGACACTGCTTCGTTAAAACCAACCGAAGCCAATCCCGACACCGGTTATATGTGGAGCAGTCAATCAACTGGCGTCGGTCATTACGCCAAATTTGCCGAAGAGCGAATCCGAACAAACGCCGACAAATCCGTTCCGCAGGCGCTTTATCAAATCGAATCGAAAACCAGAGGCAAAGGCACAAAAGAAAAAGCCCGGCGCGTTTACGACGCGCCTGGCAAAGGCGTTCATTGGGGCTGGGAAGTGACAGCTTACGTCTGGACGAAAGCGATTGCGGCGGGGGCATTTTTAGTTCCGTTTTTGTTTTTGAAGTTATTTATGGGCGAAGTTCCCGATTCGGTCGGAAGAATCGGCTCTGGCTTAGCGATTGTCTTTTTGGGAATTACGGGCTTGCTGTTGATTAAAGATTTAGGCAAACCGCAAAGATTTTTATATGTTTTGCTTCGCCCGCAATGGAAATCGTGGCTCGTGCGCGGCGCTTATTTTATTACAGGTTACGGTTTGATTTTGTCGCTCTGGTGGGTTGCAAAACTAGCAGGAATAACTGCGGTTTTGCCGTTTCTGGAATGGGCTGGCGTAATTTTCGCGCTTTTAACGGCTGTTTACACGGCGTTTCTTTTCGCGCAGGCAAAGGGGCGAGATTTCTGGCAGTCGCCTATGCTCGGCATTCATATGATTCTGCATTCCATTATGGCGGGCATCGGCGTTTTCGCCGTCGCCGGATTGTTTTTTGGAAATGAACACTGGCTCGGAGATTTACGGGTTATAGCCGTGGGTGCGATTGCATTTCACCTTTTGACTTTGATTATCGAGCTCTGGACGGCGCACACGACCGACGATGCCAAAGCGACAGTCGGAATGATTACCCATGGGCGTTTCAATTTGGCGTTTTGGGGCGGAATGATTTTCGTTGGAAATATTTTGCCGCTCGTTCTTTTACATTTCAGACAAACTGAAGCGTTCGCGCTGGCGGGAGTTTTGATTTTAGTTGGATTGTATATCGCAGAACATATTTGGGTTCGCGCTCCGCAGATGATTCCGCTTAGTTGATTGTATTATTAGCTGAAATGTTTCAACGTGATTTGTCTTTAACAGAAAGAATCTTTCAAGGAACACAAGTCCAATTTTTGGTTTTGAGCCGCGTTGATATTCAATCTTTTACGGCTGAAATTCCTTATTTAGTTATTTCTGTTACCGATCCTGATAAACCAGAAGCTGAGATTGCCGAAGCACCGTTTTTATATGCCGTTTTACGAATGAAGTTTCATGATGTCGGCAAACCGGCTCGGCAATTTGAATCGGATGTCATCTCAACCGCGTGCGACGTTTCAATGACGGAAGCAGATGCCCGGCAAATTCTTTCATTTGTTGGCGAACATCTGGCGAAAATTAAGCTGATTGTTTGTCACTGCGAGCAAGGTGTCAGCCGGTCAGCGGCTATAGCGGCGGCTCTATCACGCATTTTGCAGAAAGAAGACGAATTTTTCTTCAATCATTATTGGGTTAATCGTTGGGTTTATAATTTGCTTTTGGAAAACTCAGACGCTTTATAAAACCGGAACTGTAAATTATTTAAAGTAATTATGCTTAAACATAAACCGTCGCTGATTGAGCGCATTGCCGAAAAATTACATTTAATCGAAAACCTGCACGACGAAGAAATTAACGTTCTGCCGAAATTAACCGAGGCGGGCGAATTAACAAATTATCCGCCTCCGGAAAAATGGGACGATTGGGTTGAATACGAAGCCGTAAGTGGTCAAAAACGTCAAGCTAAAAACTACATGATTATCCCGACGACCTGTTTCAATTGCGAAGCGGGTTGCGGGCTGCTCGGCTATGTTGATAAGGAAACTTTGAAAATCCGCAAATTTGAAGGCAATCCGTATCATCCGGGAAGTCGCGGGCGAAATTGCGCCAAAGGTCCGGCGACGATTAATCAAATTACGGATGTTGACCGGATTCTTTACCCGATGCGGCGCAAAGGAAAACGCGGCGCTGGCGAATGGGAAAGAGTTTCGTGGGATGAAGTTTTGGATGATATTGCCGGGAAAATCCGCAAAGCGTTAATCGAAGATAAAAGAAACGAAGTCGTTTATCACGTCGGTCGTCCCGGTCACGAAGGTTTTATTGACCGCATTCTACAGGCTTGGGGCGTTGACGGGCATAACTCGCACACAAATATTTGTTCCGCCGGTGCGCGTTTCGGCTATGCGATTTGGCAAGGTTACGACCGACCTTCACCCGATCATGCGGAAGCACGGTTTATTCTTTTAATTTCAGCGCATCTCGAATCCGGACATTATTTCAACCCGCACGCACAGCGGATTATCGAAGGAATGATGAACGGCGCAAAGCTCGCCGTTATGGACACGCGGCTTTCAAACACGGCTTCGATGGCTGATTACTGGATGCCGTCGTATCCGGGAAGTGAAGCTGCCGTGCTGTTGGCAATGGCAAGCGTTTTGATTCGGGAAAAACTTTACAACGAAGAGTTTCTGCGAAATTGGGTGAATTGGCGCGAATCCTTGGCGGAATTAAATTCGAAAGCGGAAATCACTTTTGAAAATTTCGTTGCCGAACTCGAAAAACTTTACGCCGAATACACGCCCGAATTTGCCGAAAAGGAAAGCGGCGTCTCGGCGGCGATGATTGTCGAAGTCGCCAGACAAATCGGGCGTGCAGGAACAAGATTTTCCGCTCACAATTGGCGCAGCGCTGGAAGCGGCAATCTCGGCGGCTGGGCTGTCGCACGCTGTCTGCATTTTCTTAATGTTTTGACGGGAAGCGTCGGCGCGGTCGGCGGAACTTTGCCGTCGGCTTGGAATAAATTTAAACCGAAAGGTTTTTCCACTCCGCCAGCGCAAAAATTCTGGAACGAGCTTCATTTTCCCCTAGAATATCCGCTTTCGCATTATGAGATGAGCTTTCTGCTGCCGCATTTTTTGAAAGAAGGACGCGGGAAACTACAGGTTTATTTTACGCGAGTTTTCAATCCGGTCTGGACTTATCCCGACGGTTTTACCTGGATTGAATCGTTATCCGATGAAAGCAAAGTCGGTTTGCACGCCGCTTTGACGCCCACCTGGAACGAAACGGCTTATTTTGCCGATTACGTTTTGCCGATGGGGCATTCTTCTGAGCGCCATGATTTAACGAGCTACGAAACGCATTCGGGAATGTGGATTTCTTTCCGTCAACCGATTTTGCGCGAAGCCGCTCGCAAAATGGGCAAAAACGTAAAATTCACTTATGAAACGAATCCGGGCGAGGTTTGGGAAGAAGACGAGTTCTGGTTTGAATTGTCGTGGCGGATTGATCCGGACGGCTCGCTCGGAATCCGCAAACATTTCGAATCGCCTTATCGCGGGGGCGAAAAAATCACGATTGACGAGTATTACCAGTATATTTTCGAAAACACTAAAGGCTTGCCCGAAGCGGCAGCGAAAGAAAATTTAACGCCGCTTGAATATATGCGGAAATACGGTGCGTTTGAGGTGGAAAAAGCGGTTTACAATCATCATCTGACGCCACTTTCTGAATCGGATTTGCAGGACGCACAGATTGACAAAGACACGGGCGGAGTTCGCAAAAACGGAAAACTAACTGGCGTCGTGATTGACGACATTCCGCGCGTCGGGTTTAACACGCCTTCGCGAAAACAAGAGTTTTATTCGCACACGCTCGCCGATTGGGGCTGGTCTGAATACGCTGTTCCGATTTATGTCAAAAGCCACATTCATCCCGAAAATCTGGACGCGAGCAAAAACGAAATCGTGCTTGTACCGACATTTCGGCTGCCGACTCTGATTCACACTCGTTCGGGGAATTCAAAATGGCTGTCGGAAATTTCAAACCGCAATCCGCTTTGGATGCATACGATGGACGCCGAGCGTTGGGGAATCAAAACCAGTGATCTGGTGCGCGTCTCGACCGACATCGGATATTTCGTCAATCGCGCCTGGGTGACCGAAGGCATCAAGCCGGGAATTGTCGCCTGCTCGCATCACATCGGACGCTGGCGACGCGCGCAGGACGCGAGCAATAATCGCTGGCAAACGAATCAAGTTACGATTTCCGAAGTCGAAAACGGCAAATGGATGATGCGCGTCGTCGAAGGCATTGGCGCTTACAAAAGCGCCGATCCGGATACTTCAAAGATTTTCTGGACGGACGGCGGCGTACATCAAAATATTACTTTTCCGGTTCATCCAGACCCGATTTCGGGAATGCACTGCTGGCATCAGCGCGTTCGCGTTGAAAAAGCACATCAGCAGGACCAGTACGGCGACGTTTTTGTTGACACGGAAAAATCTTTTCAGGTTTACAAAGAATGGCTGGCAATGACGCGCCCGGCGCCCGGACCAAACAATTTGAGAAGACCTTTATGGCTGGCTCGTCCTTTAAGACCATCGGATGAAATGTTCTATCTAAAATAAATTTAGTTTGATTATAAATGACGGAATAAATTAGAGCGGTTTTTTGATTGGCTCCGGGTGCCGCACCGCTTCAATATCGACATAAATTTCGCCGTTGTTATTTTTGAAAGCTGTTGGCTTGCCGGTTATTTGATCGTTTACGCTTAGAAACAACCAGCCGCTGTCTTTCATCGGCTGCGGCGGAAAGTTCTTTCCGATTTTGAACGGGGTTTGAGTGCCGATTTTTCCTATCAAACTACGCGCGTTTACCGTCGGCGCCAGAAGCCCCGCGAGCTGATGATCCGAGCCGTCAAGATCGTACAATTCTCCGCCCTCCCAGTAAGCGACGTTTCCCCTGCCGCTGATTGCGAGCGTGTCTTCTTTGTCAATTTTGACAAGTTCGCTGCCCCACGCGGCTTTATAATCATCGTCTTCCGCATAAACGCTAAAGTTGCGAAATAATCTAACGTCGACGTTCAGCCCGCCGCCGTTATTCGCGTAGTGCAGCTTTCGGTCGTTGATTGTTAAATACAGAACACCTTCGCGCTCCGCCTTTATCGTAGGATTTTTACTTGTTTGAAAATAGTAGGTTTTATCGGTTTCAGTGCCGATCCAGGCTACCAATGACCAGGGAGCTGCATTTTGGAAAACGTATTCGGGGGAAGCTACAGTTGATTTATCTCCTTCAGCCGTCCAGTTTCGGTCTGTCCCGTGCGTGTGAACGCCCATGGCGGAAACTTTAATAATGTCGCCCGGTCGAACCTTCAATCCGGTGTCCACGGTTTCCCGGGTTGCGTCGACTGTTATGTTTTTAACGGTAACCGTCGCTTTCACATTTAAACCGGATGCGGGGTGCGCGTCAGTTACAAAATTGCTTCGGTAAAGAGTAAAACCAATGCCGACGAGCGCGATGAGAGCGAATGCGGCGATAAGAAGACGAGTAGACGAAGAAATTTTTGACAACTCTCTTTCTCCCTTTTTCCACTTCGCCACTTCTCCTTTTCTTTCGGCAAAAGCCTCGTCAATGGTAACGGTTTCCTCGCCGCGAAAATACTGAACTGTTTGTTCTTCGACGATAATCGCGTTTTCGTCTGTTTCAACCGAGCGCGTCACTTGCGCCGTAAAACGATAGCCGACTTTCGGCACGGTTTCGATAATTTGTTCGCCGTTTGCGCCGTTTTCGAGTAGTTGTCTGAGCCACGAAACATTTCGCGCCAGCGTTGTTTCCTCGACGCAAGCGTCCGCCCAAACCGCGTCGAGCAATTCGCTCTTTTTCGTCACGCGCCCGGCGTTCTCGAGGAAATAAAACAGCAACTCGAACTGCTTCGGCTTGAGCGGAACGGGCGCATCCTCGCGCCACAAACGGCGCTCCGCCGGGTCGAGGCAAAACACGCCGAAGCGATAAAGTTCCCGTTTTTGTTGATGTTTAGAGGTATCCACAAGAAATCCAAAAAAAATCCAAAAAAAATCCAGACTTTTAGCGGGTGCTTCGTTAAATTAGCGCAACTTGCCCGCAAGTCAAAGCCGAGAAATGGAAATCAAGCGAAAAATCGAAATGTTGGCTGTCACCAA
>JALZCH010000076.1 GCA_030863175.1 Acidobacteriota bacterium | reverse complement strand
AAGTAAGGGAAACCTTACTTCGTGCCCACCTTTTGCAGTTTCTCGACATTTTCGGCGTCTCGCGCGAACTCTGATTTCAACTGAGCATTATTTGTTCGAACCAAATTATTCTCGCCCGTTTTGGTTTGTTCAGCAAAGCGGTTTTTATTGCCGACGATTCTGCGGCGCGGCTTGGACAACGCGCGAGTTGACGATTTTTCCCGCATTATCAACCGTCACTTCGATAATTTCACCCGCCGTGCCTTGCAAACGGCGTACGGTTTGCCCGGCGTTGTTGGTCGTTTCATTAACGACGCGCAAGCCCGTCGCAGCCGTGTCTAAAACCGAGCCAACGGTGCGTTGGTTAACGACTCGTCCGGTTGTATCCAAAGTTCTTTCGACTATGTTTCCGGTTGTGTCTAAAGTTCTCTGAACCGTTTGTCCCAAAGTGTTGACGGTTTGCGTGAGCAGACCGCCCGGCTGTGTGATGTTATTTAAGGTTTGCCCGACAACTCCGCCCGGCTGCAAAGCCGTGTTTGCCACGCCGCCGACCGTGTTTACCGTGTTGTCAACCGATTGCAGCAGGCGCTGCAAGATTTCCGGGTTTTTGTCAATCGTTGAAAGAGTGCGATCAATAATTGCAGCTACGTTGTCCAATTTGACTTTGAGCATCACGTCAGCCTGTACGCCTTTGATCGTCAGCTTTACTTTGTCAATTCCGGCATCCGCTCCGGCGGTAAGTTGGAGCAAATTTGCCAGTCGAGCGTCGAGCGAGACGCGGGCGCGCAAATTTTCGACTTCGAGCGTGATTTCGTCAACCGACAAATTCGGCACGTCGAGCAAAACGTCGGGATCACCTGCTTGGGCGCGCTGGCTTCGCTGTTCGGGTGTTTCGCGGCGCGTCTGGTCTTGTCCGAGTTGGCGTGCCGGCGAAACCGGAGTCGGCGTTGTACGCGGGCGCGGCGTTGGTGTTTGTCGCGGTTGCGCGTTTGTAGTTGTCTGGGTCGAAATAGAGGCGTTGTTGTCGCCGCTATTTGTCGTATTTGTTTCCTGCGAAAAAACGTTTCCTGTCAAAAACAGCAGCGCGATGGCGGCTGCATAAAGCATTTTCATTCTTATTCCTCCGAAGTCTGCAAAATTAAGGGACAGCAGTTAAAACTTGAATTTCAGCGCGGCGGCTTTTGCAAAGTTTGCTGCAAACGGTCGAGACGCGCTTTGATTTGTTCGAGTGAGGCGCGAAACCGCACGTTTCCTGTTATGCCTCGTAAAATTACATCAATTCGCTCGGCTCTGACGCCCGCGCCGACTTTGATGGATAAATTTTCGCCCGTTAATTCGGCGGCGGTCGAACGCTCGAAATCAGTTTCCGTGATTCGGTCTTGAACGATATTCAGCTCAAAATTGCGAATGATGTTCGTTTGATTTTCCTGCGCGGTTTGACCGGAAACCGGCTCTGCGAAAAAGCAAATCAATGCGGCGAAGATAATCGGAAGCGATTTTATTTTTTGAGCGTTCATCGTTTTCACTTTTAAAGGCAAAAAAGCAATCAGCGCGGTTTTTTTGCCGCTTCTGTTTCCGGTTTCGATTTGTTATGCGAATGCGCGTTTTGTTCGGGCGCGGTGGTTTGCCGATTCGGTTTTGGCTCGGCGTCCGAAACGGGAATTTCGCCGAGCGCTTCGGCAACGATTCGTTCGATGTCAGCGAAACGGCTGACAATTCGAAGCTGAATACCGATATTTCTGTATGTCACGCCGGGCTGTACGGATTCGGGCAGATTTTGGCGGTCGGTTTCCCAAAACGTCCGGCGTTCAGGTTTGCCGAAAAACTCAACCTTTGTATTCGGCACCACTTCAAATTTCAATTCCTTAGCGCGCACGTTCGCCAAAATCACCACATCCGCATTGGCAATATCTTCGGGCATCGCTCGTTGCTGATTCTGGTTTTGCTCGGCTGGTTTGTTTTGCTCTTGTGCATTTGCCCCACTAACCAAAAAAAGAAACGCGCCAAAAATGACAAAAGTAAAAACGAATCGTTTCATTTTCCGCTCCCGCCAAAAACTAAGAAGATTGTTGTACGATTTTATACATAGTTCTGTACGTTCTCAGACCGTTCAAAAAAATAAAAAAGCGAGCTTTCAAAAGCTCGCTTTTTATAAAGTCAGTTCAATCTGCAATTGCGGATGGTTCTGATTTTACTGGAGAACGATTGTGCAAAACTTTAATCGTTTCGGGCAGACGTTGTTTTGCCGAAAATATTATTCAACGCTTTTTCCTGTTTGACGACATGGCTGGCACCGACGGCGGCGAAAACTCGCTCACCTTTTTCAACTTCAGCCGCTAAAGTTTTCACCATAAATCGCCCTCGAAAATTGACCGAAGCGTCCGCAATGTCGTTTGTAAAATTGCCCAAATCCGGGTTCGGATCAAAAATCTTTTGGTCAATCTTGCGCCAATCTGCAATCTGCGGCAGATTCTTTTTCATCACGGCGTCAAATTCGGCGATTGTTTTCGGCAAGCTCTCAAAACCGGGCGTTTTCGCTGACACATTCAAAGCTTCCTGGACTAATT
Organism: Acidobacteriota bacterium; assembly: GCA_030863175.1. GTDB lineage: Bacteria > Acidobacteriota > Blastocatellia > Pyrinomonadales > Pyrinomonadaceae > JALZCH01. The sequence continues at coordinate 34,850 of JALZCH010000076.1, read as the reverse complement.
CTTCGGGATTTTTTGGATTGGTTTTTTTATTGTTTTCCGGCACTCGGCGCAAAACGTAAAACAGAAAAACCTGTTCGAGCGTCCAGCGTTTCGTTCCCAGAATATATTTCATTTCTTCCATTCGTGGCGGATCGAGCGATTTAATCGGCACATTGTATTTTTTTGCGAGAAAGCTCAAAAGTCCCGGCTCGCCGTATTTTTCGACCGCTTCTTTGGCGGTCGCGGCGACGGGCGGCGTTCCGCTTTCGTTTAAAACGACGGTCGGTTTAAATTCGGCAAAGCGTTTTTCAATCTCAGCCGCCTGCGCGTCCGTATAGCTGTAAAAATGTCCTGCGCCGAAATAAACGAGCGCGCCTTTGTCGGTTTTAAATTCGAGAATGTACGGGCGTTTGTGGCGGATTTTTCCGTATTCCTTGTAGCTCATAATTTCCGGTTCACTTTGCGCAAATGCGCCTAAAACCGAACAAAAAACGGCTAACGCCGCGAGCGGCAATAAATTTATTTTTCTCATTCCTCTCTGTTTCTCCCTTTTATTTTTCAAAAACGGCGACTGCATTCGGATAATCAACCGTAATGCGAAAGTATCGGAGAGCGTTTCCGCCGATTGCGCCTTCGACTCGTTTGTCCATCCATTGCGACATATATTCGTGAAAATTCTTGTCCAGTCTGACCGTGAACCAAACCGCGCCGGTTCGATAGCCGCCGATTTCGATGTCCGGCACTTCGATCATTGCAGCATTGCTGCGAGCTTCAGCCGCTTCGATCACGCGCCAATCGGGATGCGCTTTGCGCCATTTTTCAAAAACGCTTGTTGTTATAAAGCTTGTCCCGCGAACCGCTGGCTGCTTGTCGTTTAAGGTTTTCAATGCTGCCTCGGTCAATTCGGTCGAAGCGCCCGTGTCGAACAGCAAATCGAGCGGTTCGCCGTCAATTTTGACCGTGATGCGCGGAAAATTTATGGCGCGTTTTCCATCCGCCGTAGTTTTAAAACCGAGCGCGGCGCGATGTTCCGGTTTGACGGTGGGAACATCTCCGACAGCTCGCAAAAGCAATTGTTTATTCGGATAATCAAAAGTCCAGACGCGTCCGGCAAACCATTGCTGACCGAGCATCCCCGACCAATCTTTGGCGAGCGCCATTCTTTGCGAGGTCGGCGAAACGAAAATCTTTTCGCTCGTCGCGCCGAGCGGTGCGGGTATTTCGGTTCCAGCTTTGAATTTCGGCAGAACGATTAATTCCATTTTCCGCTCGCCTTCACTGACGGATTCAACCGGAAGTTTTAATTTTTCGACCGTATCGGCGAAAACGAACAAACCGCCGCCCGTGTCGGTAAAGAAACTGAGCTTTTCGCCGTCAGTCGTTACCGGCTCGACGTAAAACCGATGAGCGTCGTATCGAACAGGAAGCTTAACGGGCTTGCCTTTTGTTTGCCCGAACGCCAAGCCCGAAATTGAAAGAATGAAAATCGCCGCAATTAAAACTCCCGTTTTTGTTGAATCAATCATTGCTTAAGCTCCTTTTTGATTTGTAGTGCAAACTGCTAATCCGAGCGCGAAAAATCCCAGAGTCACCGAACCGATAAAAATCCAACCCGAATTTTCCCAGCCGAAAGCGGCGCGGGCGGCGAAAAACAAAGGCAGCGCGAAACCGATTAAAAAAGCCGGAATTCTCCGCCAGCCGCGCCAGCCGCCTGCTCGAACGATTACTGTGCCGACCGCGATCATCAAAACGTGGCTAAACGGATAAGCCATATCAGTAACGAAAAAAAAGGCGGTTTGTTTCAACTGCGGCGCCGCGTATTCGAGTGCGTCGCACATCATCGCCAGAAAAAGTCCGATTATTTGTACACCAAACAAAATCGCCGCCCCGCTTCCGCGCCCAGTCACGCGCATCTGCCTAAGTGCAACGGCGCTCGCCGCCGCGCCGCACAAATAAAGCACGCCTAAAAGGCTCGCAAAAATTTGATTCGAATTAGGCTCGCCGAAATTTTGCGGAGAAAAAGACGATGCAACGTAAAGTCCCGGCGCGCAAATGATTCCGATTATGCCGAGCAGGCGCTGAGTTTCGGACTTTGCCAATCCGCCGTTTCTAGCCGCCAAACTTATTTCTTGAACTGGCATTTAATAACCTCGAAAAGCTGAAATAATACCGATAAATAACGCGCAAAACTTCCTGTTTTGGTTTCAACAACGTTGACGACGCGGAAATTGATTGTCAATCAAATGATTTGCCTATTTGCCTAAATGTTTATATTAATTATTGCTTAAAATTTTGAGGCGAAAGAGCGGTTTGACTTCAAACGTCGAATCTCGTTAGTCTGCCTTTTTCTTTGATTTTTAATTTTATTTGAGAATGAGCGAAAGAATTTATAACTTTAGCGCCGGACCGGCGATGCTGCCGACAGAGGTTTTGGAGCGCGCCGAAAGCGAGCTTTTATCGCACGCGGGCAGCGGAATGTCGGTGATGGAAATCAGCCATCGCTCGAAACAGTTTGAAACGATTCTGGAAAACGCCCGGCAAAAGATTAAGGAACTATTAAATTTGCCGGAAAATTATCACGTTCTGTTTTTGCAGGGAGGCGCGGCTTTCCAGTTTTCGATGATTCCGATGAATTTTTTGGCGGGAAATCAAACCGCCGATTATATCGTTACCGGCGTCTGGGGCAAAAAAGCCGTCAAAGAGGCGAAGAAAATCGGAAATGTGAGCATCGTTTTTTCCGGAGAAGAAACAGGTTTTCGCTCAGTTCCGACGCAGGAAGAATTAAATTTCAGCTCTGATGCAGCTTACGTTCATTACACCTCAAACGAGACGATTGACGGCGTGGAGTTTAAATACGATCTTGACGCGGGCGGAATTCCGGTTTTTTGCGATGCCTCATCAAACATTATGTCGCGCCCGATTGATGCGGAAAAATACGCTTTGATTTACGCCGGGGCGCAGAAAAATCTCGGACCTTCTGGCGTCACGCTCGTTGTTCTGCGCGACGATTTGCTCGGAAAAATCCCTGACAATTTGCCGTCGTTGCTTGATTATCGCGTTTTCGTTAAAGAAGGCTCGATGCCGAACACGCCGAACACCTGGGGAATTTATCTGCTCGATTTGGTTTGCGATTGGCTTAAGGCGAAAGGCGGCGTCGCGGGGATGCAGCGGGAAAACGAAGCTAAAGCCAGGCTTTTGTACGATGCGATTGACAAAAGCGACGGATTTTATCGCCCGCACGCGGAAAGGGAAGCGCGCAGCTTGATGAACGTCACATTTCGTCTCCCGACGGAAGAATTGGAAGAGAGATTTTGCGTCGAAGCCGAAAAGGAAAATCTAAGCAATCTAAAAGGACATCGCTCAGTCGGCGGGATTCGTGCTTCGATTTACAACGCGATGCCGCGCGAAGGAGTCGCAACATTAGTCAAGTTTATGAACCATTTCGCCGCTAAAAACGGCTGAATCGGTTGGCATGTTTCAATTAAACTTCAAAATTAAAATCGTCTTATGAAAATTAAACATTTGGCATTTGCCTGCCTTGTTTTGGTCTTTTCTTTCATCGCTTCAAATGCTCAGGAAAACCCGCTTTCGCTGCCGCAGGAAAAGCATCTTCGCAACATTAAACAGCTAACTTTCGGCGGCGAAAACGCCGAGGCGTATTTTTCTTTTGACAGCAAACGATTGATCTTTCAATCAAAACGCGAGCCTTACAAATGCGATCAGATTTTTACGATGAACGTTGACGGCTCTGACATTCGCCGCGTTTCAAACGGTGAAGGGCGCACGACCTGCTCGTATTTTTTCAAAAACGGCAAACGAATCCTCTTTGCTTCGACGCATGCAGGCGGCAAAGAATGCCCGCCGCCGGTTGACTTCTCCAAAGGCTACGCTTGGGCGATTTATCCGAGTTATGATATTTACACGGCAAAAACGGACGGAAGAAATTTAAAACCGCTGACAAATTCGCCGGGTTACGACGCCGAAGCCACAGTTTCTCCGAATGGCAAACAAATTGTTTTCACTTCGACGCGCGACGGCGATTTGGATTTATATGTGATGGACGCGAATGGCAAAAATGTCCGGCGTTTGACGACCGAACTGGGCTACGACGGCGGCGCGTTTTTCTCGCCCGACGGGAAACAAATCGTTTATCGCGCCTTTCACCCGAAAACCAGCGAGCAAGTCGCGCGCTACAAACAAAAGCTGGCGGAAAATCTGATCGAGCCGAACGTTTTTGAATTGTGGGTAATGAACGCAGACGGAACGAGCAAACGACAGGTGACAAATTTCAATGCGGCATCGTTTGCGCCGTTTTTTACGCTCGACGGAAAACGAATCATCTTTTCGTCAAATCTGGAAAACCCGAAAGGGCGCAATTTCGATTTGTATCTCGTCGATACGGACGGCACAAATCTCGAACGAGTGACTTACAGCCCGGAATTTGATGGTTTTCCGATGTTTTCGCCGGATGGCAAAAAACTGGTTTTCGCTTCAAACCGCAACGCAGCGCAGCGAGGCGATACCAACGTTTTCATTGCCGATTGGGTTGAATAGTTAGCTTCTCAATTTATGAAAAATGTAGTTTTCGTTTTTCTTTTAGCATTTTTTGTCTCTCCTGTTTTTTCACAAACGAAAGAAGCGGAAAAGTTTGACACCTTAACAACCAGTCTTTGTTGTGAAGCTTTGTGGACGAAATTAGATTTTTATTTAGTGGAGTTGCAGAAACAACCATTATCAACCGGTTACCTTATTTTTTACGAGGGAAAGATCGGTGGTTGTTCGGGGCTACCGAAGAAACTGCCAAAGCGAGGCGCTGCTGAAAATCGTGCAAGGATTATTAGAAACTATTTGGTTAAAGCTCGCGGAATTGATCCGCTGAGGCTAATCATTATAAACGGCGGAGGGCGAGAGGAATGGACAGCGGAGTTATGGATAGTTCGACAAGGGGCAAAAGAACCAACTCCTACTCCAACAATTGATTCCAAAGATATTAAATTCAAAAAAGGAAAATTAAGAGTGAAAGATTACGAATTCCCGGACTGCGTCTAAATTCTCAGAACTACAAAGAAAACAGTTACAAGCAGAATAAAAAAGCGGATGATTTTTCATCCGCTTTTTTATTCCTTTCATATCTCGTTTACCAGCGATCTCCGCCGCCGCCGTAACCGCCGCCACCGCCGCGACTGCCTCCGCGACCACCGCCGCCTCCGCCGCCACGGTTTCCGCCGCGACCACCGCCGCCTCCGCCGTAACCGCCGCCTCCGCCGCCGCGATTACCTCCGCGGAATCCGCCGCCACCACCGCCGCCTTCTTCGCGCGGGCGAGCTTCGTTGACGACCAGGCTGCGACCGTCTAATTCTTGTCCGTTAAACATCGAAACCGCTGAAGCCGCTTCTTCGTCCGAACTCATTTCGACAAAAGCGAAACCGCGCGAGAAACCCGAATCGCGGTCTGTAATCACATTAGCATCCGTCACGGTTCCGGCTTGTCCGAAATATTCCCGCAAATCTTCGCTGGTGGTGCGGAAAGACAGATTTCCGACGTAAAGTTTTGTACCCATTTCTTTCTTACTTTCTTTCTAGATTTTTCTCAAAAACGAAGAAGTGAAGCGGACGTTTTTATTGCCACTTAACCGATAGATAATGCTTGTTCGGGTTTTCTGACCAATTGCGACGCGTCCGTTCATTCCGACTAACAATTTTAAGCCAACTTCTTCTTAACCGTCACTATCCTTACTCTCTGCCCAACTGAACCGATGTCGTCGCAACTGTCGTTGGTGTTTCTGCCGCGAGAGACGCGAGAGCCTTAACTTGATGCAGTATGACCTAAAATCGGTCAGGAGTCTAGAGTCTGGAGTCGTGAGTCCGATTTTTTAATGGATTTTTGACTCTAGACTCCTGAAGAGCTGATTCGGCAATGTTTGCAATCCACCAGAAAGAGCCTTTAACGCCGAGATGCTCGAACATGCGGCGAAAAACTGTCGGGTGAATAGCGGCGGTTTTTTTAAGCAGCTTTTTGAAAGAGGCAAAAGAAATTCGGTCTTTAAATAAATCGCGCCCGACGTTTTCATCCAGATTTTGCAAAGCCGCCATTACGGCGTTCATCGTTTCGTTGACGACAGCGGGCTTGCTTCTTTCGGTCGGTCGCATAAATTCCGCCAAGCTCGCCATTTGCGCCACACGCGGCTCGTAAGCGTTTATTCCAGACAAAGCCGCAGCGTCGAGCGAATCGGCTTTGAGCGCCTTTTCGGTCAAATCTGTTAAGCGCCGCAGATTTCTGACATGCGAACCGAAACCGCAAAACGTCAGCGGGCTGGAAAGACCGGCGGCGTCACCGACGAGCAGAACGCGTTCTGCTGCGGTGCGTTTTTGATTTTGCCAGCCGTGATGATGAAAGCTCGGAATGTAGCCGAAAACGGGTTTGACGACTCGCCATCCGTTGGTTTGGCGTTTATAAGCGGGCAATTTTTCAAAATAAGCTTCAAACAGGGCGAGCAGGGATTTATCGGCTTTTGATTCGACCGAATCGTAAAAAAACAGATAAGTCGTATATTCGTCTTTGCGCGGATTTCCCGCAAATCCTTCCCAAATGAGTTGCCGGTGATCGCTGGCGTCTTCGGTGCTGACTAAAATCTCGCCGACTTTAAAATCAACTTCATCTTTCTCAGCACCGCGCGCAAAACCTCGCGCGACTGTTCCGACTGTCGGACAAACATGAGTAATTGAGCGATTGTTATTGATTTGTCTCGATGCGGGCGAATTTGTTCCGGTCGCGTCAACAAAAAGACGAGCAGAAAAAAGACGGCGTTCTCCGGTTTTGATGTCTTCGGTTTCGACAAAAACTTTATCCGATCCAGTGTAGGCGCGCATGAATCGGAGATTATTGATTAAAACCGAACCGGTCGCAGAGTTTTTGATTTTCTCGGTGGCAAGCTGAAGCAAACGGTCGGCTTCGACGGCGACATCCAAAACGCCCTGCATAACAAGCGGCGGCGTTTTATGGCGCGAATTCGAATCGTGAAATTTAACAAAACCGTTGTCGTAACGATTGACGACCGCTTGTTCGATTTCGTCTTTTGAAAACAGCCCCGCGCGCGTAAATTCGACTAATTCTTCGTCGGAAATATTCCAATCGCGATGCGTTTTGCCGACCGTGTGGGCGTCGAAAACCAAAATTTTTCGTTTGTATTTTGCAGACATGACGGCGGCGTGAATCAAGCCCAGACCGCCGCCGGCGTAAATGATTTCAAAGTCGGTTTCGACCTCCAAACCCGCAGGCGGATTGCCGTTGATTAAAACTTCACGATTGTTCTTGTTAAAATCTGCCGCAAAAGATTCTCGCCAACGCTCGTCCAATTCGGTAATTCTTCGCAGCCACATCTCACGATTTGGCAACGAGGCGAAATTAGCTACAGTCGCCGGAAAACGGCGGCGAAATTCGTTTAAATCGAACCCGGTATTTTCGGCTTGCTTTTTTAAAACTGCAACCACAAAAGCACAAAATAAACTGCGGATTATATTCTAGGTTTGGCTTGCGCGGCTGGCAAACTTTTGGGCTTGTAATGGGGAAAAACTTTCGAAAAAAAAGCGCATGCCAAGTGACACGCGCGTTCTTAAAGAAATAGGAATTCGTTATCTAATCGGGCTGACAGTTTGATTATCATCACCGCCCTGGGTCGCTGCAATGATAATAATAGTGGCGACCGCGCCCGCTAAAATTGCGACCGGTAAATAAACAGCTGCCGCATTGTCGTCCGGCGTTTGTCCGCCGGTTTGCTGCCCGTCCACTTGAGTGACGGTCTCACCGTTGTTCAAATAAAGCGTTCCGTTTTCCGCCGTGATTTCGCCGGAATTATCAACCGAGAAGACATTTAATTCGGATGCTTCATTGGTTATTTCACCGTTTTTAGCTGCGAGCTTGACTTCGACGCCCGGCGCGCTCGAAATTTTGATGTTGCCATCGTTGATCGAGCCGGAAATTGTCTTTTCATCGAAATTCAAGCTGAGGCTAGAATTCGGAGCAAGCTCGATTCTGCCCGTCGCGCCGAGATTAATAATTGCGCTTGAGTCAGACGAAGTAGCGATAATGCTTGAAGATGAAATGCTGCGTCCCGCCGCTGCTCTTTCGCCGTTAACTGTGACTCCGGAAGCTCCGGCAAACGTTAACTCGCCCATTAACGGGCGATTCGGCGCTGCCAGCGCAACCATTAATGAAGTAGTAAATATTGCGACCGCCAAACTTGAGGCGACAAAATTGCGAATCCCTTTCGGACAGAAGACATTTTTCATGGCTTTTAAATTAATTTTCCTTTCGATTTCAAAAACAATCGCGTTTGTTACGATAATTAACCATATCCGGCAAGTCAATGAGGTATTAAATTTTTAACAAAGATTTTTCATGATTCTCCCGCCGGTAAATTCTTAGCTTCGTTCCAAAGCTCATCCATTTCATCGAGCGTCGTTTCCGCGAGAGTTTTGTTTCGCCGCTTTAATTCACTTTCGATAAACGAAAAACGCCGCCGAAATTTGCGATTTGTGAGCTTTAAAGCGGTTTCCGCGTCACGGTCCAAATGCCGGGCGAGGTTAACGATTACAAACAGCAAATCGCCTAATTCTTCCTGAATTTCCGCGTCCTTTTTTTCCTTCATCGCGGCTTTCAACTCGTCAATTTCTTCGTGCAGCTTGTCGAAAATCTGTTCCGCCGATTCCCAATCGAAACCAACCTTTGCAGCTTTCTTCGTCAGCTTTTGCGCTTCCAGAAGAGCCGGAAAATGAACCGTTACATCATCTAAAATCGAATCTTTCGTCTTTTCTTCTTTACCGGAAGCGGCGCGTTCCATGCGTTTTAATTCGTCCCAGTTGTTGACAACATCCGAAGCTGTTTCCAGTTTTTTCTCGCCGAATACGTGCGGATGCCGCAAAACCAGTTTTTCCGCCACGCCGCGTATAACTTCGTCAATCGTAAAATCGCCGCGTTCTTCGGCAATCTGAGAATGAAAAACGACCTGCAGGAGAACGTCGCCCAATTCCTCGCGCAGATTTGCCGGATTTCCTTCCTCAGCTTCCTGAATCGCATCGAATGTTTCGTAAGTTTCTTCCAGCAAATATTGCGCGAGACTCCCGTAAGTTTGCTCCCTGTCCCACGGACAGCCGCCCGGCGCGCGCAATCTCGCCATTATTGCCGTTAATTCGTCAAAACTTTTCATAACAAAACGATTTTGAACTAGATTTCAGGAAAATGCTAAATTTGAATCATCAAAAAAATATTTTTAGAATGAGTGTAAAAGAAATGGCTGAAGAAAATTTGAACGAAGAACCTGTTTTCAAAATTGCTGATCGGAGAAAATTTAACGCCGACGGCTCTCTGCGCGATGGCGTAAAATTGGAAGAAACAAAATCTCAAATCGAAACAGCATCAGCTTCGGCGGGCGTAGCACAGTCTGCGCCGCAAGCAGAACCTGTAGAACAACCGCAAATTATTCACGAAGAACCTCGCCAAACCGAATCGGTGCCGGAAACCGTCGAAGAAACAGATGACGAGATAAACGAAGCCGAAATTCCGGGCGCGGAAAATCCGGCGAGCTTTGCCAATTTCCTGCTCTCGCTCGCTTCGCAGGCGGCAGCCGCAATGGGATTGGCGGAAAATCCGATGACCGGAAAACGCACGGCGGATTTGGAATTATCCCGCTACTGGCTTGACGTTCTCGGAATGCTCCACGACAAAACCAAAGGCAATCTCCACCCGCAGGAACAAAAATTGTTCGACGGACTTTTGGGCGATTTGCGAATGCAGTTTGTCCAGCTCCGGCGAATGGCTGAAGCTCAAATGCGAAAGCAGGAAGAAAACCTGATGAAACAAGCCGCACAGAAATTTTCCGGCAAAGACATCCTCGGCAAATGAGTCTAGCGAGTCTGGCGAGTCGCGAGTCTGGCGTGTCAAATAGAATTTATATTCTTTTGATTCCTTTGACTCGCCAGACTTGCCAGACTTGCCAGACTCGCTAGACTTTTGAAACTGACTTTCCTCGGTACAGGCACTTCGACCGGCGTTCCGTTTATCGGTTGCGATTGCGAGGTTTGCACTTCGGAAGACCCGCGTGACAACCGTTTGCGAGTTTCCGTTTTGATCGAACACGCAGGCAAGCGGGTTTTGGTTGATGCGTCGGCTGATTTCCGGCAACAGGCTTTACGTCACCGCATTCGTAAACTCGACGCGGTTTTGATTACCCACAGCCACGTTGATCATATTTTCGGAATGGACGATTTGCGCGCCTACACTTTTCGACAGGGCGCGCTCGCCGTTTACGCCAACCACGAAACTTGGGCGGATTTGCGCCGGGTTTATCAATACGTTTTTCAACCGAAACACATCGGCGGAGGCATTCCGCAATTTCTTCCGCACACAATCGAATTCGGGGCGGCGTTCAGTTTTGCGCCCGATTTCATAGTTACTCCGTTTGAGGTTATTCACGGCAAGCTGCCGGTTGTTGCCTATCGTTTTAACGATTTCGCATACGCGACGGATTTGAATTTTATTCCCGAAGAAACGATGGAAGGCTTGCGAGATTTGGACGTTTTGGTGATTGACTGCGTTCGATTTAAGCCGCACGTTTCACATTTCGGGCTCGAACAGGCGCTTTCGCACATCGAGAAACTAAAACCCGGAAAAGCGTTTTTAACCCATTTGAATCACGAGTTTTTGTATAAACGCGATTCAAAATTGCTGCCTGACAATGTACAGTTTGCTTATGACGGTTTGATTGTCAGCGATGAGGAAAATTAAATGGAAAATTTACAAGTAATTGATAACAAAGAGAAAGAGCGCTTTGAAATTGATTTGGACGGAAAAACCGCTTTGATTGATTACAGCGAGCAAAACGGCGTTGTGGCAATGACGCACACGGAAGTTCCCGCTGAATTTGAAGGCAAAGGGGTCGGCAGCCGCCTTGTCAAAGGCGCGTTGGAAATTGTCAAAAACGACGGCAAGCGCGTGCGCCCGCTTTGCACATTTGTCGCCGCTTATATCAAACGCCATCCCGAATATGAATCGCTGGTCGTTTAAAAAATATGCCGGAAAATCTAACCTTTCGCCGCGCAACGCTTAATGATTTGCCGAAAATTGTGGAAATGTTGGCAGATGATTTTCTCGGCGCACAGCGCGAGCGCTTTCAAATACCGCTGCCGGAAGATTATGTGCGGGCGTTTGAAGAAATTGATGCCGACGAAAATAACGATTTGATTGTCGTCGAGCAAAACGGCGAAATCGTCGGAACGCTCCAGCTAACTTTTATTCCTTCAATTTCTTTTCAAGGCGGACGCCGCGCGCAAATCGAATCGGTTCGCGTCGCCGCCAACAAGCGCGGGCAGGGAATCGGCAGAAAGATGTTTGAATGGGCGATTCGGCGCGCGCAGCGGAAAAATTGCCGGATGATTCAGCTTTCGACCAGCAACGACCGCGCTGACGCACAGAGATTTTACGAAAGCCTGAGCTTTAAGGCTTCGCACGTCGGAATGAAACTTTATTTATGAAAGTCTTTCACGGAACCGAAAATGCCGGAATTTTGCGCCCGACCGTGCTGACCCTCGGCGTTTTCGACGGTCTGCATCTCGGTCATCAGCGAATTATGGCAACCGTCGTTGAGCGAGCGAAAGCAGTCAAAGCCATTCCGACGGCAATCACTTTCGACCCGCATCCGCGCGCTGTTTTACAGCCCGAAAACGCGCCGCCACTCTTGCAAACGCTCGATCAGAGGCTCGGCGCTCTCGAAGTTTTGGGAATTGAACAGACGATTATTATTCGTTTTTCCAGAGAATTTGCCGCAACAAATGCCGAAGATTTTTTGCGCGATATTATTCGCGAGAGACTGCAAGCGAAAGAAGTTTATCTCGGAAAAGGTTTTGCATTCGGCAAAGGCAGAGCCGGAAACATTGGACTTTTGCGAGAGTTGAGCAGGGAACTCGGTTTTTTTGCGGATGAAGTAGAAGAAGTGCAATTGCGCGGTCAGCGCATTAGTTCTTCAACGATTCGACAACTTCTTTCTGAAGGAAAAGTTAATCTGGCACGCCGAATGCTCGATCGTCCTTACGGAGTCGAAGGGCGCGTTGTTCACGGACAGCAGCGCGGGCGGACAATCGGTTTTCCGACGGCGAATCTGATGACCGAAAACCGCGTGATTCCGCGTTCCGGCGTTTATGTGACGGCTACTTTGATTGAAGGTAAATGGCGGCGCAGCATCACAAACATCGGCGTGCGACCGACGTTTGAACAGCAAGCGCAGCCCACAATCGAGACTTATGTACTCGATTGGGACGGCGATTTATACGGCGATGTGATTCGTGTTCGCTTTTTGCATCGAGTTCGGGACGAAAGAAAATTCAGCGGAATCGAAGAGTTGAAAACGCAAATTTCAAAAGATTTGCGCCGCGCGGAAAGGTATTTCGAGCTTGAAGGCGTCCGACAAAACTTGAATATTGTTTGAACCCGAACCGAAATTTAAACCGAACGCGGGAGCCGTTTTTTTCGTCAAAGATAGAGTATTAAGTTGTATTTAATTTATTTTTAAACTCTGATTTTATAATGCAGGATAATCAACAAGGGGTATTAACCAAAGAATTGCCGACGGAAAACGGTAATCATTTGTCCGATACGACTTCAAACGGTTTAATAAAAATTTCCGAAACAAACGGCAACGGCAAAATTGCTTTGCCCCAAAAAAGCAAAGTGACAATTCCACGCGCCGACGCCAAAGCTTTTGCGGCGCTTGAACGGGCGGAAAACGCTTCTGCAAATACTTATGTCGGCTGGCGCGGATGGTTACGTTTGATGCTGGTCGGTTCGGTCGTTGCTCGACTTGCACTTTATCTTTATCTCGACCGTTACGATATTTCCTACAAATATTATCGAGCGCACGTTGAAAACCGTTTTGAGCGTGCCCGTCAGATAAATTGGTTTGCGGTTTTGGGCGAGTATTTTTTGCAAGTTTTCCGCTGGCTGTTCGACAAAATGGTTCGACTTGTCCGCTGGTTTGTTTTTCGGGGCGAATCGAACAAAGAGCGGATTCAGGAAAAGCAGGCTGTCTGGCTCAAGAAGACTATCATTAAGCTCGGTCCGACATTTATCAAAATTGGTCAATCTTTGGGAACGCGCGCCGATCTTTTGCCGCTTTCGTATGTCAAAGAGCTTGGAACTTTGCAGGACGACGTTCCGGCTTTTTCAAACGAAATAGCTTTTGCGCGGATTGAAAAAGAGCTTGGCAAACCGATTCAGGAATTGTACGCCGATTTTGATGTTGTTCCCGTTGCCGCCGCCTCGCTCGGACAGGTTTATCGTGCACATCTTTTTTCGGGCGAGGAAGTCGCCGTTAAAGTTCAGCGTCCGAATCTGTCGGCGACAATTCGCGGCGATATTGACATTATGGCGAAAATCGCCAAATTCGCCGAGCGTTTTCCTTCTTTAAATGAAAATGCAGATTGGGCTGGAATGCTGCGCGAATTTGACGAAACGATTCACGAGGAAATGGATTATTCCGACGAATCGCGCAACGCCGAGCGTTTTGCCGACAGTTTTAAAAAATGGGTTGCCGTTCACGTTCCGAAAATTTACTGGACGCATACAACGTCGCGCGTGATGACGATGGAGTTTATTCGCGGCACCAAGGTTACAGAACTCGATGCGCTCAGAGCGCAGGGAATGTCACCCGCGAAAGTCAATCGCCTGTTAATTCGAACATATTTAAAACAGCTTCTCGAAGACGGATTTTTCCACGCCGACCCGCATCCGGGAAATCTTCTGGTTATGCGCGATGGGCGATTGGCGTTTTTCGATTTCGGAATGGTCGGGCGTATTGATCAGCGTTTGCAATCGAAAATGGTTGACGCCTTTTTCCACGTCGTCTCGAAAGACCCGAAAGGTATTGCGCAGGATTTGATTGATCTGAATTTCTTAAAACCCGGAGTCAATCCCGAAAAAGTGCGCCCGGTTGTTGAAAAGCTTTTCGAGCTTCATCTTAATCTGAAGCTCAAAGATGTGAAATTCAAGGAGATGACTTACGAACTGGCGGATATTATGTACGATTATCCGTTTCGTCTGCCGTCGAATTTCACCTATATTATGCGCGCGCTGATGACGCTCGAAGGCATCGGTTATGTGATTGACCCTGAATTCAATTTCTTTGAAACCGCGCGCCCTTACGCCAAAGAATTTATGCTTCGCCGCGAAAGCAAATATTTCCGGCAGGTGATTTTCGACAAAATCACAGGGCGCGATTCGGAAGACGGCAAAATTGACTGGCAGAAAACCTGGAAGCTGGCGAAAATGGCGGTGAAAGCGTATTTACAAAAATAAATGTAAAATGAAAAAAGAAAAAGCGGCGGGAAATTTCCCGCCGCTTTTTCTTTTTGTTGCAAGACTTCTATGAGTTTGGTGCTCGCGTTCGGAATGTGTAAAGAATAAAACCATAGAGACACAGAGGGAAATAAACAATAAATTTTCTCTCTGTGTCTCTGTAGTTTTTACTTGATTTGAGCAAAAGCGCGGCGTGCGGCTTCGATTGTTTGGCTGATGATTTCTTCCGTGTGCTTAATTCCGAAAAATGCGGCTTCAAATTGCGAAGGCGGAAGATAAACGCCTTCGTTGAGCATCGCGTGGAAAAATTTCCCGAACATCTCGCGGTTGGATTTGTTCGCTGTTTCCCAGTCAAAAACCGGCTCTTCAGTAAAAAAGAGCGTAATCATCGAACCGACGCGGTTTATTTGCACCCGAAATCCGTTTTCTTCCGCCGCCGCGCGTAAACCGCTTTCAAGCTGTGAGCCGTGCTGTTCGAGACTTTCGTAAATCGAGCCGTCGCGCAATCTTTTGAGAGTCGCAAGCCCGGCGCTCATTGCCAGCGGATTGCCCGACAAAGTTCCGGCTTGATAAATCGTCCCGGCTGGCGCGATGTTTCGCATTAAGTCTTTGCTCGCGCCGTAAGCGCCGACCGGCAAACCGCCGCCGATGATTTTGCCAAGCGTCGTAATGTCCGGCAAAACTCCGAAACGCTCCTGAGCGCCGCCCCGCGCGAGGCGGAATCCGGTCATCACTTCGTCAAAAATCAGCAGCGCGCCGTGCCGAGTACAGGTTTCCCGAACGGCTTGCAAATAATCTTCTCGCGGCGCGACGCAGCCCATATTTCCGACAACCGGCTCGATAATCACAGCCGCTATTTCGCCTTTGTTAGCGTCAAAAATAGTTTCGAGCGCATCCGCCGAGTTGTAAGGAACGGTCAGCGTGTTTGCGGCGACCGATTGAGGAACGCCTGGCGAATCGGGCAATCCGAGAGTAGCTACGCCCGATCCCGCCTTTACCAGAAACGAATCTCCGTGTCCGTGATAACAGCCCTCGAATTTAACGATTTTTTCTCTGCCGGTCGCGCCGCGCGCGAGACGGATCGCCGACATCGTCGCTTCGGTTCCGCTGTTGACCATTCGCACCATCTCGACCGAAGGCACCGCCGAGATGATTTCCTCAGCCATAGCGACTTCGAGCAACGAAGGCGCGCCGTAACTTGTGCCTTGTTCGGCAGCCTGTCTGATTGCTTCAATCACTTCATCGTCGGCGTGTCCCAAAATCATCGGTCCCCATGAGCCGACATAATCAATGTAAGTTTTCCCATCAACATCGGTCATCATTGCGCCTTTTGCCGATGCTATAAAACGCGGATTACCCCCGACGGAGCGAAACGCGCGAACGGGCGAGTTGACGCCGCCCGGGAGCAATTCCTGCGCGCGGGCAAATAACTCTTCTGATTTATCGGATAAATCGGTTTTCGGTGAATTCATTTGAATATTGTGATGGTTAAATCGAAAAAAAAACAAGTACGCTGATAGTCGAGAGCATCTATCAGCATACTTGTTCACTCGATTTCAATTGATGGCTCAAGCTTTACAAAGTAAGATTTCGGTCACTGAACTTTCTCAACTTCTATTTCAAAATTTTCACTGCCGTCGTTTGGCACAACTAAAATACTATCGTACTCGTGCTCCGAACGCTCCGTATAAGAAGTAAAGGTTGGTGTCAGCGCGTCACCGCCGATTTCGGGCGCCGTGACCTCCAAATTCAGAATCAGTTGTCTGATATTGATTCCTTGCGGCACCTGCCGGGTTAGTTTTAGTATGTATCCGGTTTGCGGCATTATAGGTCTGCCTTCAACTCGAACGCGGGACGGGATATTTCTAAAATCCTGTCTGGCGCGCCATTGATCCGGGGGAACATTCAATTCTTCGTGTTCATCATCCTCGTCGTTGTCGAAACCGCTGATTTCTCCTTCTTCGACTTTTATAACGCGGATTGTTCGACGCCCAAATTCGTCTTCAATAAAAATTTCACTCAATGCACCGCCTTTAAAACCGAAAGCGCCTGAAACCGGAACATTATCCGGTCCGGCGTCCTGGTTGATTCCCATATTTCCGGGTAAGACTTCAACCAGAAAAATTGGCGGAAAAATCATCAGCGGTGATTGCGTAACTCTGATACTCGCACCAAAGCCCGACGATATTGCCGAAGCATAAATAATTAAATGTTCGTTATAGCCAAAAGCCATAACTTTTGGTCTGGATGGCGATTCGTTTTCGTGAACAGTTTCGTATGACGCTGTTTCTAAAGTGGTTTCTTCTATCATTTTTTCCTCTTTGTAATTAAAACTCCGGCTTAATTTATGGCAGTGATATAGCTGTCTTATCCAGGTTTTGCTCCGGTTTGTTTGCCTCTATCAACGGATTGATTTCAATTCAGGTGAGAGCATACTTCACTGATTTGTATTCAGATTCTGACAACTATATTTTTGCTATTTAAGCACGGTTAACTCTTACTGGTTAACGCACCAAAAAGGTTTGAAAACTATCACTTGAATGTCCTTTTTAGAATTTTATTTGTTGGTATCCGCAATCGTCATCAAATCTCGCTTTTTGATTTTTGTAAATTGTTGATTGATTTGTCCGTTCCCGTACAGAAATGCGATTTCGTCAAGTTTAAAGTGTAATTACACTGAAGGACGTAAAGCAGGGAGAAGAGATGCGCGGACGGGCGTTTTCTGATGGGCGCATCTCTGTCTAAAGAGCGATGAATAAATTATTGCTCGGCGCGGTTGCCGGTTTTGCGGCGACGGTGCCGATGACAATTGTCATGAAAATCTTGCACGCGAATCTTCCCGCAAACGAAGATTATCCGCTTCCGCCGCGCGAGATTATTGACGAAACCGCCAAGCGCGTCGAACTCCAGGACGATTTAAGCGAAGAAGCCAAAACTGCGCTTACCTTTGCCGGGCATTTTGCTTACGGAACCGCTACGGGAGCGCTTTATCCTGTTTTAATCTCAAATCCCAATCCGGTAAACGGAGTCGTTTACGGTCTCGGCGTCTGGGGCACAAGCTATCTCGGCTGGCTTCCGGCTGCCGGAATTTTAGGCTCTGCTACCAAACATCCTGCGCGGCGCGTTGCTCTGATGGTTGCCGCCCATATTGTTTGGGGCGCAGCTCTCGGTGCTGTCGCTCAAAAGGGCAATAATTTAAAAGCACAATCCTAAAAACTCAGGAATTAATTTTAATTTCTGATTCTTATATTTTCGCCTTTAGCCCTTCGTTTTTGGTTTGTGCGTTCGCGTACAGAAACCGCATCTCACCGTTCGCTAGTTTTAAAATGTACATTTTTGAAAGTTAAAAAGAGGTGTTTTATGGCTACGGCGGAAAGCAATCTTAATCCGAACGAGCGCAACGAGCGTCTGTGGCGGCAGACATACGCTGGTTCGCAGCACAACAGCGAGCAAAGGCAACAATACAGTTTCATCGGAAAACAATCGCAAATTAATGTTGGCGAAAACGAGCGCGTTGTGTCCGGAATAGGCGGCGGTTTGCTGGCGGCTTACGGTTTGACGCGCGGCGATCTCTTCGGTGTTGGGCTGGCTTTGCTCGGCAGCAGTCTGGTTTATCGCAGCGCGACCGGATATTGCGCCGGTTATAACGCGCTCGGCATCAACACGGCGGCGAAAGAAAATATGACGAGCGTCAAAGCGTCGAGCAGTGTTCGAGTTGATCAGGCAATGACTATTAACGCGCCCGTCGAAGAGATTTACAATTTCTGGCGCAATTTCGAGAATTTGCCGCAATTTATGTATCACCTCGAATCAGTCACGAAAATAGATGAAATGCGCTCGCATTGGAAAGCGAAAGCGCCGCTCGGAATGACCGTCGAATGGGACGCGGAGATCATTTCGGAAATCCCGAACGAACTGATTTCGTGGCGTTCGGTTGAAGGTGCTGATGTAGCAAACGCCGGAAGTGTGCGTTTTCTGCCTTCGACAGGCGGGCGCGGAACGGTCGTCAAAGTCGAATTGCGGTATGAGCCGCCCGCAGGAAAATTGGGCGCGGCAGTCGCATGGTTAACCGGAGAAGAGCCTTCCGTACAGATCCGCGACGATTTGCGTCGATTCAAACAGCTAATGGAAACCGGCGAGATTCCGACAATTGAAGGACAACCGGCTGGACGCTCTTCGAGCACGACGAAATACGACCGAAAATAAGAATCTTTAGCAGTTAAACGAGGGGTTTTTTATGAAAGCAGTTTGTTGGTACGGGAAGGAAGATGTGCGCGTTGAGGAAGTTCCGGATCCAAAGATTATTAATCCGCGCGACGCGATTGTAAAAGTTACTTCGACGGCGATTTGCGGTTCGGATTTGCATTTGTATAATCACATGATTCCGACGATGCAGAAGGGCGACGTTCTCGGTCACGAGTTTATGGGCGAAGTCGTCGAAGTCGGTCCGAAAGTCGGAAATCTAAAAGTCGGTGATCGCGTGATCGTACCTTTTCCGATTGCGTGCGGCAATTGTTTCTTCTGTCGCAAAGAGCTCTATTCGTGCTGCGATAATTCAAATCCGAATTCGCATCTCGCCGACACAATGTACGGCTACACAACTGCCGGCATTTTCGGTTACTCGCATTTAACGGGCGGTTACGCGGGCGGACAAGCCGAATACGCGCGAGTGCCTTATGCCGATGTCAATCCTTTTAAAGTGCCGGACAATCTTTCGGACGAGCAGGTTTTGTTTTTGACAGACATTTTCCCGACCGGCTATATGGCAGCGGAAAATTGCAACATTCAGCCGGGCGATACGGTCGCCGTTTGGGGCTGCGGTCCGGTCGGGCAATTTGCGATTAAATCGGCGTTTCTGCTCGGCGCCGAGCGCGTGATTGCGATTGACACTGTCCCGGAACGCCTCGCAATGGCGAGGCTCGACGGCAGAGCCGAAGTCATTAATTACGACGAAGTTGATGATTTGCACGAAGTTTTAAAAGAAATGACCGGCGGCATCGGACCCGATTCGTGCATTGACGCGGTCGGAATGGAATCATTCGGCAAAAACGTCGGCGCGATTTACGATTGGGTGAAAAACAAGACCGGTTTGGCGACCGACCGAATTCACGCTTTGCGTCAGGCGATTTATTCTTGTCGTAAAGGCGGAACGGTTTCGGTTCCGGGAGTTTACGGCGGGCTTTTGGACAAAGTTCCGTTCGGCGCGTTTATGCAAAAAGGTTTGACGATGAAAACGGGGCAGACGCACGTTCACAAATATGTGCCTAAACTTCTCAATCATATTTTAAACGGTGACATTGACCCGTCGTTCGTCATTACGCACCGCGCCGGTCTTGAGGATGCGCCGGAAATGTACAAGACTTTTGAACTCAAACACGACGACTGTATCAAAGTTGTGTTGAGACCGGATTTTTCGGGTAACGGAAAGATGGCGTCGGACCACGTTCATTAAATTTTATCGGAGGTTTATTGATGGCAGAGAATCAGGAAAACAAAACATCGCAATCGGGCGATCCGGGCAGCACGCCGGGAAGCGCCGAAGGCGACCGCGAAACCGTAGAGCAGGATTTGGAAGAAAAAGGATTGGACAAAAAAGATGAAGAGTCCGAAGCGGCATAAGCCTGCGATTGGCAAAAATCCGAATCTGTTTATAAGAGAAATCGGTCTATCGCCGTTTTATAAATACAACAGCGAACTGACCGGACACGTTGCCGATCGAACGGATAAATCGGTTAGATACGTGCTCTAACCGAAATTGAAAACCGAAAACGCCGCTCGGCGCGGGAGTGATTTTTACAGACATTCTCGCGCCGAGATTTTTTGCCCCAAGCGTATGATTAGTTTTGTCATTTTCGATGTTGATGGCACGCTCGTTGATTCAGTTGATTTGCACGCCGAAGCGTGGCAGCGAGCATTTGAAAAATTCGGCAAAAAATCCGAGTATCAAAAAATCCGCGACCAAATCGGGAAAGGCGGCGATCAGCTATTACCCGTGTTTTTCTCGGAAAAAGAGCTGAAAGATTTCGGCGAAGAAATGGAGAAATATCGCGGCGAGCTTTTCAAAAACGAGTATTTGCCGCGCGTCAAGCCTTTTCCGAGAGCACATGATCTGGTGAAAAAAGTTGTCGACGACCGCAAATCCGTTGCATTGGCTTCGAGCGCGAAACCCGACGAGTTGGAACATTTCAAAAACATTCTCGACATCGGAGATTATCTGGCGGGCGCAACAAACGCCGACGACGCCGAAAAATCAAAACCATATCCGGATATATTTGAAGCCGCGCTGGATCGTCTCGGAAATCCGCCGAAGGAAAAATGCGTCGTTGTAGGCGATGCGCCGTATGATGCGATTGCAGCGCTAAAAATCGGACTTCGCACCGTCGGCGTCTTGAGCGGCGGTTTTCCCGAAGAATGGCTTCGCGACGAAGGCTGCGTCGAAATCTATCAAAACCCGGCTGATTTGCTGGCGAATTACTCAACCTCTCTTTTAGGCAGGCGACCTGACGGGCGCGATTTCAGCGCAAAGGCTTAATATTTTTAATGATAAAAAGTCAGAATCGCCTGCGGCAGCCGGCGGTTCAAGATGGAATTTTATCAGTTAAAGATTCCTAAGCGGCATTTTCCGCCTGCGGTCGAAGTTTGTTTCCAAACAACAGTTTTATAGTCTAAAACGTGTAAAAAAATCTCTTGTGCGGGTAATATATAATTCTGGTTGATAAAACAAATGCCCCATACGCCGCCTTTATTCGAGGATTTGCTGCTTATTTTACTGGCTGCCGTGCCGGTAGCTTTTCTGTGTCTCAAATTGAGAATGCCGATTCTTGTCGGATTGATGCTGACGGGAATTTTGATCGGTCCTTATGGTCTGGGGCTGATTAGGGAAATCGAAGCGATTGAAATTTTGGCGGAAATCGGCGTTGTTTTGCTGCTTTTTACAATCGGCTTGGAATTTTCTCTTCGGCGTTTGCGTGAAATGCAGCGATTGGTTTTTGTCGGGGGCGGCTTGCAGGTTTTGCTGACGATTCTAGCGGCTGTGGCGCTCGAAATTTTGGTTGGGCAACCGATCAACAAAGCAATCTTTTTCGGGTTTTTGTTTGCGCTTTCAAGCACGGCGATTGTTCTTAAAAGTTATGTCGAGCGCGCCGAAGTTGACGCGCCACACGGGCGGGCGGCTGTCGGCATTTTGATTTTTCAGGATTTAAGCATCGTTTTGATGATGCTGCTCGTTCCGCTTCTCGGCGGCAGACAGGCGACATCCGTCTCTGCCGTCATTTGGACTCTGGGAACAGCGCTTTTCGCTCTGGCGGGAATTGTCGGAGCGGGCTGGTTTCTTGTTCCTCAGCTTTTGAAACAGGTCGTTAAGTTACGCAGTCCGGAAGTTTTCGTGATTTCGGTGGTTTTGATTTGTCTCGGCACTTCGTGGCTGACTTCGCATTTCGGGCTTTCGCTCGCGCTCGGCGCGTTTATCGCCGGTGTAATTCTCGCCGATTCCGAATACAGCCATCAGGTCGTCGCGGACATTCTGCCTTTCCGCGACGTTTTCAACAGCTTGTTTTTTATCTCAATCGGAATGCTGCTTTCTCTAAGCGCGCTCGCTGCCAATTTGGGGACGGTTCTGATTATGGTTGTGCTTTTGCTCGTCGGCAAGGCTCTGATTGTTTTGGGAGTCGTCAAGTTTCTCGGTTATTCACTGCGTGTTTCGACGATGGCGGCGCTCGGTCTGGCGCAAATCGGGGAATTTTCTTTTGTGCTGGCAAAAGCCGGGCGCGCCGAAGGTTTGATGCCGGATGCCGATTATCAAAGCTTTCTCGCAGCTTCAATTATCTCAATGATCGCCGCGCCGTTTTTGATTGCGGCGGCACCGAAAATCGGTTATTTCCTGCAATCTCTTGTCAGCGATCAGCCGGTCGGCGATGTCACGGAAACGGGCGGCGAAAGCGAAATTTACAAACTCTACAATCACGTTATCATCGTCGGTTACGGGCTGAACGGGCGTAATCTTTCTCGCGTTTTGCGGGCAGTTCACCTGTCTTATATCGTTCTGGAGGTCAACGCGGAAAGCATTCGCCGCGCTAAAGCCGAAGGCGAGCGGATGGTTTTCGGCGACGGGACGCGCCGCGAAGTTCTGCACCACATAGGAGTCGAACGGGCATCGGTTTTGGTTGTCGCTATTTCAGATCCGGCGGCTGCGCGGCGCATTGTCGGGCAGGCGCGGCAGATGAATCCGAAACTGCACATCATCGTTCGAACCCGTTACGTTTCGGAAATTGGCGAGCTTTTGGAAATCGGCGCCGACGAAGTCATTCCCGAAGAATTTGAAACGAGCATCGAGATTTTTTCGCGGGTTTTGCATCGTTACGGCGTCGCGAGGAACATTATTGAACGGCAAATCGGAGAAATTCGCCGACAAGGTTATGAAATGCTCCGGTCTTCATCGCTGCCGATGATTCAATTAACGGATTTTCCAGATATTCTTGACGGCACGGCGACCGAAACGATTTACCTTACCGAAAAATCTCCATTGCTCGGAAAAACACTGGCGGAAGTCAATTTAAGAAATCAAACCGGCGTCACCGTTCTCGCCGCCGTTCGCGCCGGCGAGACAAAAGTCAATCCAAGCGCGAATTTCAGGCTGCAAGCCGAAGATGTTCTGATTTTGCTCGGAGCGTCGGAAAACATTGACGCCGCCAGAAAACTCTTGCAATCTGACGGCGCCAGCGGATTCAATCCTTAAGCAACTGAGAGGTTTATTCGCTTCTTAATGGAGCAAAAGGCGCAGGCGAAGTCCAATCTCCGTCCACTTCTCCAATCAAAAATGCCGTGTAGTTCTGCCCGGAAACACTGTTGCCTAAATCAATATAACTGCGCGAAATCGGATCAAACTTCCAATTTCCGACTTGCCCGGTATTGGCGTTTGGTCCGTTTGCCGCCACATATCTGAGAATTTGTGTCGCGTCAAATGCCGTTACACCGCCGTCTCCGTCCGTGTTAGCAGCTTGTCGTTGATTGTTAGTTAAAGCGCAGTTATTTCCGGCAGCGACGCAGCGCAAGACAAGTGTTGCGTCAAAAGCCGTAATTCCGTTTCTGTCTCCGCTCTTTGAAGGTGTTATGGTGTAATTGTTTTCGGTT
Source organism: Acidobacteriota bacterium (assembly GCA_030863175.1). Taxonomy (GTDB): domain Bacteria; phylum Acidobacteriota; class Blastocatellia; order Pyrinomonadales; family Pyrinomonadaceae; genus JALZCH01. Next base: position 11,399 of record JALZCH010000076.1, on the reverse strand, counting down.
GGCAGATTTGCCAGCAGATATTCGCCCGACAAATTTGATACCGTTGACGCGGAAGAGCCGCCGGTAACCGTTAATGTTACGCCGGGAACAACCTTCGACAAATTTGTGCCATAAATAGCCGTTCCTGCGGCGTTGGCGCTTGCGGGAAGCCCTGCGATTGCCCAATCGGAGAAGCTCGAAACGTTATTGATAGACGCCGAATTACTTACAGTATCAACAGTTGCGCCCTGACAATTGCCCAAATTGTTTGAGCAGGGTTCGGCAATTCCGTTGTTGATTTTGAACAATTTGAACAAAGATTCATTGCCCTGAACATCGTCGTCGCCGTAAATAAATTGGAGATCAACGTTTAAGCCGGAACCGCCGAGCGTCCAGAAACGCTTGACGGCAGTTGATTGATCCGACAGTGCGGGATGAACTCCGTCAACGGCTCTGACGGTTAAAATCCCGTTTGTATTGGTGTTTATCTCATTGATAATGACGGGCGAATAACCGGTTGCCGTTCCGACCGGAAATGTAAATCCGGTATAAACGGAGGCGAATTTCTTGCTGAGATTCCCGATGACATAACCGCCCGTTCCGGTGTTGTTCAATTCATTAACCACATCGGCGTCGTTTTCGAGCGTCAAAGCGTTGTTTCCAACGTTGACGTTGCTGCCGAGCAGAGTCAATTGATTGTTGATTGATAAATTGTTCGGCAGCAGAAGCGTTCGACTGGGACCGATTGTCAGACTGTTGAGCGTTGTATTCGGAGTGTTATCGGGGAGTTTTTCGCTCATAAAATATGAATTGAACGGAATATAAACATCCGAATTAACAGTCGGGACAGTTGCGCCGCTCCAGTTGGCGGAATTTGTCCAATCGGTATTCGACGCTTCGGCTCCTTTCCAGACGCGGCAGCTTCCGGTTGAGGGATCACCGAGCCGGGCGACGTAAGCATTTCGAGCATTCGTCGGCGCCGACAAAACGGTGCAGTCGAGCGCCATCGTTCCTGCAAAATCACCGGCTACGTTCATTGATTGATTCTGTGGATTGTAGAAGAGTCCGAGCGGGCGGTATTTGAGACTGATTTGCGAGGCATCGAGCGCGTTCGAGCTGTCAACGCTGCTCGAAGACATTGATTTTGCCCATTTCAGATCTGCGTTGGTGGTGTTCGGCAGAGCGTTAAAGTTCCAGCGCGCGACGAACTGATCGTTCGGACCGTAGCTGAAAAGCGACGGAACGCCCGCGAAAATGCCTTCCGCCCAATAAGTTCCGGTGACGTAAACGCCGTCCGCGCCTAGCGCTATACCCGCACCCGCACCGCCGAAACTGTCAATCCATTCAAAAGTGCCGTTGTTAGCGGTCATTTTTAGGACGAAACCGCCGAGAGACGCGTCGCCCGAAGCGCTATGATTAGGCTGCGCGTCATATGGATTTGAAACCGTGCGATTAACCTGATTGAGAAGCTGAATATCGAAGGAGTTTCTGAATTCGCCCGTTACATAAACGTCGTTTCCGTTGCCCGTCAGACCGTTTCCGGCGACGATGGTTTGATTGCCGAGCTGTCTGGCAAATTGAAAAGTTCCGTCCGTGTCATATTTGGCGATAGCCGTATCAATCGAGCCGCCCTGGTTCGGGTCAACTTTGTTGTTGGTAAAGGTCGCTCCGGCACCGAACGTGATGCTGTCCGAGTGGAAACGCGTCAGCAGAAAGACGGCGCCCCCGACGATGTCCAGACCTGTCCCTTCGTCAGCGCCGCTGCCGCCGATAGTTTTCACCCAAACCGGATTGCCTGTGGCGGCATCAAGTTTGGCTAATAAAATATCGGTTGCGCCGCCGCCCGTGATGGACGCGCCGAGAAAATTATCACCGGAAACATAGCCCGCGACATAAACATTTCCCGCGCCATCCGCGACGATTTTATTAACCGCGTTGGCTCCCAGCTTTAAATCATTCGGATTTTGGGGGCTGTTCGTTGCGCCGCCTTTCGCCCATTGCCAATCGCCGCTCGCGTTTAATTTGGCGACGAACGGTTCGTAATTGATTCCGTTTGTAGCCGATTTGTTTTCGTGCGTTAAACCGCTCGCGACCGGCGTCGAATCGTCGAGTTCGAATGCGACGCCGCCGTCAGGTTCTCTAAAAGAAAGTTTTTCGACAAACGCGCCGCCCAGATAAACGTTTCCGGCGGCATCAACGGCGATGCTTGCAGCGCCTTCGATGGCAAACGTTTCGTCAATCGTTCCCGGAAGCACGCCATTTGCCATTCTCGCCCAAACCGGAGTAAACCCGCCGTCCTGGTCCGGTTCGTATTTGGCGACGAACATATCAAAATTACTGGTCGCCGATAGTTCGTCAGCGCCGACAAACATCGAGCCGGTAAAACCGCCAGCGATGTACATATTGCCCGCCGAGTCGAAAACCGGAGCGGTGATTTGAACTTTGTTATTGCCGCCGATTTTGACTGCCGATTGAAAAGTCAGGGCGTCTGCCGTGTTCAAACTCATTCTTTCGATTTTCCGTTTTTGCGCCGTGATAGTCGGCGGCGTGACAATATTGCTGACAACGGCTGCGGCAAACAGAAGCGTGAGAACAGAAAACGAAACCGAAGGTTTCATCACAAAATCGAAAACCGGGACAATCGGTTTCAGTTTATTAAATCTATTTCGCCACGAAACGGGCAGCAAAGCGCGGGCAAAATCAAGCTTTTCTCCGATCCACCAGCGCAGCATTACGAGCAAAGTCCACAGCCCGACAATTAAGATGAAAATCGAAAAGAGTGATGACAGAAAGGTTTTAGTCGGATTTTCCACAATCATGGTCGTCCCGCCCGAATTTTCGGTTGGACAGGAACCGTTTGTGCCTGCCAGAGATGAGGGGCATCTTCCTATTCCTCCAACAGGATTCGGGCAGGCGCAGCAATAATTGGAATCATAAGTACAGCACGTTCCGCATACATTTGAGCCGCAAGTATTATTACTTGAGCCAAACACAATACTTGAAGAAACCGGGAACAACAACGCCAGAAAAACGATGGAAAGAAGGAGATTTTTTTTCATAATTCTCTTATTGACATCAATTTGTAATGTTTTGGGCTTGCAGTCGGGCTTGATTGAGATTGGGTGCCCGTCGGCGACAAAAATAAGCAAAACGCTCAACAAAGCGCAAAATTCAGGAATTTAATCAATGTCACGAATCAAAGGGAGCTTGTCTGAAAGCTAAATGTTTCCGGGCAAATCTGTTCTGGTAGGGCGGAGGCTTTTTTGACAATACGGTGATAGTAAAGCTGTCGGTCAGCCGTCTTGAATTCTTGGATTTCCTCATAAAATACTTCACATTCGATTTCGGAAGGAGAAACGTTAAATGTAATGTTCTAAAATGTATAACAATAAAATAAACGAACGAGAGGATAGCGAAAATCCGAGTTTTGTTCAAGCTGAAAAAGGATTAATTTTTGTGTTCTTAATTTTTAAATCATTATATCTGCTTTACTTTAAAGCCACTATTCGAAAACAGCAAACAACACAATTAACAGCTCATGCAGTCAATCACAGAATTATCATGGGAAAAACCCTTCTTTGTGTGGAATAGAACATACAGAAATCTTCATACGGTTTATTCTAACCCCATATTTGTCCCTGTCAGCGCGTGAGTTTTCGGCAATATCAAGGGGGCACATCATGGGGAACGCCGACAATTAACGTGTTGTTGAAGCTATAAGGCTATGGAGAGGATGAGTTTTTCAATCAAACTCATCCTCTGTTTTTCGTTAATCTTGGCAATAACAACCGCTCACGGCTGACAATATCGCCATCGAAAAGTCGAATATCAATCAATCTTATGCGGTTTATCTCGTTCTTTATGTATTACTGCCGAAAACGTGCAGGCGTGTTACTCGGCGTTTACCAAACACCAAATCCAATAACTATGAAGTGGCGCTGGCAGTATTGGTAGCACAGATACTCGATGCGCCGAAAGCGTTTGTTGTGATTGAACGGGTATTGATTGTTAGACTGAATTTGTTCATATTTTTCAATTGATGCTTCCCGGTTGTCAGGAAACCAAAGTTTTTTTCGAATTGAAAGCAAGAGCTTGATAAAGAGAAGGCGCCGTTAAATAATCGGCGCCTTCTCTTTGTATTCATGATTGGAACAATTGGTTTAAGGAGCCCAGTCACCGTCAACTTCTCCAATTAGAAATGCGGTGTAATTCTGTCCCGTAGAGTTGTTAGTTAAATTGGAATACGGGCGATTTTCCGGATCAAACTTCCACTTACCGGCATTTCCGGTATTGGCATTTGAGCCGTTTGCCGCCACGAATCGGAGGATTTGCGTCGCGTCAAACGCCGTAATTCCGCCGTCATTGTCAGAATCGCCCGCCTTTTTCTGATTGGCTGTTAAGGTGCAGTTACCTCCGGCGGCGACGCAGCGTAAAACAAGCGTGGCATCAAAGGCTGTAATTCCGTTGATGTGCGTTGTTTTGGTTGGAGTCACTGTGTAAGTGCCCGCTCCGAATCCTGTAAGCTGATAATTGCCGCTTCCGTCGGTTGGGGCTGACTGCACCTGCGGAGTTCCGGTTGCCGTTAATGTAACACCCGTAACAGACCTTGCCGTTTGATTAGCTGACGGATGAGCGTATGTCACCGCGCCGGAAATACTTAAAAGGGAAGCGGTACCTTGCGTGACGGTGAAAGTCTTTCCGGCAAGCGTGATAGAGCCGGTTCTTGATGAACCGGTGCTGTTTGGAGCGACCGAAAAACCCAGTGTGCCGCTTCCCGTATTATTTGCGCTTGAAGTCAGACTAATCCAGGTATTGTTACGAACAGCCGTCCACGGGCAGTTTGCAGAAGATGCCGTAACGGTAATCAAACCCGTTCCGCCGTTTCCTGAAATTTCTTGATTCGTGGGCGTGATCGAGTAAGAGCAGGCGCCATCGGTGCAGGTGCCTGTGAAAGCTTGAGCGCGGATCAGTAAATTTCCGTCTGCTAAGTTTGAAAAACTGGTTCCACTGCCCGATTGATAAGAGCGATTTTGCTTGGTATCAGTGTCAACGCCGGCAGCAAAAACACCGTCTTGATTGACAATGCTAAAGCCGACTACAAAATCTCCCGAGTTGATGGTAATCGGCGACACGTTATAACTGACAAACGTGTCGAGATTGGTAACGCTGGCGGCAACAGTTTGAAGACTGATGTTGTCAATGCTGGCGGCGCCGCTCGGATTTGCTCCGGCTAAAATTGTCACCGGAGTTCCAGCCGTTAATCCGGCGAAAGACGGAAATTCGATTGAAACCTGACTGAGAGTTGCCGGATAGCTCGTCGGAGTCAGCCGGTTGACATAATAGCTGGGTTGTCCTGTGACGCCCGCTTTGGTTGCAGATTCAACTGTACCATCGTCAACCTGAATCGTGGCTGCCGCGCCGGGACAAACTGTGAAATTAGAAGTCTGGGCGTCGCCGCAACCCGGTTTGGTGAGTGTAATCGGTCCTCCGACTGCACCGTTCGGGACAGTCGCTGTGATTTGAGTATTGCTGTTGACAATGAAAGTCGCATTGACGTTGTTGCTGAATTTTACAGCCGTTACGTCGGTAAAATTTGTTCCCGTAATTATCACAGCTCCGCCAACGGTTGCTACCTTCGGACTGAAATCGGAAATGATTGGGCAGCTATCGCCGGGCGCAATCGAGAAGTTTGTATCCGAAATGTCGAAGAAAACGTTTCCGACGGCTTCAACCTTTATACGCGCAGTCGTGGTGTTTATTCCATTCGGTATTGTGACGCTTTGCGCGCCGTCGTTCGGTACGCTCGCAGCAAGCGTAATCGGAAAAGTATTGCCGCCGTCGGCGGAAAGCGAGATTTTGACGTTTGCAGCGTTAACTGGGGCGTTTGCAGTATTAGCAACGTTCCAAGTCACGGTTTGCGAGGAATTGCCGGTCCAGGCGACTGTTGAGTTTGGCGCTGTGACATTGAAAGGTCCTGAATTTCCATCAACATTTAAAACCGTTGAAGCGTCGTTAACGCCACCCAAATTGTCGCGAGCGGTGACGCGGAAATTGAGCGTGCGTCCGATGCGCGGCAATTCTTCCGCCGTTTGGAATCCGCCTAGAATGTCCGGCGGATCGTTGGCGTTGTTGAGAATGTAATTCAAACTCGGAAACGTGCGAGTTGAATTGGTGGTTGGCGCAAAAGCGCGAAAGATTGGGCGCGTTGTGTTGGCTGCATCGGCTGAATCGTTGTACGGCGGATTGGAAAAAGTGCCGCCAGCGTCGTATTGCTCCCAAACGTAAGTGAGATTGTTAGCGTCGCCCGTGTTCGGATCACCGCCCGTTGCTGTCAATGCGAACGGCGTATTTTTCGGAATGTTGTAGCTCGTCGTAACAGTCACCGTCGGCGCGTTATTTCCGGTAGCCGAGGTTGTCGCGCAGGACGAACCGTTTTGATTGATAATGTGATTTGTGATTTGCGAGAAACTGCCCGCGTGAAAACGCAAATCGGAAACCGAATTGGTAATGTTATCGGTGCCGCAAATGCTCGCATACGACATAATCGTGCTGCCGCTGCCCGGCTCGTACGCGGTGGAAGCGCTACGATTGCCTCCGCTGCAGCTTCCGGTTGTCCCGTTAAATGTGTGACCAGCTCCGAATTGATGCCCTAACTCATGGGCAAACAACTTTATTGAGCCACTGTTTCCGACCGGCGCGTTCATGGGGCTGACGCCGCCGCCTTTGAGTGGTCCGAAAGTGTCGGCTCCGTTGTTACCGTCGTTGCAGATGACTCCCATATAAGCTACGCCGCCTCCGGCGTTTAACGCTAAAACGTGCCCAAGATTGTAGTTCGCTGCTCCGACCTGATCTCTGAGAACAGTTCTGACCTCGTTCAGCATCGTGTTCTGATTAGTGTCGGTGAATGGGTCTGTTGCGGCTGTAAATCCGCGTTCGGTGGTGTAAAGAATGTTTGTGTTATTAACCAAAATCAAACGAACGGATAATTCGCGCTCGTAAATCGCGTTGATTCCGTTGAGCCAAGTATTGATCGAAGCGACTGTTCCCGAGTTTGTTCCGCCACCCAATGCGTTGGCGTATTCCCAAGTTGTGGCAATGGCAATTTTGTATGTCCGCAAAGTATCGCCAACGGCGATTTGCGGAGCCGTCAGGAAATCTGCGCCTTCGCGTTTAAGATGTTCTTCGACTGCGGTACACGCTTTTTCGATTTGTTCGGAATCGAGGCTGTTAAAGCTGGCATAAAGGTCGGGGTTGTTCGTATCCGCCGGTAAAATGTTGATTGCTTCGCCGTTGACGATAATAACCGCATGAAAGCCTTGCGGAGTTAGATCGAAACGCGCGGTCATCGTCGGATCGTCTATACCAACCGCGCGATAGCTTTTGATTTCGGGAAAACGCTCTGCCATCGCCGGTTCGAGAACCGGAGCTTCCTGAATTCGAAAATCTGCGAATAAACCGTCCGGCAGCGGAAGCGGCAAAACAACGTCGCTTTTGCCGAGTGGCAGCCTTGATTCGTGCGGGGCGGATTGAAGAATTGAGGAGAGCGCTTTTTTATTAAGCCGCAATGCCTGAAATTCAGCCGGTATCCCGTCCGCCAACGCGGACAGCGAAGAGCGATCCGTTTTTTGCCAAATGTTTTGTTTGGATATTTGTACGGATTGAAAAGTGTTAAAAACTTGTTCGCCGGCGACGCGCGCTGTCGGATACGAAACGATTAGCGTTCCGATTGCGAGAGTCAAAAATGCGGTAAATATTAGGGAAAAGGCTCTGTTGATGTTTTTACCTTTCCTGATCGAGAGAAAAGGAATTTTGGGGAATTTTTTGTTCATTATTTACACCTTGTCGTTAACTACAATTCAAGCTGCGGGGACAGCTTGAAAAAGAAAATTTATATTAATTGATAGATTCTGAACGATTTTTTAGTAAAAAATCGGCAACTTAACGCTCCTCGCGGCAGATGAAACGGATGACTTTTGAGTCTTTTGCTGCGAAATTGAGATATGGAAATATCTTAAGTGTAGGTCAATTGCACAATCACTATACTCTTAACCGAAAGCAAAATTCAAGAAGTCTATTTTGAAAGCCGATTGGAGAGGTTAAACTTGCAACAAACAGTCGATTCTTGTGCGGAGTTTCGGCAACAACGAAGGCATTTTCGAATCGCTATTAAACTAGTAGTTAAGACAGCTTCAACGATCTTGGCGTCGGTCTTGAGATTTTAAAAAGTCTATGAAAAAGCTGCGAAACTCGCGGCTTTTTTGTTATTGCATTGAATTTAAATCAAATCTTTTAGTTATCAGCGACGAAATTTATTTCATCCGTATCGCCAGAAAGATTCAGCAATTGTGCAAGCTGAGTGAAAGAGTATTTTTTAGCTGAAACGTTGATCATATACATCTGCCCGGCTGGACTTAAGGCTTTGTAAATGAAAGTTTTTAAAAAAAACTCATATCTAAGGCTATTTTTATCGATTATTTTTTCTGAAACCTACGATCGCTGATTATTTTGTTCAATGCCAAGTTTTTTCCCTGAATCTTCAAACGTATCTGTTATTAATGAGTGTTAAAATGATTTGAGAATATAATAAAAAAGATCATTAAACTCAGGTGAGGAAAAAGGATATTGTTTACCGGAATAATTGAAGAACTCGGAACCGTAAAAAAAATAGAAAAAAGCTTTGCGGGAGTACGCGTCGTTGTTGCAGCAAAAACCGTGACAGAAGATGCAGCCGAAGGCGACTCGATTGCGGTTAACGGCGTTTGTCTGACGGCGCTAAGTATTACAAAAGATTCATTTGCCGCGGATGTTTCGGATGAGACTTTAAGGCGCTCGACAATCGGCGATTTGCGTGTCGGTTCAAAAATTAATTTGGAAAGAGCCGTGACGCCGCAAACACGGCTCGGCGGTCATATTGTACAAGGTCACGTTGATGCTCGCGGGCAATTTTTGGGAGCCGCGCAAGCCGGAGATTTTTGGACGGTTCGAATTGGTTATCCGCCGGAAATAGCCTCTTATCTGGTTTTTAAAGGCTCTGTCGCTGTCGAAGGAATCAGCTTGACGATTGCAAATTTAACCGACGAATATTTTGAAATCGCCGTTATTCCGAAAACTTGGCAAATGACGAATTTGCACGCTTTGAAACCGGGCGACGCCGTTAATCTCGAAGCCGACGTGATCGCCAAATATGTCGAGCGAATTTTGAGCCTGCGGGAAAAACCTGCGGGATTGACCGTCGAAAAGCTCGAACAAATGGGTTACAAATAATGCAAATTGTTCAAGCCCAAACAACGGAGGATATTGAGCAGGTGCGCGTTTTATTTCGCGAATATGAATCCTTGCTCGCGGTTGATTTGTGTTTTCAGCAGTTTGAAGCCGAATTAAATGCTCTGCCCGGAAAATACGCTCTGCCGGACGGTCGGTTATTGTTGGCTAAATCGGGCGAAAAAATCGCAGGGTGTGTTGCTCTCAGAAAAATTGATAATGAAACGTGCGAAATGAAACGCCTTTTCGTTCGTCAGGAATTTCGCGGCAGCGGTTTGGGAAGGGAATTGGCAGAAAAGTTAATTGAGGAAGCCCGCGAAATCGGTTACCGAAAAATGCGGCTCGACACTATATCGGACAAAATGCCGATGGCTGTCAAACTCTATGAAAAGCTTGGTTTTCGGCAGATTCAGCCTTATTACGACAGCCCGATTGAATCTACGGTTTATATGGAATTGAAGCTTTAGAAGTTACTCTTCTTCTTCGGATGTCGCATTATCGTCTGCAACCCAAGCGACAAAAAGGCGCAGCCAGTTTTCAGCAGGTTCGAGGATTTGAACGCCGATGCGTGCGGTTCCGAAAATTGCTGGAGCGATTCGTACGACGCGAGCCGTCACTTCAACCGCTGCTCCGTCTGGTCGGTGCGAGCGAATGTATAATTCGTCGCCGACTGAGACTCTTTGGTTGAGGTGGAAAAGCGCGCCCGAAGTGGAAATATCGTCGGTTTCGGTCGGTTCGCTCCACGCCGCGCCGTCTTCGCTTCTGCCGGAAACGACAATCGGAAGCCGCAAAGCCATCCGCAGTGCAAAACGTTTTTCGTCAAATTTTGATTGATTCCCCATTTGCTGCAAAGCGCCTTTTTCAAGGGAGAATTAAAACTACAGCCTCGCCCTTTTAATTTCTTTTTAACACATGCGTTTTATGGAAACGCCTCTGTTTTGCAAAAAAACAGTTTAGTGTTGTATCAGCGCAGGTTCGACTAACACAGTTCGGCTAGTTATACTATAAAATGTAGATAAAGGCTATACTGAGACCGATTTTTTGTCGAAAAATTTAATCAAAATGGAAAAATTGCACCGCAAAGTAGTTATTTTAGGATCAGGTCCGGCTGGGCTAACGGCGGCTATTTACGCCGCGCGCGCCAACCTGAAACCGCTCATCGTCGAAGGTCCGCAGCCCGGCGGACAATTGACGATTACCACGGACGTGGAAAATTATCCCGGTTTCGCCAAAGGAATTATGGGACCGGAATTGATGGTCGAGTTTCGCGCTCAAGCCGAACGCTTCGGCACGGAATTCCTCGAAACCTGGATTGACCGCGTTGATTTATCGAAACGACCGTTTACGCTCTACGGCAAAACAAGCTCCGATGCCGACGAAATTACAACCGAAATAACCGCCGACACTTTGATAATCGCAACCGGCGCGGCGGCAAAATGGCTCGGCGTTCCCGGCGAAGCGCCCGCGCCCGCAGGCTTGGGCGGTTACGGAGTTTCGGCTTGCGCGACGTGCGACGGGTTCTTTTTCAGAGGAAAGCATGTCGTCGTCGTCGGCGGCGGAGACACGGCGATGGAAGAAGCGACGTTTTTAACGCACTTTGCCACGAAAGTCACCGTCATTCATCGCCGCGATAAACTGCGCGCATCGCAGATTATGCAGGAGCGAGCGCTTAAAAATGAGAAAATCGAATTTCTTTGGAATACTGAAGTTCTGGAAATTCTCGGCTCCAAAGAAACCGGCGTGACGGGAATCAGAATTTTGAACAGTCAAACCGGAGAGGAAAGCATTTTTCCCTGCGAAGGCGTCTTTATCGCCATCGGTCACAAACCCAACACGGAGCTTTTCAAAGACTGGCTTGAAATGGACGATGTCGGTTACATCAAAACCTTCAAATCGTCAATGGCGACGAACATTGCCGGAGTTTTCGCCTGCGGCGATGCGCAGGATTCTTATTACAGACAAGCCATTACGGCAGCGGGAACCGGCTGTATGGCGGCAATTGACGCCGAACGTTTTCTCGCAAATTTGGAAGCCGAAGTTGACGAAAAAACTTCCGCCGAATTTGAACTAAATCAATCTGCTCTCTATGAGCTGGAAAAGGACAAAACTGAAATTGTAGTTGCCAGTTGACAAACTGAAAAGCTGATACAAACTAAACG
>JALZCH010000074.1 GCA_030863175.1 Acidobacteriota bacterium | reverse complement strand
CGGCTCCAAGACGAATTTCAGGAGCGCAGGATTTTAGCACGGGCAGAATTTTCTGCCATTCTCTATCAGTTAGCTTAACTTTCATTTCAAAGAATAGTTTAACTGATCTGTGTCAACACAACCTAGTTCTTTTCGATTTTCTTTCTGGTTTTAGCGACAATAATAGTTTGACAATCGCAGATCGAGCAGAGGAACAGTTGTTGTACGATTTGTGTTGCTTTTTTGAAAAGGTTTTAGATGAACCGTTTAAAGAAAACTATTTGGAAATTCTCGAAAAAGCTCGTGAAAATGTACGAGACAAAGCTGAATGAATAAAAATTATTTAAAAACATCAGATTTTTCGCGCGAAGAGTTTGAACAAATGCTCAACGCCGCGTTTTGTTTTAAGCGCGGCGAGGAATCGGCAAAACCGCTTGCCGGAAAATCCATAGCGCTCGTATTTTTTAATCCTTCTTTAAGAACGCGGGCTTCGATGCAGGTTGGCATTTATGAGCTGGGCGGAAATCCTGTGATTTTAGAGCCAGGAAGCACTTCGTGGACCCTCGAACATCGAGAAAATGTTGTGATGGATGGAGATAAAACTGAACATCTCGCCGAGTTTGTCAGAGTTTTGGAAAGATATGTGGCGGCAATCGGCGTGCGAACGTTTGCCAATCTCAAAAATTGGGAAGAAGAACGGCTTGAACCGGTTTTGTCTGCATTTGAGCGCTATGCTTCCAAACCGCTAATTAATTTGGAATCAGCGATGCATCATCCGTGTCAGGCTTTGGCTGATATGATGACGATTCGCGAGCGGCTCGGAACTGAGCCGAAGCGAGTTTTGCTGACTTGGGCTTGGCATCCGAAGCCTTTGCCGATGGCTGTACCGAACAGTTTTGCTTTAGCGGCGGCGCAGATGGGGCACGAACTTACGATTGCTCATCCGCCCGGCTACGCTCTCGATGACGAACTTTTGGGTGAAATCAAATCGTTCGGCGGAAAAGTGGAAATTGCAAACGATGTCAACGCGGCTTTTGAAGGCGCTGACGTTGTTTACGCGAAAAGCTGGGGCGGCAAGCAATTTTACGGCGCGTTGGAAAAAGACATCGAATATCGCGCGCAGTTTCGCGGTGATTGGATAGTTGACGAAGCGAAAATGAATCGTACGAACAACGCGATTTTTATGCATTGTTTACCGGTTCGCCGCAATGTGATTGTGACGGACGCCGTGATTGACGGAGCAAATTCGGTTGTCATTGATGAAGCGGAAAACCGTCTGCATGCGCAAAAAGCAGTTTTGGCAAAGCTTGTTCAATAATCCGAAATGAGAATTCGCGTTCGTGACCACGTTAATCCGTTTTCGCCGCGTTTGCTAAAGCCGCCGGCGCCTTTGGATTTTAAGAAAATTTTTCGGAATCCGAATTTGCCGCTCCATCTGGATTTGGGCTGCGCCCTTGGTGGATTTGTTTTTAAAATGGCGCGGCTCGTGCCCGAAATTAATTTTCTCGGCGTTGATATTCGCGAGCCGATGATTGAAAGGGCAAACCTGCTTACCGAAAATGCCGATTTGGGAAATCTTCATTACGAATTCTGTAATGCGACGATTTCCATTGAATCGCTTTTCCAAAATATGCCTGCTGATGGGCTGCAATTTGTGACAATTCAATTTCCCGATCCGCATTTAAAAAAACGGCTTGCCAAACGAAGGATGGTTAAGCCGCAGATGGTCGCGGCTTTAGCCCGATTCTGCGCTGAAAATGCGAAAATATTTATTCAATCTGATGTCGAGGAAGCTGCTGCAGACATTTGCGAAACATTTGAGCAAAACCCGAATTTTCAGCGCGGACACGCCGAAAAGTGGTTGGCGGGAAATCCTTTCCCGGTCAAAACCGAGCGCGAAACTATCGTCGAGGCAAGGGGGTTGCCCGTTTTCCGAGCAATGTTTTTGCGAAACACTGTAAAATAGCTCATAACGTTTTTGCTTTAACAGAAATGAACAAGTTAGATTTGTTGCGCGAGGCGCTGCCTTACATACAAAAATTTAAAGGCAAAACTTTTGTCGTCAAATTTTCCGGCAAAGTCACCGAAGACAAGGAAAATCTGGCGTCTCTTGCCGAAGAACTGGCTTTGCTGCATCAAGTCGGAATTCGCCTGGTCGTCATTCACGGCGGCGGAAAACAATTAAACGAATTAGCCGAGCGAATGGGCGTTGAGCAAACTGTGATAAACGGTCGCCGCGTGACGGATGACGAAACTCTGGATTTGGCAAAGATGATTTTTGCCGGAAAAATCAACACCGAAATTCTGGCGGCTTTAAGAAAGCGGGGAATCGAAGCAGTCGGGCTTTCCGGTGTTGACGGAAATATCGTTCATGCCGAAAAACGCCAGCCAAAGGAAATTCTGAATCGGGCGACGGGCGAACGGGAAAGAGTTGATTTCGGTCATGTCGGTGATGTTTTAGAGGTTAACGCCGATTTGCTTTGCGTTCTGTTGGACAAAGAATATTTGCCTGTAGTTTCCTGTCTCGGTGCCGACGACGAAGGACATATTTTCAATATCAATGCTGACACGATTGCATCTGAAATCGCAGTTCAGCTGGAAGCCGAAAAATTGGTTCTTCTCTCGGATGTCAACGGAATTTATCTGGAAGCGGGAAAACCGGAAACTAAAATCTCAAGACTTTCGATTCGCGAAGCCGAAAACCTGATTGAGTCAGGCGCTGCGACGGGCGGAATGATTCCAAAGCTGCAAAATTTGATTTCTTTATTAAAACGAGGCGTTAAATCGGCTCACGTTATTTCGGGAAACGAGCGCAATGCGCTTTTGAGCGAGGTTTTTACGGACGAAGGAACTGGAACAATGGTGATTGCCGAATAAAAAAGGAGCGCAAATGTTTGCGCTCCTTTTTGTTTGATTTATTGTCTCGTTTTCCAGCCAGCAACGTCTTTTTCAAAATTTGCCATTAAATCGGCGTTTACCGCAGGTTGAGCGGCTTTGCCTACCGTAATAGCTTTTTCGCCGTACATCACAGCGTCTTTATAATTACCCATTTCTGCGGAAATCCGGGCTTTACCGCGCAGAGTGTTAAATGTTTCACGCACTTTCAAAGCCTCATCAACCCAAGTCGCGGCATCAGCGTAAGCTGATTTGATCTTATTATCAACTACAAAATTAGCTGCAGTCATTCTAGCGCCGATATAATTCTGCGCTTTGGTGGCATCTGTCAGTCCTGCAATCTGCTGACGCAGTTTTCCAAGTACCCGCTCCTGTACGCCGACGACTTCGACCGTAAAAGGGACTTTCAATTTTTCCCATCTAATCACGACTGTTGTGCTGTTCGGTTTAATCTCTTCAAATTCAAACATCATCGTTTCGAGCGAATTTGGTCTGGTTTCAGGTTTAGTTTTGACCCGCAGAGCATCGTTTTCCGGTTTGTAGGTAAAACTGCCCCATTCGTCATTTTTCTTGCTGAAAATAATCGTCCATTCGTCTTTGTTGGGAATCGTGTGCAAGCCGTATTTTCCGGCGGGTAAGTCCTGACCGTTAACGCGGACATTTTCAGAAACTTCAAAAGTCGTGTTTTCGTTTGCGCCCGTGCGCCAAACCTGACCGTAGGGAACTAATTTGCCCCACACTTCGCGCCCTTTGGTGCTCGGACGGTGATAGACAATTGTCATTCGAGTGTCGCCCACAATTTGCGTGAGCTCGGCGCGCGGCGATTCACGCGGAATTTGAACGGCTGCCTGCTGTGCGAAAGAAGTAACGGCTAATGTTAAAACAAACAAAGCCGACAAAAATAATTTATTTTGAATTTTCATTTAATAAGTCTCCTTTAGGTTTTATTCCTCGAGTTTTTTACGAGCCTTTTCAAGAAAGGTTTTAATCATTGCGGTAACGCGCTTTTGCATTTCCCGGCTAATCAGCGTTTCGCCTGCCAAACCGGCAAGTAAATGAAGCTCGCTCGCTTTTTTTCGTCGAATTTCAACGGTTTGCGAAATAGAAACTTGAGTTTTCCCGTCTGCCCTTTGTTCGAAATCAGCGGCGTAACGCAAAAAGTTTTTGGTTTCCTGCTGTGCAGGTGAATATTCGATTAAGTTCTCGGTGTTTTCAGCTAACCGAACAGCAAATTTTTCGGTCATTGATCCTAAAACGGGAATCTGCGCCGAAATTGTCCACAACGCCGTGCCGTCAGGCTGCAAACGAATGCTTTCTACATTCGGCATTTTCTCGACAAAATTTCGAGTGTCAGCAAAAAACTGTCGCACTTTTTCCGCCGTTGCTCGCACCTCGAATTGCTCGCTGTAACTAGCTTTAATTTTAAACATATCTCTGACCCCAGACTAATTAGATGGCGCTAGAATCATCGAGTTAAAAAACAATCTGCTCGCGCTGCGAAAGATTCCCCGGAAAAACGGCTCTTCGGCAAACAAAATTACGTGACCTGAGCCCGTCGGTTCGTCAATGACATAAGCCGTGCCTTTGAGCAGCCTTTCGGTGTTGCCTTCCCAGACGAAACCCGAAATTGTTAACGGCTGTTTTGGATTTTGGTCGAAAAGAACGGCATTTGTGCCTTCTTTTGAGAGACGGAAAAAGTACCCCGACGAGAGCAGAACGGGCAAAGTTTCCTGATTGTGCAAACCGTAAGTTAAATAAGTTGTGCGGTCAATCGTCCCACGCATAATCGCCCCAGGAACGCCTTCCGGCACTCGCCCGGCGTTTGCTGAAGGCGAGGCGATGGGCGGCAGAATCGGCGCATTGTAATCGGCTTTGTCTCTTTCCAGTTGCTGCGGAACGGCATTAGGTGAAGTAGCTTCCGCCGTGTTCGATTTGTTGTTTCCGGGTTTGGGCGAAGAAGCGGGCGACGGTGCAGGCTGTTCGGCTTCCGCCCGTTTTGATTCTTCAGCCGGAGGGGATTTTTGATCGTCATCGTCACTGCCGACGAGCTTTGAACTGGTCAACCCTACATCTTTAACAGCCGCCGCGACCGCAGCGCCTTTGACGCAAATCACGGTTCCGCCGCCGTTGATCCAGTCTTTCAAGCCTTTTAAAACGTTGGTAAAGCGGCTTGACGCTCCATCGGGAAGAATAACTATGTTGTAGTCTTTCAGATTGCTCGCCCGCAAATTGTTAAAATTCATCGGCGTAAATTCGACGCCGTAGCGATTGAGAGTCCACCAGATCGAGCCGTAAGAAGTCTGGTCAACGCCTTCGTCAGCAGCCATTACGATTTTGGGTAATTTCAGCGGAATAATGTTTTCACCGCCGATTCCGGTGTCGCCTTCGTCCTGAAAACCGGTGGCGACGGGCGTTACAAAAACTCCCAGTTCACGGGAAAGTCTGGCGACTGCGTCGTGAACAGTTTCGTTGTTTCTCGTCAGACGAACAACGAAAGTTCCAGCCTGCCAGTTTCTGCCCGCCGCGTTTAACCGTTTTGACGCCACGTGAACGCGATGTCCTTCTTTCATCAAACGATAAGCGAGAACCGGCGCCGCGTCGGTTTCATACGGAAAAACGTATGCGTAAGCGGCTCGTCCGCCATTGATTCTTCCGGTTTTCTGCGTCTGCAGATATTCGTCCGTAACGAGCGTCGAACCGGAAAGCGGCGCAGCGTCTTCCGTCCAGTAAGCATCGAGACCGAAAGCGAGCGGCAAAGACCACGCGGTTATATCGTAAAAACGATATTCTTCACGCTGCTGCGATTTTCCGCGCATTTCATTGCGCCGGAATTTGGCGATTTCTTCTTCGACAAACGCCCGATCCTGAGGCGTATCCTGTTCGAGAATTGCTTTCGCCAAACGTTTTTGCGGTTGCGCGAGATCAACGACGTAAACGTTTGACGCGAAATTTTGCGCGGCGGCTGGCGCGTCTTTTCGTTCGTAACTGTGCGCCGTTGTCGAGCGGAAATTTCCGCCCGCGACACGGACTTCGATTTGCGCGCGTCGCAAAATTTCCACCAATTCGGCGGCTTTGACCGGGTCTTTGTCGGGAACGATGACGATTCGTTTCATTCGCTCGGTTCTGCCTTCTTCAATCGCCGTCCGCTTGAAATCGTAATAATCGCGCAGACGAGCCTCGCGGTTTTGCGAGGCGACATCGAGCGTCGCCATCGAAGCGACGAAATGCTTGGCGATTGACGAGCGAAAAGTTGCGATTGTGCCGTCGTCGCGCGTCCAGCGCAAGCCTTTAAAACCGCCGCCGTCGGTTTCGTAAGTCATCGCCGTTGCCCCCGTCAAAGCCGGAAACGAATCCCAGTAACCCGGATAGAAAAGATCGAAAATATCGCGGACGTAATAATCCCAGAGCCGCCGATCAAACTCCCGCGCGTTTGCTCTGCCGATTGCATCGAGCCATTTATTCGTTTGCGCTATCGGCAGATTCGGATTGATCGGCAAAGCCGCGGGCGGGAAAAAATACTGCGAAGGTTGACCGTGATGATCTGCGGCAAACTGCGGATTCCATTCAAAAAACGCCTTTTGAAGATTCCGTGTTTCCTTTTGCGTCGAAGCGAGATTGTCGCGGTTTAAGTCAAACCGGAAATGCGACAAACGACCGTAAACGCTCCACGGCTCGCGGTGTTCAAACGCCGCGCGATTCGCATCGCCGAGAGCTACCGAGTTGTACCAGGTCGCAAAACGCTCGTGCCCGTCGGGGTTTTCGCCGGTGACGATCAATGCGACCGTGTTTCTTAAAATTTCCAGCGTCGCCGGTTCTTCCGAAGCGGCGAGCTGATAAACGACCTGCATCATTGTTTCAAACGACGAAGATTCGTTGCCGTGAATCGTGTAAGCGAGCCACACGGCGGCGGGCGTGTTTTGGATGATTTGATTTGCCACCGCCTGATCGGTTGTTCGCGGATCTGCAAGTCTGGCTAAATTCCCCTTGATTTCGTCGAGCCGCCGAATGTTTTCCGGTGCGCTGATGGCGACAACGTGCATCATTCGATGCTCGTTGGTTTCGCCAATGTCAAAAACGCGCACGCGATCTGGTGCTGCCTTTGCAATCTCTTCAATCACTTTTTCCATCTGCGCGTAAGTCGTGTGGTGTTCGCCGACATCGTAGCGGAGGAATTTTTGCGGTCGCGGCACGTTTTCGCGGTACGGTGCGCGGCTGTAGAAATCGAATTTCGGTTCCCCGCGCTGGGCGAAAACGGAAAAAGAAAATAAAAATAGCGAGAAAGCTGCTAAAAAGCGCAACAAGATTTTAAATTTCATTCGAGCGACAATTTCTGTTTTAATCGAATTCAAAAGGACTTTGCCGAATATAAGATAAAACAAGCGAGTTGAAAAGAGCGATGCAGAATTTTAAAGAGAATGTATGCCCGCGCTGCGGTAATCAAAAATTGAAAGGCTGGAACGAATTGACCGAAGATGAAAAAATTCTGGTCGAAAAACTCTCGCTTTCGGCGGAGCTTAGAATTGACGCCCGACGTGGCAATCGCTGGTGCGCGCGGTGCTGGTACGAATTTGATTCAAGCGGAGAAACGGCAGCTTGAATCAAAATTAGTACGTTGGTGTACAGACTAATTTTCCATTATTTTTTAATTTAAGAGTACAAACAAAAGAGCAAGAGGAAAATATGAGTCAGCAGCTAGCCGAGAATTTTATCAACGCGTTACATAAACTCGAAGAAACAAGCGACCCACAGGAAATCGCTTCGCTTTACGCCGAAAATGCGGAAATTGTTAACGTTGTTTCGCCAAAAAATTTTACCGGAGCCGAAGGCGCGCGGGAATTTTGGACGAGATATCGTGAAACTTTCGGCGAGATGCGTTCGGAATTTCGCAATAAAATCGTTGCGGAAAACCGCGCTGCGCTCGAATGGACGACGCAGGGAACTTCTAAAGATAATCACGAAATCACTTACTCGGGCGTGACAATTTTGGAGTTCGACGGCGACAAAATCTCTCGCTCGTGCGCTTATTTCAACTCGCACGATTTAGGCAGGCAAATCGAGCAGGATGTGCCCGCCAAACCGAATCAAGCAGTTTCGGCTTAATTTTAAAAAATCATAACGCCGGGCGGTCGTTTTCCTTGTTCCTCCAGTTCGGAATCGCCAAACCGCCCGCGTCTTCATAAAACTTCATATCACCAGCAAACATTTTTGCCACAAAAATAATCTGCCCGGTGTGCATCGCAAAATGTTCGACGACGTGATAGATCGCCGACAAAACCGTCGTATCGCGCCCTTGAATCAAACGCTTTTCGAGCAAACCGGCGGCGTTTAAACTGCCCAAAATCGCGCTCGCTTCTTCGACAGTTTTTCGCAAATTCGCCAGCAACTCTGCGCCACTGATCTGATTTCGCTCGTCAAACTCGCCTTGCCGGAAACGATTGTCCTGCGCGCCTCCGATGCCGCTGATGATCCATTGCCGGACATTGCCAGTCAGGTGCAGCAGCAAATTGCCGACACTGTTCGATTCTTCGTTCGCACGCCACCAGATTTGTTCATCGGTCATTTTTTGCACGGCGCGTTCGATCTTGACCAGAAAATCTTCAAGCAGAAAAGATTTGGATTGGGCAATAAATTCAAGTTCAAATTGATTCATAAAAATAATTTTATATCGCAGACATTCGGGGATCAAAATCGAAAAAGTGCAAGAAAGAATTTTCAGTGGCGTTCATTTTTTTGGAAGCGTGCAATCTAAGATATAATTTGCCGCTCCGCGAGGCGCTTCAATTTTATCCGCTCTCCCAATTTTTCGAGCGAGGATTAATCGGCAATGCTAATCAAAAAAATTACCGTTTGGTTTTTACTTTTTTCCATTTATTTTGGCACAATCGCGCCGTTCGGCGTTTCTGCGCAAAGAACCGTACGACCGCAGCAAAGGAGACCACAAAACGTGAATTTAACGGGAAACGGTTTGGAATTTCGTTTGAGCGAAGGACAGGAAGGTGCGGAAAATCGCCAGACAACACCGCCCGCCAAAGGCGAAAATTTATCGGAAAGCGAAACCGCGAATTTGTTGAAACGTTTGCCGCCAGTCAAAGTCGACCAGGACGATCAGCAGGATTTCGCCAAACGAGCCGGAACTTTGCCCGCGCCGAAAACCGGAAAAATCGTGCCGGTCAAATTTCCCGCTGATGATGAGCGCGGAACGCCGAAAATCAACGTACCGGCGACGCTCGAAGTCGTGCGTTTCGCACCGGAAGGAGAAATTCCGATTGCGCCCGAATTGAGCGTCACGTTTTCGCAGCCGATGGTTTCGGTCACTTCGCAAGAGCAAGCCGCGCAAGTTGTTCCCGTTCGTCTAACGCCTGAAGTCAAAGGAAAATGGCGTTGGTTAGGGACAAAAACTTTGCTCTTTGACGCCGAACATCGTTTTCCGATGGCAACGAGATTTACGGCGACCGTTCCCGCCGGGACAAAATCAGCGACCGGCGCGGTTTTGAACAAAGAAGTTTCGTGGACTTTTACGACGCCCGCGCCGAAGGTTTTGCAAACCTTTCCGGCGAATCAGGTCACGAATCGCAATCCGCTGATGTTCGTTTCCTTCGATCAGCAAATCAACCCGGAAGCGGTTTTGCAGAAAATAAACGTTTCGGGCGGGAATCGCCGCATTCCTTTGCGTCTGGCGACCCAGGAAGAAATTGATGCGGATTCTTCAATCAATTATTTTATTAAAAACTCGCAGCCAAATCGCTGGCTCGCATTTCGCGCGGTAACAGCCGAAGGAAAAGCGGAAAACGCTTTGCCCGGCGATTCTCAGATAACGGCTACAGTCGAAGCTGGAACGCCTTCGGCGGAAGGACCTTTGACAACTCCAAAGCCGCAATCGTTTTCGTTTCGCACTTTCGGCGCAATGCGGTTTGTTCGCGCTTATTGCGGTTATCAGGAAAGCAAAACCTGCTCGCCGTTCGATCCCTGGTATTTTGAATTTTCAAACCCGATTGACGCAGCCGCATTTGAAAAATCACTCGTTCAAATCGAACCTGCAGTTGAGGGTTTGCAAATCTATCCGAGCGGCAATTTCGTCACGATTCAAGGCTACAAACCCGGACGCCGCGCTTACAAAGTGACAATCGGCGGCGCGCTCAAAGACAGTTTCGGACAGGTCTTGGAAAAACCTGCGACGGCGACTTTTAACGTCGGAGCAGCACAACCGAGTTTGACGGCGCAGGGCGGAAGTTTTGTCGTGCTTGATCCAATGGCAAAACCGAATTATTCGGTTTATTCGATTAATCAACCGAGCTTAAAAGTTCAGGTGCGCGCCGTCACGCCGGAGGATTGGGACGCATTTAGGCAATTTATGCGTAATCTCAATTACGACGAGCAGAAACGCCCATCGCTGCCCGGTCGCGTTGTTTTTGATAAAACCGTGCCGGTTGAAAATAAGCCCGATGAATTGGTCGAAACCCGAATTGATTTATCTCCGGCTCTAAATGAAGGCTTCGGTCACGCGATTGTTTTTGTCGAGCCGACCGTCAAGCGAGACCAATATGACAGGACGAAAATCGCGGTTTGGGCTGAAGCGACGCAAATCGGGTTGGACGCTTTTGTTGACAATCAGGAATTGGTCGGATTCGCCACCGATTTGAAAACCGGAAAACCGCTCGACAATGTGGAAATGCGGATTTATCCGAACAACGGCACAGCTTTGAGTCTTGAATCGGGAGTTGAGAGTCAAGAATCTGCCGATTCGGGTGGAAGCTGGTGGGATTGGTTGAATTTCTGGGGAACGAGCGAGACTAATGTTCAAAGCGAAGACTCAGAAAACACAGGATTCCAGACACCGGATTCCGGGCTCCAAGCTAAACAGAGCGGTTTGGTGAGAATGGCTTTGCCGGATTCTCAGCCGGGAAAACCTAATCTTTTGATTGCCAGACGCGGGCGTGATGTCGCGTTTTTGCCGGAAAATTCTGATTATTACTGGCAGGATCACGGCAGTTGGTACAAAAAGCCGCAAAACGATAGTTTGCGCTGGTTTGTTTTTAACGACCGCAATTTTTATCGTCCGAAAGAAGAAGTTTCGATCAAAGGCTACATCCGCGTTTTCCAAGCCGGAAAATTCGGCGACATTGCCGCGCTCGGCGACGCAGCGCGGGGAATAAACTACATTGTGCGCGACGCGCGCGGCAACGAATTTGCCAAAGGCACTGCGAATCTGAACGCTTTCGGCGCGTTTGATTTTAAAATTAAATTGCCCGACAACATCAATCTCGGATACACGAACGTCGAGATTTCCACATCGAGCAGTTTGGCGGGCGCAGTTACTAATCACAGTTTTCAAGTTCATGAGTTTCGGCGACCGGAATTTGAAGTCACGGCTAAAAACGAAACCGAGGCTCCGTATCTTGTCGGCAATTCGGCAAACGTATCGGTGGAAGCCAAATATTACGCGGGCGGTACGCTTGCGAACGCAGAAACGAATTGGACTGTGACCTCATCACCGACCAATTACACGCCGCCAAACCGCGACGATTTTACATTCGGCAAGTGGTTTCCTTGGTGGCGGCATTACGATGAACCTTACGGTTCGACGAGCGTGCAGAATTTTAAAGGCACGACTGGAACCGACGGAAAGCACGTTTTAAAAATTGATTTTATCAAGGCAAATCCGCCGCGCCCGTACAATGTTCGCGCCGAAGCGCGCGTTTCGGACGTTAACCGCCAAACCTGGGCTTCGGCGACAAATCTGCTGGTTCATCCGGCTGATTTATATGTCGGAATCCGCACCAACAGAACTTTCGTCAATCGCGGTGAGCTTTTTACAGTCGAATCAATCACGACCGATGTTGACGGAAAAGCCGTTGCGGATCGTGATGTCGAAATCAAAGCGGTTTTGAAAGACTGGCAATTCGACAAAGGCTCATGGCAGCAAGTTACCGTTGACGAGCAGATCTGCAACGTAAAATCCGGCGAAAATCCGGTTGAATGTAAATTTACTGCGAAACAAGGCGGCGTTTATACGATTACGGCTTCCGTGATGGACGACCGAGAGCGCGAAAACGAATCGGAATTGACGCTCTGGGTTTCGGGCGGAAAACAGCCGCCGAAACGCAATGTCGAACAGGAAGAGGCACAGCTTGTTCCCGACAAAAAAGAATACGCGGCGGGCGAAACGGCGGAAATTCTCGTCATGTCGCCGTTCGTTCCGGCGGAAGGCGTGTTGACGCTCGCGCGCAACGGAATCGTCAAAACCGAGCGTTTTACGATGAACGAAGCGAGCAAAGTCTTGCGCGTCCCGCTCGAAGAACGCTGGTTGCCAAACATCAACGTGCAAATTGATCTGGTCGGTTCAGCCGAACGAACAAACGACGCGGGCGAAATTGACAAAACCGCGCCGCGCCGCCCGGCTTTTGCTACGGGCAGTCTGAATCTGCCGATTTCAGTCGCCACGCGCAAATTAAATGTGACAGCCGAACCGCGTGCGAAGAATCTCGAACCCGGCGGCGAGACTTCGGTTGACGTGACGGTCAAAGACAACGCCGGAAACGCGGTTTCAAACAGCGAAGTCGCGATTGTCGTGGTTGACGAATCGGTTTTGGCTTTGAGCAATTACAGCGTCGCCGATCCGGCTTCGATTTTTTACACGCAGCGCGGAGCGGATGTTTCGACTTTTCATTCGCGCAAAGATGTTTTGCTTGGAAATCAAAAGGATTTACAAGATTTGGCTGTCAATGAACGGGGGCGGCAGCAGCTTAGAATTAGTGGAGGTGTTGTTAATGCGGCTGAAATGGAAGCGCCAACCGGAAGCATTGCCGTGCCTTCGCCAAAAGCAATGAAAGTGGAGGCATTAGCCGCAGATGTTGACAGAAATATTTCACCCACAGTTGAAACTCCAATAAATGTCCGCGAAAATTTCAACGCTTTGGCTGTTTTCGCAGCTTCTGTGAAAACCGATTCAGCCGGAAAAGTTACGATTCCGGTGAAATTGCCGGACAATCTGACCCGTTATCGCGTGACGGCGGTTTCGGTGACGAACGGCAATCGTTTCGGCAAAGGCGAATCGAATATTACGGCGCGTCAGCCTTTGATGGTGCGCCCGTCAGCGCCGCGTTTCCTGAATTTCGGCGATAAATTTGAGCTTCCGGTTGCCGTCCAAAATCAAACCGATAATCCGTTGACCGTCAATGTCGCCGTGCGCGTGACAAACGCGGAATTGACAGCCGGAAACGGTAAGCAAGTTATGGTTCCGCCGAACGACCGTTTGGAAGTTCGTTTTCCGGTTTCGGCGGTGAAAGCGGGAACTGCGCGTTTTCAAATCGGTGTTTCGAGCGGGAAATTCGCCGACGCGGCGGAAATTTCTTTACCCGTTTGGACTCCGGCGACCACCGAAGCGTTTGCGACTTATGGAACGATTGACCAGAACACGGCGATTATTCAGCCGGTCGAAGCGCCGAAAGACGTTTTCTCGCAATTCGGCGGTCTCGAAGTGACAACCGCTTCGACGCAGTTGCAGGAACTGACCGACGCTTTCGTTTATCTGGCGAATTATCCGTATGAAAATTCGGAACAAGTCGCTTCAAGAATGATTTCGATTGCCGCGCTGCGCGATGTTTTGCAGGCTTTTAAAGCTGAAGATATGCCTTCGCCGGAAGAATTGAATCAGCGTTTTGCCAAAGACGTCGAGATTTTAAAATCGCGTCAGCGCGAAGACGGCAGCTTTGGATTGTGGGGCTTGCAACGCGACCGTCACGAATTTCCGTTTGTCACAGTTCACGCCGCGCACGCTCTTTCACGAGCGAAAGAAAAAGGCTACAAAGTGCCGGACGAAATGCTCAACAAAACGAAGCCTTATCTGAAAAATGTTGAGAATTATTATCCAAAAGGGTACAGCGATCAGGTTCGCTGGACGATTTCGGCTTACGCGCTTTACGTCCGGGCGCGAATGGGCGACAAAGACATCGCTAAAGCCAAAAATCTGTTGCAAACCGCGACACTTCAAAAACTGCCGTTTGAGGCAACTGGCTGGCTGCTCGCGGTTTTGAGCGGCGATAAAAATTCTGTCGCTGAAGTCGAATCAATCCGGCGATTTTTGCTCAACCGCACGACCGAAACTGCGGCTTCGGCGAATTTTATCACTGATTACAAAGACGATGGCTGGGTGATTATGGCTTCGAATCGCCGCGCCGACGGTGTGATTCTCGAAGCGATGATTTCAGATCAACCAAATTCGGATTTGATTCCAAAATTGGTGCGCGGACTTTTGGCGCATCGCAAAAAAGGGCATTGGGGCAACACGCAGGAAAACGTTTTTATCCTGCTCGCGCTCGATAAATATTTCAACACTTACGAGAAAACGACGCCGAATTTTGTCGCGCAGATCTGGCTCGGAAACGCTTATGCCGGAGAACAGCCGTTTCGCGGGCGTTCGGTTGATTCAAAACAAATTGACGTGCCGATGAATTACCTGATTGGACAAGGCGAAACGTCGAATTTGATTTTGAACAAATCGGGTGAAGGTCGTCTTTATTACCGAATCGGAATGAAATACGCGCCGAACAACTTGAAACTTGCGCCCGCAGATTATGGTTTTACAGTGTTGCGAAAATACGAAGGCGTTGACAACGCCGACGACGTAAAACAAAACACGGACGGAAGTTGGACAATTAAATCCGGCTCTCGCGTCCGCGTTCGCTTGACGATGATTGCGCCGTCGCGACGATATCACGTCGCGCTCGTTGATCCGCTACCAGCCGGACTCGAAAGCTTAAATCCGGCTTTGGCAGTGTCGGAAAGCGTTCCGTCTGATAACGTTTCATCCAATGTTTTAACTTATGGCTCGCAAAGCTTCGGACGAGGATATTATTGGTACGGAACTTGGTATGAGCATCAAAATCTGCGCGACGAGCGAGCCGAGGCTTTTTCTTCCCTCCTTTGGGAAGGCGTTTGGAATTATTCTTACGTTTGCCGCGCGACAACGCCCGGCGAGTTTGTCGTTCCTCCAGCTAAAGCCGAAGAAATGTACACACCGGAGACTTTTGGGCGCAGCGGAACGGATTTTGTCAAAGTTGAGTAAAGAGGCAGAGACTGTAAATTGTTTTGCCTGAAACCGTACAAACGAAAGCGAGCGGAGATGTTAGTCTTTGCTCGCTTTTGTTTCCCTTATAATCGAGAAATGGTTTTGTTTTCGATTAATAAGTGCCGATTAAGTTTGCACCCAAAAGCGATAACTGGAGTTTTCTTTTGCCCATGAAATGGTTCAAAGCCGCCGTTTCGAGGCTGAATTCTTTAGGCATTGGCTTTGAGTAAATCTGCTCACACTGGATGAAATTAGCAACTAGTGTTAATAAACAAGCCCTACCACACATTAGAGGGCGATAAACGGAAAGAGAGGAAGTAAGTTATGAAAATAAGAAGATTTTTTGCCATTAACTTTTTCACAGTTTTGGCTGCAATAACAATCACGTTTGCGACAACGGCGGCAAACAAAATCGTTGTGAATCCGACTAATCAACAAGGCTTTGAAGCGACGACTTTATCGGGCGGAACGGTTAGTTTTGTTCGCGATCCTGCTGCGCCGTCCGGAGCTGGAGCTCTTCAACTGACGACCACCAATTCAAACGACTCTTACGCAGGATACACAAAGGAGACAAATACTCCTTTAACAAACATCACGGAACTCAGCTATTACACAAAACGAAACAGCGGTCCTGACTTTGCCGACGCAGCCTTTGCATTAGGAATTGATGTTGTCCGCAACGGAACAACCAGTTCCACATTTTTAATTTACGAGCCTTATTTGCAACAGCCGCCAACTTCCTCAGGCACGAAGGGATTTAGATTTCAGGATGTTGATCAGGGAAGACTTTATTCAACTCAAACCTTGACCTG
The DNA here is from genome assembly GCA_030863175.1 of Acidobacteriota bacterium. Taxonomy (GTDB): domain Bacteria; phylum Acidobacteriota; class Blastocatellia; order Pyrinomonadales; family Pyrinomonadaceae; genus JALZCH01. Next base: position 40,717 of record JALZCH010000074.1, on the reverse strand, counting down.
TTCAAACGGAACAATCCAAGCGGCTCCCGGCGGATTTGGACAGTTTTATACCTTTACTCAAATAAAACAAATATGTCCTGAAGCTGTTGTTACCCTGTTTGGAGTATTCATCGGAACATTTAATCCAAATTACGATGTTGAAGTTGATTTATTGAACTTTAACGGCACAATCTATGATTTTGAACCGGATGGAACAAATATGGGCACCAGACCTGAGACAAAAGATGACTGTAAGAATGGCGGATATACCAGATTTACTGATCCAAGCTTTAAGAATCAAGGTCAGTGCATCAAATTTGTCAATCAACGCGAGAAAACCACAATAAGAAGAAACTAAAGTAATTCATCAGAATTACAGGATAAACGAAAAGAGTGCTGGCAAGGTCAGCACTCTTTCGTTTATACAACACAACTTTGTGTCAAAATCGGATTTGTCTCATTAGTACTAGGATTTTTTATTCCAACGCCATTTGGAATAACGGGCGAATATTGCCGAATTTTTGAAGATTTTTGAACAGAACCCAATTATGAACGGTAATATTCAAGTCAGAGATTGCCAGGAAGTTAAAATGATCTTTAAAAAAAAGGAAAACGTTGCTTTACTCCAAAGCGGTGTTTTTCTTTTGAAAATAAAATAACGAAAAATATAAGCTCGATTTATTGGGGTGATAAAAATAACTGTTGACAAATAGGTCATCTTTGAAAGATGATAAGCAGCGCTTTAGTTACGCATTCTCAATTCATAATTTTTCATAGTATTTCGCCCTTATTGGGAGGAGCAGCCTCAGCATTTCACGGCTCTCCAAAAATTTCGGAGTTCCAGAAGGAGTTAGAAAGAAAAAACGAATGCGAAAGTTAATGACTTTGTGCCTCTTTGCAGCGGCAATCTTTGCCGTTCAAACCGCAACCGCAACACCCCCTTTTTCCGATAAAGGCTGGCAGGACAGACTCGAAACTGCCCGACAGCGCGGGCTTGAATTCCTCCAAACCCGTAGAGCCAATTTAGCAGCTGCGCCTTTTGAAGAATTTAAAACTCGACGTCTTTTCGCTGACGAGCAAGGCTTAGCCCATGTTCACCTCCAGCAAACTTTTAACGGCGTTCCCGTTTTCGGCGCCGAAGCGATTGTTCATTTCGACGGTAACAACGAAGTCGCCGCTTTGACGGACGATTTAAAAACGGCTTTCCGAATCGTCAACACAATTCCGAGCTATAGCGAAAAATCTGCTGCCGTTATGGCGACTGATATCTACGGCTGCGCAGATTGTTTGACCGCCGAGCCTGAAGTTGATTTGTGGATTTTGCCCGGCGGTAAAACCGACCGATTAGCTTACCGCATTCAGCTTCGCCGCGAAGATGGGTCGGAAGAAACCTCGATGCCGGTGATTTTTATTGATGCGCACACGGGCAAACAGCTCTGGTCATACGACAATCTGCAAACCGCGACCGGCTCAGGCTCGTCGCTTTACAGCGGAACGGTCAGCATTACGACTTATCTGGGCGGCAGCACGTATTATATGGAAGATACGGGGCGCAAAGTCGGCACGTTCGACAATCGCAACACGACTTCCTCGACTTATCGCTTTACCGATGCCGACAACAGTTGGGTCGGCAGCACACAGCGCGCCGGAGTTGACGCGCATTACGGCGCGGCGAAAACTTACGATTATTTTTACAACGCGCACGGGCGTCGCGGAATTGACGGAAACGGCGGTCCGGGCTACTACACTTCAGCCGACGGCGTAACCAAGTTAATCAGCTCGAAAGTTCATTATGGATCGAGCTACAACAACGCATTCTGGAACGGCTCGTTTATGACTTACGGCGACGGCGACGGCACGAATTTTTCACCGCTCGTGACGCTCGACATCTGCGGTCACGAAATGACGCACGGCGTCACCGAACGCACCGCCAATTTAACTTATTCCGGCGAGTCCGGTGCATTGAACGAATCAATGTCCGACGTTTTCGGCGCAATGGTCGAACGCTACACCAAAGGACAAAGCTCGAACACCTGGAAAATCGGCGAACAAGCCTATACTCCCTCAACAAGCGGCGACGCTTTGCGTTATATGGACAATCCGCACCAGGCGTCAAATAGCGGTTACACTGCCGATGATGATCCGGATCATTACGCCGAACGCTACACCGGAACCGGAGACAACGGCGGCGTTCACATCAATTCTGGTATCGGCAACAAAGCGTTTTATCTTTTGGCTGTCGGCGGTACGCATCATCGCGGCGGCTCGATGACCGGAATCGGCGCGGATGCGGCGGCGAGAATCTGGTATCGCGCTTTGACTTCGTATATGACTTCAAGCACGAATTTCAAAGGCGCGCGCACTGCGACACTGAACGCTGCAGCTGCCATTTATGGTTCGGGCAGCACAAATTACAATGCAGTAGCACAGGCTTGGACGCTTTGCGGAGTGAACTAAAATCAATTGCTTTTTGAAGCAGAAAAGGGCGAGAAATTCGCCCTTTTCTTTTTGTGTGTACAATTCAGAATTGCTTGCGAGATGGTGCTTCTTTATCCAAAACTAAAATCAGCCGCTTCTTAATGTGTTTCTGACCTAGCCTTCGAAAATAGTTAAAACTGAAATCTCCGGCGGAACTCCAAAACGGACGGGTAAAATGCTTGTTCCGACGCCGCTTGTGATAAACATATCTATTCCGTTTTCCATTACCAGACCAAGTGAATATTTTTGTCCGTAAGTTGAGGGGACGATTAATGAACCGAGAAAAGGCAAACGGACTTGTCCGCCATGAGTGTGACCGGCTAAAACGAGGCGGAGATTTTCTGAAATCAGAAAATCTCCGGTTGTCATCACAATCGCATCCGGGTTATGAACGAGCGCTAACACACTACCTTTGTTTTGAGTTTTTGAAAGTGCCTTTTTTGCGTCTTCCGAATATTTCTTCCAGTCGTTGTATCTGATAATCTCAGGCAAACCCAAAACAATTAAATTTTCCCCGTTCGGTGTGATAGCTTCGGCTTCTTCGTCCAAAAAACGAATACCGATTCGTTCCAGCTCGGCTCGAACGACCGGCGGGTTGTAATCATAATCGTGATTTCCCATTACTGCGAAAACGCCGTGTTTGGCTCTTAATCCGGCAAGGTTATCTGCAATTACGGACATCGGCATTTTCAACTCTTTTTGATTGAAACGCTTTTCCGAAACGTAATCTCCGAGCAAAACGATCAAATCCGGATTTTGATCGTTTATCAGCTCGACAACCCGCCGAATTTTCTCCGCCGTAATAAAGTTCGAGCCACCGTGAATATCGGAAATCGCTACGATTTTAAGTCCGTTATGTGCCGGATTCCAGCCTGCAATCCGTAAATCGTAATTTTTGACAGCCAAGCTGTTCGGTTCATACCAAAATGCCCAAGCTGCCAGAAAAAATAAAAATAGTAACGAAAAGACACAAATGACAAGCCTTCTTCGCCGCAAAAAAAATAGATTTTCTTTGATCTTTATTTTTCCCACGATTGTTTTTCCGGAAAATATTCGCGCCAGCGTCGGTCAACCATTTGCACAATATCTTCGCGCGGTTCAAGCTCTTTCGGGTACCAGGGTTTCATTCGAGCGTCAATAACAATCGGCGCTTGATAAGACAAATGATGCTGGCGAACAACAATTTCTTTGGCGAAAATGTCTCTCGCCGGATCGAACCGCGTCCACGTAGCCCACAAAAATTTGTCCGTTGAATGAGCGTATTCAATTGAATCGTGCAAAACGACAAGTTGCCAATCATCGAATTTGCCCGAAAGCGCGATTTGCTCGCCGAGATTCGGCTTTTGCTCGTAATTATCGGCTTCGAGAACGAGACAGCCACCGCAAAAAGGCTCGGCTTGTTTAATGCCAGCGGGCAATTCACCGGAAAAACTGCGCGGCAAATCTCTTTTCGCATCGCCCAAACCCATCAAAATCGCTTTCGAACCGTAATTGATTTTTCCGCTCGCGTAATCGAGCGTGTCAAAAGCGGTCTGCGTAAAAACGAAAAAATCGTTCGCCCAATTGACGCGAGCCAGTATGTGTTCAAAAAGCGGTTTAAACTCTCGCAAATTCTGCGGTTTGTCAGTTAATAATAAAAATTTGGTTAAAGCAAGCTGCCCTTCGCCCAAAATGCGAAAACCGGCGCTCAAAGCTTCTCGCCCGAAGCGCTCGCGCACAACTGCCGCGGCTAAAGAATGAAATCCGGTTTCGCCGTAACTCCATAAATCTCTGACCGCAGGCATAACAAGCGGAAACAGCGGCGACAATAATTCCTGCAAATAATCGCCGATATAAAAATCTTCCTGTCGGGGTTTTCCGACAACGGTCGCCGGATAAATCGCGTCTTTGCGGTGAAAAACGGCTTCGACATTCAAAATCGGATAATCGTGTTGCAAAGAATAATAGCCGTAATGATCGCCGAAAGGTCCTTCGGGCTTTCTGACATTTGGCGGAACTTTCCCGTAAATCGCAAACTCGGCTTCGGCTACAAGCCTGCCGTTGTCAAGCAAAGGATTCTTCGCCATTTTGATTTTGTTATCGGCGAGAACCGAAGCCAGAACCAATTCCGGCACGTCTTCCGGAAGCGGCGCAATTGCCGCCAAAATCATCGCAGGCGCGCCGCCCAAAAAAATTGTCACCGGCAGTTCTTTGTTTTGTTGTTCGGCTTCGAAATGATGAAAACCACCGCCTTTGCCGATTTGCCAGTGAACTCCGGTCGTCTGCGCGTCGTGGCGCTGGATGCGGTACATTCCGAGATTGTGTTTGCCCGTTGTGGAGCTTTCGGTATAAACCAGCGGAAGCGTCAAAAATGCGCCGCCGTCCTCATGCCATCCCGTCAAAAGCGGCAGCTCTTCGAGGTTTGCCGGTCGGTCAACAGCTTCCAAAACCGGAGCGCGCGAAACTTTTTTTGTTCCGAGTTTTAATCCGGTAAAAGCCAAATCGCGGTAATTCCATAATTTCCCGATTTGCGGCGGGAGCAAAACTTCAATCATTTCGACCGCTTTTTTGACCAATTCCTGAGGCTTTTTCGTAAACGCCAAATCAATCCGTTTCGCTGTTCCGAATAGATTAGTAACGACCGGATAACGCGAGCCTTTGACGTTTTTAAAAAACAACGCCGCACCGCCGTTTTCTATCACGCGGCGATGAATTTCCGCCAATTCCAAATACGGATCAACTTCAGCCTCGATTTCCACCAAATCGTTTTCGCGGCGCAATGCGGCGAGAAACGAACGTAAATTCGTATGCATAATTTTACTCAACAGTAATCAAAATAAGCTTTCAATGAGAAATAGCCAAATGCGGGAAAAATAGGTTTCACATCCAATTGGTTCAAATTGAATGAAAGAACATTCTATTTCGTGTATAGGTTCCACGAATTCGAGAGTCAGCAGTCAAAGTCAAAAATTAGAAACCATCTGATTAAAATAATTAACTGAGGAACTGTTGAAATAGTTGGTGTTAGCGTTTTTGCTTGATTCGTGAGGATTTGTGGCACGGTGATTGATATATGTCAGGCAGGTCACGAATTGACTTCATTATTAAGTGAAAAGAAGTAAATCAAAACCAAAAATTGAAAGCCTCACGAAATTGACAAAATCATAGAAAAAAGTTTTTACAGCATCGGCGGGCGCGTGCCAGCCGTTTGAGAAGCCCGTCAGCGAAGGGGAGAGCGCGGGTGGGTTTCTCATAAAATTTGATAATCAAACGAGTTTGACCGTTCGTGAAATTTGCCTCCTGAGCGGTCGAATAAAGAGCCTGTTGCGAAGGGGAGAGCGCAACAGGCTTTTTTATTGTAAAATTTCAGCATTCCTTAAATTATTCATCCGCTAGACAATCTTTCGCGGTTTCGATAAATTCAAATTTGTTTGTTTACTTGCCGAGATGGTGTAATTGGTAGCCACGCTGGTCTTAGGAGCCAGTGCCGCAAGGCGTGCGAGTTCGAGTCTCGCTCTCGGCATCAAAATCGGTTCAAGGTTCAAGGTGCAAGGTTCAAAGTTTTTCTTTTTAGCCTTGAACTTTGGACTTTGAACCTTGAACTTTTTTATTTATGAAAAGCGAATTGGAACACGTTTCGCCGGTTCACAAGGAAATCAAGCTCGAAATTGAAGCTGAGGAAATCAAGCCGGTTTACGATAAAGTTTTACAGCAATACGCGCGCGTCGCTCAAGTCCCCGGTTTTCGCAAAGGTTATGCGCCGACCGCCGTGGTTAAAAATCGTTACAAAGACGACATCAACAACGATGTTCTGCGCGAGATTTTACCCGGAAAAGTTCAAGAGGCGATTCAAGAACACGAATTGGAGCCTCTGAGCGAGCCGCAGCTTCATCTGGAAAACGCCGAAAACGTTAACTTGAATGGCAGCGAATCAATCGGTCTTCACGTTCACGTGGAAGTTGTTCCCGAACTCGAAACCCCGAATTATAAAGGTTTGGAAGCCGTGCGCCGCATCCGCCCGGTTAATGACGAAGACATTGATCGGATTATCGAAAGTCGCCGCCGCGAGCAGGCGTCGCTCGTTCCCGTCGAGGATCGTCCGGCGGAAATCGGCGACACCGTTACCGTCAACATAAACGGTGAGTTTATTGACGACGAAGCCGCCGAGCCGATTGTTGTTGATGATCTGCAAATCGAATTGGGCGGCGAAGGCGTGGAAAAAACTTTTACCGAAAATCTCGTTGGCGCAAGTGTTGATGAGGAACGGACGTTTGATGTGGAATATCCGGCTGATTTTTCTTCGCCAGGACTTGCCGGCAAAACAGTTCGATATTCGGCAAAGGTAGTATCAATCGGCAAGATCGAGATTCCCGAAGCCAATGACGAATGGGCAGCCAGTTTGAGTGAAGGCGAAGAAAGTTATGAATCGTTTGCCGATTTGCGGCAGAAAATTCGTCAGGATTTGGAAACGTATGCAAAAGCGGAATCGGACAATCGCTTGCGGGACGAGTTGATGAATAAACTGATTGATTCGAATCCAGTTGAAGTTCCGCCAACGCTCGTCAATTATCAGGCACAGGGCTTAACCCGCCAATTTGCCGGACAAATGGAGCAGCAGGGCGTTGATATGCGCCAGGCAGACCAAAAAGTCTGGCAAATGCTCTTTCAAAGAATGATGCCGCAAGCCGAACGCGAAGTTCGCGGAGCGCTTCTTCTCGATAAAATCGCCGAAGTGGAAAACGTTGAAATTTCAGACGACGAAATAAACGCCGAGCTTGAGGCAATTGCCAATTACAGCGGGCGTTCAATTGACGAAGTGCGCGAAGCTTTAACGAAGCAAAACGGAAATGATAGCATCCGAGAACGTCTGCAAAATCGTCGAGCTATCGAGATTTTGGTTGAAAATGCTTCGATTACCGAAGGTGAATGGATTGATGAAAATGAGCAGACGCCGGAAGCATCGGAAAATCAAGAAACAATGGGTGATGAGCCGGATTCTGCGGAAGCAACTGAAGAAAAAGCTGCCGAAAGCAAAGCGTAAATTCTCAGTCAGTTTTTTGACTCAAAGCTAAGGAAAAAGAAAGGCGGCTGTAAAAAGCCGCCTTTCTTTTTTTAGTAAATTTTAGATTTGAGTTGGTTATTAGTTGACGCTTGGCGCCGGTTGGGCTTGGCGTTGTTGTCGTCTTTGCTCAAAGAGCTGTCTACGCTGTTCGCGTAATTGTTTGCGTTGAGCTTCGAGCTGTTCGAGCTGTGTTCTTTGCTCTGCTGTTAAAACATTGAGCATTTCCGCCCGCATTCTTTCGTGAGCTTCTCTAAACTGAGCGAATAACTGCTCGCGTTGAGCCGAATCGGTTGATTCGCGACTTGCGCGCATCTGCTCGCGAAGAGCTTTGTTGCTTTCGCGATGACGATCCGCGATTTGTTTGAGTTGCTCTTTTTGTGCGTCACTCAAATTGAGTTGACCGAAAGCGCGCATACCGCCGCCCCTGCCGAATTTGCCGCCGCGTCTGAAACCGTCACCGCCGCGACGATGTTTTTTCCATTGTTTTTCAGTTTTTTGATCGGCTTGCGGTTGGGATTGAGTTTCCTGAGCTTGAGCCGCCGTAGTGCCCCCGGCTAAGATTGCCAGACCGAGCGCCGCGCCGCCGAAGATGTTTTTGAAGTTAGTGATTTTCATTCCTTTTACCTTTCTTGAATTAACAGCATTTCAACGCGGGGAGCAAAGAATTGAAAATGCTTTTACTGTTTAGACACGCCGACATTTGATTTGGTTTAAGTCGTCGCGAAAAAATTATTGAGATTTTTTATCGCGTTTATCGTGACCGCGCATTTCGTCTCTAAAGTGCAGAAATTTCTGCCACTGTTCGGGTGTCAAAATTTTCTGAAGTCGAGCATCTGCTTGAGCGCGGATTTCGCGCACGCGCGGCTCTCCTTCCTCGCGCAGGCGTTGAAGCTGCTCGCGCGTTTCATTAAAAATTTGCTGCGTTTCCGCTTTTTGTTGTTCGGTGAGATTAAGCTGGGTAAAAATCCGCTCAAAACGCTCTTTTTTCGGTACACTGGCAGCTGGACTGTACCAAACGTGATAAGCGTTCAGAGCAAGCGCGCCGGCGAGAAAGCCGAGAAGAAAAATTGCCATTGTCGCAGCGCGGATTTGCCAGACGTTTTTAGTTTCGTTGTTCATAAGTCGCCTACTTTGAATTGTTTTGCTCGTAAATAATCTGTAACGCCTGAGAAGTTGTCAATTCTCGATTAAAATCGTTTCCCTGAAAAATAATTTGTTCGGGAGCAAGGTCATCGGCGATTGTTGCTTGTATCTGTTGCTGCGGTGCGAAAATGGTCAGCGCCATCAGCGTTATCACAACCAGCAAAATCGGAAAAATAACCATACTCGAAGCCTTCCACCACCCCCAAAACGCGGCGATCGGTTTTGCCACGATTTGCTTTTCGCGCAGAGCCGCCAGAATTTTGGATTCAAAAAACGGCGACGGTTCAAAAACTTCCGTCGTGCGGTTTTGGAGCAGCACAGACGAAAGACGCGCAGCTTGAAAAGCCGTTCGGCAACTCGAGCAGGTTTCCGAGTGCGCATTAATTTCCCCGATTTGCGCTGCTGTCAAATCTTTGAATGGCGTTTCATCCAAAATTGTCGTGATGTGTTTGCTTTTCATTTTTTTACTTTCTCGGAAACTGTTGGTTTCGTTTTATCCAAAAGTTTTTCAACGCTCTCGCGCATCCGTCGGCGCGCTCTGAACGCCTGCACTTTGACTTTCGATTCAGACCAGCCCGTCAATTCGGCTACTTCTTTGATCGAAGCCCCCTCGGCTTCCATCAAAATCAAAACCAAACGGTCGTCCGGCGGCAAAGTGTCCAAAACTCTGTTGACCAAATCGGCAGCGGTTGCGCGTTCTTCGTTGGTGCTTTGTTTTTCTTCGGCGGCGAAAACCGCGCGGCTATCGAGCCAGTTAATTTCCGATTCGTTTAAATCCGAAACCGTCAGTTCCAATTTATTGCGCGCGTTTCTGAGCAAATTCAAACAAGTTGTGGTCGTAATTCTGGTCAGCCAACCTTCCAATGAGCCGCGTCCTTCAAAATTTTTGAGCTGTAGGAACGCTTTTAAAAAAACCTCCTGCGCCGCTTCTTCAACAAGACTGCGCTGGCGAAAAAAACGGCTGGCAAAACTGAAAACTCGCGGGCTGTAACGCCGCACGATTTCGGCAAAAGCGGCTTCGTCCGCACTGTCGCCGCTGGCGAGCCGCGCCAAATCCAAATCGGATAACTCTTTGTATGAATCCAACAAAAAACACCTTGTTTCCGACGATTCTGTGCATCAAAACCGCGTTCAGTTAGATAGACAACCGTTCGGAAGAAAAAGTTACAGGTTTCTTAAAAACAGATTTTGAAAATTTATATGCAAAATTTCAATGTTTGGTGTAACCCGAAGGCAAAAAAAAGTGTCTAACAAACTTCGGATTAAAACGTATCATTGAAAACTCAGTCTTAAATCAGACATTTTTCGTTTTCATTTTAAGTTAATTTGATAATCACAAAAAAGTAACAAGCTTTATCGGGAAAAGGGTAATATTAAATATTTATGCGTGTTTTCAAATCCGCTCTGCGGATTTATTCATTAAAGTTTTATCTGGCGTTATTTGCTTTCGTTTTATTCTCCGCCGCCTGCGGTGGTTCGACTTCATCAAGAGCCGAAGAAACTCAGGGTAATAGAAACCGTCAGAATCAAGCGCAATCGAACGAAGCTCCAATTAGTATTTCGACCGCTGTTGCCGTTTCGCGGCAAGTGCCTTCATATATTCAAGCAACCGGAAGTTTGGTGGCAAGCGAAACTTCGGACGTAGCACCGAAAGCCGCCGGAAAAGTCGTCAACACTTACGTCAACATCGGTCAATTCGTCGGGCAGGGAGCTTTAATCGCAAAACTCGATGAACGCGAAGCACTTTTGCGGCTCCGAGAAGCGCAAGCCGGAGTCGGACAAGCTCAAGCCGCTGTTCGTCAAGCCGAAGCGCGCCTAGGTTTGTTAAACGGCGGAAATTTTCAAGCCTCCAACATTCCCGAAGTGCGTGCCGCAATCTCAAGCTTCGAGCAGGCTCAAGCCGAATTGAGACAAGCCGAAGCGAACGAACAGCGTTACCGCGATTTGGTGCAGACGGGTGATACTTCGATGCAGAATTACGAAAGCTATCGCACGCAGCGCGACACCGCGCGTGCGCGCGTAAATGCCGCCCGCCAGCAACAGGAAGCTGCAATTAATGCTGCTCGTCAAAGTAACGAAGCGATTCGCAGCGCACAAGCCGGAGTTGAAGCCGCGCGCGCGCAAGTCGCAACGGCACAGCAAGCCGTCGCCGATACAACCGTTCGGGCGCCCTTTTCCGGTTTTGTCAGTAACCGCGCGGTTGCAGTCGGCGAATTTGTAACAACCGCGACGCCGATTGTCACCCTGCTGAGAACGAATCCTCTGAAATTGCAAATGCAGGTCGGCGAGGCAGATGTTCCGCGCGTTTCGATCGGAATGGGAGTTTCGCTCGAAGTAGAAGCGTTTAAGGATCGTAAATTTGCGGGAACCGTAACTGCGGTTAATCCGTCGGTTGACCCGAATTCACGTTCGGCGATTATCGAAGCAACGGTCGAAAATCCGGATAACGCTCTGCGCGCAGGAATGTTCGCCGCATCGCGGATTGCGATGGCTGGCGGAAATACGGCGGTTTACGTTCCGCGTACTGCGGTTTACAACGACCAAAGCACACAGTCATACCGCGTTTTCGTTATTCAGGATAACCTCGCCAAATTGCGCGTCGTCCAGCTTGGAACGGAAGAAGGCGATACAGTTCAGATTCTAAACGGCGTCAACGCCGATGAAGTTGTTGCTGTCAGCAATTTAAATCAACTTTACGAAGGGGCAAGGGTTGAGATTATTCAGTAGTTCTTCATTCATTGTCGTCTGCTTTCGCGACGAACAACGAACCATGAACTACGAAAAGATTTTTTATGCAATGGTTAGCTGAAATTTGTGTCCATCGTCCGGTTTTTGCAACCGTAATTGTTTTATTGCTGACGGTTGTCGGCGGATTTTCGTTTTTTACGCTCGGCGTTGACCGTTTCCCGAAAATTGATTTGCCCACCGTCTCAGTGCAAACGAATAATCCGGGCGCGGCACCGGAGCAAATGGAGACCGAAGTCACCGATATTATCGAAGGCGCGGTAAACACAGTTCCGGGTATTGAGGAAATGCGCTCGAATTCCTCGTCGGGGCGCTCGAACGTTACTCTGACGTTTAATCTCGAAAAAGACCCGGATCAGGCGTATCAGGAAATTCAACAAAAACTGAGCGGCGTCGTCAACCGTTTGCCCGAAACCGCTGATCCGCCGGTTGTTCGCAAAGCCGATCCCGATTCGCAGCCGGTTTTGATTTTCGCCATCAGCGCCCCGCGAAATCTGGTCGAGCTGACGAATATCGTTCAAAACCAGATTCAAGAGCGCATTGAAAATGCCGAAGGCGTCGGCGAAGTTCAGATTTTCGGCGGACGCCAACGCGAAATTAAGATTTACATCAATCCTGACCGCTTGCGCGCTTTTAATCTTTCTGTCACGGAAGTGACGAACGCAGTCCGAGCGCAAAATCAGGAATTGCCGGGTGGAGCGGTTAACGAAGGTGCACGCACGCTAGGCTTGAGAACGCTTAGCAAGATCACCGATGTTAATCAATTTAACGACATCGTTATCACGACGAGAAACGGTTTTCCGATCAAGGTCAGCGACATCGGGCGTGTCGAAGACGGCGGCGTCGAACCGCAAACTGCCGCTTCGCTCAACGGTGTGCAATCACTTTCGCTGGCGATTCGCAAACAATCCGGTTCAAACACGGTTGCGTTGATTGAGGGCGTAAAGCAGAGAATGGCGGAAATTCAGCCGACTTTGCCACCAGATTTAAAAGTTGCCGTTACGCGCGACCAATCTGAATTTATCACCAACAGTTTGCATGCCATCGAAGAACACCTTGTTCTGGGCGGTTTGTTTGCAGCGATTATCGTTTTTCTGTTTTTGTGGAATTTCCGCTCAACAGTTATTTCGGCGCTGGCGATTCCGGTTTCGATTATTGCCGCATTTGCTTTGATCGCAGCTTTCGGTTATTCGCTTAATCAAATGACGATGCTCGCTCTGACCTTAATGGTCGGAATCGTGATTGACGACGCAATTGTCGTGCTTGAAAACATTTATCGCTTTGTCGAAGAAAAGGGGATGAATCCTTATCAAGCTGCAATCGAAGGCACTCGCGAAATCGGTCTTGCAGTTCTGGCAACGACTCTGAGCTTACTTGCGGTGTTTATTCCGGTTGGTTTTATGACCGGAATCGTCGGACGTTTTATGTCCAGCTTCGGTTTAACGAGCGCGGCGGCTATCGCGGTTTCGCTGATTGTGTCGTTCACATTAACGCCAATGCTCGCCGCGCGATGGATTAAACACAAAAAGTCTCCCGAAGGCGGTGAGTCGCTCGCCGAGGATTTACCTGCGGAATTAGCGGAAAACAGCGAACATCGAACAACCAACAGCGAACACGATTCCAAAGAATCGTGGTTTTACAGCAAAATCGACCGCTCTTATATGTGGATGCTGCGGCTTTCAATGCGTTTTCGCTGGGTTGTTGTCCTTTTGTGCATCGCGGCGGTCGCCTCGATTGTTCCGCTTTACAAAATGGTCGGAATGAGCTTTTTGCCCGACGAAGATGAATCAGCATTTCAGATAAATCTGCGCGGTCCGCAAGGGACGAGTCTGGCGGCTACGCAAAGCATTCTCGAGCGCGTCGCGCGAGATGTTCGCGAGCAGCTTCCCGGCGTTCAGAACACTTTGGTTCAGGTTGGCGGCTGGGGCGGCGGCTCGACAAATACCGGCTCGGTTAATGTCAGCTTAAAACCAGTTTCCGAACGCCAATTCTCGCAAGCCGATTTAATTAATCGAACGCGCGGCATTGTCAGAAAATATAATTCAAAAGATTACCGCGTTAACGTTTCTGGTTCGTCTTCAATCGGAAGCAGTTTAGGCTTGGGGCGCGGCGGTTCTGGCATCGGTTATTACATTGCCGGACCCGATATGGACAAACTCGATGAATTTTCAAATCGGCTGGTCGAAAAACTGCGTGCCGATGACACTTTCCGCGATGCAGACCGCTCGCTGGAACTTGGAAATCCGGAAATACGTGTTTTAATTGACCGTGTAAAAGCCGCCGATTTGGGCGTCGAAGCGGGCGATGTCGCGCAAGCCGTCAATGTTCTCTCAGCGGGACAGCGAGTAACCACTTTCAGTGAAGGCTCGGATCAATTCGACGTTTTGGTTCAGGCGGATGAGCCGTTTCGCCGGACCCGCGAAAGTTTGCAATATTTTACGGTCGCTTCTTCAAAAGGCGGTACGGTCGGTTTGGAAAAACTCGTCCGTCTCGAAGAAGGTTTAAGCCCGGCTTCGATCAGCCGACTTAATCGCCAGAGACAAGTGACGATCTCAGCGAGTTTGCCGCAGAACGCTTCGGAAGCCGACGCGCTCGCCCGGCTTGAGCAGCACGCAGCGTCGCTCAATATGCCGCACGAATATCGTACGGGCGTTACCGGGCAATCGAAAGAACTGCAAAAGGCTTATGAGTCTTTTATGCTCGCGTTTTTGCTCTCTTTCGTCTTTATGTATTTGATTTTGGCGGCGCAGTTTGAATCATTTATTCATCCGATCACGATTTTGATCACTTTGCCGCTTTCGGTTCCGTTTGCGTTGCTTTCGACTCTGATTTCCGGGCAGACTTTAAATATTTTCTCAGCTCTCGGAATTTTGCTGCTGTTTGGAATCGTAAAGAAAAACGCGATTTTGCAGATTGACCACACAAACGGTTTGCGCTCGAAAGGAATGGAACGCTACGACGCAATTATGCAGGCAAACCGCGATCGTCTGAGACCGATTCTGATGACAACTATTGCGCTTGTCGCAGGTATGATTCCGCTGATTTTAGGCACTGGCGCAGGAGCGGCTACGAATCGTTCAATCGGAATTTTGGTCGTTGGCGGTCAATCTCTTTGTTTGCTGCTGACATTGCTGGCAGTACCGGTTTTTTATTCGCTCTTTGACGACGCGATTGAATCCCCTGTTTGGAGAAGAATGGGTAACGGATACAACAATTTCAAAAACAATAATGTGCGTCCGGTTTATGAGCGTTTTACAAGCAGTTTTTCAGGCATTTTCACCCGTAATCGAAAGAAAAAAGCCGAACCGGGATTGAATAAGGAGGGCTATGCAGATCAGACCTCAGGAGAATAAATTGACCAGAAACTTAAAAAGAACAATTTCGATTGTTTCGTTGAGCTGTTTTCTTTCGGTGATTGCAGTGGCGCAGACTACGCAGCAAAATCCGCCGGTTCGACCGCCGGCAAATCCGCCGGGTGCGCAGCCGCAGAATCCGTCAAACGCGACGCCAACGCAGCAGCCCCAAAATCCGAATCAGCAACAGCCGACGAACACTGAGCCACAGCCCGGCGTTCGCCAGCAACCGCCGACCGTGCCGCAGCAGCAACAGCCGCAAACGCAAACTCCGGCGCCGACGACTCAGCCGAACGCTCAACCAAATGCCGCGCCGCAAACCGGACAGCCGCCTGTAACGGGCGCGCCGCAAACTCCGGCTAGCAACGTCGGGGTTTCGCCGGGAATTGCGCCGACGGAATTGCCCGCCGAGCCGCCGCCGATTGCGCCGAATTTTGAAGCTCCGGCGCGTCCGCTGCCCTCTGCCGAACGAATCGGCGTAGACATTGCCAATCAGTTGCCGCTGACGCTCGAAGAAGCGATTTCACTCGCTCTTCAGAACAACAACGACATTGATTCGGCGCAAATCGAAGTTCGCATCGCAGAGTTCAATCTGCGCGGCGCGCGCGGCGTTTACGACCCGGTTTTGTTTTCGGAAAGCTACTATGAACGCCGAACGACGCCGACGGCTTCAACTATTGGCGGCGCGGGCGCAAGCGGTTCAGTGACAAACTCCGAAATTACCGGCGCGGCTGGTTTGCGCGGATTTTCGCCGTTTGCGGGCGGTTCTTATACTGCTGATTTTACGAACACACGTTTGACGACGAGCAATCAAAACGCAACGCTCAATCCGCAATATCCGACATCGCTTGTTTTAAGCTACACGCAGCCGCTCTGGCGCGGGCTCAGGTTTGACAACAACCGGCGGCAAATCGAAATCGCCAAGAAAAATCTGAGCCTGACTGATGCTCAATTCCGGCAGCGCGCTATTGATGTGATTGCGCAAGTCCAACAGGCTTATTGGGATTTGACTTTCGCGCTCAGAAACTTGCAGGTGCAGATTGATGCCGTCCGGCAGGCGCGCCAGCAGCTTGAAAGCAACCAGCGGCTCGTTGCCAGAGGCGCGCTTGCGCCGATTGAGATTATCGCGGCGACAACGCAGGTAACCACTTTCGAGCAAAATGTTTACACGGCGCAGGAACAGGTAACGCGCGCCGAAAACACTTTGAAAACGCTGATGCTCAAAGAACGTAATTCGGAAATCTGGACGCGTCCGCTGACTCCGGTTTCGGAAGTTGATCTCGAAGCGCCGCGCGTTGATCTTGTTGCTTCGGTCGAAGAAGCTCTCAAAAATCGCCCGGAAATCGCTCAATTAACGACCAGTGCTGAAATCAACGAAATTGATGTACGTTATTTCCGCGACCAGACGAAACCGCAAATTGATCTCGTTGGGACTTACACTGCTGCCGGACTTGCAGGGGCGAGAAATCCGGCTCGCCCGAACGCCAATCCGCCGGAAAACCTGGTTGGCGGTTATTTCAATTCGCTCGGAAATTTAATTGGTCAGGATTTTCCGACCTATCGAGCCGGAGTCGTTGTTTCGCTCCCCCTCAAAAATCGCACGGCAGAAGCCAATTTAGGGCGAACGCTGGCGGAAGGAAGTCAAATTCGCAATCAGCGGCTTCAGCAGGAACAAATTATTCAAGCCGACGTGCGAAACTCTTTACAAACTTTGCGTTCAGCAGAAGCCCGTTTGCAATCTGCGGCGGCGGCACGCGATTCGGCGGAAAAACAATATGAAAGCGAACAGCGGCAATTTCGCGCCGGAACGACGACTTTTTATCTCGTCCTCCAGCGCCAAACCGAACTGCTCGCCGCTCGCGGGCGCGAACTGCAAGCGCAGACCGATTTGAACAAGGCAATTTCCACGTTTCAGCGCGCGACTGGAACTACGCTTTCGGCAAACAATGTTTCCGTCAACGACGGTGCTGTTGATAAAAAGCTCGTTTTTCAGCCGATTACCGCATTTAAATTCAGTGCGGTTGGTAATTTGGTCGAAAATAAATCAGAGGAAAAATAGACAGAGAAGAGACCCGCTTCAGGAAACAGGTGACAGGAAAACACATTCTCCTGTCACCTGTTTCCTGTTACCTGGTATTTTTCCTTCAAAAAATAAAAACTTAAAGAAAAACTTGAACGCGGCGATTTGAGTTTTTCGGCTGACGTTGTAGAATCACTGTCAGACAAGCGCGGCACTTCGTTGCGACGTTTGTCGAAAATATTTTTTTGGAAGAGAAGTTATGGCATTAGTTCCAATGGTTGTCGAACAAACCTCGCGCGGCGAGCGTGCGTTTGACATTTACTCGCGTCTTTTAAAAGACAGCATTATTTTTTTAGGCACGCCGATTGACGATATGATTGCGAATTTGATTGTCGCGCAATTATTGTTTCTCGAAGCGGAAGACCCGGAACGTGATATTAATATTTACATCAACAGTCCGGGCGGCTCGATCACGGCGGGAATGGCAATTTACGACACGATGCAGTTTATTAAAAACGACGTAACGACAATCTGCGTCGGGCAATGCGCTTCGATGGGCGCTTTGTTGTTAGCTGCGGGAACGAAAGGCAAACGCTTTGCCTTGCCGAACTCGCGTATTTTGATTCACCAGCCGTCAGGCGGCGTTCAAGGTCAAGCCACGGATGTTCGCATTATGGCTGAAGAAATTTTGCGGATGCGCGAGATGACTTCCCGCATTTTGTCTCATCACACCGGTCAGCCGTTCGAGCAGGTTGAAAAAGACGTTGAACGCGACCGAATTATGTCCGCCGCTCAAGCCAAAGAATACGGCTTGGTTGACGAAGTTATCGAACACAGAGAATAATCTTAAGTCGAGCGAGTCTGGAGTCGGGAGTCAATCCGATTTTCGATTCCAGATTTTCGATTCACGATTTCAAACCCAGACCCCAGACTCTAAACTCTAAGACTCTTGACTCTTTATGGTTCGTCGTTCTGAAGAAGTATTGCGTTGTTCGTTTTGCGGAAAGTCGCAGAACGAAGTGAGAAAGCTCATTGCCGGTCCAACGGTTTATATTTGCAACGAATGCATTGATATTTGCAATGAAATTATCAGCGACGACGAGCAGCAGGAAACCGTCGGTTCGCGCCCGCCGCTTCCGAAACCGCCCGAAATCAAAACGTTTTTGGATGAATACGTGGTCGGGCAGGAAGAAACCAAAAAACGCCTCGCCGTTGCAGTTTATCAACATTACAAACGAATCGAAATTTCCCGGCGCGGCAACGCGGGCGGTGTCGAGATTCAAAAATCGAACATCCTTTTAATCGGTCCGACCGGAACCGGAAAAACTCTGCTCGCGCAAACGCTGGCGAAAGTTTTAAACGTCCCGTTCTGCATTGTTGACGCGACGACTCTGACCGAAGCCGGTTATGTCGGCGAAGACGTTGAAAATATCATTTTAAAACTGCTGCAAGCCTCAGGCGGCGATGTCGAACGCGCGCAACAGGGAATTATCTTTATTGACGAAATTGATAAAATCTGCCGCAAAGACGACAATCCTTCGATTACACGCGACGTTTCGGGCGAAGGCGTCCAGCAGGCGCTTTTGAAAATTTTAGAAGGCACTGTCGCCAACGTTCCGCCACAGGGCGGGCGCAAGCATCCGCATCAGGAATTTTTTCCGGTTGACACGACGAATATTTTGTTTATTTGCGGCGGCGCGTTTGTCGGCTTGGAAAAGGTTATTGAAAGACGACAGCGCGCCAAATCTCTGGGTTTTAGCGCCGATATCAAAGCCGCTTCCAAGCGCCAGGCGGAAGCGTTTGAAAACGTCCAGCCGGAAGATTTGGTCAAATACGGCTTGATTCCCGAATTTGTCGGCAGACTTCCCGTCACGGGTGTTTTGCACGAATTGGACGAAGGCGCGCTGATTCAGATTTTGACTGAGCCGAAAAATGCTCTCATCAAGCAATACCAGCGCAAATTCGAGTTTGATAACGTCAAGCTGAAATTTACCGAAGAAGCGATTCGAGCCATTGCCCGGCAGGCTGTCGAAAGAAAAGTCGGCGCGCGCGGGCTAATGATGATTATGGAAGAGCTATTGCTCGAACCGATGTATTTGCTTCCGTCGAATCGTCGCGGTGCAAAAGAGCTAATCATCACCAGAGAAATGGTCGAACGCCGCCGCGTTATGACAGAAGCCGATGCGCTTTTAAGCGTAGATGATGCAGCGGCTTAACGGTTAAAAATAAGAAGCATTTTTTCATCCGGCGAAGATTTCTAATAAGTGAAAAGAATCTTCGCCATTTTTATTCATAAAAAAGTTGCATTTCAGACTAGCAAATTGCCCGCACTTGTTTTAATATAGATTTTCGTAGAGCAAAACAGTCCTCCTACAAAACGCGCTCGTCCTGAGCCAGAAAGTTTGAGAAATAAGAAATTTTTTGAAGTATGGAAGAGTTTTCAGACCAGCTTCCGGCTGATATTGTCAGCTATCCGATGGTGCCGATACGCGATGTCGTCATCTTCCCGTTTACAAAGGTTGCGTTCAAAATCGGAAGACCGAGCAGCGTTCGCGCCCTGGAGCACGCGCTGTCAGGCGACCGGATTATTTTTCTGGCGACGCAGCACGATGCGACCATTGACGAACCGACTGAAGACGATATTTACGAAGTCGGCACGCTTGGTAGAATTTTGCAGGCGCAGCGTCAGGATAACGGGCAAATTAAAGTCGTTGTCGAAGGGCGCGAGCGCGCTCGTCGTGTTCGTTCCGAGCAATTTGAAGGTACTTTTTTCTCGACCGTTCGCCGTCTTCCGGCACAAGCCGAAGGCGGATTTCGGCTCGACAGTCTGCTCCAGCGCGTTCACACTTTGATTGAGCAGCTTGTTCGAGTTTCTTCCGACGCGGCGCCGGTTGATGCGATTCAAGTCGCCATCAA
Organism: Acidobacteriota bacterium; assembly: GCA_030863175.1. Classification (GTDB taxonomy): domain Bacteria; phylum Acidobacteriota; class Blastocatellia; order Pyrinomonadales; family Pyrinomonadaceae; genus JALZCH01. Next base: position 21,042 of record JALZCH010000074.1, on the reverse strand, counting down.
CACGACCAATGCCTCGCATCTTGCCGACGCGCTCGCTTCGCAGCTTAGGCTTTCGGTCGAAGAAAAACAGGAACTGCTCGAAACGCTTTCGACTCAGGATCGGCTGCAAAAAATAATTACGCTGCTCGAAGTCGAAATCGAAAAACGCCAGCTTGATCGCACGATTCATTCACGCGTCAAGCGGCAGATGGAAAAATCGCAGCGCGAATATTATTTGAACGAGCAAATGCGCGCGATTCAGAAAGAGCTTGGGCGCAAAGACGAAAAAGCGGAGCTTGATGAACTCCGGCAAAAAATCGAAGACGCCGGAATGAGTGAGGAAGCGACCGAAAAGGCTTTGCAGGAGCTTCAACGTCTTGAAGCGATGCCTCCGATGTCGGCGGAAACGACCGTTTCTCGAACTTATATTGATTGGCTGCTGAGCGTTCCGTGGCAGCAGAAAACCGAAGAAATCGAAGACATTTGCACCGCCGAACAGGTTTTAAACGACGATCATTACGCACTCGAAAAAGTCAAAGACCGAATTTTGGAGTTCTTAGCTGTCCGCCAACTCGTCAAAAATCCGAAAGGCTCGATTCTTTGTTTTGTAGGACCGCCGGGAGTCGGTAAAACCAGCTTAGGAAAATCAATTGCCAAAGCGACCGGGCGTAAATTTGTTCGACTTGCTCTTGGCGGCGTTCACGACGAATCGGAAATTCGCGGACACCGGCGCACTTACATCGGCTCGATGCCGGGACAAATCGTTCAAATGATGAAAAAAGCCGGAACTACGAATCCGGTGATTCTGCTCGACGAAGTTGATAAATTGGGCAGAGATTTCCGGGGCGATCCGTCAGCTGCACTGTTGGAAGTTTTAGACCCGGAACAAAATTCGACTTTCCGCGATCATTATCTAGACGTAGAGTACGATCTTTCAAAAGTTTTCTTTATCGCGACCGCCAACGTTCTGCACACGATTCCCGCGCCGCTGCAAGATCGTTTGGAAATTATTCGTCTGAGCGGTTACACCGAACGCGAAAAGCTCGAAATCGCCAAGCGACATCTGGTTTCAAAGCAAGCCGAATCGAACGGTTTGACCGAAGAACAGTTTGAATTTACAGACGAAGGCATTCTTGAAATCACCCGCTCTTACACGCGCGAAGCGGGCGTTCGCAATCTCGAACGCGAGGTTGGCTCGGTTTTGAGAAAAATTGCCCGCAAATTTGTTGCTGTTAAATCAGAGAGCGGCATTTTCAAAGAAGTAATTACGGCGGCAAAAGTGCGCGAATTGCTCGGTGCTGCTCGTTTCCGTTCGCAGGATGTCGGAACAATCAGCGAAATCGGTCTGGTAAACGGTTTGGCTTGGACTGAAGTCGGCGGCGATGTTTTGCAAATCGAAGCTACGCTCGTCAAAGGTCGCGGCGGAGTTCGCCTGACGGGAAAATTGGGCGAAGTTATGCAGGAATCGGCTCATACGGCTATGACCTGCATCCGCACGCGCGGCGAGAAAATCGGGATTGATCCGGATTTTACGCGAAAATACGATCTTCACATTCACGTTCCAGAAGGCGCGATTCCGAAAGACGGTCCGTCTGCGGGAATCACGATGGCGCTCGCAATGGTTTCGGCTTTGACTCGAACACCGGCGCGTTGCGATGTGGCTATGACCGGCGAAATCACTCTGCGTGGGCGTGTTTTGCCGATCGGCGGCGTCAAAGAAAAATTGCTTGCGGCTCACCGGTGCGGAATCAAGACGATTTTGCTGCCAAAGGACAATGAAAAAGATTTTTCGGAAGTGCCCGAAGAAGTCCGCAAAGATTTGACCGTGCATTTTGTCGAAACGATTGATGAAGTTTTAATTCTGGCGCTCGAAAAAGAGCGTCCGCTTGACGCGACGATGATGCCGATCTGGAGCTCATCTCACGTTTCCGGGCAGGATATTTCAAACTCGGTCAGTTCTGTTGAATAAATTCCGTCTTTCAACCAAAGCTTTCGCGCCTGATTCTGAAAGGAATCAGGCGCTTTTTTGTTCTCAAAAGCCACAGGTTTTGCTTAAGACTTTTCGGAAGTAATTCTCATTCAAAACTGGGAAAATATCCTTTTTGGACTTTTCCGTCCAATCTGAATAAGATGTCAACCGTCTCGCCGAAGGAAATACAAGTTTCAAGTTTTTCCCGCGGACAGTTAAAAAAGTATCGAGGAGCTAAAAATGAGCAAAGAATACGAATCGGCAGATTTGATTTTGAAGCTGTATGAAATGCGCCGAGAACCCGTAATGCGCGAAGCGAGAGCTTGGATGATCGGGTTCTTTCCCGAATCGGCACAAGGGATTATCCAAGCGATGATTAACCCACAAACGAGCGCGTATTACCGAATGGTCACAACTTACTGGGATATGGCGGCGTCATTTGTCCTTAACGGGGCGATTGATGAGCAAATGTTTACCGATGCTAACGCCGAACACATTGTTGTTTTTTCAAAAATCGAGCCGTTTTTGGCGGAACTGCGAACGACGCTGCAAAATCCGAATATGCTAAAAAATCTAGAACTGTTGGTGATGCGAATGCCGAACGCTAAGGAAACGCTCGCAGCGCGGCGTGAAATGATGAAACGCTGGATGAAAGCCCGCGAGGAAATGGCAAAAGCTCCGCCGCAAAGTTGAATAAAGACAAAGGTAAAAAAGGCAAAAGATAGAAATATTTGTACTAACTTTTGCCTTAAGCTTTTTACGTGCGGACTTATGGAGACGCCGTAAAATTTAGGTTGTTAACTTCTCCCGTTACAAAGACGACTTGAGGGCTGAATTGGTAACGTTTGTGATTAATAGAGAAAACGTAATTCTCGCCCGCCGGAATTCCCTCGAAAAGGTAATAACCAAATGGATTGGTCAAAACAGTCCGATTGTTTCCGTTAGCATCGGATAAAATCACTTGTGCTTTACCGATGCCGCGCCCGTATGAATTTACGACTCGCCCACTGACTTTGACGCTGGCGGCTGTCGGACTAACCCGCTCAACAGCACCAATATCAACAGTACCCGCATCTTGTCGCGGAAAACCTGTCCCGCGTTGGTCTGTTGTTAAGGCGACAATCGGATTGTTTGTCGGACAAGACAGATTTGTCACGCAGTTGTTTCCGGCGTTAAAAGCTGGACTTCCCACCAACAAAAAGTGCGTATCTGTTTGTCCGCCATTGTAGGAAAGCGAAGCAAGCTGCGGATTCAAAGGCGAGGCTCCTGTTCCTTTCTGATCTCCGGTCTGAGTAAAGCCGGTTGCTGTTCCGACATTGCCAATTAGATTATTGCCGTTTGAAGTAAACGCGCCTGCGACATCCGGTGTAGAAGTATTATTTCGATTAGCAGCGATAATGGTGTTGCGAATATTTACCGAGATGCCGCCGCTTCTCAAAATACCGCCTGCGCTTCCTGTTCCGGCGGTTTGATTATCAGTGATTGTCACGTTGACAAAACTTGCAACGCCTGAAAAAACAAGAATTCCGCCGCCGTTGCCATTACCGTTATTTTTGACGTTGCCGGAAATTGTCGAATTGGCGATTATTAACGTTCCTTGAGTATCAATCCCGCCGCCGCCGCTTCCGGTGTTGTTAGCAGTGTTGTTGGAAATCGTGCTATTCAGTAAGGTCAAAATACCAGCATTGGCAATACCGCCACCAAAAGCCGCTGTATTGTTTTTGACAGCAACCCCCACTAAATGCAGCGTACTGCCGTTATTCATAATCCCGCCACCACCACTTCCGGTGTTACCGTTTGCAATAGTCAAATTACTGATATTGGCAATCGTTTCGCCGCCCGAGATGTTGAAGATGCGGAAATTGGGAGTTCCCTGAGCCGTGCTGCGCTGAATGATTGTATTACGCGCCCCGCCGCCAATAATTGTTAAAGGTTTGTTGACTACAATCTCGCCCGACGTTAATTTAATCGTGCAAACGCCTGATGCGCATCCGACGTCGCTACCCGGAATGGCGACGATAATAATAGCTGCGGGCTTGCTGTCGGTTGTGGCTGCGCGAAGACTGCCCGTTCCGGTGTCGTTTGTGTTGGTTACAAAAACCTGCTCAAGTTCGAATGCGCCAATATCTACTGCGCTTCCGCGTTGTCGCAGAAATCCTGTTCCGCGTTGGTCGGTGGTTAAAGCGAGGGGCGGATTGTTTGTTGAGCAAGAATTATTCGTCACACAATTATTCCCGGCATTAATGGCGGGACTTCCAAAAAGCAGAGCGTGAGTGTCAGTTTGCCCGCCGTTGTTTTGCAACGCTCCGAGCATTGGATTCAAAGGCGACGCGCCGGTTCCAGTTTGGTCGCCGGGTTGATTAAAGCCGGTTACCGTTCCGACATTGCCGACGAGATTATTGCCGTTTGAAGCGAACCCGCTGCCCGCTACATCCGGCGTTGAAGTGCTGCTGCGATTGGCGGCAATTATGGTGTTGCGAATGTTGGCGTCACCACTACCAATTTTGATGCCAGCAGCGCTGCCTGTTCCGGCTGCTTGATTATTAGTGATGGTCGAATTGATAATGATCGCGCCTCCGTAGAATAAAATACCGCCGCCATTGTCGGTGCCGTTATTCTTGACATTGCCGGATATTGTCGAATTTGCGGTTATTAAAAATGGCATTTGACCGTAGCTAATAATCCCTCCACTGCCGCTGTTATTACTGTTAGCAACGTTGTTTGAAACTGTGCTATTCAGCAAAATTAAATTACCGGAATTATTTTCAATGCCGCCGCCAAAAGTCGCTGACGTATTATTTTTGACAGTAACGTTCGTTAATTTTAATCTGTTTAAAAAGTTGTGAATACCACCACCGCCTTGTGTGGAATTACCGTTTGCGATAGTCAAATTGCTGATATTGATATCGTTTCCGCCTCCAGACATATTAAAAATGCGGAAATTAGGAGTTCCTGACGCGGCACTGCGCTGAATGATTGTATTACGCGCTCCCGTTCCGATAATCGTCAAACTTTTATTGATAACAAGTTCGCCTGACGTTAAGTTAATCGTGCAAACGCCTGATACGCATCCGGCGTCGCTATCCGGAACGGCGAAAATGATCACGCCTCTGGTTTGAACGGCAGCGATTGCGGCGCGGAGACTGCCCGTTCCGGCGTCGTTTGTGTTGGTGACGATTGTCGGCGCAAGCTCAAAAGCGCCAATATCAACTGTATTTCCCAGTCGTCGTGAAAAACCTGTTCCGCGCTGGTCAGTGGTTAAAGCAAAAGGCGGATTGTCTGTCGGACAAGACAGGTCGGTAACGCAGTTATTTCCAGAGTCAAAAGCGGGACTGTTTCCCAGCAAAGCGTGTGTGTTGGTTTCCCCGCCGTTTTCTTGCAAATCGCCGAGCAGCGGATTTATCGGAGCGGCAGTAGTTCCGACAATATCGCCGTTTGCGTTCGAATTTCCGGCAGGAAAGCTTGCCGCTGCGCCGTTGTTATTACCAATCAAATTGTTGCCCTTTGAGGTAAATGTGCCGAAAACGTCATTACGCGGGTCGCCGTTGCCAGACGTATTCGCCGCGATGATTGTGTTACGAATATTCAATACACCCCCCGAAAATTTTGCTACACCTCCTCCGACGTTCCCCGTATTATGGCTAATGGTTGCATTAATCAGACTAAGCGTACCGCCGAGGTCAAGGATACCGCCGCCGTTGTTGAGGCTCGTATTATTACTAAAAGTCGAATTGATAATTGTCGCGGTCCCGTTATTCCGCAATCCGCCGGAATCATTATTTGCGGTGTTATGGCTGATGGTCGAATGGAAAATGTTTAGCGTGCCGAAATTTATGATTCCTCCACCGACATTTCCCGTATTGTTTCTGACAGTGGCTTTGGTCAAATTCAAAGTGCTACCCTGATTGATCGCAATCCCGCCACCGTGGCTGCCGGTATTACCGTTCGCAATGGTCAAATTGCTGATATTGACGACCGTTCCGCTGCCTGTGATGTTGAAAATTCGGAAATTCCCGGTTCCCGCCGCCGTGCTGCGCTGAATTTGTTTATTCAGCGCTCCCGTTCCGATAATTGTCAAACTCTTATTAATCAATATTTCGCCCGACGTTAAGCTTATAAAGCAAACACCACCGCCGGTGTAGCAGAATCGGGGCGTGAAAACAACGCCGCCAGCCCGGGCGTCAATCACCGCTTGGCGGAAGCTGCCCGCCCCGCTGTCATTTAGATTTGTTGTAACTATTACCTGAAGCTCAAACGCTCCAATATCAACCGCGCTTTCAAGCTGTCTGGGAAAACTTGTTCCGCGTTGGTCAGTTGTTAACGCGGACGCCGGATTGTTTATCGGGCAGGAATTGTTCGTAACGCAGTTATTTCCGTTATTAATAGCGGGACTTCCGATAAGAAATCCGCGAGTATCGGTTTGCCCGCCGTTGTTCTGCAATTCGCCGAGCAACGGATCAATCGGCTCAGCTGATGTGCCGACTCTGTCGCTGTTGGCGTTCGGATGTCCAGCTGGGAAATTTGTCTGCGCGCCGAGATTATTACCAATCAAATTATTGCCCCGTGAAGTGAAGTGACCCGAATCAGGGCTATTCAGTGTACCCGAAACGTCTGGATTATTCATCGTACCGATATTTAAAGCGATAATTGTATTCCGCACATTTGTTGAGCTAAAACTTGTGGTAGCAACGCCGCCTCCGAGTCTTCCCGTATTGTGGCTGATAGTTACATTATTGAGCGTTAAGGAACCATTGCCAGTGAAAATCCCGCCGCCTTCTCCAGCGGACGAGTTATTAGTGATTGTTGAATTCGAGATATTAACCACACTAAGATTATTATTGTGAATACCCCCGCCATGCTGGCTTGTCGTGTTATCGCTGATGGTTGAGCCATCGACGTTTAATTTGCCTTCATTGGCAATTCCACCGCCTCCAGAACCGGCAAAGTGAGGTTTGCCCGAAGTGTTATTTCTAATAGTTACGGACGATAAATTTAACGTCCCGTTCTTACCATTGTAAATGCCTCCACCTATAGAGTCGGTAAAACCGTTTGCAACCGTTAGTCCAGTGATATTAACTACTGTAGATGAAGAACCAAAATGGCTAAAAACCCGGCTGGCATCATTGCCGCTAATCGTCAAAAGCCGCGCTCCCTTCCCGATAATTGTCAGATTTTTGTCGATTAACAATTCTCCCAAAGTCAGCGTAATTGTTCGAGCCGAATCAAACAGCGAGCTAAAAACAATTGTGTCGCCCGGAGCAGCGGCAGCAATCGCTTCCCGCAAAGAACAATCGGCGTCGCAAACGCCGTCGTCGGTGTCCGCTGTTTTCGTCACTATTGGTGCCGCGCAAACTTGCTGCGGATTTTTGCCCGCACTTCCGGCATTGAAAATCGCTTGGATTTCAGATGCCGACAGGGTGCGATTGTAAGCCGATGGCTCATCTACCAGACCGTGAAAATATGCTCCGCAGCACGATTCGCTGCCGATGCGGATGCCGTTCGTCGTCGGATTGTAATTCGGGTCAACCGCCGCAGAATCGCGTTCAACTCCGTCAAGATAAAGCCGTTCCGTCGTGCCATCGCTCGTGACGGCAAGATGATACCAAGTGCCGACCGTTGGTGCGCTACCGGGGGAAATCGTTCCCGTGCTGCTGCCCGCCGGATGGATTCGTCCAACAAATCCCCCAACGAAAGTTGTACCGCCACCTTGGTAACCGATTCCCCAATCGGCAAGATAGTTAATACCGCCGAAAATTCCTCTTCTGTCCGGCATCAAGCTGGAAACGCGAACCCACGCTTCGAGCGTCCACTGTGCTCCGGCGCTCCAATTGCCCAAATCAACATCATCGTTGACGCCATCGAAATTGAAAGCTTGTCCAACTTTGCCGGAGACAAAGGTCGTGCCGCCGCGTAAAGTTCCGTTATGCGCTGACGTGTAATCGAGCGCGTTGTTTTCCGCGCGATACCACGAAACAAGACCGCCGGGCGTGCAAGTCTGCACTTGAGCCAAAACGGGAGGATTGGAATAAGCTGATCCGCCGATGATTGATAAAACAGTGAGTGTTAAAAGAGTCAACCGCAAACTTAAATTCGATTTTGCTTTATTCAATGTACTTTTCATTTTCTTCTCTTTTGCAAACGAACAAATGACCGTTTGCCGTTTCTACCGAATGAATCGTGCCTGCCTCAATTTGCCGAATTAATTCATGAGCGCGGGTTCGGAAGAAGGTTACGGCTGAATTAAAATCAAGCATTTCCATTTCCGTTTTGCACTGAGGACAAAATTCGCGAAACCTTTGCTGCCCCATCCTGCGCACAATAAAAATTTCGCTCGTTGCAGTTGTGACCAATACTTTCTTTGCGTTTTTCACTGTTTGGTTTAGAATCGGCTAAAGACGGAAACAATTAGACTTTACCACTTTCAAACTGCTTCCGCCCACCAGCCGCCAACGATTTTTCGTTGTGTTTCGGCATTTAATCGGAACGGCACAAAAAAAACTTGACTTATTTATGAGTTATTTCTGAGTCTTCTTTGAGATGTGTTATGAACAATGAACTCAAACCTTTACGTGAATTCGGTAGATGTCGTTTGGACTTGGAGAAAAAGTTTTTGTGGCACGACGACAAACCGGTTCGGCTTCCACTCAAAGCGATTGAACTACTCTGCATTCTGGTTGAAAACGGCGGCGCGGTTGTCACCAAGGATGAAATCTGGAAATCAGTTTGGCAAAATTCTTTTGTCGAGGAAACTAATCTCACGCACTACATTTATTTACTACGGAAAACTTTTAAAGATTTGGGGGAGACAGATTTGATTCAAACCGTTCCGCGCCGCGGTTATCGTTTTGCGCGGGTAGTGCGCGAAATCGAAACCGGCGACATCATCATTGAACGTCAAACCTTGACACGAACTTTAATTGAAGAAATTTCTCCTGCTGAAAACAGAGAACTAGAACAGGAGAACCAAAAAGCAGTTCGCGAAAATATAAAAACAGGCATAAATGAAGAAGAAAAACGAAACACACGGTTTTGGGGGTCACGTAAAACAATTTACGCCTCGTTGATTATTTTATTCCTTGTCTTTGCGGGCGGATTCATCGGCTGGCATTATCACAATTCCAAAGCAGAAACTTCGCTCGCAGAAGTTGAATCAATCGCTGTTTTGCCCTTGCAAAATCTCTCCGAAAACGAAAATGAAAAAACTTTGTCCCTCGGATTGACTGACGCAATGATTAGCAAATTGGGTGGGCTGAATCATTTTGCTGTTCGTCCTTTGAGCGCAACCCAAAAATATACAGCCGAACAAATTGACGCGCTTCGCTTTGGCGAGCAGCTGAAAGTTGACGCGATTTTAGAAGGCTCGTTGCAAACGGCGAATAACCGCTTGCGTGTCAATGTGCGACTATTGCGCGTTGCTGATGGCGCGCAAATTTGGGCTGGCTCGTTTGACGAAAATGAAACCGACATTCTTAAACTTCAGGATTTACTGTCAGCGCAGATCGCAGAGTCGCTTGGTGAGCGTCTGACACCGCAGGAACGACAGCAGCTCTCAGCGCGTTCGACGGAAAATTTAGAGGCTTATAAACTTTATCTCAAGGGGAGATATTTCTGGAATCAGCGTTCCATCGAATCTTATTTCAAAGCGATTCAGCTGTTCGAGCAATCGGTTGAGCTTGATCCGAACTTTGCGCTTGGGTATTCGGGAATCGCCGATTGCTACACGTTGCTTGAACAGCGAGAAGGCTTGTTGCCTGAAGAAGCTTTTCCGGCAGCTGAGCGAGCCGCGCGAAAAGCTTTGGAGTTGAACGAAGCGCTCGCCGAAGCTCATGCCTCAATGGCGTTAATCAAAAATCTTTATCGATGGGATTGGAACGAATCGGAAGCGCACTATCGGCGGGCTATCGAGCTCAACCCAAATTACGCCACAACTTACGGTTCGTATGGAATGCTTTTGATCTCTGAAAAAAGGTTTGATGATGCCGAAAAGACTTTGAAAAAAGCAGAAAGCCTCGATCCGACATCGCGCAGCATCGCCATTTATTTGGCTTGGAAATTTTATTTTGCGAGACAATTCGACCATGCAATTGAACAGAGTAAAAAGGCGTTAGAATTAGACCCCAGCCTGACCACGCCGTATTTAATTCTCGGAGCGGTGTATGAACAAAAAGGAATGTTTAATGAGTCCGTTGAAGCAGAATTGAAGAGATTAAAAAGGCACGATCCGCAAATGATCGAATCTCTTAAAGAAGCTTATCGAAAGTCCGGGATTAGAGGATTCTGGCAGAAGCAAATCGAAGTTATCAGGGATAAGCCGGATCGTAAAATTAATGTCGCCGATTATCAAATTGCCACTCGCTACGCTTTGCTCAATCAAGACGAAGAAACTTTGCGGGAAATTGAAAAGGGCTTTGCCAGCCGCGGCTCGATGTGGCACTTGATAAAGGTTGATCCGGCATTTGACGCTTTACGGGGAAATCCCCGTTTTCAGGATTTGTTGCGGATATTGAATCTGCCTAATTGAAACCGGAGAATTGCCAAGCCCGATATTCACACCGTAAACTGTTCGCTTATGAAAATCACCAGCGCCGAGTTTGTCAAAAGCGCGTTTGCGGAAGAACATTGGACGACTGACAATTTGCCCGAAATCGCTTTTCTCGGTCGCTCGAACGTCGGTAAATCCAGCTTGATAAATTCGCTTGTCCAGCGCAAAGGTTTAGCGCGAACATCTAATACGCCTGGCAGAACCCAATCTTTAAATTACTTTTTGATCAACAAACAATTTTACTTTGTTGACCTTCCTGGTTTTGGTTTTGCCAGAGTTTCCAAAACAACACGCGGAAGCTGGGGGAAAATGGCTGAAGACTATCTTGCAAAACGCGAGCAACTCGTGCTATGTATTCAGCTAATTGATTCACGTCACGAGCCGACGGCGCAAGACCAACAGCTTTTCGAATGGCTTCGGCATTACAGCAAACCGCAGTTAATTGTGGCAACCAAGTCTGATAAGCTGTCTTCTAATGAATTACGGAAAAATATTGAAAAAATCGGCAAAATTCTGTCTGGTGTTTCAATAGTTCCTTACTCGACTGTGACCGGTCGGGGACGTGAAGAAGTTTGGCGGACAATCGTCGAGGCGGCGGAAATTTAATATAAACGGGCATTGCTTTCGGTGATTTTTTCAGGCATAATTCAAAAACCAAAACTCGAAATGTTTGATCGCAAGAACACTTTGAGAAAAAGTGTTTAGATTTCAAACACCCCTGTTGATTGTTCCGCAGTTCCTTCTTTATCAGTTTACAGGCTTTTTTGAGAGCGTTGGCAAACGAATTAAATGTAAGTAAAGTAAGAAAACCTGCGTACAATTTGTTTGTGGCAAGATAATTGCCTTAATATCAGAATCCAACACATCCGACGGGCAATATTGAAACGAATGTAACATTTTAAGACGAAACGGTTTCGTCTTTTTGACGCGAAAGCGGAAGCAGTACGCTTATCACCGCTTCCCTTCGGGTCAGCAAATTATATAAAAATGGCAACCAGAACTATTCGTAGAGTTACTTCTAAATCCAAAAAGACCGAAAGCGACAACGGGGCGTTGACTCCTGTTGTTGAGCCGACGGAACAGAGCCAACCAGAACAGGTTGAAGAACCAAAAGCCGAAACCAACGGCAGGGCGAAAGTCGAAATGAACGGCGCTCCAGCTGCTGAAGAAAAGACTGCGCCTGCTGAGGAAAGAACGGAGAACGCTGAAGTTCCAGCCAGCGATGCGCCCGTCAAACCCGATAACGGTTTTATTAAACCGGCGGAAGTTAACGGAAACGGCACAATGCTGAATCTGGCAGCGCTCAAGGAAATGTCTATTTCGTCTTTGACAAACATTGCCAAAGATTTCGGTATTATGGGCGCAACAGGGATGCGCAAGCAGGAACTGATTTTCAAAGTTCTCGCAGCCCAAACCGAAAAAAGCGGCTTAATCTTTTCTGAAGGTGTACTGGAAACGCTGCCCGACGGGTTCGGTTTCCTGCGCGCGCCGGAATACAACTATTTGCCGGGACCGGACGATATTTACGTTTCGCCTTCACAGATTCGTAAATTCGATTTAAGAACCGGCGATACGATTTCCGGACAGATCCGCCCGCCCAAAGAAGGCGAGCGTTATTTCGCCTTGATCAAAGTCGAAGCGATCAACTTTGAAGCGCCCGAATCGGCGCGCGAGAAAATCTTTTTTGATAATCTGACGCCGCTTTACCCGGACGAGCAGCTAAAGATGGAAACCGCACCCGATAATATTTCGGCGCGTGTTATTGATCTTGTTACGCCAATCGGTAAAGGACAGCGTGCTCTTATCGTCGCTCCGCCGCGCACGGGTAAAACGATGCTGCTGCAAACAGTAGCCAATTCGATTACGACCAATCACCCGGAAGTAACGCTGATTGTGTTGTTGATTGACGAGCGACCGGAAGAAGTGACAGATATGTCACGCTCGGTTAACGGCGAAGTTATTTCTTCAACCTTCGACGAACCGCCGACGCGTCACGTCCAAGTCGCCGATATGGTCATCGAAAAAGCGAAACGCCTCGTCGAGCAAAAGCGCGATGTCGTTATTCTGCTCGATTCGATAACACGTCTTGCGCGCGCACACAACGCGGTTGTTCCGCCATCGGGCAAAATCCTTTCGGGCGGTATTGACTCAAACGCTTTGCAGCGCCCGAAACGCTTTTTCGGCGCGGCGCGCAACATCGAAGAAGGCGGTTCTTTGACAATTATTGCGACGGCGTTGATTGATACAGGTTCGCGTATGGACGACGTTATCTTTGAAGAATTCAAAGGAACCGGCAACTCGGAAATTCATCTTGATCGCCGCTTGTCCGACAAGCGCCTCTTCCCGGCGATTGATTTACAGCGTTCGGGAACACGTAAAGAAGAATTGCTCATCAACAAAGAAGATTTAAATCGTATTTGGGTGATGCGCCGCGTGTTGAATCCTCTGTCGCCAGTCGAGCAGATGGAAGTCGTGCTTGAGCGGTTGGGCAAAACAAAATCGAACGCCGAATTTTTGGCTTCGATGCAAACTTAAACTGTTTGAAAACAGAAACTTAAAAGGCGAGGCATAAAAACCTCGCCTTTTGTATTTTTCAAAACTGTAACCTAATAGGTTTTTGTGGTGTCTTAGTAAGTGTAATCACGATAACTCTCCTCGAAATCGTGAAAAATTGGAAGGAGAAAAATGATGAAAAAAGTCTTAATTTTGCCGGTGCTTCTGGCTTCTGCAGTATTTACTTTCGGTGGTTCGGCGCAAGCCGCAACCAGCACAAGCGTCGCAGGCGCGACTGCTGTCACAGGCGCTCCTCAAATTGTTCGTTATCGTCGCAACCGCAATAATCGCATTGTCAGAACTTACACGACGACTCGTCTCGAACGTCGAGGTAACAGGGTTTTTCGCGTGACCTATCAAATCACTCAAAGACCGAACGGCAGAACAGTCACCCGCATGATTAATCGAGTCAGAATTCGGTAATCATAATTTTATAAAAAAGAAAAAGGTGAGGTTTTGTTCCTCACCTTTTTCTTTTTTGGCTGTGTTTCAGAGTTTCGTGTTAATTTATGCCGGATGACGGAAAGCGAAATTTCGGTCAAGGCTTCGGCTTATAAAAAAATCAGATTTTGGGCGGCTGGTTATTTTGCGGTGCAGGGAATCGCAGTAGTTTTGTGGTGGCTGATTCTGGTTTTCGCTCCCAGTTCGAGAAAATATTTTGGCGGTGAAGGGACTTTTGAAATCTGGCTAACGGCATTTTGGCTGCCTGATTTGATGTTGATTGCAATCGGATCAATTGTTGTCGCAGGCGTTTGCTTTTTCGATTCCAGATTTGCTGAGTCTACAGCTTGGTTTGTGACCGGAGCGGTCGCTTATGCAAGTATTTATTGTTTTTCCTTCGCATTGGCAACTGATACAGGTTGGCTTGGTGTTGCGCTGATGCTTCCCTCGATGCTCTGGAGCGGAGTCTTTTCGTTTGGAATTTCGTCGTTTAAAAACGCGATGTTTCGACAGTCCAAACCTGCTCGAACAAGCTGGATTTTGACCAAAACTTTGCTTCAAATCATTATTGTTTGGGGATTGATTTTGTTTGTGATTCCGCCTTTTATTGTTCGTTTGGAAGAAAAAATCGGTTTCGACAATTTTTATTTTCCTTATCAAAAAATTGCCGCTGTGATTTTCTTTGTCAGCATCAGTTTGCTTGGTTTGTCGAGCGCCTACACGATGTCGAAAATCGGACGCGGAACACCGCTGCCGCTCGATTCGGCAAGCCAGTTGGTTGTTGCGGGTGTTTACAAATATGTCCGAAATCCAATGGCAATTTCCGGCATCGGACAAGGCTTGGCGGTGGCTTTATGGCACGGTTCGTTGTTTGTTGCGATTTACGCCTTAATGGGCGGAGCTATTTGGCAACTCGTTTTTCGTCCGTTGGAAGAAGGAGATTTGCAGTTGCGATTCGGCGAGGAATATGAAAAATATAGAAAAAATGTAAGCTGTTGGATTCCACGAATTAAGCCTTATAAGCCTTAATTTGCAATTTCTCAATCATTCCATCTTAAATTTGAACGTAATCAAATGATTTATTTTACAATCAACATAAAGGCATCATTTTGAAACAAAACTGAAGTGGAAACTGCTGACGAAAAAAATCCGATTTCACCGACGGCTCCCGCATCTGTTTGGAAGCTCGGTGGTATGTCCTTGCGCGTGCTGATGGGTCGTGTCTGGCAGGAGATTTATGCCGGAAGTTTGTTGACTCATGCAGCGGCACTTTCTTTTTATTTTCTGCTCGCGCTTTTTCCGCTTTTGCTGTTTCTGATCACAATTCTCGGTTTTTTGACCGATTCGGGGAACGATATGCGAGCCAGCCTGCTCTCGTATCTAAGCCGAATCGCGCCGCCTGCGGCTTCGACGCTCGTTTACGCCACGGTTGACGAAATAGCGCAGAATGCCGATAGCGGCAAGCTTTCGTTTGGGCTTTTAAGTGCCTTGTGGGTCGCTTCGTCGGGAGTTGCTGCGCTTGCCGAATCGCTTAACGCCATGTACGGAGTTAAAGAATCGCGCCCATATTGGCGGACCAGATTATTATCAATCGGATTAACGGTAGCGATTATAGTGTTGATCGTCACCCCGTTGATGCTGATGTTATACGGCGGTGAAATCGGAGAAGCAATTGCTGATTATTTTAATCAGGGCAGTCTTTTTATAACTCTCTGGAGCGTTTTACAAATTCCGATTGCGCTTGCATTCGTTTTATTTTCGTTTGCTTTGATTTACTATTTTGCGCCGAATGTGAACGAACAAAAATGGTATTGGATTACGCCCGGTTCCATTGCGGGAGTGTTGCTATGGCTGCTGGTTTCGATTTTGTTTCGCGTTTATCTGCGGCATTTCGATTCTTACAGCTTAACCTACGGATCGCTCGGTGCGGTAGTCGTTTTATCATTGTGGTTTTATTTGACCGGAACGGCAATTCTCTTAGGCGGAAAAATCAACGCCGAGATTGAAAATGCGGCTGCAAAAGCCGGGATGCCCGACGCGAAGCGGCATGGCGAGAAGGAAGCGCAGGAGAACTAAAATCGGATTGCTCAAAAATCCACGTTTTTCTTCTACTGTCCTACAGTTTTTCTCTTTCAAAATAAAGTAAAAACGGACATTGATCGCGCGATCAATGTCCGTTTTTTATTGAGACGAAAAAAATCTTTGAACTTCTGTTTTGTTAAAGGGGATAAAACAGAAGGTTTTCAAAGAGGTAGCGAACTCTAACAAAAGTCCGCTAAAAAAAGGATCAACATACGAAATAACTAACAATGTACACTCCTGATTTGTGAAAAAGTTCCAAAATTTTTTTCAGATTTTTTTTGCCAACCGTTTTTCAAAAACAAAAACTATGGAATCTTGTTTTTAATGAAGAAAATACGTGGTTGTAAAAACGCGATGCATCGCGTCTCTACACAGCAATTTCAATTACAATTTTCCAGCAGCAGGCGAGACAAAGTTAAAGTTGTTTTGTCCGAACCGATTTTCTTCGGATCAATCACCTTAAAGCGCAAATTTATTAATCTGCCGTTTTCCGTAATCAAAGCTGTGCCGCTGGCGGCAGCAATTCCGATTCTGTCCTGTGTTTTTGTGTCCGCGACTACGGAAAAGCCGTTTTCCGATAATGTTCCGTTTGTCTCAAACGGTTTAAGATGATCTGGAGCCAATACATCAGAATCGTATTTAACTTCAAACGAGAAGTCGGCAACTGATTGGCTGGTGTTTGTTAATAAAACAGGAATAATCAGAATGCCTTTGTCCATTCGAGCCGTTTTTGTTCCAGGCAGCAATTGTGCGTTTGTACCCGAAGAAATTTCATCTTGTGAAATTAGGATTTCGGTTTCAACTCCATCTTTTTCGCTTCGATTAGCTGTAGAATTAATTGACAAGACGGAAGTCGAATTTACGGTTTCAGAAGAAATTGTTTTTTGATCGGAATCGGCTTGAGAAATGTTTTGAGACGGCATCCAATCGCCACTTACTTCACCAATTAAGATTGCTTCGTAATTTTCACGCTCCAGCGAGTCGACTAAAGGAGAGTAGCTGCGCGAAGGTGGTGTAAATCTCCAATTCCCGACTTCGCCTGTTGCGTTTGATTTTACGGCGGCGGCAACGTAACGTAAAATTTGCGTCGCATCGAACGCTGTTACCGTGCCGTCATTGTTCGCGTCAGCGGCAAAGCGTTGATTCGGCGTCAGATTTCCGTTTCCGCCGGCTGCCACAAATCGTAAAACTAATGTCGCGTCAAACGCCGAAATTCCGTTTTCATTTCCCGTTTTAACCGGGGTGACAAGGTATCGTCCGTAATCAATTAAGTTGTCGAGTAAATAAGCGCCATCCATATTGGTATTAAAGACGGCGAAGGAATCCCCAACGGCGGTGATCGAAACATTGGGGACAGTTTTAACGGATTGTCCGTTCTCGGTTATGCCATAGGTAACCGTTCCCGATAATGATATTGTTGTCGGTGAATCATTAACACGGGCAGCCATAAACGGCGAAAGGGTGGACACGCCCTGCGAAATTGTGCAAATGCCTGAGTTGTAAACGGGAGACCAATTGTTAAAATCAGTCCACCCCCCGTTTGTATAATGTAACAGGCGCATCTCGCTGCAAGCTGCAGAATCGGGAACTGATGCGATGCTGAATGAAACGGTGACGTAACCCGCATAAGGAACTGAAGTGCGAATGTCATACACCGGAGAGCCCGGGAAGTAGTTCGGCGGCAACGGGGGAAACTGCTTGGATTGCAGCATTGTGGCGACGGTTTCGCCGTTTGCACCGACGTTAGAGAATGTAACATTAATGCCGTTTGCTAAAGAAATATTGGTGTATTGAGTTTTCAAAATCGGCTCCCATGTCGGTGAATAGTTTAAGCCATCGCCCACAAGAAGAGCTTCTCCGCCACCGCCCGCGTTCATCGTCCATATTTGGAAGCTGTTGGATTGATTGCGCAGGAAAACGATTTTCGTTCCGTCGGGTGACATGGTTGGACTTTGTTCGCCAATGGATGGCGTATTTGTCAAATTAGTTAAATCTGAGCCGTCGGCTTTCATCCTGTAAATATCGAAAGTTCCAACGCGGTTACTGAAGAAAGTTATATACTTGCCGTCGGGCGACCAGGACGGGGAATTATCGTGAGCCGGGTTATTTGTTAAACGAACTGGGTTGCTACCGTCGGTATTCATTGTGTAAATCTCATAATTTCCGGGGCGGTTGCTGGAAAACAAAATTTTGCGACCATCGGGCGACCAAGTGGCGCCATAATCATAAAAGGAATTATTTGTCAGGCGAATCGGATTTGAACCGTCTGAGTTCATTACATAAATCTCGGATTGATCTCCGGAACCGAAAATAAAGGAAATTTTTCTGCCATCTGGTGACCAGCGGGGAAAAGATTCGTTGGTCGGAGAAGCCGGGTACAAATCAACCGGATTTGAACCATCTGCATTCATCACATAAATATTAGTGTTTCGCACAAACGCGATTTTGCTGCCATCGGGGGAAAAAGCCGCTTGTTGATCGCTAAAATTCGGATTAGGCGAAATTTTTCTCAAATCACCGCCATTATTGCCGATAGTATAAAGTTGATAGGTTAATTCGCCCGTGCGGGTGAAGATAATTTTGCCGTTTAATCGCTCAGTCAAGGGAGTAGAATCGGGGCACATTCCACCCGCGCCTGAATTATAAAGATTCTTGATTTCCGATTCCGACAGAACGCGGTTAAATGTGGTAAACTCGTCGATTTGACCGTTCCAGAAGCGGTTTGTTGTTTGATTGCTGCGGTTGAAGTAACGGGCGAGCAGCAAAGTACGCGCGCTGTCGTAACTAACCGTTGCGGTAGTTGTTGAAGAATTAAAAAAAACGCCATTGATATAAATTAAGATGAAGTTCTCGCCTCGCGTGACTGTTAAATGCTGCCACACGTTCGGTTGGAGAGTAAACGAAGCTCTGCCGCCTTTGTCAATATAGTAATAATGATTTGTTGAGGTATTGTTTTGTTCGATGCCCCAATTCGTCGTGGCGGTGCGATTATTGTCAGCAAGATTTGCGTAAGCAAGCTGCGTTTCGCCCGGTTTGACCCACATCGAAATGGTGAAGGTTTTGTAATCAAAGAATTTACCAAGGTCAGCGTATTGATTCGTTCCGTTAAAATTGAAGGCTTTCCCGACTATACCTGCTGCGTATCCAACGCCGTTTGGTGCAATGCCATTATAACTGCCCGTCGAATCGTAGACGTTGTTTTCGGCTCGATACCAAGCCGTTAGATTCACTGGAGGAGGGGCGCAGAGAGGTTCGATTTGCCCGCGAATTTCGCCGTCGGGAAACGCTGGCGAGGTAACGCTGAAATACCACAAACCTGCTTTCAAATCCGCCGCTTGTGATTGGCTAACATGGAACGTCTGAGTTGCCACTCCACCGGACATAATAATAATTGATCCAGCATTTGCGCCTCGCGGCGCTGGACCGTGAATCCGCCTGCCAACCTGCGCGTTTTGGAGCCCATTTAAATTTAGAGTTACTGTAACCAAATTTTCCGTCTGATTCAAAATCACGCTCCCGGCTCCACTTGCCGTTGAATTGGTTGGTGGAACGACTTGGTTGTTGTTTAATGACGCTGTAAAAACAGTATCGGCATTGGCTTCTGCTGCTCCAAGAAAGCAAAATGCAAACGCTACTGGCGCGAAAAGTCGTACAGAGGCGAACAAACTCGTAAGAAAACTGCTTGTTAGATAATTGCGCTTTATCATAAAAAATCCTCCAAGTATTGTATTTTTCCGGTTCCAAAACGTTTACTTGCGTTTATTCATTTTGATTCAGGCAAATAACCGTTGATTGTCAATACTTTCAATTTGTTACGCGAAAAAGGGGCGGAAAAGGAATCAAGTCCGGAATTTTCTTCTAATCACAAAAACGGTTTGGGCAGTGGGAAAGATATTAAAAATCAGCACTTTGATGAATAAAAACTTCTGGAATTTTATTTAAATGATTTCGTATTTGTGAATGATCGGATTGACTATAAAGAATAAAATGTTGGCATGTGACAAGTGAAATTCGAAGCAACCAGCCCAACTTTTGCTTTATCACCGAAATAATAATCTGTTTTTTTTCAAGAAAATATAGACAACCGAAAAAGTAGGGGGTAAAATTACTGAAAAATTTGGGTTATAAATCCTGATGGACGAAATACCGAAAGGTGTTAGTCTGTTTTTAAAATTTTGAAAGACGAGGATCAGCAAAAATGAAAATTTTCAAAGTTGAATTAAAGCGGCGAAAAATATCTCTCCTACATTTAGCAGCTATCTTGGGTTTGTTAACCTTTAGCTGGCTTCAAACCGCAGAAGCGCAAACCACAACATTCGCACAATTCAATCAAACATCTAACCAGAACGGTTTTTTCTTTGATAATCGAGGCGATAATGCGCCTCCTTCACCGAGCGGCTCTTTATTTACACCAGCAGGCGGTACGCCAGTTGAGTTTACATACTTGAACATCCCCGGATTGGATCCCTCCTTACAAGGAAATCAATGCGCCAGAATATTTGTTGACTCAATTACGACCCAGCCGGCAGTTCCCGGTGCGCCGCCTAATGGGATCAGACAAAACTTCAACCAAGTGGTTATCCAGATTCTGCGCTGTTTCCCGGCACCGGTTGGAGGCGGATCGAGAAATAATTTGCTGACGGTACAGGTAACTTCGGGCGCTCCTGCAATTTTTGGTAATATAGCTGGCGAATCTGCTAGCTTTGTTGCTTCGACTCCCAGTGAAAACGTAACTTTTACTTCTGATTTTCTCGATTTTTCAGGTACGACCGCTCGAAATTTTGCACTTAGCTTTTCTTCGGTAATACCTGCGTTAGCTCTCGGAGCCAACGGTATTTTAGCCGACTTCTCAGCCGCCGGAACGGGGACTTTTGCTTCGACCCCGAGACCGACGATTTGCTGCCTTACGACTTCCGCTTCGGTTTCCGTTGCTGGTCGCCTTATTACTCCGAGTGGGCGAGGCTTAAACAACGCAATTGTCACTTTAACCGAAGCTGATGGCACTGTTCATACAACCCGCACGACTGCTTTCGGTTATTACCGTTTTGCCGACTTAAGCGTCGGACAAACCATTACCATCAACGTCGCCTCGAAACGATACAGCTTTGAGCCGATGGTTTGGAACCTCGTTGATGAAATCCAGGATTTAAATCTGTATTTGGCAGATTCACGCTAACAGCATTTCATCAATCAGAAATAATGATAAAAAGCAGCAGTTTTATCTGCTGCTTTTTATCTGTAAATGAAACGAAAAAAATAAGTAACCCAAGCTGCTAGTTTGTTTTCTCAAAAAGATTGCCGCACAAATTTGATAAGCATTTTTCCTTAAACTTTGTCATCTCATTTCGGTACTAGGTTGTGTTGACACAGATCAGTTAAACTATTCTTTGAAATGAAAGTTAAGCTAACTGATGATGAATGGCAGAAAATTCTGCCCGTGCTAAAATCCTGCGCTCCTGAAATTCGTCTTGGAGCC
>JALZCH010000029.1 GCA_030863175.1 Acidobacteriota bacterium | reverse complement strand
CCAGAACTTACGAAAAACTATCGGAAGCAATCAGTGCGGCAATCAAAGAGATCACCGCACTGGATGCACAGAATTGGATAAGACATTGCGGTTATGTATCGCATTTACTTTAGATTTGCTCTAATATTTTTAGTCACCCCGCAGTATACTTATAAAAAGTCAGGTGTTTGCCCATTGCCTCGCATTTTTTATTCATCAAAAGCATTGAAGCTCAAAATCTCATAATCTTCTGTTTCAGGCATAAATGTATGAGTAAATGTGCCGTCCTCGTTTGCCTCGGTATAAACTCGTCCTGCAAAATCTATTGCTTCAAATCTGTTTAACTGTTTCTCTGTTAATTCTTCTGTTTCAGTTGTTAGCTGCACATCGGTTAATTCATAACCCATTTCATTCATTTTTTGATTTAAATATTCAATAGTTTTATCAATAAAGTTATCTCTAGTCGCTCCGGCTAAAAATTCTAGCTTCATAAAATTTTATTCCTTTTCTTTGTTTAAGATGCGACCTTTCTGGCGACACTTTGTCTGTTCTTTGAGATAAGGAGAACCGGTAGAAAATATTGGATAAGTCAGAATAAAGAGATGAGAATAGCTTAAATGCCGACAAACTGAATAGAAACAGATTAGAAAAGCATCTGTAAACGTCTTTGCTTCGGTTAAATTCAAAGTTCAAGCTTGTATTTGATACGACAACCAACAAACACAAACTTTGTTCCGTTAATAATCAAAAAACCAAGTAAACAATTAATCTTTTTCATTAAAAACTGATACCTTCTGCTTTCCTTTTCCGCTTTAACTGTTAGAAGAAATTCAATCAACAATTTTTTAAAGTTCATAAAAGAAGTAAATGGCACTTAAATCAGATTTAAAAGATTTTCCCGGTTTATCGCACCACTCATTTCAACACCAACTAGACAGCCAAGCTATTGCGAATTTGCAGCAAGTTCCCGGTCTGCCGAAAGTAGTCAAATTTATCTCCCAGCACGGAATCGAGCGCGTGATATTGGTTGAGAAAATGTCTTCGTCTTTGCGCGTTAATGCTCAGCAATATCCTTCGCTTTATAAGCAATACATTAAGATGGCGGAGGTTTTGGATGTAAGAAAGCTGCCAAACCTTTACATCCAAACAACGCACGACATCAATGCTTTCGCAATGGGCGTTGAAAATTACACGATTGTATTGTGTTCGGGTTTGATGGATATAATGACCGAAGATGAATTGCTGGCTATTATCGGGCACGAACTCGGTCACGTAAAATGCGAGCATCAGCTTTACAAAACAATGGCTTACATCTTGTCGAATTTCGGAAACGCAGTGATTTCCTATGCCATTCCGTATGTTGGTCAAATGGTCAGCATTGGCTTGCAGCTTGCCATTTTGGAATGGAATAGAAAAGCGGAGTTTTCATGCGATCGAGCCGCGCTTTTAGCCACGCAGAAACCGGAAGCCGTTGCTGGCGCATTGGCAAAATTGGCTGGCTACTCGAAAGAGTTACCTGATGAAATCAGCTTACCGGAAGTTGAAGCTCAAGCTGGTGCTTATAACGATTTGGGAACGGATTCGCTGATAACGAAACTGATAAAACTGCACTCCCTGCTTCAGCAGACGCATCCTTATCCGGTTGTCCGAGTAAAAGAAATTAACGCTTGGGCTAATTCTGCCGAGTATGCAGATATTTTGAGCGGCAAATACGGTCGAGGCGCTTTGCCGCAGCCGGTAGGTCAAAGAGTGTTAGCGCCAGCACCGCGAGTCCGCGTGTGTCCGAATCCAAAATGCCATTATCCTTGTCACGAAGAACACCGTTTTTGTTCAAATTGCCAGACCAACTTGGGAGAAGCGCATCTTTATTGCGGAAACTGCCGTCAAAGGGTAGAAGCAAATTGGATTGTTTGTTCTTACTGCGGAAATCAAATGCAGAGACAGAATAACAATTAATATTTAGGTTGTGTTTCAAAAAAGCAATGTATAAAGCAGAGAAGCGATGCATAGCATCTCTGCTTTATATTGAAACTGCAGGATTCTAAAATCTCATAACAGCAACTCTGATAGTTGCCGCGTTTGGATTGGAAGCTGTTGATCCGGCAGAGTTACATCTTCTAATTTTTACTCTGCTGGCGGCTGAAACGTAAGCGGAAAAGCTGGTGCCCGGAATTGATGCCAAGGAGGCGGGAACGCCGATCTGAACAACATCGCCGTCCTGCGCGCCGTTAACGGTAATTGGAACCGAATCTTCGCATGCACCGCTAGGTGTTGCTCCGAAATCAACCAAAGCCGTTGCTGATAAAACTCTTGTAATCGATGCACCGCTTCCGACAGTTAAACTGTTCGTCGAAATGCTGTTGGTGATCGTGCCGCTGTTGATTTTGCCGGCATCGAGATTCGGAATTTGAGAAGCGGCAAAAGTTCCGCCTTTGATGTCCGAAGCCGTCAGCGAAGCGAATTTGTCTTCGATTGCGCCCTTTGTCGGCACTTGTGTTGAATTGTTCCAAGTCCCGACGTTGAAGGAATCCGTCGGAACGGAAATCGGAACATTAGAGGTCACGGAATTAAGACCGATTGTAAGTCTATCCACAAACTTGCTGCCGTTCCAGGTGAAGAAAATATGCGGATTGTTGTTGCTGCTCGGCGCAAAATAACCGAGCGAGCGGTTTAAATATCCCGTGCCGGTGCTGTCTAGGACACCGATTTGCGCGAGCGAATTTGCGCCGCCGAGAGTTGTTTTATAGCCGAAGGTAATGCCCGGCAAGCCGTTTGCGCCGGCTGAGGCTGCTTCGTTGAGGACAATTAATCCGTTCATTCGATCAGCCAACCCTTCGTTTCCTGATGCCGAATAAACGGCGGCAACCGCGCCGCCAACCGGAGTCGTCCCGATAAAATCGTTTCCCGTGAACGAAATGCCGTAAGCGTTATGAGTTCCGCTGACGCCTGTAAGACTTGCGCCGCCTTCAAAGCGATTACCGACAAAGGCGACGCCGCGTGATGTGACAAGCTCGATGACATTTCCCGTTTTTCCGGATTCGGAAAAGGAATTGCCAACAAAAGCGGCTCCGGCTACTTTAACTTTAATCAAATGCCCTTTGGGCGGCAGCTCGGCGTAACCTTTGTTGGTCTCAAAATAATTGTTTTCAAACAATAACGCGCGAGACGTAAAACGCTGCGCGTCGTCGGTCGTTACTGCATAAGCATCAGGCGCACCGCCAGAAAATGTGTTATTGATAATCGTCCACCATTGACCGGGTGATTTAATAGAAGCCTGAGCCTGCCCTTTAAAGTGGTTTGATTCGACAAGAATGACATTCGAATCGTGGGTTGTAATCGCGCCGACGATTGCAACAGCGCCGCCGATAAAGTTTGAATCGCGAACCTGCGAGACGATGGTTCTATCCAATGTGAGCAAGGTCGCCGCGGGATTTGCCGCCGCAAAGCTACAGCTTTCGATTTTTAGATGGAGCGTGTCGCCTGCCGATACGGATGCGCCGCCTTGAATGAGAACGCCGGAAAATGCGCTCGAAGCCTGAAACCGCATATTTTTGAAGGTGATACCGCGCGTTGAATCGAGCTTGATAGCCGGTGAAACTCTGCCGTTGTAAGCGATTGTCGGGCTTCCGCCAGCATATTGGGATTCGCCGCCCTCAAAGGTAATGTTGTTGGACAAAGTAAAATCGAGCTGATTACTAAAGACGTAGCCGTAATTCCCGAAAGCGATAACTGCGCCGCTTTGATGGGCGGTCGCGCCGAGCGAATCAACGGCAGCGTTTACAGCCGCCGCGTCATCAGTAGAATCTTGTCCAGTTGCTCCCCACCATTCGACAAGCAGGCGGCGAGTTTTGGCATTTTGGAAATTAACTCTTCCAGCGCCGTCGAAAATTCGCTCCGGCGGAGCTTTGAGCGAGTTGTTGATATTTACGGTGATGCCCGAATTGATGCTTAATTTTCCGCCCGATTTAAAAACGAGCGGCACCGAAATCGTTTTGTTGGCTGTAAAAATTTGGTTGTCGGTGATGACAAGTGATTTACCTTGATTTTGAGCGACTTTTTCCGCTTCGGTGAAATTTGAGAAAGCCGTCGCATAAACTTCGCCTTCGGTGGTTAGCCGATTAGGGCTTGACCCTTGACCAAAGACGGAAAACGAAAATAAGAGCAGAAACGAACAAAGAAAAGCGATTTTCATAGTAATTTTTTTAGCGCATCAAGAGTATAAATTATTCTTTGCGTCCTCCGTGGCAACGTTAGCGGTTTGATTGGTAAAGAGGAAAGCTAACCGCAAAAGACGCAAAGTTTTTCGCAAAGCGCGCGAAGAATAATTCGGTTCTTGATTATCAAATTCTGCTTTTTTTTAGCATCCTCAAAAAATTGCTCAGGTAAAGCGAAATAAAAAAACGATGAAGTTTTTATTGCAGAGACGGCTTTATCGTGATAAATAACTATTCAAAATTTCTAAGCAATTAATCAATATACTTGCTTTGTTATTCCAACGAAATCAAAGAGGAATTCGAAAATGGCTTTTTCAAGACGTGATTTTTTGAAAACGGCAGGCTTGGCAACCGCTTCCGCGCTGACGCTGCCCGCCTGGATTTTAGAGGCTGAAGCGGCGATCGGCGAGCGTTTTGCCAACGACAAAAACAAGGTCGCCGACGCGGCGCTTGACGCGGCGAAAAAACTCGGCGCGTCGTATGCCGACATTCGCATTAATCGTTACCGCACCGAAGTTGTCTCAACCCGCGAGCGACAGGTTTTAAACATCGCCCGCAATCAAAATTACGGTTTCGGCGTCCGCGTTCTGGTCAACGGAACTTGGGGATTTGCCGCTTCGCCCGACGTAACGGAAGAAACGGCGCGCCGCGTCGCGCAGCAGGCGATCGAAATCGCCAAAGCAAATTCGGCGTTTCAGCGTAAGAAAATCAAACTCGCGCCGGTTGAAAAAGTCGTCACAACCTGGCGCAGCCAGTTTGTCAAAGACCCGTTTGAGGTTCCGATTGACGAAAAAATCGCGTTTTTGCTTAAGCTCAACGAAGAGGCGTTAAAGACAAAAGGCGTCAGCTTTGTTAATTCGGGAATGAATTGGGTTAATGAACAGAAATTTCTCGCAACTTCCGACGGCTCGCGCATCGAGCAATTTCTCGTGCGTGGTTTCCCGTCTTTCACCGTCACGGCGACAAAGCCCGGCGACTTTCAAACGCGCAATTCTTTGACCGAAGGAAACACTGCTGGCTATGAATATGTTGAACAAAACGACTGGATCGGCGACGCCCGTAGAGCTGGCGAAGAAGCAGTAATGAAGCTTTCAGCAAAATCGGTCGAGCCGGGCAAATACGATTTGATTCTGCATCCGTCGCATTTGTTTTTGACCATTCACGAGTCGGTCGGGCATTCGACCGAGCTTGATCGCGCTCTTTGGTGGGAAGCCAATTACGCCGGAACTTCGTTTTTAACGCCGGACAAAACCGGGAAACTTCAGTTCGGCTCAAAAATTGTCAACTTTTTCGCCGACCGAACACAGCCTACGGGAATGGCGACCGTCGGTTATGATGACGAAGGCGTTCCGGCGCAAAAATGGTATCTGGTCAAAGACGGAGTTTTTGTTGATTGGCAAACGACTCGCGATCTTGCGCCGCGCGTGGGGCGGGAAAAATCCTACGGTTGTTTGCACGCAGACAGTTGGGGAAGCGTCCCGTTTCCGCGAATGCCGAACATTTCGCTCGAACCGGCGAAAGAAAACGTCACGGCTGACGATTTAATAAGCGATGTTAAAAACGGCATTATGATTCACGGGCGAGGCAGCTACTCGATTGACCAGCAGCGCTACAATTTCCAGTTTGGCGGTCAAACCTTTTGGGAAATCAAAAACGGAAAAATCACGGGAATGCTCCGCGATGTCGCTTATCAATCTCGCACCACCGATTTCTGGAACGCCTGCGACGGACTCGGCGGACAAGCGACTTATCAACTGCCCGGCACATTTAACGACGGCAAAGGCGAGCCGAGCCAGTCAAACGCCGTTTCG
This sequence comes from Acidobacteriota bacterium, assembly GCA_030863175.1. Lineage (GTDB taxonomy): Bacteria > Acidobacteriota > Blastocatellia > Pyrinomonadales > Pyrinomonadaceae > JALZCH01. Next base: position 2,919 of record JALZCH010000029.1, on the reverse strand, counting down.
CATGGTTGTCCTGTAGCGCGTTTTCGACAAATCAACGTTTTAAATACTGCAGCCAGAGTGTCGTAAGGAGATTTTAAAAGAATGTTATTAACCGAACAGGAAGCTCAAAACACCACTCAAAAAATTCTTTCTTTTGTCAAAGCCGATGACGCGACAGTCAGCGTCGGAAGCGAAAATTTGTCGCATTTACGCTTTGCAGACAATTCTTTTCTGACAAGCGGACGACGCGAAAATCGCAATGCGAGCGTGACGGTTTGGATTGGTGGGAAACGTGGGGCAGCGAACACAAACGATCTGGACGACGCTTCTTTGCGCGCGATGGTCGAGCAAGCCGAACAAATCGCACGGACGGCTCCGGTTGACCGGGAATATTTGCCGTCGCTTGGAAAACAGACTTACAAACCGGTCAATGCTTTTGTCGAAGCGACCGCTAATCCGCAACTTGCGGTGCGCGCCAAAGCTATCGCCGACATTTTAGCGCAGAGCGAAAAACAAAAAGTAATCTCCGCCGGTTATCATCAAGCGCGAGCAGTTGCGTCGGCTTTTGCCACCAAAAACGGGAATTTTGCCTTTGAGAGAAATGCAGTGGTCGGTCTTTCAGTGACTGCGCGCACGCCCGACGGAACGAGTTCCGGTTTTTTCTCCCGCAATCATTTCGACGTTTCCAAACTAGACACAAATCGCATCGCTAACGAAGCGATTCGCAAAGCTCTCGAAGGACGCAACGCCAGAACAATTGAGCCGGGCGTTTATCCGGTGATTCTCGAACCGCAGGCTGTGGCAGATATTTTGGGCGGTTTGGCTTTTGGCTTTGACGCGCGCAGCGCCGAAGAAGGTCGCAGCCCATATTCCGCGCCGGGTAACAAAACCAAATTGGGAGAAAAGATTTTTGACGAAAAGGTCAACATCTACAGCGATCCCTGGAATCCGGAATTACCCGGTTCGCAATCGGCGCAAGCTGGAATTCCGGCGCAAAGAATTTATCTTGTGCGCAACGGGGCGTTGGAAAACCTGATTTTTTCGCGTTTCTGGGCAAAACAAAAAGGCGGCGAACCGACGCCCGGACCCGTTAATACGATTATGGAAACGAACGCGAAAACTTCGACAATGGACGAAATGATTCGCTCGATGCAGAAAGGTTTAATCATCAGCCGTTTCTGGTACATTCGCTCGACCGATCCGCGTACTGCAAGCTCTACGGGGCTGACCCGCGATGGTGTTTGGTTTGTCGAAAACGGCAAAATTCAATATCCTGTGAAGAATCTGCGGTTTAATCAATCGCTGGTTCAGATGCTCGCGCCCGGAAATGTCGAAATGATGGGAACGCCGGAACGAGTCGGCGGCGCAGAAAACGCCTCGCTGCTTCCAGCGTTAAAATTAAAGGCTTTTAATTTTACTTCGCAATCTGAAGCGGTTTAATAAAAGGCTGCAAAAAACGATTTTGCGTCTTTTGTTTTCTCTTTGCGCCTTTGCGTGGAGCCTGGATTGCTTCACGCAAAGGCGCAAAGTTTAATAAGCCTGCAAAGCCGCTTTGCTTGAAACTCGCAAAACTGTTAAAAAGTAACCAAAGACTTGTATTTGTATGTGACTTTTCGTCCGATTCGGACGTAAACAATTGACTTTCAGAACGAACAAAAATGAAACGAACAATCAGAATTAAAACAACCGCGCTTTTGCTTTTTTGCTTTGTTTTTCAATCGCTGCCTTTTACACAAGCGCAACAGGTTGATGCCAGCATTAATGACCGGATTCGCAAAGAAGCAATGGACAATTCGCAGATTATGCGAACAATGCATTTCTTATCCGACATTTACGGACCACGTTTGACGGGGTCGCCTAATCACAAGGCTTCGGCTGAATGGGCAGTCAAACAAATGAAAGAATGGGGTTTTGACAATGCCTTTTTGGAGCCTTGGGATTTCGGACACCCCGGATGGCTCAACGAGCGTGCTTCGGGATTTATTACTTCGCCCGTCAAAGATTCGCTGACGTTTGAAGTTCTGGCTTGGACGCCGAGCACAAAAGGTGTTGCGCAAGGTCAGGCATATCAAATGACTCTACCGGAAAGACCGACGCAGGAGGAATTAACCGCTTATTTCAACAAAATAAGAAATGACGTTCGGGGAAAAATGGTGCTGGTCGGAAGACCACAGGTTATCCCGGTTAACTTTAATCCGCCGTCGAAAAGAATCAACGACGAAGAACTTAAACGGCGTTTCGATCCGAATGCGACGCCGCAGCAACCTCCGCAATTTCAAGGTCCGCAGCAAACACCGCGCCCCGGACAATTAAACGTCTTGCAATTAACCGAACAGCTCGATAGATTTTTGCTCGAATCAGGCGCGCTACTTCGCCTCAACGACGCCGGGCGCGAACACGGTCAGATTCGCGCTTTTAACAACCGCACGTTCGATGTCACTAAAGTCGTCCCGACCGTCGTGATGCGAAACGAAGATTACGGCAGAATCTGGCGAATTTTGGATCGCGGAACACCGGTTACCCTCGAATTCGATATTCGCAACAATACTTATCCTGAAGGTGTAACTTCCTATAACACAATCGGCGAAATTACTGGCACAGACAAACGCGACGAAGTGATTATGCTCGGCGGACACCTCGATTCGTGGCACGCCGCGACCGGAGCAACCGACAACGCAATCGGATGCGCGATCATGATGGAAGCCGGACGTATTTTAAAAACGCTCGGTGTCAAACCGCGCCGTACCATTCGCGTCGCGCTCTGGAGCGGGGAAGAGCAAGGTTTGCTAGGTTCGCAGGCTTACGTCAAGAAACATTTCGGCTCGTTTGAAACTCCGGTTACCGGTTATGAAAAATTCGGCGGTTATTTCAATATTGACAGCGGAACGGGACGCGCTCGCGGAATGACAGTTTTCGGACCGCCCGAAGCCGCCACCATTT
>JALZCH010000019.1 GCA_030863175.1 Acidobacteriota bacterium | reverse complement strand
CTTTAATCGTCAGCACGCCGGTTTTGTAAGTTTCGACCACACGCTGGCGCAAATCCAAAGAATAGGCTTTCATTCGTGGAATTTTACAGCATAAACTAGTCGCACTCAATCAAGAATCGCTATAGGTCTCCTTGTGTTTATTTCCAAGCATCTTTCGTTATTAAACTATAATCGAAGTTTGTGAGCGAACCAGATAAACAGGACAATGTTCTTACCGGAGAATTAAAATGAAAAAAGTTGCGGCGTCCCTTTTATTCCTTTTTGTTTTAGGCACTTTCGCTTTAGCGCAATCAGACAAAATTACCCGCCCAAGGATAGTTCCGTCTCCGTCTCTTTCAAGAACGATAACGACTGGTCAAACCGATTCATCCACCCAAAACTCAAACAAACGTCCTCCTGTAATAAACGGTAATTCGGGGCAGAGTAGTGACATCAAAGACAATCACACCACTTCACCCCCTCCTGTTCTGATTGACGGTAATTCGAAGAGCCGTACGGCACCTTCCACGCAAAACGAACAGCCTGTTACCGAAGAGGAGGACAGCGAAATCATCAAAGTTGAAACTAACCTTGTGACCCTGCCCGTGTCTGTTCTTGACCGAGACGGACGTTTCATCTCCAACCTCGAGCAGCAGGATTTTCAAATCTTCGATAACGGTGTCCAGCAAAAGATCGAATATTTTCAATCGGTCGAATCCCCCTTTACCGTCATTTTATTGATCGACGTAAGCCCTTCAACCCAATATCATATTGATGAAATACAAGATGCGGCGATCGGCTTCATCAACCAACTGCGTCCGGAGGATAAAGTGATTGTTGTTTCCTTCGACGAAAATGTTCACGTCCTGAGTCCCATCACAAACGACCGTAAGGTTCTTGAGGAAGCTATTTACCAGACCGACTTCGGCGGCGGAACGAGCCTTTTCGAAGCCGTCGACTTTGTCATAAACCGGGAACTCAAACAAATTGAAGGTCGGAAAGCCGTCGTGCTTTTTACCGACGGCGTTGACACTACCTCTTACAGAGCAAGTTACCAAACTACCGTTCATGATGCCCAGGAGACGGACGCACTTATTTACCCTATTCGTTATGACACTTATCGTCCGCCGCAGCCGCAACAAACGCAGCAAGAACAACAACAGCAGGGGATAAGCAGCAATAGGACAAGTGTCACAATAGGGGGAAGAAACGTTCTACTTGGTCCTGCATCTCGCGAGCAACACGAAACCGGCAGAAGATATTTGGAAGAACTTGCCCGCAACAGTGGTGGCAGGACCGTGGAAGCTCTTAACAATCTGAGCGGTGCTTTTTCCAATATTGCCGAGGAACTCCGGCGCCAGTATTCCATCGGATACTATCCTGAAAAAACAGGACAGAAAGGCGAGCGAAGGCAGATAAAAGTTCGTGTAATGCGGCAGAATGTAGTGGTACGGACTAAATCAGGCTATATTGTCGGCGCTGAAAACAAAAACCTGAATGGAAAATAAGTCCTGACGTCTCTTGTTTCAAACTTCAGTGTCAAAAACGCCCGTTAATGACACAATGCAAATCAGTCTCAAAAAGGAACCTTTTTTAGACATTCTCACGCATTGACCTTTACAAGCGCCATGCCACCCGGGCAATTATCATACACTGTCCGTTAGTGCATACCTGTCCAACCCGACAGGCAACATCATTACAACATGTTTGGTTATTAGCAATACCTCCGCCCCGCAGGGATGCGAATTTGTTAAATCGCAACAGACGCACAACCGATAGAGCTGAAAATTCCGCCGGATTTCAATATACGATTTCCATAATTTCAAACGTCCTATCTCCGTTTGGACCTTTTAATATTGCTTTTTCACCGACTTGCTTGCTTATCAGTATTTTGGCGAGCGGAGAAATAAATGAGATTTTTCCTTTAGAAACATCTGCTTCATCTACGCCTACGATTTGATATTTCTGTAGTTTCGTTGCGTTATCCGTCTTTAACGTTACCGTTGCGCCAAACCATACTTCGTTAGGTGATTGTTTGTCTAAATCTATTATTTTCGCAGTCATAATTCTGTCATTCAACAACTGCAATTTTGCGTTTATATGATTCGATGCGATTCGTCTTTCGTTTTCATTTGCGGCATCCAGATTGTTTAGGTCGTTGAGGAGCATCTGTTTTTCTTCCAAAAGTTCATCCATACCGGCTTGAGTAACGTAGTTGGTCAAGCCTTCAGGCAAATAGGCTCTCGGCGTTAAGACAGGAATTTCTTCCTGATCTCCTTCTTTGACAAATCCTTTGCTCATAATTTACTTCATTTTTATCGTTATAAAATTCTTGTTATGTCCGGTTCGGGTCCTTTTAGACTAAGCATTTGATTATAACTGATGGACAATATAACTGAGCAGATAGCAGTAAGCCCATAAATTAGGGTATCTAAAAAACGCCCGTTTCTGAGACAAACATTTGAGCTTGGAATCAGTCTCATAAAGGAACGTTTTTGGAGACATAACCGCAAAAAAAGAGGGATAGAACTCAAATAGCCTATCCTTCTTTTTTAAACTGACAGATGACTTGATTTCACTTTACGGCTGAGCAATAAAGTTTAAATCAGACATTTCCTCATTGATTGTGATCACCTGAGGAGAGAAATTGTAACGTTTGGAAGATACATTTAAGACGTAAGTTCCTCCTGCCTGCACGTCTCCAAATCTGTAATATCCGAAGCTATTGGTCAGAGCAGTTTTGGTTTCTCCGTTCTGATTTGTCAGGAAAACTCTGGCGTTTGAAATCACGCGCCTGCCTGACATTATACGTCCTGAGACAGAAACGGAACTTGCAGTCGTCTGAGACGGTTCAAAATTATAAGTCGTTTCATTGCCATTAACACCAATTGTGAAAGCATCCACATTTCCGATGAAATTATTCCAGGCGCCTTCTCCAAATCCTGCAACAATGCGAACTCCCCGTGTATTAGTGCTAATTCTTGCATCTGGTTCAACATCAAGAATGGCAGAAAGCGGCTTGACTCCAGTTCCGGGAAATGTCCCGGCGAAGTTAAATAAAGACCACCAGCAACCGTTTAATGCATTCCAAGTCTGCCAAGCACCTACTGCGATTGCTGGCTGCGGATTAGATGGACAGAACGTGGCATTTTGATAAGCAGGTTCAAAAAATAAGATGTCATCTCTTGTTCCATCATTATTATAGTCAACATCTAAAAGGATATATGGCGCCTGTCCGCCGGAGCCGCTTTGCTGGACATAGGTACTATAGCTAAGAGCCGTAAAGTCGCGAACGAACGTGCCTCCGTAACCGGAATGAACAAGTTGAGCTGCATCAGCGCCTTCAGAACCAACAGACAACTGAACGCTTCCTGTTCCCAGAGGCGGCGTTCCCGGACCGTTAACAAAGTTAACAGTGGCTGTTAAAACGCCGTCGGCATCATCATCGACCAGGCTGATTTGCCAACCTTGTAAATTACCGGGAGTAACGATTACTGTAGCTGCATAAACTGCAATAGTAGTCAAAAATGCAGTTGCGATAATAAAAGTTCCAAGGGTGAGTTTCCTGATTTTCGTGTTTGCTCTCATCGTATTTCTACTTTATTCCTGTTGAAAGTTACAGCAATTGATTACAGTTTGTTGTTGATGTGCAAAGAGACTAATCGAAATATCTTCTATTTATCCCAACAAACACAGAGTGTTTGTCAATAGGTTCCTCACTCTATTGCAAGATTCTTGTTAAGTCAATGATTTTGATAATTATAATTTATTAAGAAGATTTTGCTTCAGGATAGGCTTTTGGAAAGCTGAATAATGCCGATAAAAGTCAAAGAGTTTTCGTTTGGCAGTTATGTCTCAAAAACGCCCGTTTCTGAGACAATGCAAATCAGTCTCAAAAAGGAACGTTTTTGGGACGTTCCTTTTGTTTGTGCTTAATTTGGATAAATCTGTTTCTTTTAGAAATCTTTACGGCTCGGGTGCAAAGTTTAGCTCGGTTATTTCTTCATTAAGATTTAAAACCTGTGGAGCGAATTGGTAGCGTTTGGAGACGACTGTTAATGTTATCGTTTGACCCGCTTGAACGTCCTCAAAACGGTAATAACCAAAAGATGTTGTTCTAGCAGAGCGTGTGATTCCTTGTGAGTCTGTTAGGTAAACCAAAGCATTCGATAGTCCGCGTCTGCCGCTTGTAACGACTCTGCCGGAGACGGAAACGGATGCCGCAGTTGCTCCAGAACCTACTGCACCGATGCTGCATTTGGATCCACGGTCATCGGTGAGGAAAGTCTCGTAAGTGTCGTTAGGCGCTGGTGTGGGCAGCGTGCCGTTGACGTTATTAACCGTTATGACTGTACCTGCTGAAAGAACAACTGTGCTGTTTGCAGGAATCGCTGGAAATGTATTGTTAAAGAGACTCAAGTCACTCGGCGCAATATCTGCGCCGGTGTACTGATTAGCTAGTCCATTAATTGACTGTGCGGCTCCGTTGATTGAAAAGGTAATGTTGCCAGTAACAGCTTGAAAAGCTGGGTCTGATGGAGTCAGAGGAAAACCAACCGCCTTAAAAACAAAGGCTCTAGAGTAGCAAAGCACTTGACTTGAAGTGCTAAGCTGCTCAAATGGAACAACTAAACCGATATTATCGGCGTTCCAAAATTAGTGAACGTAAAACTCGCCAAATCATTCGCTATTTTGCGCTTGATTTGACCGCCAGTAAAGCTGCTGAACTGGTTGGATTGACGAGAAAATCGGTCAACCAGATTTATTTGAAAATTCGTTCTCAGATTGCTGCTGAATGTGAACGGGCATCGCCTTTTGCTGGAGTTGTTGAAGTTGATGAATCTTACTTTGGTGCGCGTCGTGTGCGCGGAAAACGCGGTCGCGGTGCATTTGGGAAGACAATTGTTTTCGGTATCTTCAAGCGTAACGGTTCGGTTTATACCGAGATTGTTCCTGATTGCAGCAAAAAGACTTTGCAAGCCGTAATTCGCGGTCACGTCTCGCCTGAAACTGTTATTCATTCGGACAAATGGCGCGGCTACGATGGATTGGTTGATGTTGGTTTTGAAAAGCATTTTCGTGTTTCTCACGGCTCGAATCAGTTTGCTGACGGCGGCAATCACATCAACGGTATTGAGAGCTTCTGGAGTTTTGCTAAACGAAGACTCCAGAAATTCAACGGATTGCCGAATCACACTTTTTATTTACATTTGAAAGAGTGTGAATATCGTTTCAATAATCGCAACAAAAACTTGTTTCAGTTGTTGATAAATTTGCTTGAAAAGAACCCGCTCTAGTCGGCTTTGCTACTCTAGAGCCATAACAAATATAGCCGTTTCGCCCGACGGACGAATGATTGCTTTTACGGACGAGTCAAACGATTCAAACATCTGGCGAATCGTGCCGGGCGAATCTGCTCGTAAATTCATAGCTTCCACGCGCGCCGATCACAGCCCGCAATTTTCGCCGGATGGTTCACGCGTGGTTTTCGTCTCTGATCGCACCAGCAGTCAGGAAATCTGGATTGCCGACCGCGAAGGCAAAAACCAGAGACAATTAACTGACTCAAAAAGTTCGACAGGAAGTCCGCGTTTTTCTCCGGACGGAAAGTTCGTCGCCTTTGACGCGACAAGCGGAAACACCAAAGACATTTTCATCATTTCGAGCGATGGCGGAGCGCCGCGTCGTTTAACCGATTCACGGTCGCGCAGCGTTTTACCGGCTTGGAGCGCGGACGGGCGTTTCGTTTATTTCTGCTCGGATCAGAGCGGCGACTTGAACGTCTGGAAAATCGCCGCGACAGGCGGAGAAGCGAAGCAAATCACCAAACAAGGTGGTTTCGAGTCATTTGCTTCGCCGGACGGCAAAGAGATTTTTTATTCAAAAGGACGCGGAATTGCTGGATTGTGGCGCGTTTCAGCGGAAGGAGGCGAAGAGTCGCCGGTTCCGGCGCTTTCGGAAGCTGGTTATTGGCGTTATTGGTCAGTCACATCAAAAGGCATTTATTTCATGGTTCAAAATCCAAACAATCCGCCTTATCGCATTTTGTTCTACAATTTCTCCACCGGACAAACCGAAGAAATCGCTTCGGCAGAGAAAACGCCTCTTTGGGTTTTTCCCGGTTTAAGCGTTTCCCCCGACGGCAAAACGATTCTTTATGCACAGCGAGACCAAAGCGCAAGCAGCATACTGCTTGCCGAACTAGGAAAATAAACGCGCCTTTCCTCAGTTTTCAAAAAAATAATCAGAATTTATTCGCTTGTTTTATCACCGGAAACGACCAAATCCGGAAATTCTTTGGCAATTTCTGCAGCGGGCTGCGTGTCAATAACCGCGCGCACTGCTTTCGTTCCGACGTTTGGTTTAAACTGCCCGTTCATATCATAAAGTCTGCGATATTGCGCGGCGTTGCGAACTACGCCCTGCACATAACCCCGCGTTTCTTTAAACGGAATTGCCTCGGCAAATTCGTCAATTTCAGCCGGAAGACTCTGTCGCCAGGACACGACTCTGCCCGGACCGGCGTTGTAAGCAACCGCCAGATATTCGATGCGCCCGTATTTATCGAGTTGATCGCGCATATAAGCAGTGCCAAGCTCGATGTTTAAAGGCGGGTTGTACAAATCTTCAGCCGAATTAACGGGCGCGGAACGGTATTTGCGAGCCATCGCTCTTGCTGTCGGCATAATAAGCTGCATCAATCCGAAAGCGTTGGCGTGCGATTTGGCGCGCGGATTAAAAACCGATTCCTGCCGAATCAAGCCCGCAACGGTGTACGCGTCAAGATTTCGCGCCGTCGCCCAGCGTTTGATTTCGTTCCAATGCGTCAAAGGATAAAAAATATCCCACTCTTCACGCGTCATTTCTTCCGGCTTCATCTGCGAGTAATCCGGATAACTTTTCGCCAGCGCGAGCAAGGCGGAAACATTGTCTTCGCGCAAACGGTAAAGACGCGCTAAACCAAGATTTACCTTCGGGCTGTTCGGCGCAGTTTTTCCAGCTTCGTTTAGTTCTGCTAATGCCCAATCAAACAATGCGACTGTTGCTAATTCATCGGCTTTTTTGACGTTGTCCGCTTCGCGGGTTCCAGCTGTTTCCGGCGCGACAGTCACGGTTTTCAAATTCGCAGCAGCACGTCCCACCAAAGAATCAGCAGGGAAATCGGCATTCGCAGGACATTGACGATTTGCTTTTAAGTTATCAAGCCGCTGTCCCGCTAAATATCCGTACCAATTTGCGTCGTAACGATAAAGCATCGCGTTGTACAAAAAGCACGCTTCGGCGATTTTCCCGGCTCGCTCCGAATCGCGCGCCGCCCAGTAACCCGCCCGACCGCGGTAAGTTGTGTCTTTATCTACATAACGCGCTAAATGCTCGATAAGCATTTGCGAGGAAACGGCAAAATTCTTTGTTTGATGCGCGAGCCAGGCAAGCTCAAACTGCGCTTGTCCGACTTCAACAAAATTCGGGTAGGCGGAGATAGCGGTTCGCAAATAATAACCTTCTTCCGCATCGTTGTTTGCGTCACGAGCGGTGAGTCCGACCGCAATAAAAGTTTTCGGCGTTAAATTGCTGTTCGGAAATTGGCGACGCAATTCATCCGTCGCAGCACGCGCTTGTTGCCAGAGACGCGCAGCGGCATACGCTTTCGCCGTTTCGGAAAGAGCCTGCGCTTTAATTTCTCCGGCTGAAGACGGTATTGAATTGAAAACCGACGCCGCTTCGGCAGCGCGTTTTAGATTTGCCAATGCGATACCCCGATTGAGTTGATGTTTAGGCGTGAACGCAGCGGGAAAAGCCGTTGCCGCCGTTTGATAAGCATTTGCCGAATCACCGTATTTCTTTGCAGCGAATAACGCTTCGGCTCGCGCCAGAATTTCTTCGGATGTTGCGTTGTTTGTATTTGAGCCTAAACGCGTTAAAGCGGCAACGGCGTCATTCGCTTGCGAAGCGGCGGGCGCAAAAAAATAAATTTTTCGATAAGCAGCAACGGCGTTTGCCGTATCGCCTTTTTGTTCATGAGCTTGGGCGACGATCAGCCAAGCTGCCGCATCGTTTTTCTCAAGCAAATCCTGCACGGCGCTCAAAACTCTTTCGGTTTCGCCCGTTTGTTTTCTAAGTTCCGCCAAACCCAATTTAGCGTCTCTGGCACGAAGAGAGTTTGGAAAATCACGAATTAATTGCTCAAAAGCCGCCTGCGCTTCGGCATTTCTGCCGGCTTTCGCAAGGGCTTGCCCGCGCAGCAATAAAGCGTAATCTCCAACTGAGGTTTTTTGGCGAATCAAGTTCGAATTATCAAGCAGCGTCGCCGCTCCCGCCGCATCATTGTTTTGCAAACGAATCTGAGCGCGAAGCAATCTAGCGAGAGCTGCGGTTTTGGTATTCGGATAATTTGTTTCGAGTTGCGCGACGATTGATTCAGGCGGCAAACCGTTTTTCGCCAAACGGCGCAAATTTTCCAGAGCCTGCTTTTCGTCCGCAGCTACGACGGGTTCAGCGGCGCGCCAAATATAAGCGCAGCCTGATGTTGAAAGCGGAACGAGCAGCAGTAAAGCGGCGAAAACTGTGAGAAATATTTTTTTGTGGAACAACTTTAGAAACTCCTTTGGGCGGAACTTTGATGCTAATAGGATAAAAAGATATTGTCGGCTCTGCAAACTTCGATCAAGTTTTTTTGAAAAAGCATTGTTTCACACTTGAAACAAAATTTATTAAATGCTATCTTGTTTCACAAATGAAACGAACTGCTTTTCGCAGTTTGATTTAAAACCGCTGATTAAAAGAATTGCTTTAAGGAGAATTTGAAATGAAAACAACTGCGAAACCGAAAATCAATCCACTATCGCGCGTTCCGCGCCAACAGCGACTTGTAATGGCGGTGCGTGGCGGCGCCGGAGTCGGCAAAAGCCATTTTATTCGTTCATTGAGCGAAGCCGGATTAGGAAAGCTTTGCATTTTTGACACCGAGCGCAAATCGCGTCTCTTGAAAGGCGTCGGCGTTACATTTGACGCGCTCGAAATCGAGCACCCCGACGAATTGCCCGAATTTATTGATTGGGCTTTGACTGGGGAAGGAACGGAACAAAATTACGGCTGTTACGCTTTGGACAGTTGGGCGGCATATTTCGGAGCAAAACATTCGGAAATGCTTGAAGCCGTCCGTGCCGAAACGGGCGATCCGCTTGCGCAGCCTTCCGCCGAACAACTCGCCGCCGACCAGATGATTTTGCAATCGGTTTTGCGAAAGCTCTGTATCGAATCGGGCAAATCAGTCGTCATTGCCGACCAGATTCCGGCGCGCGGAAAAGAAGCCAAAGAGGACAACGAAATCGGGCGAGTGTTGCCGATGACAGCTTCAGGGTTGGAATATTTCGTGGACGTGATGGTCGAAGTTTCGTTGCAGGAACGCGACGGAGAAATTGTTCGTGTGTTTCAGGTCGTCAAATCAAATTCTCCGGCGTTTGAAGTCGGTTTTGAATTGACCGGCAACGTCACATTCAAAGATTTTCTCGATCACATGCGCGGCGAAGAAGCATTGAATCTGGCATTTGAAAATCCCGCGCCTTCGGTTGTGCCTGAATTTATCGAAGACAAATCGCCGATTTCGATTGCGCCGCCGCAAATGACGATTGACGAATTGGTGGCGAAAGCCGAAGCAAACGGCTTCAAACGCGCGGACATCGTTACGGGCGCAAAAATTTATCACAACCAGCCGAACATTTATCATCTAACTGCCGAACAAATCGCCGATTTAGACCGCCGCATTACGGCGAAAATCGAAAAGAACCAAACGGCGAGCAACGAGGCAGTAATTGAAGAAAAACCTGCCGGTAAAAAAATAAAAGCGGCTTAAATAAATTTGAGGGCGGTTTGAATTGAAGTTCGACCGCCCTTTTGTTTTGATTCTTTTAAATCAAACTTCAGGAGAAATTCATGATTAAGGTTGTCTGGGGCTTAATTGCCGGATTAATTTTGTAGTCTGCGTTTCGGGTCGTGAGCGATTTGACTTTGGCAGTTCTCTCGCCGGGTTGATACGAAAACAATCTGCCAATCGCAACACCAGACACTGCTTATTCCGGAATTTTCCGCTCAACATATTGCAGAATTAACTGCCTATACTTGTCGAGAAAAAAGCCGCTGCTCAATTATAATGTCAAAGACCTTAGTTTGATTTTTTAGCGTGTCTCAACGATTAAAAGTTTGTCTAGTCCGGCTTCGGAATTTAGAAGATTTTTGACGGTCTCACCCTGACGAAGAACTGCCAGCCGGTGTGACGGGTTCCGCCGTAAAAATCGCTGATTAGCGACGGGTTAGTGTTAAATGTCGCCATTCCCCCAATTCCGACGTCTAATCCTTTGTTTTTGAATACGTCTCGGACATAGCCCAGTGAATAAGCACCGACCCAAAAATTCCCTTCCGGGTGCGGCGCCGGAAGAGCTAGTTCGTGACTGTTTTTCTGAACGCGTTCGAGCCGACCGAAGATTGAGTTTTTATCAAATTCGTAATTGCTCTCGAACAAAAACGCGTTTGTGCGTCCTTCATCCGTATGATTCTGCCCCCAGACAAACGAGTTCGACCAGTTGCGATCTTCTGACAACCTCTTGTTATAAATTGCTGATGCAGTCGTGCGCCGCATTATCCTAATGTCCGGTTCAGCCGGTTCCGGATTTTTCAGATAACCATAGGAGATTTGGAATGCCCATTCCTTGGAGGGATTGAACGAAAATCTGCCGCTGAACGAATCTAATTTAGGAGCGTCAAAATTCCAGCGGTTCTCGTCCGGTTCTGCGCCCTTAAATGCACTAACTTCAAACTTCACTTTATCGTAAACATATCCGGCGGTCAGTACGCCCCAAGTAATATGCGAGGCATCCTGCCAGTGGTGCGAAATTGGAGCATCCGGGTTGTTCATCGCCGACGGGCGGTGCATGAATGCAGGGGGACCCAAAGCGGGTTCTCCTGGAAAACCTGCGTAAAAAAACATCGAGCTTTTTTCGTTGAATTTATACGAATATGAAGCCGATAATTCGGAGAAAAAGTCGTGCGGGTGCTGGCGGTCGTGAATCGGCTCGCCTTTGTAGAGTTCACCAGACTGGTAAAGCAGCGGATAGCCATTGCCGCGCTCGATAATCGGGTCTAAACTGACCATCGCCCGCAGACCGATTTGCGAATTTTTGCTCAGCGGTTTTGAATACATCGCCATAAACATCGAAGGCGCGTCAAAGCGGCTGCGGCTTCCTTTTCCGGCAACCGAAACGTCACGGCTTGAACCGATGTTCGTATAGCGGAAAAACATGTTGCCGTGCAGCATCAGCATCGAGCCGTCCTCGAACATTTTCATGCGAGCATACATCGGTGAGGAATCCGGCAGCCAAGAGGTGCCGGAGCCTTCACGCGACATAGGCTCGCCGATGTTAACGGTCGAGGGCATCGACATTTCTTTGTGTGAGCCGTGATTCATACCAGACATATCTTCCGAATCTTTTTTCTTATCGTGCTGATGATTCGTCTCGGATTTTTCTTCGATTGGTTTCTGATCCGTATTCTTCGAATCGGTTTTCATATCGGCGTCAGTTTTCTTGTCAGCTCCATGGTCATGTTCTTTCTCTTCGTCGGGCGAGTGGACGTGCCGGGTTTTCGGAGCGACTTTCATGTCCGCTCCCAGTTTGACCCCGACCAAGATGTTTCCCCACATTCCGCCTTTGGCGTGCCCTCTAACGGAACAGAAATATTTAAACGCTCCATCTTCACTGGCTTTGACGACAATTTCTTCCGCCTGAAGCGTTTCGCCCTCGGCATTCGCCGCCAGCATTGTGCTTCCCGCCGTCCCTTCTGTAGAAGGCGCAATGGGAAAGTCGCCGACGACGTGACCGAATAAAATGTCGTGGCGCATATCAACGTCAACGTTGACGAATAAAATTCTCAGAATCGCTCCTGATCGCACGACTAAACTAGGATTGCGGATGCCCTGAATGCGATATGAAAGCATATCGTCTTCGGGATCCGTCAGGGCGACGAGACGAATTTCTTTTTCCGTAAACGTTAGATTCGTTTTGTCGAGTTTGCCGAACGTTCCGGTCTTTTCCAAACTCGCTAACTCTGATTCTTTGACTGTTTTCTTTTCGCTCGAAACGAGCGTAAAAGCCTGATAAGCAAGAGCGTTGGCGCTGAAGATAAGCACGAAAATTGCAAGTAATAGTATCTTTTTCATTTTATTTAACCTCACTTTGATAAAACAGCTTCTGCGACTATTCCCTTATCTCGAGACAATAGTCCGGTGAGAGTTGTGAAAAACAACCCCGTTATAGTTCGTAATTTGTCTTTTTCTGCTTTATAACCGCGGTGGAGCTCGACCCGGCGTGAGATTATAGAAGGAATTTGAAAGATAAAACGGTGCCGCAAACTGTATGGTTTCCACGGATGCGACTTGCGAAACCAATTTGAGTTCAACCAGCGCTAAAGTTAAAAGCAAAGCGCTTTGCTTTTGAATCGCTATGCCTTTGGATTTTGCATAGATTTTTGGCGCGTACTGAATGCAGCACGCGTCTTGATGGTCAACGTGATTGATTCCCGTTTCAGAAGATGTTTCGTGACGACTTTCTCTCGAAGCAGAATGCGAATGATGGTCAGCGGAATGATTCTCCGCTTTTTCTTCGTTTGCTGTCGGCTGCTGCGCACAGTCTTGCTCTTTTTGCTGTGCGAATTCGCTGTGCGCGCAGTAACAAGCTAAAACAGAAGACACGAACAGCGAGAATATGCAGCATAAAACTAAACTGATTTGTTTTATTTTTGGCATTTCCATATTTAGTGTCTCCGTTTCTAAAAGCATTCCAGTGTTTCTATTAATGACCGCCTCGAAATCGAATCAATTTCAGATGAAACTGTTCCTACAACCTAAACTCTGAGCAGAAAACGGTATAACGCTATTCCACAATCAGCTTCCCGCGCAACATATTCATACCGCACGCGAACGTAAATTCACCGCTTTTTTCGGGCGTAAACTCAATCGGTGTGCTCTTATGAGCCGGTAAATCTTTCGCGATTCCGAAGTCTCCGAGAACGACTTGCTCGCTGCACGACGAGGTTTCGTCGCGGTAGAAATTCAGTCGCACAGGCTGCCCTTTTTTGACAACGATTACATCGGGCGAGTAGCCGCCTTTCACCGTCACCTTTATTTCCTGAACGCCCGATTCATTCGCTTCGGCTGCGATTTTTTCGCGCTCACCGAAGAAATACCAGAGTGTCAGACCAATTAAACTGATTCCGCCGATAACAACTAAAATTTCAATCGTATCCATAAATACCTCCCTTATCTGCTTGTTTGCGGAGATTTGAAAGAGCGCAGCCGCAGGCTGTTTGCCACAACTGAAACACTCGAAAGACTCATCGCAGCGCTCGCTAAAATAGGCGACAGCAGAATCCCGAAAAACGGATACAATAGCCCTGCTGCAACCGGAATTCCGATGACGTTGTAGATAAACGCCCAGAACAGATTCTGTTTGACCGAGCGGATTGTCGCTTTCGACAAAGCTATTGCTGTTACAACGCCGCGTAAATCGCCTTTAATCAAGGTGATATCGCTCGCTTCTATCGCGACGTCAGTTCCGGTCCCGATGGCGATGCCGACGTCGGCTTGCGCCAGCGCGGGCGCGTCGTTAATGCCGTCGCCGACCATCCCGACTGCTTTGCCTTCAGCCTGCAATTTCTTAATTTCCCCGGCTTTGTCCTGGGGCAGAACTTCTGCCAGAACTTTTTTAATCCCGACTTCTTTTGCCACCGCTTCCGCCGTCCGCCGATCGTCACCAGTCATCATCAAGACTTCGAGACCCAGGTTTTGCAGGGCGCGAATCGCTTCTTTTGATTCGGGTTTGATTGTATCGGCAACAGCGACAACGCCCGCGAATTTATTGTCAATGGCTGCGAGCATCGGAGTTTTGCCCTCGCTTGCCAATTTTTCTACCGCTCCTCTTGCGCCATTCAGTTCAATTCGTCTTTCGTCCATCAGACGCAAATTTCCGAGCAGCAGGTCTTTGCCAGCAACCATCGCCTCAATTCCGCGACCTTCAAGTGCATTGAATTTTTCAGTCTTTTCAAACTGTAAATTCCTTGTTTCCGCGCCGCGCACAATTGCAGCCGCCAGCGGGTGTTCGCTCTGCTTCTCAGCCGAAGCAATAATCTTTAATAAATCTTTTTCTCCGAAGCTGTCAGCCGCAATCACATCGGTTAATTCAGGCTCTCCTTTGGTAATAGTGCCGGTTTTATCAAGAACAATCGTCCTAAGTTTGTGCGCGGTTTCGAGTGAGCCGCCGCCTTTAATTAAAATCCCGTTTTCCGCGCCCCTGCCGGTTCCGACCATAATCGCCGTCGGCGTCGCTAAGCCTAACGCGCACGGACATGCGATGATCAAAACGGAAACGAAATTAACTAGCGCCATAGTGAATCGGATTTCCGGCGATGCAGCGACGAACCAGATGACGAACGTCGCAATTGCAATCGAAATCACAACGGGCGTAAAAATTCCGCTGATCGTATCGGCTAGTTTGGCGATCGGCGGTTTGGAGCCTTGCGCGTCCTGAACCAGCTTCACGATTTGCTGCAAAGCCGTGTCTTTGCCGACCTTTGTGGCTTTGAACTGAAAAGCGCCGGTTTTATTCATCGTTGCACCGAAAACCTCATCGCCGACGCGCTTTTCGACCGGCAAACTTTCGCCCGTCAGCATGGATTCGTCAACCGCCGAGCTTCCTTCCGTCAAAACGCCGTCAACCGGGATTTTCTCGCCCGGACGAACCAAAACAACGTCACCGGGAACAAGCTGTTCGGTTTCGATTTCGATTTCTTCGCCGCCGCGAATAACCCACGCCTTTTTAGGTTGCAGCCCGATCAGCTTCTTAATCGCCGCTCCGGTTTGCCCTTTCGCCCTTGATTCGAGCATTCTTCCTAAGAGAATCAGAGCGATAATGACGCTCGCCGCCTCGAAATAAACCGGCACGTCCATCGAACCGCCCATCCCGTCCATCGTGGCGTGCGCCGCCGCCATAAAAAACTGTGGGAAAACTGTCGCGGCGACTGAGTAAATAAAAGCCGTGCCGGTTCCGACCGCAATCAGTGTGTTCATATCCGCCGAACGGTGCCGGAACGCAGCCCACGCGCCGCGGTAAAACTGCGCTCCGCTGTAAAAGACGACCGGAAAGGTTAAAACTAGCTGCAGCCAATTGACTCCCGGAAAATTCAGAAACTCGATTGCGCCGTGCGACATCGCGATGATCAGCACGGGCAAAGATAAAACGGCTGCTACCCAGAATTTGCGTTTCAAGTCCGCGAATTCCGCACGTTGAGCAGCTTCGATGGAGTCCTCCGCTGATTCGTCAGTGCCGGACACTTCGCGTATGCGATAGCCGAAATCTTCGATAGCTAGGCGAATCGCATGTGCGCCGGTTGCATCCGGCAGGTAGTCAATATTTACAGCCATCAACGCCAAATTAAAATCGGCTTTCACAATGCCGCGCACCTTTGCTAAGTAATTTTCAAGCTGCACGCTTGAGCCTGCGGGTCTTGCCGAATCGTCGACAATGAATTCAATTTTTGACGTTCCAGTCGTGCCGTAACCGACATCCTGAACGGTTTTTACCAAATCAGAGACGTTGATTTTTTCAGGGTTATAATTGACGGTGGCTTTGGCGGTCGCATAATTGACCGAAGCATCTGCAACGCCTTCCTGTTTGTTTAGTTTTCTCTCGATTCGGCGTGCGCACGCCGCACACGTCATTCCGGTAATCGGCAAATCCACGCGCTCGCCCGTTGTTGTCTGCGCCATATGAGCGTGCGTGTGTCCACTCGAAACTTCTTTCGGGCTGGCAGCGGCTTCTTCCTGAGTTTTTGCGGCGAAATTTGCTGGATTCGCCGCAAATTTTTCGTGACATGCCGCCGAGCAAAAATAGAATGTGTTTTCTTCGTAATCGGTTTTGACCGCCGCGTTTTCCGCTCCAATTATCATCCCGCAAACCGGGTCTTTGACTCGCATAAAATCTCTCCTTGGTCTTTAAGACCTGTTGACAATCAGTTTTCCACCGGAAAACCTATGTCATCTAAAATCGTTTCAAGTTTTTCGCGCGAAACTTTTTCGTCGTGTTCTACCAAAACGTTTTTCGTATCAACGTCAACTTCAACTTGCTTGATACCTTCAATTTTGCTGAGTGCATTCTTAATAGAACCTGTGCACCCGCCGCACACGACGTCCGGCGCTTTTAATGTTGTTTTATTTGTGGTCATCATGATTTTTTGCATTCCTTCCCATTTTCTTATGGTTAATTCCGTGTTCGATATGCGAGCCTTCAATCAGTCCGCAGACGTGACCTTCAGCTTCGCCCTTCTTGTCCCAATCAGCGAGAGCCGCAGTTAATTCGTCTCGGTAGTGAATCATTTGCTCAATACGTTCGTTGAGTTCATCAAGCCGTGTTCTGACAATTTCGCGAACCTCCGCACACGGATTTTCACCCGCCCGTTTATGGTTGATAAGTTGTCGAATTTCATCGAGTGTGAAACCTAAAACCTGAGCCTGTTTGATAAACGCGAGCCGTTCTAAAACGCTTTCGTCATAAAGCCGATAGCCGCTGTAAGTGCGCACCGGTCGGTCGAGCAGTCCGCTTTTTTCGTAAAATCTCAGGGCTTCAATGCCGATGCCGGAAAGTTTTGCAACTTCGCCAATTTTTAACTGTTTACTCGAAGCCGTTTCTGTGTCCTGCATGTAACTGAAAGCTCTTCTCATAATCTTTCTAATCTCTCTCTAAAATTTTTCTTCGCAGGTGGAGTTTGGACGACAGCCAACTCCACCATCTTTTATCGTGCTGTTTCTTCTCAGTGTTTCTGCCACCGCAACAGCCGCACGAAGGCTTCTCATTTTCTTTTGCCGGAGCCTCCTCACTAGTTGCTTTAGCTACTTGCCGCTCTTCTTTCCCTTGCTCCTTAACTTTGGTCGTATTCATTATTCTTCCCTCACAAATCGGTTCGACTTCAACCGTTAATTTGATTATAGACACTGTAGTTGAGTACAGAGTCAAGAGATGTTTTCAATTTTTTCTGTGAAAATTCACCGCTTGTTTTTCCTGCTCAATCTGTAATCCCGCCGCTTCCCATTCTTCGAGCCCGTCTTCATAAGCGCGAACGTTTGTAAATCCATATGCTTGAAGTTTGAGAACAGCCATGCCGCTTTGCGGGCAATGCGGACCAGCGCAGCAAACGACGATTTCCGAATCTTAAGCGAGTTTCTTGATTGCCACTTCGCGCCCGATTCGGTCGAGCGATACGCGCCGCGAGCCTTTAAAACTATCTGCTTGCTTTGTTTTAGCAACATGGTTTCTCGATACATTTAACGTTACCGGCTTTATCTATACAACCGGTGGTAAAGAAAGCGGCAAATCGAAACACCTAAATCTAACTTGTGAACTTGCCTACCTTGGTCAATTCATCTCCGCATCCGGCAGTTTCGCAACTTTGCGTGATTTAGCAGATTACGGAGCTTTTCTCGGCTTTGATGATGCCGAAGCAATCAATCGGAAAGATTACGATCAAGACAAAAAAGCAATTCTTTTAAGCATTAACGGCGTGGACATACAATTCCATTAAAAGAACCTGCTTCTGCTTATGGAAGCGCCTCGCAAGTTGCGGCTCTGCAATCATTGGTAACAGCTCAGCAAACACTGATTCAACAGCTTCAAGCTGAACTTGCTGCTGTAAGCGGTGGCACATATCTTTGGTCAAAACGATTCGGCAGTACAAATTATGATGCCGGATACAGCATTGCCACAGACAGCAACGGCGATGTTTTTGTAGTCGGAGAATTCTTCGAGACAGTTGACTTTGGAGGCGGCGGGCTTCTGAGCGCGGGAAGTACTGATATTTTCGTGGCAAAATATTCAGGTGCTACGGGAGCACACATCTGGTCAAAACGATTTGGCGGTACATTATCTGATGGAGCTAATAGCATTGCAGTAGACGGCAGCGGCAACATAGTTCTGACCGGTTACTTCCGTGATACGGTAGATTTTGGAGGCGTACCGTTAACAAGCAGCGGAAGCTTTGATGTTTTCCTTCTTAAATTATCGGGAACAAATGGCAACCACGTCTGGTCAAAACGATTCGGCGGCACTTCCAGTGATGGGGTTTTAGATGTAGCAGTAGACGTTGCGGGAGATGTTGTTATAACTGGTGACTTCATCGGTAATGCAGACTTTGGCGGGTTAATTCTTCAAAGCGCTGGCGGCGGAGACATTTTCGTTGCTAAATATTCAGGCAGCAATGGTTCTCATCTTTGGTCAAAACGATTCGGCGGAACTTCGACGGATTCCGGGCAAGGTATTTCTACAGACAGCAACGGAAATGTTTTTGTCACGGGATTTTTTAACAGCTCGACAATAGATTTCGGTGGAGGCAGCTTAACAAATGCAGGCGGTAATGATGGCTATCTCGCAAAGCTATCCGCTTCAAATGGTAATCATCTATGGTCAAAACGGTTTGGCGGCACGGGACACGAATTCGGAAGAAAGGTTGCAGTTGATAGCAACAACAATGTATTGCTGATTGGTAATTTCACAAGCTCAACAATTGACTTTGGCGGCGGTGCTTTAACAAATGTGAGTACCCAAGGATATCCCGATATTTATGTTGTTAAGTACAATTCAACTGGCGTGCATCAATGGTCAAAGGCTTTTGGAGGTTCAAGCTTTGACGCAGGGCGTGACATTAAAGTGGACGGCAGCGGCAATCCGGTTATTACCGGTTATTTCTATGAAGCCGCGAACTTTGGCGGAGCAACACTAAACAGCGCAGGAAATGAGGACATCTTTGTAGCAAAATATGCAGGCAATAATGGAACACATCTTTGGTCAAGAAGATTCGGCAGCAGTTCTAGCGAAGAACCTCAGGGATTGGCATTAAGTAGTCAGGCAGAAATAGACTGACATTTTAACGATTTTCGCTAAAATTCAGAAATGCGATTTATCAAATTATCAGAAGCCGATCTTAAAAGTTTGCAACAAGGTCAACGCTATGGCAAACATTT
>JALZCH010000014.1 GCA_030863175.1 Acidobacteriota bacterium | reverse complement strand
GTCTTTTTCCGTGTGCATCTGTTTCCGCATCGTGCGGCATCTTTAAATAGTCGCATTTATCCAAGTCGTTTAGCGATAAAATCTAAAGTTACAATTCATTATGAAGAAGCGATTATTTTTCTTTCTGCTTTTATGTTTTGCCGCAAGCTCTGCGTTGGCTCAATCACCAAAAGCGTTTGATCTGTCCGAGTTTGGGATTAAAATTCAACCCGACGCGCGCCTAGTTTCGGTGATGATGGCGCTTGAAGCCGCAGGTTTTGAGAGCAAGCAGAATTCAGTTTTCCGAAGCGAAATAAAAGAAAATTTAAAAACTATTGATCCGGAATTGCAGCGGCGGTTGCGGGATTTTTACGTGCGCAACAAAATTTACGTTAATTCCGGAACCGGGCAGAAAATTGAGGCTCCGCCGAGCGAGCAAGTCGCGCGTTATGTTTCGCTCGCTTATGCGCTCGGACAGCCACCTGATTTTCTGGCTCCTCAGAGGAGCACCGAATTACCCGCAGGCTTGCTCGAAGTTCTGGATTTCGCGCCGCTCGTGCAGGAGTTTTACAGAAAAATGCGCTTGAGCGAAAAAATGCCGGAGCTTTTGGGGAAATATCAGGCTTTCGGCGACCGCTTAAGACCGGAAACTTCGGCGATGGTGCGCGAATTAACCGGCTATCTCAACACACGCCCGCAAACGGTTTATTTTGAACGAATCACGACCAAATCGCAGCCAGCCAAAGATAAAAACAAAAAACCGGCATTGCAAACCATCGAAATGCGCGAGCGAGCCAGAAATTTTTATGTCGTGCCGGATTTGCTCGCCGTGCCAGGAACGGTGAAATTGCGCGTAATCGGCGATGATTATTATGCGACCGTGGCGACGGATGTTAAAGCGACCGAATCAAGCGAACTGCGCCGTGCTTATTTGCAGTATTTGGTCGATGCGCTCATTTTTAAAAACGCTAAAGAAATCACTGTTCAGAAAGATTCAATTCGCTCGCTCCTCGATGAATTGCCGAAAAACGGAGCGACAGTTTCGCCTGATGTGTATCTCGCCGTTGCGCGTTCGCTCGTCGTTGCCGCTGACGCTAAACAAAGTGAATCAGCGAAAATCACCGCGGCAACAAATGAAGCACGGGTTAAGATCGAACAAGTTAAAACCACGCCGGAAAAATTAACCGTTTCGGAAAATTTGAAACAAACCAAAGCTGCAATTGAAAAAGAAACCTTCATGACGCTTTCCGAAGCTTATGCCGAAGGCGCGGTTCTGACGTTTTACTTTGCCGATCAATTGCGCGGTCTCGGCGGTTCGGGCTTTGACATCGCCAGCTCGCTGACCGATATGATTCAGACGTTCGACGCGGCAAAAGAAAAAGCCAGATTGAAAGAAACGGAAACCCTGCGAAATCAAGCTCTTGCCGAATTAACAGAGCGTCGCAAGCGTGCCGGTGAAACAGTCGAGGTGGTTGATAAAGCGGTTGATGCGAAAAACTTGGAACTCGTTGAAAATCTCAGACAAGTCGAGGAAATGATTACGCTGAGAGATTACGAAAAGGCTGAAAACCGGCTCAGAGAAATGTTAAATGTTTACAAAGGCGAGCCGCGAATTTCCTTTGCGCTGGCACGAACCGCCGGGAAATCAGCCGCCGAAGCATTTGACGAAACGGTGCGCGATGAACGTTTGAAAAAAGCGGAAGCGTTTTATCGGAGCACGATTGCCTTTGCCGGAGGCGATGAATATAAATACCTGCGTTCGCAGGCGCACGTTTCTTTGGGTCGAATTTATGAATTCTTTGACCGTAATGATGAGGCTTTAAAAGAATATCAAGCCGCAATTGCAATCGGCGAAATCAAGGACGGCGCATTTCAGGAAGCACAAGCCGGAAAAGCGCGATTGGCTGCTCCAAAATAAAAAACAGAAGCCCGTGTATATAAGCAAGAGCGGCTTTTCAAAAGCTGATTAATTAGCCATACGATACACAGGCTTCCGTTTCTAATTTAGAAAGCCGCTCGGTTCTTCATCTGTTGTATTGAACTTCAACGGCTCGATTGCATCGGTTTCTTCTTCCAAGCTCCAAACCTCGTAAAGCGCCGCCGGTACTTCCAATAGAAAACGCGAAGGTTTTTGCAAAACTGCCTGACGCGAATAATCAATCATAATTTGCGGATAGGTGATGTAAAGCTCGTCAGCCGCCCTCGTGAGCGCAACGTACCACAAACGGCGTTCCTCCTCTTCGCCCTCGATGTCGCGCAGAGAGCGCGGGCTAGGAAACTTGCCTTCAGCCGCCCAGATCAGAAAAATCGCCTTCCATTCCAAGCCTTTTGCCTGATGAACCGAAGTTAAAGTTAATAATTCATCTTCTTCGTCGCCCGACACAACGTCTTCGCCCATCAACGGGCGGTTGAAATTCTCGGTTTGAATCAAAGCCAGTTCCGACAAAAAGCTTTCGGTTGAATCGTAATGGGCGGCGTACAGGGCAAGCTGTTTTAAATCTTCGATTCTTGCTTCAGCGTTTTCGTAAGTTGATAAAAGATATTCTTCATAGCCTTGCGTTAAAACCAGTTCAATTTGACGCGCCGGTTTTTCGCGCGTTTCGTCCGTTGTCAGGTCGTTCAAAAGCTTGACAAAATTTCCCCAGCCGATTCCGCGTTTCGGGGCAGCCTTGAAATTTTCGGCTTTGATTAAAGCAAGCGGGTTTTCGGCAAGCGCAATTTGCTCCCAAACGCGATTGGCAGTCGCGTTGCCGACGCCGGATATTAATTTTAAAACTCTTTTCCAGGCAATTTCGTCGCGCGGATTGACGATAAGACGGAGATAAGAAGTTACGTCTTTGATGTGTGCCTGCTCGAAAAAACGAACGCCCGATTGAATGCGATACGGAATTCCGCGCCGTGTCAGTTCAAGCTGCAATTCGAGCGAATGATAGTGCGAGCGATAAAGCACGGCAATTTCTTCGAGCGATGTGCCTTCATCGCGCAATTCCAAAATCCGCGCGGCGACAAAAGCCGATTGCTGCTCGACATCGCGGCAGGGAATCAGAGCGGGCTGAAAGCCTTTTGATTTTCGCGCCGCTTGCAGGCTTTTTGGAAATTGTTTTTTATTCCCGGCAATCGCCGTATTCGCCAAACCCAAAATTTCGGGCGTCGAGCGATAATTTGTTTCGAGCTTGTAAACGGTCGCTTCGGGGTAGCGTTTCGGAAATTCGTAAATATTCGTAAATTCCGCTCCGCGCCAAGCGAAAATGCTTTGCGCGTCGTCGCCGACGACCATCACGTTGCGATGTTTGACGGCTAAAAGATCAATAATTTCGGCTTGTAATTTATTCGTATCCTGATATTCATCAACCAAAATATGCTCGAATTGCTCAGCGTAAACGTTAGCAATGTCAGGTTTTTCGGTGAGCAGGCGTTTCCAGTTGAGCAGCAAATCGTCGTAATCCATCGCGTTTCGCGCCCGTTTGCGGTCGTGATAAGCGAAATCAATGCGTCGGATTTGAGCCGTGAGCGGTTCAAAATACGGATAGCGGCGCGCAATGACTTCATCAATCGGTTTATCGGTATTCGTGGCGTAAGAAATAATATCGAGCAAAACTTCGGGTTTGGGAAAACGTTTGGCTTTTGTGTCAATCGCGCAATCTTCGATACAAACGGCTAAAAAATCTTTAGCGTCTTCGCCGTCGAGAATTGAATAATTTGAAGAAAAACCGAGCGATGCGGCGTGCTTTCGCAAAATCAAATTGCCGATGCGGTGAAATGTCCCGCCCCAAATTCGATGCACGTTTTGGCTGCCGGTCAGAGCCTCGACGCGGTTGAGCATTTCGCGCGCGGCGCGATTTGTAAAAGTCGCCAGCAAAATTTTCGGAGCGGCGACTCCTTGTTCGATGAGATAAGCGACGCGATAAGTTATCGTCCGCGTTTTGCCGGTTCCCGCGCCCGCAACTACCAAAGCAGCGCCGGGCGGAGCCGTGACAACTCGAAACTGTTCGTCGTTTAACTCCTGACGATAACGCGTCAGATGTTCCGGCAGACCTGTCGCGCCGCGTTTGACAACGTATTTTTTCACAGACAAATTCTAATGAAAAAACGAGTTTTTTTCAGCCGTGAACAACGGAAAATTGCTATAATAAATAGAAAATCAGATTGAAAAATTTGATCAAATAAATTAAAGAGAGGTTTTAATATGAAATTTCCGGGCGGCGGTTTTAACCCGCAACAATTGATGAAACAGGCGCAGCAAATGCAGGAAAAAATGCAGCGCGAAATGGAGCAGCTCGTCGTCGAAGCATCGGTCGGCGGCGGAATCGTAACCGTGCAGATGCGCGGCAATCACGAAGTCGTCAGCGTTAGGATTCAGGAAGAAGCAGCAAAAGACGACATCGAAATTCTGCAAGACCTTCTCGTCGCCGCGATGAACGAAGCCAATCGCAAGGTCGAAGAAGCAATGCAAGGCAAAATCGGCGGAATGCTGCCGCCCGGAATGGGATTCTAATTTTAGATTTTGGATTTTGGATTTTGGATTGAAATCGCAAATCCAAAATCTAAAATCTAAAATCCAAAATCTAAAATGCTTGAATATTCAGAATCAGTAGCCAAGTTAATTGATGAATTTAAACGTCTGCCGAGCATTGGGCAAAAATCGGCTCAGCGAATGGCTTTTTTTATTCTGCGCCGTCCAAAAGAAGAGGTTGACCGATTGGCGGACGCGATTCGGGATGTCAAAGACCGAATCGTTTTTTGCAAAGTTTGTAATAATCTAACCGAAATCAACGAAAACCCGTGCCGTATTTGCTCGTCGCCGGGACGCGACCGCTCTTTGATTTGTATCGTTGAAGAACCTTACAGTCTTGTTGCGGTTGAAAAAACGCGGTCATTCAAAGGCTTGTATCACGTTCTGCACGGAAGTTTGTCGCCGATTCGCGGCGTCGGACCGGATGAATTGATGCTGCAAAATCTGATTCCGCGTCTTGACCCGGAAAATAACGACGGGATTGCGGTCAGAGAAATTATTTTAGCGACCAACCCGAACACCGAAGGCGAAGCGACGGCAAGCTACGTTGCCAGATTGTTAAAGCCTCTGGGCGTTCGCACGACCCGCATCGCAATGGGAATGCCCGTCGGTTCGGATTTGGATTTCGTTGACGAAGTAACGATGGATAAAGCTCTCGCCA
Source organism: Acidobacteriota bacterium (assembly GCA_030863175.1). Lineage (GTDB taxonomy): Bacteria > Acidobacteriota > Blastocatellia > Pyrinomonadales > Pyrinomonadaceae > JALZCH01. Next base: position 133,167 of record JALZCH010000014.1, on the reverse strand, counting down.
ACCGGCACGAAATCTAAAACAAACGCAGAAGTAAAAAGTAAAAAGGCAAAAGTTTGGAATTAAGTTTCTTTACTTTTGCCTTTTTACTTTTTACTTCTGCCTTGCTTTATCAGAAGCGTACTTTTTCTTCTGCTTCGTCCTGGCTGATGTTTTCGGATTTTTGCAGATCTTCCGAAGTTTCGTAAAAATTTACATCGAATTCGACGAGCGATTTGATCGGAATATTACCAACATGCGTCGGAGCATCTTTGAAACGGACGATTGCTCCGCAGCCAATGACTTGAGCTCCCATCTCTTTAACCAATTGAGCGGCTTCATTGATTGCCTTGCCTGAGCGAATAATGTCGTCAACCAGAATACAAGGATAAACTTCGCCTTCCTTGATGTATTGCCGAAATCGTCGCTTGCCTTCCTCAAGCTCGGTCCAATAAATCTGGTTCGCATTTAAGGCTTCGCGAACTCCGAAGGCGACCGGAATTCCGCCCGGACTTGGACTGATAATCGAAACGTTCGGCAGACGACTTGAAATATCGCGTTCAAGCCTGAACTTTCGGCTCAAGCCGACCGCCAGAATTCTCGCCGTATCGTAATAGCGAAAAGCGAGCGGCATTTGAAAATAATGCCCGGCGTGTTTGCCTGACGGATAAACAAAATGTCCTTTTCGATAAGCTCCGGTTTTTTCCAAAATTTCCATCACCGATTCGGGCGTTGGAATTAAATTAATCATTTGTCCTCCTTCAAATAAAAATTTGAAAATTGCTACCGAAAAGCATAACTCAATTCTGCGGTTTTTCAGAAATCTTTTGCGCCAGCCGGATGTGTTCGCGCTCAACGCTCGGAACTTCCGATTTGACTTCGTCTATCTGAAACCAGCGGGCGTCAATTATTTCCCTAGCGCGCGGTTTTGCATCGGTTTTTTCGGCTCGGCAAACAAAAATTATTTCAACGTGGTTGCCGATTGTGCGCGCTTTAATGAACCGTAAATTGGTAATTTCGATTCCAACTTCTTCTTTTAATTCGCGTTTGAGCGCATTTTCGGGCGCCTCGCCAGGATTTAAAAAACCGCCGGGCAATCCCCAGCCGGAACGATTGGCGCGAATCAGGTGTTTGAGAAGCAGAACGTTTTGCCGCGAATCAAACACAATGCCGACAGCGGAAACGGTAAAGCTCGGTTGCGTCAATCGGACAAAAAAGCGCCGCATTTTTTTCGGCATCCGTCGCCAGGTCCAGCTTACAAGTTTGTTCTTCAAGCGTATTTCTCCAAAAAGCTACAGGTCAAAATAAACGAAAATTTATCAAATTTTGACAAATTCAGTCTGTTTGAAAAATGGATGATAAGGGTTTACAAAATTTTACAAACGATAATTGACGAGTTATTTAGTAACAGGGTAATCTTCCACTCAGGCGCGACCCGCCTTTAAAAAACATCTTCACCGCACACAAAACAAGTTCGAAATAAAACGGCAAAACTTGCCGGAAAAGGTTTAAAAAAATGGCACGTCAGAAACTCCCTCAGGGTTTTATCCTATTTCTAATTGTCTTCACGCTCTTCTCCCCGTGCGTGTCGGCGCAATCCAACAGTCAAAACGACTCTCAAAATTTAAGCGCCGATTTGAATCAAAAATTCCGCAAATTCGATTTGGTTAAGACAACACCGCAGACGGCTTTTCGCGAAATTCTCAACAACAAAAATCTTAAAATAAAAACCAATACAGAGAGTTTTGAGCTTCGCCTGCGACCGCGAAATCTGCTCTCGCCCAATTATCGCGCCGAAGAAACCGGAGCGAACGGCATCAAGCGAACTTTGCCCGCGCCAAAGCTGAATACTTATCAGGGCGAAATTATTGGTGAGGAAGGTTCGCGCGTTCGTTTGACGATTTCCGAGCGTGAAATTGAAGGCTTAATCGTTCGCGGCGGAATCAATTATTTTATTGAACCTGCCAAACGCTTTTCGGAAAGCGCCAGCGACAAGGATTTTATCGTTTATCGAACTGAAGATTTGCTGGTTCAGACGCCGCTCCATTGCGAATCCTTAGCGCACAAAATCGGTGACGCAACGAAAAACTATTTGCCTCAAGCGGAACAGTTCGTTTCTGCGCAGCAAGCGATGAAAGTTGCTGAAATCGCGACCGAAGCCGATTTTCAATTCGTCAATGAGCTTGGCGGCGCGACCAATGCGAACAGGGAAATATTAAACATTCTGAACGTGATCGAAGGCGTTTACGAAAACCAGTTGGGAGTAACTTTTAGCGTTACGTTCCAGCACGTTTGGACTGCAGCCGACCCGTACCCGGCGGAAGGACCGGAAGCAGCTTTAGAGTTTTTTAAAAACTACTGGAACTCGAATTTCCCCGCCGGCAGTTATTCGCGCGACACGGCGCACCTTTTTTCGTCAAAGGACGCGTTGCGCGGTCGCGGTCATGCGTATTTGAACACGATTTGCCGCCCCGAAGTCGCTTACGGATTGCACGGGCGTTTTCCCTACGGAACCGCGAAATATACGGTTCCGGCGCATGAACTGGCTCATAATTTCAACGCCAATCATGTTGACGCAAGCCAAAGCTGCGACAACACGGTTATGAACGCCACGCTGACAACCGAAACACCTTTGACGTTTTGTCAGGCTTCGCGCAGCGAATTAATCGGCAGCATAGCCAGCGGCGCCGCTTGTTTTCCGACACAGCAGTTTTCCAAAACTAAATTCGATTTCGACCGCGATTCCAAAGCCGATTTTTCGGTTTTCCGCCCGGCAACCGGCGATTGGTATCTTTTCAATAGCGGTTTGAACAGCTTTCACGGCGCGCGTTTCGGTCAGCTCGGCGATCGTCCGGTTTCCGAAGATTACGACGGCGATAGAGTCGCCGACATCGCGGTTTTTCGGGCGGGCATTTGGTACATTTTAAACAGCTCTAACAACGCATTTCGCGCCGTAGGTTTCGGGCTTCCCTCGGACATTCCGGTTCCGGCTGATTATACCGGTGACGGGCGCGCCGAAGTTGCGGTTTTTCGCCCCAACGGCGGATTTTGGTACAAGCTCGATCTATCCAACAACAGCTTTAGCGGCTTACAATTCGGCACGGAAGGCGACGTTCCCGCACCGGAGGATTTCGACGGCGACGGCAAAGAGGACATTTCGGTTTTCCGTCCGACAACCGGATTTTGGTACCGCTTGAATAGCTCAACCGGGCAATTTGCCGCTGCGTTTTTCGGAAGAGTCGGCGACCGCCCCGTTCCGGCAGATTACGATGGCGACGGGCGAGCCGATGTTGCAGTTTTCCGTCCCGGCGCAAATGCCAATTGGTATATTCTGCGGAGTTCGGACGGTGGTTTCGGCGGCGCTCCTTTCGGAGTCGCTTCCGATTTACCAGTTCCGGCTGATTACGATGGCGACGGTCGAGCCGACATCGCTGTTTTCCGTGACGGCGCTTGGTATTGTCTCAACAGCTTTTCGGGGGCTTTTACCGGCAACCATTTTGGAACGGGCGGCGACGTGCCGATCCCATTTAGATAAAATCGGATAGTTCGATTTCCTCATATTCTTAACAATTCAAAAAGCAAAAAGGCAATCTGTGTAACGGATTGCCTTTTTGCTTTGAAAACACCCTCAATAAATGCTCGAAATTAAATGTTTATTGTAAAAATCGATCTTTAGGCGCATAATTCAGCAAATTTTAATTTACTGAAATTGGAGGTTGGAAGATGCCGTCAATTCGCGCCTTTTATTTGCTTGTCCTGACGTTGAGCATTTTGATTTTTTTCGCCGCCGATGCAAAAGCCCAGGTTTTAACAGTCACCAAAACCGCAGACACCAACGACGGAGTTTGCGATGTAGACTGCAGCTTACGCGAAGCGATTGCAGCGGCTGCGTCGGGGGATGTTGTGCAGTTTGCCACGCCGCCTTTTAACTCTCCTCAAACAATCACTTTGACTTTGGGCGAATTAACGATTAACCGCAGCCTCACCATATTAGGAAGCGGCGCGCATTTGCTCACCATCGGCGCCGGGTCGGGAAGCGTTATGCCGCAAGGCAGAGTGTTTTTGATTTCTGGCAGCGGAATTACGGTCAAACTGAGCGGAATGGCGGTTTTCGGTGGAAGAGCGCAGGCGAACGCATTTGATCGCGGCGGCGGAATCTTAAACGAAGGTGCTACGGTTTTTTTGACAAATCTTCATATTTACTCAAATCTGGCGGGCGTTGGCGGCGGAGTTTACAACAGCGGCACTATGCACATTCTAGATTCTACCGTTTCGGGAAATATAGCGATGCTTGAAACCGAAGGAGGAGGCGGAATCGGCAACGGCGGAACGCTTACTTTGACAAACACAACCGTCAGCGGCAACTCCGGCTCACTTGCTTCGAATATTCTCAACAGTTCGTCAATAACTCTAACAAACGCAACAATCGGTCCGAGTTTGTCCGGCACATCGCCCGTGATTTTAAATAAACAAAACACGACGATGATTATTCGCAACACGATTGTTGCCGGAAATATTTCGAGTTCTAGTAATACGATGTTTACTTCACAAGGAAATAATCTGGTCGCCAACGCTTCGGGCACACCGACTGGTTGGGTTGCGAGCGATTTGTTGAACGTTAATCCGCTGCTTTCCCCACTGACAAACAACGGCGGGCAAACTCCGACGCACGCTTTGCAGGCGGGAAGCCCGGCAATAAACGGCGGCAATAATTCTCTGGCAATCAATCCGGTTTCAAATCAGCTTTTACAACTCGATCAGCGATTGTACAACCGCATTGTTGGCGGCACGGTTGACATTGGCGCGTTTGAATCGAACAGCTCGCCGTCGGGTGCTGTAATTGTTGCCGGTCGCATTATCACAAACGCTAACAATCGAGGTGTTCCCGGCGCTTTAGCCGTTTTGAGATTTGTTGAGACGGGAGAAATCCGTTACGGAAAGACAAATCCGTTCGGCTATTTTTATTTCAACGGCATTCCGATGGGTTCGACCGTCATCATCACTATAATGCACAAATATTATCGAACGACGCCGCTCATCATCACGGCGACTGGCGAGGTTCATTATTTGGGGTTAAACGCAAAAACCGATGAAGATGCGCCGACGTTTTTTACCGAGAGTAAAATCAAATACTGACCGGATTTATTGGGGATTAGCTGAAGTTTACGGGTTATTGGAGAAATATTGAGAAAACCGCTTTGCATCGATTCATCAATCGAATAGCAAACTTGCGGCTGCGTGTTGAACAAGTCGGAGCAAACAGCTCGAAGAAGGCGGCGTGCTGCGCTGGAGCGCGAGAGAATATAGTTCGCCTAAAAACCGTAAGCTTGAAGGCATCGGTTTTACACCCGGCGAAATTGTTCCGGTCACTATCTCCGATTTGCGTCAATGAAGAGATGCTGTTCTCGACGCAGCGAAGAAGACACCGGTGGAGCGTTAAAAACTACTTAGAACCGTTTTTGTCTGCATTTGAAAATTGAGCCTGATGCCGGATTTTGATTTGTTTTTGAATTATGTTTATCTGTGATTAATTTATGTTGACGAAAACGAATCAAGACGAAATCCAGGATTTTTTAACAGACGCCAGTAATTTGGCGGGCGGTGAGGCGGAGCGTGTTGTTTTTCCCGAATCTAGAGAAGAAATCAGCGAAATTTTGCGCGAAGCATCCCGCACGAAAACTCCTGTTACTGTTTCCGGCGCAGGAACGGGAATCGTCGGCGGTCGTGTGCCGTTTGGCGGCGTCGTGCTGGCTTTGGATAAGCTCAATCAAATAAAGGAAATTGTCGAATGGATGAAAGGCGGCGGTTACGGAATTGTCCAGCCTGCGGTTTCGCTCGACGAATATCAAAAAGCAGCAGCCTCACGCGGTTTGTTTTATCCGCCCGATCCGACGGAATGGAGCTGTCAAATGGGCGGAACGGTGGCGACAAACGCTTCCGGCGCACGCAGTTTTAAATACGGCGCAACGCGAGGATTCATCGAACGGCTCGAAATCGTTTTGCCGACTGGAGAAACGGTTCATCTGCGGCGCGGCGAGATCTTCGCCGACAAAAACAATCGTCTGAGAGTTCCGGTTTCAGCTTGCGGCGAGGTCTTAATCGTTAAATTGCCGACTTACCGAATGCCCGACACGCGAAAACACGCGAGCGGCTATTTTTACAAACCCGGAATGGACGCGATTGATTTATTCATCGGCAGCGAAGGAACGCTCGGCGTCGTAACTGAAATAGAAACTCGCTTGCTGCCAAAACCCGAAGCCGTTTTAAGCGGAATTGTTTTCTTCCAAAACGAAACCGACCTTTTAAATTTCGTTGTTGAAGCAAGAGAAATTTCTTTTGCGACGCGAAAAAGCAGCGACGCGGAGAAGCGGGGAATTGATGCTTCGCTTTTAGAATATTTTGATCGAAACGCGCTTGATTTTATTCGGGCAAAATTTCCGCTCGTGCCGGAAAATATGGATGGTGCGATATTTTTTGAGCAGGAAGTTACGGCGGAAACGGAAGACGATTTACTACAGCAATGGTTTGATCTGCTGGAAAAACACAACGTCGAAACCGAGACTTCGTGGTTTGCGACAAACGAAACGGACTTGAAAAATATGCGCGATTTCCGCCATGCGCTGCCGGTCGCCGTCAACGAATGGATTGTCCGTCACCGCCAGCGCAAAGTCTCGACCGATATGGCTGTGCCCGACCGCGAATTTGCCGGACAATTAAAGTTTTATCAGGAAACTTTGTGGAAATCGGGTTTAAACTACGTCATTTTCGGACACATCGGCGACAACCACGTCCACGTCAACATTCTCCCGCGCAACGCAGAAGAAGCCGTCCGAGCGAAACACATTTACGGTCGTTTCGTTGCGCGCACCTGCATTATCGGCGGCACAATCTCGGCGGAACACGGCATCGGAAAATTAAAACGGCAGTATCTCGAAGTTATGTTCGGCGAGCGTTATCTAAACGAAATGGCGGCAATCAAACGCGCCTTTGATCCGGCTGGAATTTTGAATCGCGGAGTGATGTTTGACGAAAAGTTTCTCAATTAGGAAAGATTGAAATACAGTTTCATTCAAAGTTTGCAAAATGTTGATATGTTAACCAACTTTGCTTGATTTTGCAGCAGTTTACAAGTTTATCACGGCTTGTTTACAACCAAAGCTCCAAATCTTTTTTAAGAGGAATTTTGTTTGCAAAGTTCTACCGCCTGTTATCACGAATCGGTCAAAATTATCTTGCTACTATTTTTTGAATTTAACAAGAAAAGCCGTTTCCGGACCGGCTTTGAATTCCAGCGGTTTGCCGAATTTATAACCACGCATTGTTAAATCCTGAATTAGCGGGTGCGACGGATTCCATATTTTACTTCGAAAAGCAATCCAAAATTGATCTCCGGCAATCGCGTTTTTATCCATGATTTTCACTTCTTCAAAACCTCGCGGGAGAAAATAAGCCTTGTCTTCTTCAATGCCGGGAAAATCCTTGACGGCGACGATGTTAATACGTTGATCGTATTTCGTCGCAAACCACAAGTGATAAGCCACCAAATCTTCAAAAGCGTAAACCGTCAAATTTTCAAATGCGACTTCCTTTTCGATTGCTTGCTTTGCCAATTCTTCCCATCCGCACCAAATGTTAACGTTTTTTGTCCGCCCGAAATGAAAGGCGCATCCGGCAAAAATCAGCAAGCCGAGCAAACAAAATGCCCCGATTTTAAGTCCGATTGGGCGCAAACGATTGAGCGACAGTGCGACAATCAAGCTGTACGGCGCGAAAATGATGATTAAATGACGGATACCCCAAACCGAATACGGCAGCAGCCAGCTTGCGATAAAAGCGATAAACACTGGAACGATGACGAAAACGGCAAGAAGCCGAAACACGAAAGTCTCTTTTTCAACGCAAAGAGCAAAAATCATCGCACTGATGCAGACAAAAGCAAAAGGCAAAGAAATCAGCAGTAAATTGGGTGCTTCCAGACTGTGCTGCTGATAATAAAACGGCTCGTGCAGCGAGAAAATGAATGACAAAAGCTTAGCCAAACCCGGTTTCGCAGCCCAACCTATATTTTGCTTTAAACCTGTGTTTGATTGTGCGGCATTTAAAACGGCAAACGCCCAGGGAGCGAAACAAATCGCTAAAAACAAAAATCCCGCGATAAAACGCTTTAAAAATTCACGCCGCCACAACAAAACGGCAAAGACTTCGGAAACAACGACCAGCCAGCCGAAATAATGCGTGTAAACGAGCAGCAAATTTACGAAAAACAGCCAGAAAAAAGTTGATTTGCGTGTTGTGTTCAAAAAACGAGCAAACAGCCAGATTGAAAAAAGCGACAGGCAGGACAAAACGCTGTACATCCGTACTTCCTGCGAATATTTGATCAAAGAACCGTTAACGGCGAGAAACGTAATTGCCGTCGTTTTTTCCAAAGTCGTAAATTTCAGCTCGCGGCATAACAGAAGAAGCGGCAGAAGCGCCAAAATCGAAAAGAAAACCGGGAAAAGTCTGAGCCATAAAAGCGATTCCCCGTCGGCAAAGAAAATCCAAAACTTCAGAAGTAGGTAAAAAAGCGGCGGATGAATCAAATCCTGCGCTACAAAGTCAAGCAAACCGGGAATCGGTGCCGCATCTGATAGATGATGATTTGCGGCATGAATGCTAAAGATTTCGTCAAACCAAAGACACGAATCGGTCAAGCCCCAAAAACGGACGGCGATGTAAAGCGCGATGGCTAAAAAGAGACCTAACTGCGTAATGAATCTATTGCTTTTCTCGACAGACATTGAACCATAATATAGCTTTTAAAATTTAACTTAAAATTCGATTTGTGATAACATCATTTTGTAATTTTGCCCTCTTTTTGATTCCAAAATGATATTTACGCATACGACATTTCCAATCGGTTTTCGCTCGTTTATAACGCGAACGCCGGTCGTCGTGCGTCCGAATTTGTTTGTAGGATAGTTTCGTTTTCTCCAATCGTTTTTGCCGCGTTGTTTTCTCAGGAAACCGGCAATCACGTCAATCAACAATTTTAAGACTTTAAGAATGGAGAAAAAAATATGTCAGCACCAACACTTGAAATTCAAAAACCGATTATCAAAACCGAGCTACCGGGACCGAAGGCTCAGGAAATTATTGCAGAAGACCAGCAATTCGTCACGCCGTCGTATCCGCGCCCGGATTATAAATTAGTCGTCGAACGCGGCGAAGGCGTTTGGATTACGGACGTTGACGGCAACGTCTTTTTGGACTGCAACGCAGGAGTCGCCGTTTGCAACACGGGACATTGTCATCCGGAAATCGTGCGCGCCGTTCAGGAACAAACCGCGCAGCTAATGCATATGTGCGGAACCGATTATTATTACCGCCATATGCCCGCTCTCGGTAAAAAATTGGACGAAATCACGCCGGTTCCGAGTCCGACGAAAACGCATTTTGCCAATTCCGGCGCTGAGGCGATTGAAACCGCTTTGAAATTGGCGATGTATCACACCGGGCGACAGAAATTTATTTCGTTTTTCGGCTCGTTTCACGGCAGAACTTTGGGTGCGCTTTCGCTTACATCATCGAAAGCTGCGCAGCGTCGCGGTTTTATGCGTCAGGCTTTGGACGTGGTTCACGTGCCGTATCCGAACAAACTGCGCTCGCCTTTTACGGGCGTTACCGACGAAGAATCGGCGTCGAAAGCGACGTTAAATTTTATCGAAAACACGCTTTTCAAAACCACTACGCCGCCCGATGAAGTTGCTGCAATCGTTCTGGAAGTCGTGCAGGGCGAAGGCGGCTATGTTCCCGCGCCCGCTCATTTTGTCAAAGAAATTCGCCGAATTTGCGATGAAAACGCAATTCTGCTTATCGTTGACGAAGTGCAATCCGGTTTCGGACGAACAGGCAAAATGTTTGCCTCGGATCATTACGATCTAAAACCCGATATTATGACGCTCGCCAAAGGAATCGGTTCGGGCTTGCCGATCGGCGCTTGCGTCGCCCGCGCTGACATTATGAATTGGGGCAAAGGCGCTCACGCTTCGACTTTCGGCGGAAACCCGGTCTGCATCGCTTCAGCTTTGAAAACAATCGAGCTGCTCGAAAACGGATTGGTAGAAAATTCGGCGCGAGTCGGAGAATATTTGCAAAACGGTCTGCGACATTTAATGCGGAAATACGATTGTATTGGCGACGTCCGCGGGCTTGGTTTGATGATCGGAGTCGAGTTTGTCGAATCGAAAGATTCGATGAAACCTGCACCGGAATTGCGCGACCGAATTGAAGTTGAATGCTTCAATCGGGGTTTGATCATTTTAGGCTGCGGAATTTCGACCATACGCTTTTCGCCCCCGCTCGTTTTGAGCGAAGAAAACGCGAATGTAGCACTCGAAATTTTCGATGTGGCAATTTCGGCTTCAATTTAAAATAAAAAAGGCGAATGCATTCACACTCGCCTTTTTTTCCGAAATTTAATTTCTGAGAAAAAAACATAAAATGCAGCAAGTTTGGAAAATGCCCATATGGATGGAGCGATACCGCGAGTTGATTAGAACTCGCGGTAATCGCACGGTTGAAGAAATGATGAGTGACACATCAGGCGATATGAACAGTCCGCACGCCGAATTGCGCGAACGTTCGATGTCGAATTATGCCGTAGCCGCGCAAATCAATCTGCTCAACGACCTTTATCAAAGAGGTTTGCTTAAAAATGAAGAGTAGAATTTTTAAATTCCTGATTGCACAAACAAAAGAAAATCAAAGTTGAATTGCCTGAGCCTGAATGAAGCTTCTTTCAGTAAATGTAGGAAAACCGCGCTCGGTTGCGCATAACGGAAAGCGTGTTAGAACCGGCATTTTCAAATCCGCCGTCGAAGGACGAGTAATGGTCAACGAATTGAATCTCGAAGGCGACCGCCAAGCCGATTTGCGAGTACACGGCGGTTGGTCGAAAGCCGTTTACGCTTATCCGTACGAGCATTACGATTTCTGGCGCGCTCAGCTTCCCGCGCTCGATTATCCTTTCGGCATTTTTGGTGAAAATTTGACAACGACGGGAATTCTCGAAGATGAAATCTGCGTCGGCGATAAGCTCGAAATAGGCTCGGCGCGCTTTATCGTTACGGAGCCGCGCTTTCCCTGCTACAAATTGGGAATCCGATTCGGCTTTCCCGAAATGGTCATTCACTTTCACCTCAGCGGGCATTATGGATTTTATCTTGCGGTCGAAAAACAGGGCGAAATCGAAGCGAGCAATCCAGTAGAAATTGTTCACCGTGACCCGCGCCGCGTTTCTATTGCCGATATAATCAGGCTGAAGAACGATTTGTCGAAAGACAAAGATTTAATCCGCCGCGCTCTCGAGGTCGAGGCATTGCCGGAAGGTTTAAAGCGGCGTTTAAGAGGGAAATTGAAAAATATTGAATAATTTTTGTTTCTTTTTTAAACCAAAAAACTGCTTTATTGTGTGATAAAAAGGTCTGTGCGATAATGCTTTTTGCGCGCCCGTAGCTCAGTGGATAGAGCGTTCGCCTCCGGAGCGAAAGGTCGCAAGTTCGACTCTTGCCGGGCGTATTTCAAATTTTAATTCCTTTCTAACAATAGGGTAAAGGCTGAAATTTATTTCATTTCCTTTTCCATCTGACGCCGTCTTTTGTATCTTCTAGAATGATTCCTCTGGCGGCGAGCAAATCGCGGATTTCGTCCGAACGCGCGAAGTTGCGATTTCGGCGCGCTTCCTGACGCTCGTCAATCAAAGCTTGAATCTCTGAATCGAGCATTTCCTCCTGTTCTTTGCCGAAAATGCCGAAAACTGAATCAAATTTGGCAATTGCATCGAGGACAAGATTTCGGTCGTCCTCGCGCAGCGCATCATTTGCAAGAGCCGTGTTAACTTCGCGTACGAGGTTGTGCAGTGCAGCGAGTGCGACCGAAGTGTTGAGATTATCGTCCATCGCGTCTTCGAATTGTTTTAAAGAATCAAGAACAATTCTTTCGACTTCGGCATTTAAACCGCTTTCTACTCGCGCTTCGCGGACGCGGCGGCGAAAATCCTGCAGGCGTCCGATTGTGTGTTCCGCGCCGCTTAAGTTTTCAAACGTAAAATTAAGCTGGTTGTCATACGGAACGCTCAAAAGCAAATAGCGAATCGCCAGCGGTTTATGCCCTCTTTCGCGCAAGTCGCGAAAAGTAAAATCGTTGCCGAGCGATTTGGACATTTTTTCGCTGTCAATTTTCAAAAATTCTCCGTGCAGCCAATATTTGGCGAAAAGTTTTCCGGTCGCGCCTTCACTTTGAGCGATTTCGTTTTCGTGATGCGGAAATTGCAAATCAATTCCGCCCGCGTGAATGTCGAAAGTTTCGCCCAAATATTTCATAGACATCGCCGAGCATTCGATATGCCAGCCCGGACGCCCGCGACCAAAAGGCGCGTCCCAGCCAGCCGGTTCATCCTCGCCAACGAATTTCCAGAGTGCAAAATCGCGCGCGTTTTCCTTGTCGTATTTGTCGGTGTCAACCCGCCCTGAGCCACCTTCGATATTGCCTTCAAAACTGATTTTCGATAGCTTCCCATATTCCGGAAAAGCGGAAATCCGGTAATAAATCGAGCCTCCGGCTTCGTATGCACGCCCGTTTTCCATCAGCTTTTGAATGATATCGATCATTTCCTTGATGTGCTCCGTCGCGCGCGGTGCAATTTCAGGTCGCTCGTTTCCGAGAGCGTCGGTATCCTCCCAGAACGCTTCGATAAACGGCTGGACGAATTCATCAATCGTTTTTCCGGCTTCCTTCGATTTTTCGATAATCCGGTCGTCAACGTCCGTCAGATTCATCACGTGCGTAACTTTGTAGCCTTTATATTTCAGATAACGGCGCAGCAAATCTCCAAACGCAAACGTGCGAAAATTCCCGATGTGCGCGAAATTCCAAACGGTCGGTCCGCACAAATACATTCTGACTTCGTTGTCATGCAGTGGCGTAAAATCTTCGATTTTGTTCGTTAAATTATTATGAAATCTCAACATTTTATTAAAACTAATAAGCGATTTCCTCTGCATCAGGGTCTGTAAATTTGACAATTACGCGACCTGACACATTTATTGGTTTATTATTCATTAGAGTTGGTTTAAATTTCCATTGCTTTACAGTATTTGCCGCCGCCATTCTTAATAATGGATGTCCGCTCACACTTCCGGTAACAATCACATTGCCTTTTTCGTCAACGATTGTAAAAACTTCAACTTCACCTGAACAAGCGCGAACTGCCCTTGCTGCCGGTGGGCATTTAGGTTCAACAGAATTTACGACGCTGGACATTAAATCATTAATTGATTTTTGAGTGATTTTATTTGCCGGAGCTTCAGAAAACTCGACTTCTTCTATTGAATAATCGGAAATAGAATTTGGGCTTTGACTACAAGCTGAAGGCTTAATAAATAATTCAACGGTTGCTTTTTCGCGGTAGCCTCCAATCCAAGTAAACGCTTTTGGAGATTTAAGACCATATTTCTTTAGCAAAATAGTTTCAACGTCAGCTTTTATACTTTCTTTTTCGTTAACATGAGTTTTCCGACCGCCGTAAACGAAAATGTAAGCTTCTGCTTCGTTCGGCTTGTCTTCGTTTTTAAGTTTCTCGACAAATAAATCCAGATATTTCTCGGCGTCAGCCGGAGAAACGTACTCAAATTCGTCGAATTTATACGAGAATGGCTGATAGCAAATATCAGAACTCTGAGCAAAAAGCTGCGAGATGTTTAGCGCGTAAATAAAGACTAAAATGAGTACACTCAAAACCAACCGTAGCATCTGAAACCTCTTTATTAATTGATGTTTTTATAAGTCATGGTTTTGTTGAGCGAGCAATACCAAATGGTTGTGCTGGTTATGCCGAAAATATTTAAATCGACTTATTTCAAAGTACAATTATCAATTATCTAAAATTTCCTGCACGCGCCCAACTTGTCCGTCGGTTAAACGCACTTTGATTCCGTGCGGGTGAAATTGCGAATTCGTTAAAATGTCTTTCACTATGCCTTCGGTGCGTTTTCCGGTGCGCTGGTCTTGTTTTAAAACGACGGCGACGCGCAAACCCGGTCGCACGTCTTTTCTGTTTTGTCCATTCATCTTGCTAAATCCGGTTCAATATATTTTGCTCTGGCTTCGGGCGAAAACAAACGGTCGCGGCTGTAAAACTTAAGGGGCAAACCCGAATCACTGTAAGCTTCGACAACTCTGTTTGCCAATTCAGCCAAAGAGCCTTTGTCTTCAATATTACCTAAAAAATCTGAAACCGCTCGCATCCAGAAAATTGTCAAAGTTTCGTGATAACCGCGCGTCGGCGTGTTTGGAACGCCGTGCGCCGCGTTTAATTTAAAAATTCCGTCGCGCATTTTTCCGGTTGCGGTTTCCAAATTCGGTTCATTCAAACAATACCAGAGAGCGGCTGTGAGATGTGCGGCGTGCGTCCATTCTTTCGCCGAAACCGTACAATTTTCAAAGCTTTCGATTAATTTCTTAACTTCGTTATCTGTTTTATAAATCATATTTCCTCCAAATAAAAAAGCTGCGGGTCGTAAAACCCGCAGCTTTTGCTTCTTTTTTGTCAGCGGAATTTTACAACAGTTTGAAATAAGAAACAATTTCCCGCGCCGCTTCCTGCGGCGAAAGATTGGTGTTGTCAATAATCAGACTTTTACGAGCGTTAACGGGCTGAAACAATTCATAGTTGTCCAGCAGCTTATTTAAAATCTCCAGATTGTTAGCTTTGCCAAATTTTTTGCGACTTTCTTCCAAAACACGGCTTTCCAGCTCTTTTCGTTCGCAAACTAGCAGGACAAAACAAACTTCGCCCCCGTTTTCTTCTACTGCTTTGAGTATTTTTTCGACGTGCGAATCATCCTGATCCTTGGCGTAACAAAACGTATAAATCAGATTGACATTGGCGCGTGCGGCTTCGGTAATGGTTTCAATTCGAATCAGCTCAACAAGATGCCAGAAAGAAGGTGAACCGAACTCGAAAATCGGCTCGATACAATCAATCGAAAGATGATTGTGAAAAACCTTATAGCCCGTCAATGCAGCCAATTCCTGAGCTACGGTTAGTTTTCCGGCTGCGGGTGGACCGTAAATAAAAATTAACTTCATCAATTTCTCTCCTTTATAAAATACTCTAAAAATTTGCCATAAAATAAAAAATGCGGAGTTTTATTACTAACGTAGAAATTTGCTGGAAAATCTAACGGAAATGGCAAGCTTCTGTTCGTTTAGCGATTAATACAAAAATAAATGTATAAATTTTGATCTCTATATGAGCAACCTTTGGAACGATGAGCATGAATCAAAATTCCTGACTAACACAGAAAGAAAGGAGTTAAGTGATTAATATGACGAACCTGAGAAAAATGTTTTGGACGGCTCTTTTTTTGATTGCCGTTTTCACAGCAATTCACACCGAAATCTCTGCCCAGAATATTGAGCTTAATTTCGACTTTCATCGAGGTAATTCGGGCTGGACTGCTGGTTTTGCTGATTACCCGCCAAACACCGGAACAAGTTTCGAGCTTTTTGCCGGATTGCGATATATGCCCCGTAAGCTGACTCGTTCGCCGAAACACTCATTTTACATTCAAGGTCATAATCGCTCGGATGATTTGTTTATGTTCCTCAAACGTCGCCTGACAGCAGAAGAGGGAATTATTGCAAATCAAACTTACAGAATTGAATATCTGGTCACCTTTGCTTCAAACGCCGCTACAGGATGCGCTGGCATCGGCGGCGCCCCCGGAGAAAATGTTGCTTTGAAAGTCGGCGCCAGTCCGACGGAACCGATGCCGGTTTTACAGCCGAACGGCTATTTAAGAATGAATGTTGATAAAGGAGAACAGTCTCAAAGCGGCTTAGCCGCATCGGTTGCCGGTAATATTGCTAACGGGATTCCTTGCCAGCTCGCAGCGCCATATTTTCCTTTTGCTTTAGTTCAACGATCTCATCAACATACAGCGCCTGTAACCGCAAATTCAAGCGGAGAATTGTGGCTTCTGGTTGGAACTGATTCTGGTTTTGAAGGTTTAACGAGGCTTTATTACCAAAGTATTCGGGTAAAACTAACACCTGTACAAAGCCTTAAAACAAATTAAACCAAATTTTCGGAAATCAGAATTTTTCCGTCACAAAATTGCTTTCGGTGATGTTTTATCCACGAAGTACAAAAAACTTTTCTTCATCCCGAAAGTGAAAACAAAATGAGATCAGTAAAATTGAATCCTGAAGCTTGCCAGAAATCAGGAAACATTAAAAACCACCCAATAACTTTAAACCAAAAAAGAGCAATGAGCTTATTTTACCTCACCTTTTACATATTGCTCTGCAACCTGCTTTTTATTAACTTTGCTTGGGCTCAAAATAAGCAATCAACCAGTACCGTCAGTGCGGAAGACGCGCAAAAATGGCGCGAAGATTTGCGTTATATGGCGGAACAAATGCCCATATTTCACAAAAATCTCTTTCACACAATGTCGCGCGAGCAATTTGACGCGGCAATCAAGCGATTGCATGAACGTATTCCTCAGCTCGCCAGGCATCAGATTATCGTCGAAATGGCAAAAATAGTGGCGATGGTGGACGACGGTCATACAAACATTTACCCGACTCGTGATCCGAAAATCGGTTTTCGCGCTTTGCCCGTCAAACTTTATTTGTTCAAAGACGGCATGTTCGTCAGAGCCGCAGAACGCGAACATGCCGCGCTTGTCGGCGCGCGCGTCACAAAAATCGGTAATTTCTCGGTTGAAGAATCAATCGCAAAAGTGCAGGAAATGCTTGGTCGCGACAACGAAATGGGCTTGAGATTTTTCGCACCGCATTTGCTCATAATGCCCGAAGTTCTGCACGCTTTTGGGATTGTCGGCGATATGGAAAACGTTCCGCTTTCGATTGAAAAAGGCGGAAAACAGGAAATCGTGACGCTCAAACCTGCCGGATTAGCGGAAATGCTGCCGCCCGATACCGATACAACTTGGATTAACAAACCGAATTGGGTTGACATGCGCGACGGCGCGACCAACCCTCAACCGTTGTGGCTCAAAGACCCGAACGATAAATATCGGTTTGAATACTTCCCCGAAACGCGAATTGTTTATGCCCAAATGAATCAGGGTACGAATAAAGAAAAGGAAACTATAGCCGATTTCGCAAAACGTCTTTTCGCATTTGTCGAGGCGAATCCGGTTGAAAAGCTCATTATTGATTTACGGCTTAATCGCGGCGGTAACGGAATGCTTTTTCGCCCTTTGGAAACTGCAATTATCAAATCGAAAATCAATGAGCGCGGAAAACTTTTTGTGCTCATGGGGCGCAGCACTTGGTCGGCATCGCAATTTCTTCTAAATAATCTGGAAGAATACACAAATGTCATATTCGTCGGCGAGCCGTCCGCGTCAAAAGGAAATGTTTACGGCGATTCGCGTCGAATCACGCTTCCCAACAGCGGAATGACGGTTCGTGTTTCCGTTTATTACTGGCAGGATTGGGCGCCTTGGGACACACGCTTTTGGACTGCCCCGGAAATAGCGGCGGAGTTTTCATCGGAAGATTATCGCGCGAACCGCGATCCCGGAATGGAGGCGATTCTGAACTACTCGCCCAAGAAATCTCTTACTGAAGTTATTGACGAAGCTTTAACAAAAGGCGGCGTTGAGCTGGCGGTCAAGAGCTATCGTGATTTTATGGCGCAGCCCGCTCATCGTTATGCTTACACCGAACAGCCTTTACTTGAAGGCGGTCAGCGGCTTTTAAATGAAAAGAAACCGGAACAGGCGCTCGTGCTTTTCAAGCTCAACGCCGAAGCCAATCCTCATTCATTCCGGGCTTATTTCGCGCTTGGCGAAACATATACCCGAATCGGAAATAAAGAGCTTGCGATTTTAAATCTGGAAAAATCTTTAGCTATAAATCCTAAAACTTATGATGTGTTGATGGGATTAAAGAAGTTAAAGCAACAGAAATAAAACCCAATTTAAATCAGTAGTTTTTTCATTTAAAGGAGACAAAAAATGAAATCTATAATTTTAATCCTTACTTTCTTTTTCTTTATTTTCAACGCAAACGCGCAAGAGAAATTGCCGATTATCAAATCGAATGTTTCTGTTATCAGCATTCAGGACGGTGAGCAGTTGAAAAAGAACACCTGGAGTTTAGACCCCAATCTAAAACCAGATGTTTACGAAGCCGAATTGATAAACGGGAAACCGCATAAAGTAACTTTCATCACCGATGTTGAACGGATCAGTTTTACGGTTGAGGAAGGGAAAAAATATGATTTCATTATCCAATGCGGCGACAAGCTATGTCCTCAGCAAATAATCGGAACAAGATTTGTGCCCGCCGCAGTGTTCGATAAAGAATTTCGGTCGAAACACAAAGGTAAAACTTCGGTCGAGATTCCCGAAATGTACGAGCTTGTCAACATCGCAATTGCTATGACTCCGACCGGAATTGCCAATAAAAATCTGGTTTATCAAAACTCGGATTATTACACGCGGATGCGTCAATGGTTCGATAAATATCAGAACCATCCGCTGCTCGCGGCTTTTGATGAAGAGCTTAAAAAGAGCGAAAACAATTATTTTAATCTGAAAATGAACGGCAATTCTTTTGAATTCGACAAAAACGGCAAAATCGTCAAAAGCAAAATTTACGACCGAACCGGCTGGGGGCGCAGGAACGCTTTGGAGCCGTTTCTGGCGCAAATGCAATCGTTTGCGGATGAAACTAATTTCCGTCAGTTTTTCAAAGAAAACCAAAAAACTTATGACGAGCAAATCGCCTTTTACCGTGACACGGCAAACATCGCCGAAATGAAACGCTGGCTCGATAAAAACTTTCCGACTTCAAACGATTACGATTTTTACCGGATAGTTTTTTCTCCGCTCGTCGCTTATAACCAATCAACAATCTGGTTTGAAAGCAACGGTTTTAAAGAATTGCAACCACACGTCAATTTTCCTTACGAACAGGATTTCAAGCGGTATTTCCAAGGCGAAGCGATCTCACCGCAATCGCAAATAGTTTTTCGCGGCAACATCGTTTTCACTGAAATCAATCACGGCTACATCAACCCGGAAGCCGATAAATACGCTGACCGAATCAGCAAAGCCATCAGCAACCGCGATGTTTGGGTTGATAAAAGTAAAGGCGCGGGGTATTACGGCGGAAACGCAGCGTTTAACGAATATATGAATTGGGCTGTGGTCAGCCTCCGAATTGTTGATTATGCTCCGCGCGAAGAACAGGACAGAATGATTGCCAACATTGATCGAATGATGACCAAAAGCCGCGGCTTTCCGCAGTTTGAAGCCTTCGACAAGTTTCTGGTGGATTTATACCGCAATCGAAAACCGAATCAAACGCTCGCCGATTTGTATCCGCAAATTATCGAGTGGTTTGAAAAGAATAATTGGAAATCTGAAAATGCGTCTTCAGATGTTAAAAAGCAGATTTGAAGAGCGCGTAAATGAAGAAATGCTCTCCCGAAATTTTAAGGTTATGAAATTTAGTTTGTTCTTATTTTGTCTCTTTGCCCTTTTTTCTCAAGCTGAATCCCAAATTGTTGATTCCGCCAAGTTAGCTCGGTTGCTTGAACGCGGACGCGAAACCAACAGCGATGCCGTTATTGTTATTCAAGACGGTAAAATTTTAGCCGAAGAATATTACGGCAAACCGAAAGGCGCAATTTATATTGCCTCAGCCGGAAAATCTCTTACCGCGTTGGCGATTGGCAAATTGCTCGACGAAGGAAAAATCAAATCACTCGATCAGCCAGTCAGCGACTTTTACCCAGAATGGCTGCAAGGAAACAAAAAACTTATCACAATCAGAATGCTCGTCAACCACACTTCCGGCATTCAAAACGTGCCGAATGCGAGCGTCGAAATTGAGCGAAAAATGCCGCCTGCCAATGCCATCAAGCTCGCTCTCGCGGCGGAGCTTTCCGATCCGCCGGGAACAAATTGGAGCTATAACAACAAAGCCGTCGCTCTGCTTGGCGGAATCATCGAAAAGGCTTCGGGCAAACGGATGGACGCTTATTTTGAAGAAGCGTTTTATAAGCCGATGAATATTCGCCAGTTCGATTGGATACGCGATGAAGACGGAAATCCGGCTGCCTACGGAGGACACGTTATCGAACCGATGGGGTTGGCAAAATTCGGTTTGCTGATGCTCGACGGGGGGCAGTTTGAAGGCAAACAGATTTTGAGCCGTTCGTTCGTTGAAGAAGCCTTTAAACCGAGCCAGCAGTTTTTTACAGCCAACGGTCTGCTCTGGTGGCGTTATCCGAAATGGTCGAAAAGCGTAATTGATTCTGAAAAGTTCGCTCAAATGCGAAAAGACGGGATAAGCGAGGAATTTTTGAAAAAGATTCAGCCGCTTGAAAACGTCTCTTTTGACTCGAATCAAGCTTATACGGCGGCGCTCGAAAAAGCTTTGGGCAAAGATTGGTCGAAACAGGTCAACGATGCTCTCGGCAAAGTCAGCTATTCTTTAAGAAAAAGAAGCTTTAGCGACGAAAATATCGGATATTACGCTTCCGGGTTCAGGGGAAATTATTTGCTCGTAATGCCGAAAGAAAAGCTCGTAGCCGTACGGGTTGTCAAAAACGATAGCGATTACAACTTTAGTACCGACGTCTTTCATGATTTTCTTCAACTTGCGGCAGGTCTAACCAGTCAAACAGTCCCAGCGCCGCCGATTCATTGAAAGTGCGCTTTTGGTAATATCAAGTTTGTTTGAAAATCGTTTCACAGATTGTCACACGCACCGAACTTTGTGCTTTCTGACAACCGTTTCCGCAGGCTGTTCATCAAAAACTCACAGCAAAAAAACAAGCGTCGCTCTTTGCCAGCGCCGCTTGTTTTGGCTTAAAGACCATGGAGGTTTTATGAGGAACTCACATAAATTATTTACGTTGGTTTTTGCAGCAGTTCTCTTCATCGGTGCGTTGGCAGTTGATGCTTCGGCGCAAACACGTCGCGGTGTTCGATCCGTCAACCGACCCGTGATTGTCAGAACTTATGTTGCAAGACCGTATTATTACAGACCTTACTATTACGGGTACGGCGGCTTCTGGAATCGCGGATTCTATGATCCGTTTTACGACCCGTATTTCTACGATCCGTATCTCAACTATCAGCGTCAGAAATATTATCTCGAACAAGAGTTAAGAGGTAACGAACGCGAATTGAGACAACACCTCGAAAAATACAACCGCGATGGTGTGATCACCGCCAAAGAGCGAGAAGAATTAGACGATGATTACCGCGACGTTGCGAAGGCAAAACGCAAGTTGCAGGAATTTCTTAGACGATAAAAGTTTTACGGCTTTTATTATTTTGGAGAAAGCGAGGTTAACGCCTCGCTTTTTTATGTCGCAGATTCTGTTTCTGATTCAGTTTCTTTCTTGAAAATATAAGGCAATAAATAAAATCTCAAAGCTAACCACCAAAAATAAATAGCTCCATAAGAGTAAAAACTATTGTGGTCAATTAGCCCATGAGCCATATCATTGCGAAGATTTGCACCAAATCTTTCAACTAGCAAGCCTCTTAAATCAAATACCAAATCTTCACCAAAAATCCCGGTTAATTTTTCTGTGAATTTTGGATTTGTTAATAATCTGTTCAAATTGTATTCATCTTGAATACCTTTATCGTCGAAAGATGATGGAACAATTCCAGATTTAATCAAAATGTATCTTACAGATTCTTCAATTTGCGGGATTAAAAAATGTATTGCCGTTAAGAAATCTCCATTTAATCCGGCATGCAGCCCGCGAGCAACGATAAACTCTCTGTTTTGCGGAATGAAAGGGTGATTCATCATCAAGTCATAAAATTCAAATATTCTTGCTTGATGTTCAAGCAGAATTACATGCCTCGCTGGCTCTATGAATCCTTTTGCGCTTATTTGGTAAGTATGGGTGGCGTATTCAAACATATCTGCTAGAACCGCCTCTTCACCTTCAGTAGGTTGAACAGCTAGAATCCTTCCGTTTGCACTAAACAACTTTTTAGGGAAAAAAGTATGGAAAATGTATTTTTTTCTGTTTTCCTCAACTTGCTTCCGAATACGACATACTTTATTAGGTGATGAAAGCAAAGCTAAGCTCTTGAGTGAATCAATGAACGATTTCTCTGAAACAGCTTTTTCCGCCTGAATAACAATGTCGGAAATGTCCACGCTATCGCTGGAGATTAACGCTAATTCTTCGACACCCTTACTTTGATATTCACGTAGTTTGAGTTGTAGCTCTTCAATTTTTTTATTTGAGTCTCCGGCATTTCGATAAGCAACAATTGCCTGTTCAATTGGATAAGAAGCCATAAGATATTTTGGGTTTCTGTTTTTAAGATTAAAATCAGATTCCTTTTCGTAGCTTTCAGCAACTTTTAATCTGGCATCTCTGGCAGATGTATTATCTTTAATTTGAAAATGCCAGCCGGCTTTTGTTTCCCAGTATCTACGCGCTTTATGAAAATCATTTTGAACTTCTGCGTTTAAGGCTAACTTTTCACAGAATTGGGCATACTTATTTGCATCGCCTTCGCGCCTTTCCTGCAAAAGCCTCATTAACTCAGCAGAGAGATAAAGTGGGTCTGCGCCGTTGCATCTATCCAGCAAGTCAAAAATTCTGTCCAATACTTTTTGATAAAGTTCTCTTTTTTTGCCAAGCATTGAAGCCAACTGCAATGCTCTTTCAATACGTCTTTGAGTTTGAGCCCAATTTTCAAAATCTTCCAAAGTTTTAGCCGAAGTGAGATAGGCTTCAACGGCTACTTCAGCCATTTTGTGGCTTTTGGTTCTTAGCCAAAGAACATCAGCCATTCTTGATTTGATTTCATCGTGAGTTACTTCATCAATTATTTCCGAGAAGAATTTCAGATGTTCATCATTAAATCTATCAATGTTGGAAAATGGATTATCCGGCGAATCTAGTTTCAATGCAGAAGTCATTAAAATTGCCAAAAGCAAAAAAATCTCTTTATGTCTTTCGTCCGAAAGCTCATTGATTTTTGAGTAAAAAGCCGATGAATAAGAATGGCTAAACTTCCCCTCAATTCCTTCAATAGCTTTATCCCAACCACTCTTTATAAAGTCTTCCTTTGTCAAAATAAACTTGCTTTCTTCGCTCATAATTTTCTCCAAAATGAAGGATAAGAAATTGAATCTTATCCTTCATTCTTAATCTAAATCTCAACCTTTTCAATCACACCAACCCAATGTTCTGAGCCGAGAGTGCCTTTGGCAAACTCGCTGACGACTTCAAAAACGTGGTCGGAAAATCCGCCGATGTTTAGGATGTCTGCGCGCGTCTTGGCTTGGGTGTGGCTGTAAGGTTGAATGTCAATGCAGACGAGCTTCGCATCCGCGTTGCGCGATTTGAACTCGTTCCACTGCTTCATCGTTTCAGTTCCGCTTCCGCCGAACTGTCCGTGAATCGGCGTGTCAATCCACGATTCGTTGTCCGAAACGTAGATAACCAAATCGCCTTCTGATTTATGGCGATTCAATTCGCGCAAAGGCGCTGAGCAATTTGTTCCGCCGCAAGGCAGATTTGCCAGCTTGTTTGCGTTGGTCATCACCGAATCGCGCGGATTGAGCGAAACCTTCACGACTTTGCTTTCAAACGGAATGACTTCCGCCGACGAATTTTTACGCAAAATCGCCGCCGCAACCAGAGCCGCCACGTCAATGCAGCGCACCGCCGAGGTCGAGCCTTTGCGATAACCCGTCACGGACGAATGCATCGAGCCTGAAATGTCCGGGAAAATATAAACTTTTCCTTCGATTTCAGGAATGTTTTCCAGCGCGATTTCCATTGCGTCCTGCAACGAATCGGTGATTTGGCGCGGAATTTCGCGGTTGTTTTCCGCCATTCTGTACGCAGCCAAAAGCTGGTACGGAAAGACGCGGGCGCGTTTGATCGCTTCGCGGTCGCGCAGGCGGTTGGCGATGAGCTTGACCATTTCAGCGTTGGCGAAAACGCCATGACGTTGAAAGGTGTTCAAGTTCATACGAGTCATCGTCCAGCTGGCGTTTCTGGCGATTGCCTTCCAATCCTTGCTTTGCAAGGGAAGGGAAGTCAGCATTTGAAACGGCACATCGGGCACTTCCTCGGTCAACCCGACCTTGAAAAGCTCAAAGGCTTTCGCAGCATCCGGCAACAGCTCGATTTTAAAGTCGCGTCCGATTAAATAACCGAACAGCGCTTCGTGTTCGGCTGAAACGGGTTTCGGGTGAACCATTTTCAAGATGTCGCCGAACGAAGGCGATTGCCCGACGGATTGTTTGAAAATCTGTTCCGGTTTGCGAGCCTCAAACCATTCGCGCACCTGACGTTTCGGCGCAGTACCGAGCGATTTACGACCGACCGCGCCGGAACGCATAATCTGCACGAAATTACGCAGCATCTTGCCGTTGTCAATCACGCGCGGAAAAACTCTGGCGAGCAATTCCTTGTCTTTGACCGACAAGACGGCGCAAAGCAGCGCCGGAACGTCTTTCATATAACCGCGCGAGCGGGCGAAAACTGCGGTTTTGGCGATAAATTCCGGTTCGACAGATTCGCAAAATCCGAGAATTTTGTCGAGCTGTTCGCCCGCATCGGCGTAAAAAGTGGTGTTAAGAGTGCCGGTCGCCGCAAACTGCGCCAGCGCGTGTTTCGGCGTGAACTCATAAGCAAAGCCTCCGGCTTCGTTAATTGTGTTGGCTTTCGGCGTGAACAAGCCTTTCACCGTTTGAAACAAATTTTTATTTGCCATTGTTTTAGTCTCCTTTCAGACAAGTTTTTGCATTCTGATTGAGACGTTTTTGTAAAAACCTCTCGGAAAAATCGAATGGGCGACAAGTGGGAAAAGACCGCGCAACCGAACAGCTTAGGATCGGCGGAATACTCCCATATTCCCGCGCTAATTGGAGGATGTAGTCCTTTCAGCATTCGCCCAAGGTGTGAAAAGCGACGACAAGGATTTGTGAAACATTCCGTTGCTCTATCCTCACTGAGCTACAAATTGAGTTTCCCCAATTTGGTTGGATTTGAACCAACGACCTACGAGTTATGTAGTTCCACGAGCATTCGTCGCAAAATTAAAGAAATCGCGGCGGAAAGAATCGAACTTTCAGTCTAACGATTATCGGTCGTTCGCTTTTCCATTAAGCTACACCGCGAAGTTTTTAAATGAAAAAATGGGTCGGGTGGGACTTGAACCCACGATACCTCGCTTAAAAGGCGAGTGCCTTAATCCAACTTGGCTACCGACCCAAAATGGCTGAGAGGGCGGGACTCGAACCCGCGACTTTCGGTTTAACAGACCGATACTCTCCTGACCGAGTTACCTGTCAAAAAAGAATGGAAGCCGATGCGGGACTCGAACCCGCGTCCTTCTGATTCGTAGTCAGACGCTCTAAAGATCCACTGAGCTAATCGGCTATAAAATTGATTTAAATGATGTTGGCGACAACAATTTGACGCGGAGAATTGCTCTCGAAAGGCGAGCCGTCACGGTCCCCAAACTTTTTTTCAATTTGAAAATTGTTGTAATGCAGCAAAGCGTCAAGTTCCTGCGGAAAAAACTGCCGCATCGTGAATGAGAATTGTTTGCTCTTGCCTGTTCTTAGGTTTTGATAAATCCAGGTGATGTGATTTATCTGCGTTGCGGCGTCGTAGTTTACTCTTCCGGTTAGAGTCATTCTTCCTTCTTCGGTTTCGTATTCCGAATCGAGGTCGTTTTCATCCGGCTTTCGGGAAAGTATTTTCAAAGACGGATTAAAGACTTCAACAATGAATCTACCGTTCGGCGTTAAGTGGCGTTTGACGGCGGCGAAACATTTTTCGACATCTTCGCGCGTCAAAAGATGCTGCAATGAATTGCCGAGCAGCAAAATTAAAGGGAATTTTTGATTTAATTCAAAATCACGAATGTCGCCTTTTCGCAAATCAATTGCGATGTTTCGAACCGCAGCTTTTTCTTTCGCGCGGCTTAACATCTCGTCGGAAATATCGACGCCAACAACGCTAATTCCTTTTTCAGCCAGCGGAATTACATAAGCGCCCGTCCCGCTGGCAAGTTCCAAAACCGGCTGACCGAAACGTGCGATTTTATCTTCATAAAAAGCCAGAGTTTTGGGCGTGGCAAATTCGCCATGAACTAAATCGTAAAATAACGAATCCTCATATAGTGTTTGTTCGTCTGACATTTAAACCTCCAATAATATCTATGGCTGGAATTGGCATCGCACCAATCTCTCGACGTTTTCAGCGTCGCGCTAATCTGTCTCAGCTATCCAGCCGGGGAGAAACGACGAACACAGAACGACGAGCGACGAAAAAATATTTCATCGGTTTCGGCATTCATAATTCATCGTTTCTTTTAGGCGAGAAGACGCTGCTGGTCAAGCGTTTCGTCTTCGATGAAGAGGTATTTTCTCCATTCGGGCTTGCTTTCCGCGTAACGGCAAAGCAGTACGCGGTCAAGCCCGACTTTGAGAAGTGATTGTGAGGTCAAAAGCGGCATTCTGGCTTGTTCGGGCGTGCGATTTCCTTTGCGCCCGTTGCATTTTTCGCAAGCCGTGACAAGATTTTCCGGCGCAGAGCTTCCGCCCTGAGCGCGCGGCAAAATATGGTCGAGCGTTAGTTGAGACGCTGATTTATGTTCGCCGCAGTATTGGCAGCGATAGGCGTCGCGGATGTAAATCTGCGCGCGGCGCACAGTCGCTTTCGCCTGTTTGTTGCGCCGCAAATGCACATAACGACGCAAACGAATCACGCTCGGCACGCGAAACGTCTGCCGCACGGAGCGCAGCACATTGTCGCCGTCAAATTCTTCGATTGTAACAGCGCCGCGAATGAACAAAGTCATTGCCCGCGCCACGCCGACCGTACCGAGTGGTTCGTAAGAGAAATTTAGTAGTAAAACTCTTCCTGTTAACACGTTTCCCGTGCCTCCTTTCTTGAAATTTAGATATTTAGTTTGGCTTTGAGTGAGCATTATACGCTCACTCAAAGTTCTTAATCGAGGAAAACCACCGAATTCATGCCCGGTGCTTCGTTTTCCGTGTTCATTAAAATGCGATGCCAGCCGTCCAAAACAATTGTTTTGTGATCGGGATGGCGAACTCGCCCGCGTGCGTAAACCGCTGCGTTGTGCCGCATTGGACGCCAATCCCAACCCGCAGCGTGCGGTTTGGTTTTTAACAAGCGGTTGTATTCTTTAATCGTTACGCCAGTTCCGCGATGACGACAAACCATCACGGTTTCGCCTCCCTCACGGCAAACTTCTTCGCAATAGTGCGATTGCCCGCGTCCCCGATTAATCGGCTCGTTGCGAAAAATCAAATGCGGGTTGACTTTCAATCCTTCGACCGGAACGAAAAACCATTCGCCTTGGCGGACGAAAACTTCGTTGCGGCGGGTGAAACGGTTTTTCCGGCGTTTCAGTTTGCGGTTGATTTCCGAGCGTACGTCCGCAGGCTGCAACGCTTCCATCGCCGTTTCGACGCTCGAAACATTGTTGCCTGGAACCGCGCACACAAACCAGTGTCGCTCGTCGTGTCCGCACAAAAATTTGTTTTTGCTCGTTCCGCGACGTTCCATCAAAAGCAAATGACGCAAATCCGGGCGCAAATCAACTACTTCGTAATCAACTGCGTCGTTTACGTTCATTTTAATGTCAAAAAACTCACCGTCTTTGTCCTTTCGGATGTCAATTACGGATCGTTTACTCAAGCCGGAAAAGCCTTCTTTGATTTTAATTCGAGCACCCATTTGCCCGAATCGTTTTTCAAGCAATTCTTTGCCCATACAAAATACCTTTCTGTTTTCGATTATTGATTTCGCACGGACAATCTCAAAAACTGATTTTGTCCGTACGCTAGAAAAGCGCCTCGGCATAAAATCGTTTTTCTCTGAGTCGCATTGTGTTGTTCTCCTTTGTTTTATTTAGGTTTGGAGCATCGTGGCGGATTTGAACCGCCGTTTACTGTTTACAAGACAGTCGTCCTTAAACCGGCTAGACGAACGATGCATAAAAAATCGGGGCGGCAGGAGTCGAACCTGCATCAGCCGATTATCTGTCGTTACTAGGTATAAGCTCGCTGCTCTACCTTTAAGCTACGCCCCGTCTGTTTCTAAATTGTATTCTTCTAAATCCTTTGGGAATTTACTCCACTCGTTGAATTCTTCGTCAGTAAGTTTGGAATATCGCTCTGTTGAAACGTGACGAATATTCCATGCAAAATTTAAATGATGATAAGCGTGTTCCAACATTACCTGTAGCTCAATTTCGGAAGGCTTTTTCTTGCTTTTCGCCATTGCCTCAATCTGCTCAAGTTGTTCCCGCGCTTCAGCGATGTTTGAGAGAATAATGCTCCAAGTTAATCTCGGCATAAAATTGAAAAATAGAATTGAAGTCGGGAAAGAAAGAATCGAACTTTCGCCGCGAGTGCCCAAGACTCGAATGCTGTGCCATTACACCATTTCCCGAAAAAAGTAAGTTTTAAAATTTGAAATGGAAAAAGTTTGGAGCGAATTATTTGCATCAAATTCGCTCCATCCGGCGGACGGCGCGGTTACGAGAGTGACCAAGAACCGAGATGGGGTAATTTTTCCGCCCGCGAGAAATCGTGTTTATCTCTTTCACTAACCTTTAACGCAAACGACTTGTTTGAGTTGGGCGACGACTTCGACCAAATCGCTTTGGTTTCGCATCACTTCGTCAATGTCTTTGTAAGCGCCGGGAATTTCGTCCACAACGCCCGCGTCTTTGCGGCATTCGACTCCGGCAGTTTGTTCCGCAAGGTCTTTCGGCGTGAATTTCTTTTTCGCCGCGCCGCGCGACATTTTTCGACCAGCGCCGTGCGAGCAGGAATTGAACGACTGCGGGTTTCCCAAGCCTTTGACGATAAATGATTTCGCGCCCATCGAGCCGGGAATAATGCCGTACATTCCTTGTTCAGCGCGAATCGCGCCTTTGCGTGTCACGTAAACTTCTTCGCCGAAATGCACTTCGGGCGAAACGTAGTTGTGGTGGCAGTTGACCGAGATTTCGGGACGAAATGAATTGCCATCGTTAAACATTCGGTTGAATGATTTCAAAAGGCGATTCATCATCACTTCGCGGCTTTTCAGCGCGTAGCTTTGCGCCCATTCCAAATCGTGCCAATAGGCTTGAAATTCGGGTGTGCCCTGCACGAAATAAGCGAGAGCCGGGTCGGGCAGTTCGTTTAATTTATGCAAAGTTTTCGCCGTCGCAATGTGGCGTTCCGCCAGTTCTTTCCCGATGTTGCGCGAGCCGGAATGCAGCATCAGCCAGACGTTATCTTCGGTATCGAGACAAACTTCGATAAAATGATTGCCGCCTCCGAGCGTTCCGCATTGTTTCATCGCTTTGGCTTTGCGGTCTTGCACGCCTTTGTGGAGCTTGCCGAATTCCGCCCAGCCGTTCCAATGTCCGGCTTCGTCAACCGATTCCTTGTATGCGTTAAAACCGACCGGAATCGCGCGTTCGATTTCGTGGCGCAATTCTTTTAGTTTTCCATCAAGAATCCCACTTTTAAACGGTGTCTTGATTGCAGCCATCCCGCAGCCAATGTCAACGCCGACAGTTGCCGGAATAACAGCATCTTTCGTAGCGACAACCGAACCGACCATCGAACCGATTCCGAGATGCGCGTCAGGCATCAGCGAAACGTGCTTGAAAAGGCAGGGAAGACGTGAAACATTGCGCAGCATATCTTGTTCTTCGCGTGAAAGTTCGTGATTTACCCACGACAGAACATCTGCTTTAGCGCCGGAAATATTAAGTTTTTGAAATGGCATATGACCTCCTAAAAAACATTTTGAATTGAAATATTATGAACTGAAAAGAAAATTGATTTTGTGTCGAACCGTACAGAGAGCCTCGCCAGGTTTGATCGTTAAAATTATTCCCGCCCGAAGCGAAGCTGAATTGCTCTCACAAATTTAGCTTCGCTTTTCTACGCGTCAGCATATTTTACAGGCGACAAGAATTGAAGTGACACGTTGTTAACGTGACAGGTTAATGTAGTCACTAGCTGCATTCGCCCGAATCTGAATTCAAAGTGACGACAAGGTTTGATGAAACAACTTTCCGCGCTCTACTTCTGAGCTACAGCCCGTCAAAAAGAAAATCGGGCTGGTCGGAATTGCACCGACGACCTCATCATCCCAAATGATGTAGTTCCACCGGCATTCGTCACTTTTTAAAGAGTTTATTTTTAAACCTAAAGTTTTAAGTTAAATGTCTGAAATTCGACCTTGAACCTAAAACTTTAGGTTTAGTTAATTGGCGACAAAATCGGCGAGAGTGCCCGCCCATAAATTTGAGTGGAGGGGACGAGATTTGAACTCGCTAATCCGTAAAGGATTTTCACCATGTACTCCCAGCCAGCATTCGACAAAATTGCGAAGGGCGACAAAGAATGTTGAGACGCGCACATTTTCAAGATGTAGTCCCAACGGCATTCGCCCCGAAATTAAGCGGGATAGACGGGAATCGAACCCGCACCTTCTTGATCGACAATCAAGCGCACAGCCTTTGTGCTTCTACCCCAAAATCAAAGGTGGATTGACGAGATTTGAACTCGCAACAATCGCAGTCACAGTGCGATGCTCTGCCAATTGAGCTACAATCCACATAAGATGAGCGGAGATGACAGGACTTGAACCTGCACGGGAATTTTCACCCGACTGTTTAGCAAACAGTTACGGCTACCATTTCGTCACATCTCCAAAGTTAAGCAAGGACGACGGGACTCGAACCCGCTAGGACCAGCTTGAAAGACTGGGCGCTCGACCGCTTTGCATTCGTCCTCAGAAAATTTAATACGCGCGGCGAGATTCGAACTCGCACTAGATTGGGTTTAAGCCAATCGCCTCTACCGAGTTGGGCTACAAGCGCTTGATACTCGCGTCAGGAGTCGAACCTGCACCGAACAGTTTTTGAAACTGCCGCCTCTGCCAAGTTGGGCTACGCGAGCGCGAAAAATTTGGTGGACTGAAAGAGATTTGAACTCTTACGAGAAGTTTGCAGGACTTCTATGCTGCCAGTTACATCATCAGCCCGAAATTTTTTTAGAAAATACCGACGGTGAGAGTCGAACTCACAACCTCAAGTTTCTAAGACTTGCGCCTCTTCCATTTGGGCTACGTCGGCGTAAAAAAGCAGGCAGTCGGATTTGAACCGACGATTAACGGATTTGCAGTCCGCCGCCTTAAACCAACTTGGCTATGCCTGCTAAATATGGAGCGCGCGACGGGACTCGAACCCGCAGCAGCTTGATTGGAAGTCAAGAGTTCAGCCGTTTGAACTTCACGCGCCAAAGAAATTGTTGAAAGAAACGAGCGGTGCAGGACTCGAACCTGCATTCTGTCGCGTTAGAAGCGCGAAGGTTTCTCCGATTAACCAAACCGCCCGAAATTGAAAGCACCGTGCCGGATTTGAACCGGCATCGCAGCGCAGGCAACGCCGCATCATCAGCCTTTAGACCAACGGTGCATAAAAGCAAGGCGACAAAATCGAAGTGACGTTTTTGCGGCTCGAAAGAGCCTTTTTCTGAGCTATGTTTGTTTCACCAAACAGCCGGAATCGAACCAGCGACCTTTAACCTCTCGGTTAACGCTCTTACCATGTAGTCACGTTCAGCATTCGCCTCGCAAAACCGACTTCGGGGCAAGGAGTCGAACCTCGATTTCTTCGTTCAAAGCGAAGCGTCCTGCCATTGGACGACCCCGAAATAATTTAGAAGTGGCTTTGGCGTGAATCGAACACGCGACAACACGCTTATGAGACGTGCGCTCTGCCAACTGAGCTACAAAGCCTTAAAGTTTATGCAAAATCGGCTCTGAAGGACTCGAACCTTCAAACAACTGTTTGTAGGACAGACGCGCTACCGATTGCGCCAAGAGCCGAGAAGTAGGGAATTTGGCTCAGGGACCGGGATTCGAACCCGGAAACTTCCGCATTAACAGTGCGGCGTTCTACCAATTGAACTATCCCTGAATTTGGAAAAACGGAAGGTACAGGACTCGAACCTGTATGGGATTTCACGCCCGGCAGTTTTCAAGACTGCTGTCAAACCATTTAGACTTACCTTCCAAAATGCGGACAGGAACGCCCCGACTTGAACGGAGAATCTCGGATTTGGAGTCACGAGGTTTGCCGGTTAGCTTACATTCCTAAAAAAAATTGGTGCATCGGGAAGGAGTCGAACCTTCATGCTCGGAAAAGAGCCGCAGTTTTACAGGCTGCTGCCATGCCATTTTGGCGTCCGATGCACGCTTTTAGCGATAAATATTGAACCGAATTGTCAAACAGCAAAACGAAAAAGGAGCGGATTTTACCGAAAATTACCCAGGGTAATCCGCGTCAAATCCGCTCCTAAAACTTGCGTTCGCTGCTTTTAATTTCGGGAG
Source organism: Acidobacteriota bacterium (assembly GCA_030863175.1). Taxonomy (GTDB): domain Bacteria; phylum Acidobacteriota; class Blastocatellia; order Pyrinomonadales; family Pyrinomonadaceae; genus JALZCH01. The sequence continues at coordinate 100,718 of JALZCH010000014.1, read as the reverse complement.
CGGAAGACGCCGCTCCCGCTGATTTAAACTTTAATTTCAAAACGATCTGACTTATTCAGATCGGCTAATAACCCTTGTTTTGGTTGATTTTCGAGCGCCGTCGGGCTATAACTCGCTACCAAACCGGCAAAACCGCAGACTTCAGGCATACCACAGCCTACGTTGCGCCGCGACCAACTATGGCGGTGTGTAGCGTCTGCGGATATGCTTCTAAATTTTCTGCGATCTTTAATCATCGAAAATCTTCCTCAAAAAATGGCTTCTTCGAAAAGAAGCATTGTGTTTATAAAATACTTTTTAATCTGTTGTCAAGAGCTTTATGGCAAAAAGTTCAAAATTTCTTCAGTTTTTTACAAAAATGATGGTTTTAATAGGAAAAATCTACAGTTTTTACTTGAAAATGAATTCAGTTTTTTCGGGTTTTTATGGAAAAATAGCGCTGAAGCCAAGAAAAATCGAAACCGGCAAACGGTTTTTTACTTAAAAATGCCGAAAACCACCTGGGCTAAGCGAAACGGTTTTTGAGCCAACCACTAGTTCGATTTTTTCCGCTTGAGCAGTAATTTCACCGATGCAAGTTATCTTTTCGCCAAACAATTTTTCCAACTTAATCTTGTTTTTTGGGCGTGCGGTGAAAAGAAGCTCGAAATCTTCGCCGCCGTTTAGTGCAAACGATATCTCATCTTCATTCTCTTTCAAAACCTCTCCTAATTTTTTTTCAAGCGGGATTCTTTCGGCAACGATTCGTGCGCCAACTTTGCTTGCCTGACAAAGATGCGCTAAATCCGAGGAAAGCCCGTCGCTTAAATCAAGCATCGCAGTTGCTAATTTGTTTTCGGACAGTTTGCAGCCAATTTCAATCTGCGGATTAGGGGCGAGCTGTCTGCGAATAAGATTTTTTAGCATTCCCTTTTCCTTATCAAATCGGAAACTGTTTTCGAGAAGACGCAAACCAGCTGCTGCGCCGCCAAGTTTTCCTGTAACGAAAATCAAATCTCCGACTTCGGCGCCGCTCCGCACAACAGCCAGATTTTTTTTCGCTCCGCCAGCGACAATCGAATCTATGACAATTTTGTCGGGCGTGCGGGAAACGTCGCCGCCAGCTAATTCAACATTGAATTTTTTCGCCAAGCCGAGCCATCCGACATAAAATTTTTCGACAAAATCAGTTTTCCAAATCTTCTCGGGAATCCCGATTGAAACCAGCGCCCAGAGCGGCTTAGCGCCCATTGCCGCGACATCCGAAAGGGAAACGGCGAGAGCTTTGTGTCCGACAAAATTGGCGCGCGTCCAACCAAGACGAAAATCAATGTCTTCAATGAGTAAATCGGTTGTTATCACCAAGTCAGTTTTTGAATTTTGGGAAATTACGGCACAGTCGTCGCCGATGCCGATTTTTACGGGTGAAAATTGCGATTTATTGCGCGCGGTTTTGTCGAGCAGGCTGCGAACAAAATCAAATTCGCCGGTCATAGTGAAAAGTTAAAGCAAAACTGTAAGCGGCGGCAAATCTTTTTTGTTGATTTTATTTACAAGCGTGAGTTAAATTAAGGCTCGAAGAATTCCATTCAACTGAATTTCATCGGCAAAGCGAGAACAATTATGAGTCGAGCGGCATTTGCGATACCCGAAAAAATTTATTTCAAGATCGGCGAAGTTTGCGATCTTGTCGGCGTGCAGGCGCATGTTTTGCGTTATTGGGAAACGGAGTTTCCGATGCTAGCGCCGCAAAAAAATCGAGCCGGTCAGCGCACTTATCGCCGCCGCGACGTAGAAATAGCGCTTCGCATCAAAGAGTTGCTTTATGAAGAGCTTTACACTATTGCTGGAGCAAAGAAAAAACTATCAAGCGAAATTCGAGGCAACGCCAGCGAAGCCCCAAAATTAAAAATTGTCAGTAGCGAGCCGCATAAAAACGAATCAACACGCATTTTAGAAAAATCGGAAAACGAATTTGCGTCGCCGCCGACGCCGCAAGCATTTGTTTCCCCGCAAACGACTCAAAGTTTAGCTGAAAATATAGATCAGGAAGAATTTAATACGGATTTTGATAATGACGAATTAAGCGATGAGCGCCGCTCTGCGCTTCACAATCTAGCACAGCAGTTATCGGAAATTCGGCAAATTTTAAACTCTCGAGAGGAGATGCCGCGCAGCCGCTGGTAGAAGCGGGTTTGACAAAAACAAATTCTCATTCATATTCTAATTGAGCAAACGGGATGTGGCGCAGCCTGGTAGCGCGTTCGCTTGGGGTGCGAAAGGTCGTGAGTTCAAATCTCGCCATCCCGATCAAAGTTAGTTGGCTTAAAGCCAATGGAGTCAAAGGAAAAGCGTGTCTTTCGGGATACGCTTTTTCTCGTTTAGAGTGTCAAACAATAAAAAATCTTTATTTTTGTTAGATTACTGACAATTTAGGTTTTACTTATGAGTGTAAAAAAGGAACGCTTTTGAGATAATTTCAAATTAAAAAAGTGATAATAAAGAGAATATTTAGTCAATAAGGAAATAATTTGAGTTTTTCAGATTTACAAAAAAATCCAAAAGTTATTGAGGTTATAAAATACATATTAAGCCATCCGCTTGAAATAATTCTTTGGCGTTGGCATTGGAAAGCAGCCGTACTGAGCGGGATTTTTCGCGGGTTAATTTATTTCTTCACCCATATTTCTTTAGGTTGGCGGGCGGCTTTAAGCGCAATGTCGGTGGAGTTTCTTTTTCGCATGTTTAATTCGGGAGTTAGTTCATCAGTCGGACAGGCTTTTCGCACCGCTCGACCAAGATGGTTAGCCACGGGGATTGTCATGGTAATTTTTCCCGCTTATGGTCACACTATTGAGTTTGTCCTGCACACATTAAACGGAGATAAAAACGTAAATAAATCAATCGTTATTTCAATCGGTTTTTCGATGCTATCTGCGATTTTCAATCTTTTCGTAATGCGTCGCGGAGCTTTGTTGGTCAAAGACGAACAGCAACAAAGCCTGTGGAGCGACATAAAAAAAATCCCTGGAATTTTCGCCGAGTTTGTTAGTTTTCCTTTTGTTTGGGTTTATCAAAAATTGAAATAAGTTTCTTACGCTTTAGTTATAATTTTCGATAATTAAATCAAGACCGTGTCCTTAAACGGCAATTTTAGATATTCTCTAATCTTTATGCCGATCAAGTCAGTTCACATTACAAATTACTATCACAAAAACTCAGGCGGCATCAGCACTTCTTATAATTCATTACTCGCCGCCGCCGCTCGCCATAAACGATACGTTCGCTTAATTGTCCCCGGCGAAACCGAGAACGTCGAAGAAGTCTCGGATTACGGCAAAATATATTATGTTCCGGCGGGAAAATCTCCTGTTTTCGATAAACGCTATCGAATAATAATGCCTTGGCAATATATGCCGGTCGGCTCGATTATGCGGCGAATTTTGATGGAAGAAATGCCCGATATTATTGAAATCAGGGATAAATACACTCTTAGTATGTTCGGCGCAATGGTTCGACGCGATAAATTCAGAGAGTTAAATCGCCCGGTGTTAATCAGTTTTTCGTCCGAACGAATGGACGATAATTTCGCCTCGTTCATCTCAAATGGAAAAATCTCCAAATGGATTTCGAGGCGAATTATGGGGAATTATAATATTCCTTCATTCGATTTTCACGTTACGAATTCGCCTTATACGGCTGAGGAATTTTATCGTTCGGTGAAAAAGGAAACCAACCCTCGTCGCCAGGATTGGTTCCTCAACTGGTGTTGGAGATTTTTTAAAAGTCCTAGAATTCCTATTGAAGAAAGAATTAGAATTTGTCCATCCGGCGTTGACGCCGAGCATTTTTCGCCCGACAGAAAATCTCCGAAAAATCGTCGGGAAATGATTGAAAAAGCGGGCGTTCCCGAAAACGCGGTTATTCTGCTTTATGCCGGAAGAATTTCGCCCGAGAAAAACATCAAATTGCTTCCCGATTTTATGGAGCTATTAGCGAAAGATTCGGAAAAGGATTACCGGCTTCTCATTGCGGGTGCGGGACCGCAAGCTGAATGGCTGCAAAGTGAAACCGACAGGCGAATGCCCGGAAAAATCATTCAGTTAGGGCATCTCGACAAAGAAACGCTCGCCGATTATTACGCTAACGCGGATGTTTTTATCCATCCGAATCCGAAAGAACCGTTCGGCATCGCGCCGCTTGAAGCAATGGCTTCGGGAACTCCGACAGTTGTTCCGAATTCCGGAGGTTTGCTTTTTTATGCCACGGAAGATAACACCTGGCTAGCAGAGCCGACGGCTGAAAATTTTGCCAATTCCGTAAAAGAAATAATTGCGAATCCTGAACTCCGCGCCAAAAAAGTAGAGAAAGCATATGAAACCGCTCAAAATAATACCCGCGTTAAATCAACGGATTTTCTGCTCGAAACTTACGATAAGTTATACGAAGATTTCCAAAGACGTAAAGAGCTTTTTACTGACAGAGATGCAGTCAGGAACTTTGATTTCACGCCTTTCCTAAAGTGATTTACCGACGCTAAGAAAGCTAAAATTCACAATCAAATGCTGTTTTTGTAGCCATTTTAAGAAGCTGCTTTTCTGCGCAGCTCTCTTTCGGCATTCCAAAAAGACAAACATTCGATTTTGCTTCTATCGCATCTATGCTCGTATTTTTTCGCTATTTCAGTCACTTCAGCAAGCAAGCCTTGATCGAGCGTCACCGGTTCCAGCCCTAGATTCAAAAATCGGTCGTTGGCGACGTGCAAATCGTTTTCATCTGCTTCCTGGCGAGGATTTGGTAAATAATTGACTGGAACGCCCGTTATCCGTGAAACCAAATTAGCCAAATCGCGCACTCGATAAGTTTCGGTCATCTGATTAAATATTTGAACCTTATCACCTACTTTCGGCGGATTCTCCACTGCGAGCTGAATGCAGCGTACTGTGTCTCTAACGTGAATAAACGCCCGCGTTTGACCGCCCGTTCCGTGAACAGTCAGTGGATAACCGATAGCTCCCTGCATCAGAAAGCGGTTGAGAACGGTTCCGTAATCACCGTCATAATCGAAGCGATTAATCAATCTCTCATCAAGCTGCGTCTGGTCGGTTTGTGTTCCCCAAACGATGCCTTGATGAAGGTCTGTGATTCTGACGCCATCATTGCGGTTATAGAACAGGAAAAACAATTGATCCTGAGTCTTAGTCATATGATAGACGCTGCCGGGACTCACTGGATAAAGTATTTCGTGTTCAAACACATCGCCATTTTCGCCGGCAATTTGGATATTGAGGTAACCTTCAGGGATTTTCATCCCAAAAGCTCCGTACCCGTAAACGCCCATTGTGCCAAGATGAACCAGATGCGCGTCAGTTTTGGATTCTACGATGGCGCATAAAACGTTGTGCGTGGCGTTTAAGTTATTGTTAACCGTGTATCTTTTTTGCTCCGAACCTTTCATCGAATACGGCGCAGCTCGTTGCTCGGCAAAATGAACGATTGCCTGAGGTTTTTCCGTTTTTATAAGATTAAGCAGTTGTAGATATTGTTTGGATATATCAATTCGCTCAAATCGAATTTCCTTACCGGAAATTTCTTTCCATGCGCTGATTCTTGTGCTTATTGACGAGATAGGCGTTAAAGATTCAATTTCCAAATCAACGTCTATCTTCCGACGCGATAAATTATCAACAATGATAATTTCATGACCTAAATTGGATAAATGTAAAGTAGTTGCCCAACCGCAAAAACCGTCGCCGCCCAAAACTAATATCTTCATATCTTATGAAAAACATTATATGTCAAAAAGCTAAGAAACAAATCCTCCTTCCGAGTTGAATTCTTAGTTTTCAGTGGAAATGTATCTGAATAAATTGGGCTTTGCCTTAAAAGTTGGTTTTGTCTCAATAGTGCTTAACGGTTTTCGATGTTGTTTCGAAAGTGTTTCAAAAGCCACTTTTAAGGGGAAAGCCAATTATTGGCATTTCTCAACTAACGAGCCGCCCAATTTAATAGCTTTTCTTTCGTCTTCCGCTGCCAAAGCCTTTTCCTTTAGCTGACAGTAAGCATACGCTCGATATGAGTAATTTAGTTTTTCATTCGGTTTTAATTGTATTGCTAAGGAAAAGTCAGATATTGCTTGATTCTGTTTGCTAAGATAAAGATAGGCTTTCCCACGTACAGTATAAGCATCAGCTGATTCAGGACTAAGCTTGATTGCTTTAGATGCATCGGTAATTGCCTGATCATACTGACCTAAACGAATACCTGTTTCCGCCAGACCAAGATAAGCTTCGGATTCCCGAGGATTAAGTTCAATCACCTTTGTATAATCGTCGTAGGCTAACTTAAATTTTTGTTGTTTGTTATAGACAATTGCGCGATTGAAGTAAGCATCAGCAAATTGGGGATGAAGTCCCACTGCTTTAGTATAATCAGCGACAGCGAGTTCTAGCTTTTCTTGATCGTCATAAATGCTGGCGCGATTATAGAAAGCATTGGCATCTTCCGGATCAATTTTGATTGCTGCTGAAAAATCAGCTATTGCCTCATCAAATTTTCTTTGTCTTGCATAAGAAACACCACGTCTGAAATAAGCACGGGCAAATTCAGGATCGCGCCGGATCGCTTTTGTATATTCATCAACAGCTTCGGCATATCGCTCCACCTTTTGTAACTCAAAGCCACGATTAAAATGTTCTTCAGCTTGTGTAGAAGATTGCCCGTACATATAGTTCGAGATAAGGACAATCAACAAGCAGAAGGGAATAACAAATAAACTTCTTTTACTTCTCTTATTATTGAATTTTTGATGCATTTTCTTTTCTCCTCTAATTAATAAGGCGGAAAAAAGAAACTAAATAGCCCAAACTCTTTTTCAAAGAAATTGATCGATAGGCGAACCGAGTTCGGTTGCAAAAACAAGGTTAAGGTTTTGATACGCTTCCTCGGTGAGCAAATGATATTTGCTGTCTCCACTAATCTTTGAGCCAGTTTTGCATTTCTTCTCTGGTATTACTATACATAGCTTATTTAGCCGCAAGACTTCTGTCAGGTTGACCGAATTCTCCCTTCATATTGAATCAACAATCATCTGATAATTCTGCTTTAGAAGTGCCTCTTTCTTTCGTTTAGCTTGTATTTGCTGCATTTCCTGGCATTGGCACGCCGTTCGCTCTAGCAATACCGCCATCCTGTGTGATTTCTCACATTGGCAGAAAAGCTTGACCTCTTAGGAATGTACAAGTTGAAAAGGATCAAAAGAATGGACTTACGAAGAAAACTTAAATTGGCTTCCCTTGGCTTAGTTTTAGCCCTGATCTCAAATTCGTTTATCAATATTGCTGGAGCGCAAAGTTTGCAGTCTTTGCAGCTATCTTCAACTCTCAACCAGCGAACTAATAAAGTCTCACCCGATGTTCGAGACTTTATTCAGCGTAATCAGAGTTCCACTGTGAGCGTTATCTTGCAGCTAAATGGCGCGCCCTCACGACAGCTTATCGCATTGTTAGAAAGAAATGGCATACGGGTTAAAGGTCGTTTTGATGTGCTCGGTGCTATTGCAGTCGATCTTCCTGTTTCTGTGCTTGATGAGCTTTCTACTTTTCCTGAAGTGGAATCCGTTACTCGCGACAGAGAGACTTTCTCTACCGGACACGTAACTGTGACAACCGGAGCCGAAGCTATTCGCTCGCTCCCCCAGCTTTACAGAAATGCTACAACAAACGTTGACGGAACAGGAATCGGCATTGCCGTTCTCGATTCAGGCATCTACAGCGAACATCAATCTCTGAAAAACACAGATGGTGTTCGCACAACTGTTAACATAGATTTCACCGGCGAAAGACGAACCGATGATCCGTATGGTCATGGCTCGCACGTAGCTTCTACCGCTGCAGCTAATTACAAACTGTCCGGTCAATCGGGTACTTTTGCCGGTATTGCTTACAATGCTCCTTTGGTTAATTTGCGAGTGCTTAACTCGCGAGGACAGGGGCATGTTTCCAGTGTTCTTTCTGCAATTGATTGGCTCCTTAAAAACGGCAACAAGAATAAAGTTCGCGTGGTGAATATGAGCCTTGGCGCTCCAGCGGTAGATTCCTACAAAATTGATCCTTTGTGCAAAGCTGTTCGCCGTCTGGTTGATGCAGGCTTTGTTGTCGTTGTTGCCGCAGGCAATGAAGGCAGGACTTCTACTTCCAGGTTCGGTGAAAATCAAAAATCATATGGTTTGATTCATTCTCCCGGCAATGAGCCTTCTGCTATTACTGTTGGTGCTACGAATACTTTAGGAACAGACTCGCGTGAGGATGATGTTGTTGCAAGTTATAGCTCACGTGGTCCGACACGTTCTTACTGGACAGATTCGGAAGGCACTAAGCATTATGACAACATCCTCAAACCTGACTTGGTCGCACCAGGCAATAAGATCATCTTTGCCGAAGCAGCCAATAACTATCTTGTTAGTAACTATCCTAATTTGCACGTTGATCCGATTGAAACAGGAATCAACGGTGATTCTGAAACAAAACGGATGATGTATATGAGCGGAACGAGCGTGTCTGCTCCGGTTGTCGCAGGAGCCGCGGCATTGATGCTGCAGGTTAATCAAAATCTGACGCCTAATCTGGTGAAGATGATCTTGATGTACACAGCTCAACCGCTCACAGGATTCAATCAATTCGAACAAGGTGCCGGACAATTAAACATTGAAGGTGCCGTAAGAGTTGCTCAGCGAATAGCTACAGACATGAATCGAAAGAGAGTAGGAGACCCGATACTCTTTGAAAACATCTTGCCGGTGCCAACAACGACTATTGCAGGATCTTCATTTGTCTGGTCACAAGGGATGACTGTCAATCATGGATTCGTTACAGGAAGTGATCTAATCAGAAAGTATCAGAAAGTTTACTCATTAGGTTATCTGCTCGGCGACGGAATTACAGAAGGCTTTGATACTCAGTCAATCAACACTTCACTGATGACAAACGGAATCATGATGGCGGATGGAATCATGATGGCTGATGGAATCATGATGGCGGACGGCATTCCGTGGACGGATGATCCCGTGTTTTGCCCTTACGGAATCATGATGGCGGACGGAATTATGATGGCTGATGGAATCATGATGAGTGACGGAATCATGATGAGCGACGGAATTCTGGTAACTGACGGAATAATGATGGCAGACGGTACGACTCAATCACACAGTGTTCTCGTTAACGGCGATAACACCGCTTACATGAAATAAGGAGCAGCAGGAGACAATTACATGAAAAACACTTCGGACTATATGCAAAACACAACAAATTTCGCAGCTGCTCCTTCTGGTATTAGTGCTTCTACCGTAACAGCTTTCATCCCAAAGATCTCGAATGAGTTTCCCGTCTGGAGTGAGCATCGAATGCAGACTGAACGACTGAATCTTCGTCCGGTAACAGAATCAGATTTTATTGAATACATCGAATTGCTTTCTGATCCTGCCGTGATGCGCTTTATCGGATCGGAAGCCGGAGTTATTCCTTCTTTTGAAGAAATAGCAAAACTTCATCGAGGTGCAATTCAAGCATGGAAAACACGCGGATACGGCAGATGGTCTATGTTTGATCGTGAAACAGGTGAATTTGTAGGTTTCTGCGGCTTTCGCTCAGAACAAGGCATCCCTGAACTTCTTTGCGCAATACACGAGAAATTCTGGAACAAGGGAATTGCAGAAGAGGCTGCCAGAGAATGTCTTAAATATGGATTTGAGGTATTTGGATTTAACCATGTAAAAGCTTTTACCAGACCACAACACGCTCGTGCTCGGAGAGTATTGGAAAAACTAATGGGCGAATATCTCGGGAAGGTTGATTATCACGGAGTAGAAGGCGCTGCTTATCTTCTAAAACCCAATATTTATGAGATATTAAACTAAGAGCAGCCCAAACTTTTAAACTTAAAAAAGCCTTCAGCACCATTGCTGAAGGCTTTTACTTTTTCTGTCAAAACGAGGCTCGTTTTTGAAATTTACTTTCCTCGCCGATGTGTTTTCAAGCTTGTAGACAGAAAACAGAAATTGTAGTACTTTCTGTTTATCCCTTTAGCCTTGCGCGGGAATCTCTTTCCTGCGGTTGCTGAATACTTCTAAAAAGTGAACAAACGGATTAGTTTTCCTGCGTCTGTGTTTGCTGAAAACCCCCTTCAGAATGAAACCAGGCAGAGGATTTTCTTCAATTAAGGATTGGTCTAACTGTTATGACACCTCAAAAAGCAGTGCTCTGTGTTGATGACAATGCAGATACCTGCGATTTACTAAAGTTTGTTTTTCAAAAATCCGGTATCAGAGTTGAAACTTGCAGCTTTCCGGAGGAGGCAATTCGCAGAGCCAGAGAAGCAAAGTTTGATGCTATTGTTCTGGACTTTCATTTATCGGCAATTGATGGAGTTGATTTGTGCCGGATTATTCGCACCTTTGATTCTTTTACACCAATTATCTTTTTCTCTGCCGAAGCTAGAGCGGCAAAAAAACAGGAAGCAACAGATGCCGGAGCGCAGGCTTTTCTGGTTAAACCGAATGATTTTGAGAAACTGGTTCCTACTGTCTGCGAGCTGATAAATGAAAATGCGAAAACGAATAAGGAGCTAAAAATCGTATAAAATCTATAGATATATGAAAGTGATTTAGATTGAGTTTTAGATCGAAATGCTCGCCTGTTTTCCAGAGCAAAGGAAAAGGCTTGTTGACCTTCTCAAAGGGAACAAGCCTTTTTTCAGCGCAAAACTGTACTTTCGGTTAATACGTCACAGTGACAACATTGTTATGTCAGTTTGCTTTTCAATTTACGATAACCTTTAACAAATATTTCCTTTCAGATTGAATTAGATTGAATCCTTCAAATGTCTCTAGCAAATTGATTAGATATTCGCTTTCTTTTTCTTTCATTCTGACCGATTCTTTTTTTATTGAATCCCCTCGCTGCAGCTAACTTCTTTACCTGCTTTATTTATCCTTTTGGCACGAGCTTCGCACAAGCAACAGTGCCATTCTTTGTATGGCTTTTGAAAATTAGAAAAAGGGACTTTAACGAACATTTCAATTTATTAGCAAACCGTTGTTCGTTGCAGCAGCAGAAAATAGTAGGAGATAACAAAAATGGAAACGACTCGAAGAAAAGGTTGGATTTGGCTTGAATCAATTGTCTTGATATTTGCCGTTGTATTTGGCTCAGCATTAACTTCAGCCCAAGCACAGAGCACCACAGATAATCCTAAAATATCTAATGACTTGGAACATCTGATTGCCAATGATCCCGATGTCACGCACGTTGACGCCGTGATAACAACTCCGGACACACCGACCAAATCGCTGCTTAGCTATCTTACAACCATCAGCGTTAAGGTTGATAGAAAGCTGGCAAACATTCCGATTCTGACCGTTAGGCTGCCGATTCGTCAGGGGCAGGCTACCAATATTGCCGCCAGAGATGATGTCAGCTACATTTCTCTTGACCGAGTTGCAAAGAGAACCGGTCATTTGTCTTTGACAACAGGCGCTGATGCTGCCAGAACTTTAGGCGGAGCAACTGAGTATAACGGTTCAGGAATTGGTATTGCTGTTCTTGATTCGGGTGTATTCACGGATCACGCTTCTTTTTCCAAAAATGGCGTTTCTCGCGTTACTTATTCGGCTGATTTTACCGGAGAAGGAAGAACCGATGACCCTTACGGGCACGGTACTCACGTTGCCGGAGCTGTTGCTGCTGGCGATACCATTTCAAACGGAGCTTACAAGGGAATCGCTCCTGCTGCAAATATCATCAACCTTCGCGTTTTAGGAGCTGATGGAACCGGTAAATCATCAGCAATCTTGGCGGCAATAGACTGGATTATCTCAAACCGCACAACTTACAACATTCGTGTTGTCAATATGAGTCTCGGCACTAATGCTGTTGATTCTTATAAGAATGATCCGCTTTGCAGAGCCGCAAGAAAGCTGGTTGATTTAGGAATCGTTGTCGTTGCTGCTGCCGGTAATCAAGGAAAAGATTCTGCCGGTAATAAACTGTACGGATTGATTCACTCACCCGGTATTGAACCTTCCGTGATTACTGTTGGCGCTTCGAACAGCTACGGAACAGATGTTCGTTCCGATGATGTGATGGCTTCTTACAGCTCGAGAGGTCCGACGCGCGGCTACTGGACGGATTCTTTTGAAACAAAGCATTATGACAATCTCATCAAACCTGACTTAGTAGCTCCCGGTAATAAGATCATCGAAGCTCAATCGCCAGCTAATAAACTCGTCACGGAAAATCCGACCTTAGACGCAAAGGTCAGCAGTGATATTAAAAAGAACCAGATGTATTTATCGGGAACATCAATGTCAACTCCGGTTGTTGCAGGCGCTGCCGCTCTTTTGCTGCAAGCTAATCCGAAGCTCACGCCGAATCTCGTCAAAATGCTCTTGATGTACACGGCTCAGCCGATTCAAGGTGCAAATCACTTCGAGCAGGGCGCGGGACAGGTAAACATTGAAGGCGCTGTCAAACTGGCTCGCCTGGTTCGTCAGGATTTAACTGCCACTACTTTAGTTGGTTCTCCGCTTCTTACGACTGTTGCTCCGAGTGCACAAAGCACGATAGCTGGACAAAGCTTTACTTGGGGACAGGGCGCTGTTATGGATCACTCTTATGCCCGAGGATCTAATCTGATAACGAAATATCAAGCTGTTTATGGATTAGGAAAACTTCTGATTGATGGAACGGTGGAAACGAACGGCGTTTTGATGGCAGATGGCGTTTATATGTCAGATGGCATCGTTATGGGAGACAATATTCTGACAGTTAACGGCGTTCTGATGAGTGATGGATTGCCGTTTCTCTCCTGCGGAGTATTGATGAGTGACGGGGTTATGATGAGCGACGGCATCACAATGGGTGACGGAGTTCTGATGAGCGACGGAGTTATGATGGGCGACGGAGTTATGATGGCAGATGTTGCCGCCACAGCAAACAAAGCGCTGCTTGAAGGTGACGCAACGGCATCAATGAAAAAGGTGGACGATATTGTGTTAACGCCTAACGCTCCAGATTCACTGAAAGCTACTGCAGTTTCATCGAGCCGAATAGACTTATCGTGGATTGATTCTGCAGCAAACGAATCAGGATTTAGAGTTGAGCAATCGCTTGATGGAGTAACTTACACACAGGTTGCGACACTTGCAGCGAATACTCAATCCTACTCAAACACCGGATTAAGCGCGAAAAAGAAATACTACTATCGAGTCGTAGCTTTCAACAGCTACGGTGCTTCGGAATATTCCACGGTGGCAAGCGCCACAACCTTAAAATAAACAGCCATTACAAAATCAGAAAGGGGATAAAACAAATGTCAGTACAAACACTGATGACAAATGTAATGGCTGAAAATGCTTTGCTGCCCGAAGCTGATGTAACAGTTACAGTTGCAGAGCTAAAGGAAACAGAGAGAAACGAGGTTCTCCAATTTCTCTCTGAAAGCTCCACTCATACTGTAAATCTTGTTGGACTGATTCGCGATAACGGATTACAAAGCGAACATAATCGCGGAACTTTCTACGGCTGCAGAAACTCTGAAGGAAGATTGGAAGGAGTTGCTTTAATCGGACATGCCACATTGGTTGAAGCAAGAACTCGTCGTGCCCTCAAAGAGTTTGCTCGAACTGCTCAATTCTGCTTCTCAACTCATATGATTTTGGGAGAAGAAGAAAGAATAGAAGAGTTCTGGAATTGGTATGCAGATGAAGGTCAACAAATGAGAAGAGCTTGCAGAGAATTGCTCTTTGAACTAAAGAGACCGCTTGAAACTACAAAACAAGTAGGAGGACTCAGACTTGCAACAGTTGATGATTTACACTTGATTGCTCCGGTTCATGCCAAAATGGCAGAAGAAGAAAGCGGAATTAATCCTTTGGAAACTGACAGAGAAGGTTTTTTGAAAAGATGCACTCGCCGGATAGAAAAAGGAAGAGTCTGGGTATTTGTCGAAGAAGGACGTTTGTTATTTAAAGCCGATGTTCAGGCGGACACTACGGATGTGATTTATTTGGAAGGCGTTTGGGTAAATCAAAAAGCACGAGGAACAGGTTTAGGCAGACGTTGCCTGACAGTTCTTTGTCAGACACTTCTCAAAAGAACTCGTTCGATCTGTGTTCTGGCGAATGAAGAAAACGAAAGAGCACATGTTTTTTACAGAATGTGCGGATTTAAGAAAATCAGCATCTACGATACGATTTTCCTGCAACAGGAAAAGTGCAAAACCGCTGTTCACTAACCGTTTGCAGCGAACAAATTTTTTGATGGACAAAACAAAAACAGTGCTTGTGCTTGTTCCGCCAACTTATTATACAGGCTTGCCATTTCTAAACACTTCCACCGAATAAGAGAAAAATTTGCTAATATGGTTTAGCAAACATTGTGGTAAAAATCGGGGTTATACGGAAATTGAAATGGCAGATACTGTTAGCTGGAGAAGCATTGCAATGCTTCTCTATCTTTGTTAGATGATTATTGCGCGGAAAAATATAAATGTATCAACCATTTAAATTTCTGTTTTAGATGAACTCATCTAAACATAAGAAACAAATTTCCTAGAGTTCAAATCTCGCCATCCCGATTATTTAAGCTGCAAAGAATGAGCTTTGCGGCTTTTCTGTTTCCAAAATAAGTTGATTATGAAGGGTATAATTTTAGCCGGTGGCTCCGGCACTCGTCTTTATCCGATCACAAAAGCCATCAGTAAGCAGTTGATGCCCGTTTATGACAAACCGATGATTTATTATCCATTGTCGGTGTTAATGCTAGCGGGCATTCGCGAAGTCTTGGTTATCACAACGCCGGAAGATTCCGAAAGCTTTCGACGATTGTTGGGAAACGGCGCGGAACTTGGTTGTCGTTTTGAATATGCTGTGCAGCCAAAGCCCGAAGGATTGGCGCAGGCTTTTGTCATTGGCAGGGAATTTATCGGAAATGAAAAGGTCGCGCTGATACTTGGTGATAATATTTTTTACGGCGCTCACTTAAGCAATTTGGTACAAAGTTTTAGCGATGTCGAAGGCGCAGCTGTTTTCGCATATAAAGTCAGCGACCCGGAGAGATACGGAGTAGTCGAATTTGACGATGACGGTCGTGTTCTTTCAATCGAGGAAAAACCAATTGCTCCAAAATCTGATTATGCGATTCCCGGTCTTTATTTTTGCGATAATTCGGTTGTTGAAATCGCACAGAATTTAACGCCGTCGGCGCGCGGAGAATATGAAATCATTGATGTAATCAAAGCTTATCTTGAAAAAGGAGCTTTAAGAGTCGGCGTGATGGGAAGAGGAATGGCTTGGCTCGACACAGGAACTTTTGATTCTTTAATAGATGCCAGCGAATTCGTCAAAGTGATTGAAAAAAGACAAGGCTCGAAAATCGGGTGCATCGAGGAAACTGCTTTTGCGATGGGCTATATTAATCGTTCCGAATTAATGGCGCTCGCCGAAAAATACATGAAAAGCGGCTATGGTAGGTATCTGCAAAAATTATTGGATTGAAATTTTTGCTAAAATTGAAAAAAAGCGGCGAGTTATAACTCGCCGCTTTTTTCGTTGAAGGCTGTCTTATTTTCTTTGCCTGACTGTTATGAACGTAACTTGACCGCGGCGTTCCAATAAAATTAGAACCGGTCGGTCGCCACTTTTTTCGAGTGCGGCTTGCACGTCTTCAAATGTTGCTACCGGCTGGCGATTAAGTTCGAGAATCACGTCCTGCTGGCGGATTCCGGCTTCGGCTGCCGGTCCGCTCGGATCAACTTCGGTGACGACCAAACCTCTTTCCGTGTTCACCTGCAATTGCCGCTTCATTTCCGGCGTTAGTGGTTGTAAGCCGAGACCGAGCCTGCCGCTTTCGCTGCCGGGTTGATTTTGATTTCCTTGCGGAGTTTCGCGTTCGTTTTGCGCCGTTTCGCTCGAAAGCTCGCCAAGAGTTGCTTTGATCTGCTGCTCTTTACCCTCGCGCAAAACCGTCAGAGTGACTTCAGTTCCGGGCTGTGTTGCGGCAACTCGATTTCTGAGCGAGTTTCCGTCTTCGATTCGTTCGCCGTTTAAAGCCGTGACGACATCATAACGCTGAAGTCCGGCGTTTGCGCCCGCGCTGCCGGGCTGAACGTCCGTGATGACTGCGCCGCGCGTGTCTTTGAGATTGAGCGATGCCGCCAAATCCGAGTCAATGTCTCGAATAAAAACTCCGAGCTGCCCGCGTCGAACTTTCCCGTTTTTGACGAGCTGCTCCATCACGCCTTTTACCATATTCGACGGAATGGCAAAACCGATTCCGATGTTGCCGCCCATTGCACCGCCGGGCGAGAGAATTTGAGAATTGATGCCGATCAATTCACCCGTCAGATTGATTAAAGCTCCGCCGGAATTGCCGCGATTAATCGGCGCGTCGGTTTGCAAAAAGTTTTCAAAGCTGCCCGTGCCGAGTCCCGTGCGGCGTCCTTTTGCCGAGATAATGCCGTATGTGACGGTTTGACCGATTCCGAGCGGATTTCCGATTGCTAAAACAACGTCGCCGACGCGCACTTTGTCGGAATCTCCGAGATTCATAAACGGCAGATTGGCGGCTTCAACTTTTAAAACCGCCAAATCCGAAGGCGGATCGAGACCGACTATTTTGGCTTTGAAAGTTCGTTTATCGGTCAGCTCGATTTCAATATCATCGGCGCCTTCTACGACGTGATTGTTGGTTAAAATCGTTCCGTCGGCGCTGATGATGACGCCGGAGCCAACGCCGCGCTGAACGGGCGGTTCGCGTTGTCCCTGCGGCATTTGGTCGAAGAATTCTCTAAAACGCGGGTCGTCCATCAGCGGATTTTGCTGCTGCTGTTGTGCGTTCCGGTTTGTTCTGATTCTTGCTTCAATGTTTACGACCGCCGGTGCGGCTCGCTCGACAATATCTGCGTAAGACGCGCGGATGCCGTCAGCTAAAACAATCGGCGTTTGCGATGCGGGAGCGTTTTGTTCCGTTTGCGGAGTTTGCGAATTGGGCGAAAGCTGAGCGTTTCCCCCGTTGCAGCCCGCAAAAAGTGCGGCGGCTGCCAAAAAGGTTAACAACTTAAGTGACGAAAGCTTGTAAAATTTCATAAATAATCCTTTGAACTTTGATTTAGCTCTCTTTTAATACGATTCTAAATTTAAGTAGTTGCACGTCGAAAATCAACACCCGCAAAAAGAAAAATCGGCTTCAATGATAAAGCCGATTTTTTTCCTGATTAGTTATTAAAACTATTTCCCGCGCACTCGCGGAGTTTCACCGCGAAAAATGTAGGCGAGCGATTTATAAACGAGCTTTGAGCAAAGAAAAGCGCCGGCATCAGAATTATCTGCTTTTGAAAACTCAACCAAATCCATTCCTACAACACGGCGTTTTCTTGCCAATCGCCTGACCAAAGTCAAAACTTCGTACCAGCCCAATCCGCCCGGTTCGGGCGTTCCGGTTGTCGGGACAAGACTCGGATCAAGTCCGTCAATATCAATCGTCAAATAAACGTTGTCGGTTAGATGCGAAAGGGCTTCATCAATCCAATCAGTCCGCCCGACAATATCTTTCGCCCAGTAAATTCGGGTGTGCGGCAAATCGTCGAGCGAGCGCGCTTCCTCGGCGGAAATCGAGCGAATACCGACCTGAACAGCCGGAATGCGCAAATCTTTAACGGCGCGCGCCATAATCGAAGCGTGCGAATGCGGAGTGCCGTCGTATGAATCCCGAAGATCGGCGTGGGCGTCAATCTGCAAAATCGAAATGTTGTGAAAACGTTCGGCGTGGGCGCGAATCAAAGGAGCGCTCACAGAATGCTCGCCGCCCAAAGAAACGAGAAATTTTTCCGCCTGCAAAAGCTCTCGCGTGCGCTCGTAAATTTTCGTCATCATCGCCGCAGGTTCGTTTTCATCCGAAAGCTCGTCGAGCGTGTGGATGCCGATTTTATAAACTTCGGCATCGGTTTCCTCGTCATACAATTCCATATTCCGCGAGGCTTCAATAATCGCCGCTGCGCCTTCGCCCGTGCCTGTGCCGTAAGAAACCGTGCCTTCGTAAGCGATGGGCAGAACCAAAACTCTGGCTCTTTCGAAATCCGAATACTCCTGTTCAGCAATGCCGCCGAAATTCACTGGAAGATTTGATGACTCTGACATTTATCATTGAACATTTAACATTTATCAAAAATCGTTTGTTCAATGATAAATGTTAAATGTTAAATGTTAGGAAACTTCGATTTGCAGCTCGCGTCCGACGAATGTGAAGTTCGGGCGCTTGCGTCCTTTCATATATTTGGCGGCGGTTTGTGAGAGAGAAGTGATGATAATCGGAAGCGCAATTGTCGCGTCGCATTGAACATAAGCCGTGAGGGCATTTTTCATTGTTTTGCCGAAAAATTGCGTCATCTCGCTAAGCGAACCGTTCGGGCGCGGATTGAGAATGCCGGGCGGTTCGGGGCAAATCGTGATGGCATATTTGTGTCCGCGGGGTTGCGTGCGAATAATGTTCATAGAAATATCGCTCAATTTAATATAGCTGTGACCGTCAACGCCGCCGAGCGAAATCAAACAGGTCGAGCGGCTTTTTTGTGAGATTTGCATCATTTCAAGCGAGTCCTGCGCGAGATCGAACATTACAGTGTTTTTCTTTTCAAAGCGTGATTGCGCAATTCCGATACAGATTTCGCTGTTTCCCAAATCGGGACAAAAAACCGGAATTCGGGCTTTGTAAGCGGAAGTTATCACGCCGTCCTCAGTTGCGATCTCCGCCAATTCTTTTCCCAAATAATGCAGAAATTCTCTGACCGAATAAGGGCGACCCGGTTCGAGTTGATTGACGAAACCGCCAATCCATTCGTCAGCCTCACGGTACTCGTCGGAGTTTCCGAGCGTATCGCCCATTCGTACGACGTTTGCAGTTTCCAATTCTTCGTCGCTCATCGTCGCGTGCGCCTGATAGTGATTTCTGCCGAGCGTTTCATGTATATCATGAAAAAGCATTTCGCCAGACACAACCAATACGTCAACGAATCGGTTTTTGATGACGTAAGCAAGCAGGCGGCGCATTCCGGCAGGAATCAGATTTCCGGTCGCGGTGATATAAATCGTGGTGTTATCGCCGAGCGCATCGAGCCAGATGCGATGCGCTTCCGCCAGTTGCCGCGCCCCGAAACCGGCGCCTTCCATTTTTTCCAGCAAACCCGTGATCGAGCGATCGCGATCAACCGAAACCGGTCGCGTCGGCGCGGTCAAAAATTTTGAAGACTTGCTTCTGCGTTGTGCCGTCATAAAATTTACTGAAAACTGAGAAATGAAAACTGGGAATTATAAATAATCTTTCTCAGTTTTCATTTATCAATTCTAGGTTCGACGCTCCGGAGCGCCGCCATCGCCATTGGGCGAAAGGTATGTGTAAGAATCAATTTTCGATTCGTAAAATTCGATTAAATTCGTCGCCTCTTCTTCCGTCAACTCGCTTCGTTTGACCTGCGCGCCGACAATCCGGCGAAAACCTTCGTGGAGCAGCGATTTATCATAGCGAGCCCGTTTGAGCGACTCGCCGAGTGTTGAACCAGGAATTACTTTTTTGATTAGATAACCGTCCTCGTCAATAAAAACTTGCGCTTCGTGCGGGACGCCGAAGAGATTGTGATTGTTTCCCATAACTTCCTGATACGCGCCAACGAGCAAAACCGCGATGTAATAAGGCTCGTTCGGGTCGAGCGGATGCAGAGCCAGAACGCGCTTCACGTCGTGAAGATCAACAAATTTTTCGACAACGCCGTCAGAGTCGCAAGTGATGTCGCAGAGCGTGGTGTATTCGGTCGGGATTTTATTTAATTTGTGAATCGGAACAATCGGAAAAAGCTGCTCCAAAGCCCAGTTGTCGGGCATTGAGCGAAAAACCGAAAAATTCGTCAAATATTTGGCGCACAAAAGAAGGCGCAAATCGTCGAACTCTTCCGAAACATATTTTTTCTGCTGCGCAAATTTGTCGGCTC
Organism: Acidobacteriota bacterium; assembly: GCA_030863175.1. Classification (GTDB taxonomy): domain Bacteria; phylum Acidobacteriota; class Blastocatellia; order Pyrinomonadales; family Pyrinomonadaceae; genus JALZCH01. The sequence goes on along the minus strand of JALZCH010000014.1, from coordinate 80,705 downwards.
GCTCGCAAACGTCCCAGAACAAAACCTCGCCTTTAGCGCGGTCTTCGAGCGAGATTAAGCCGAGATTGAACATCGTGAAAAGCTGTTCTCGCTGTTCGAGCGCGTCGTGATAATACTCGCGGTGGTTTTTTACAGAAATGGTTTCGCGCAAGTCGTGAAGCTCACGAACGGGCTGTGGATCATCTTCGTCAACCTCCATCGGCGTGATGTCTTCGACGACGGTTTCGATTTCGTCCTGCACGTTCGTCACCAGAATTGCGTGATACGCCGACATATAACGCCCGCATTCCTGCACAATCGTCGGATGCGGAACGTTTTCGTCGTCGCAGACGGTTTTAATGACGTAAACCACGTCGTTGGCAAATTCCTGCGAGTTATAGTTTGCCGAGGATTCAAAAGCGGTTTTCGAGCCGTCGTAATCAACCGCCATTCCGCCGCCGACATCGAGATAATCAATCGGCACGTTCATCTGAATAATTTTAGCGTAAACGCGGGCGGCTTCCTTCATCGCGTTTTTGATTCGCTTAATGTCGGTCAGCTGCGAGCCTATGTGAAAATGCAGCAGCTGCAGCATATCAATTCTTCCGGCTTCCTTTAGCTGGTAAATTACTTCGAGAATTTCGGTCGTCGTCAAACCGAATTTTGCCGCTTCGCCGCCCGATGTTTCCCACTTGCCAGAGCCTTTCGAGTACAGCTTGACTCGCACGCCAATCATCGGAAGACGATCATCTGCGTCTTCTTCTCGCAATTCGGCGGCGACTTTTAAAATATGGTCAAGCTCGGAAAGCTTTTCGATGACGATAACAACTTTTTTTCCCGCTTTCGCTCCGGCAAAGGCAAGACGAATAAATTCTTCGTCTTTGAAACCGTTCAAAACAAGCAGGCTTTCGGGCGATTGTTCCATCGCGAGAGCGCCGTAAAGCTCGGCTTTTGAACCGGCTTCGAGTCCGAAATCGTAACGCGAGCCTTCGCGCAAATATTCTTCGACCACGGCGCGGTTTTGATTAACTTTCATCGGATAGACGCATTGGTGCGCACCCTTGTATTCAAATTCGCGAATGGCGGTGCGAAAGGCTTTTTGAAGTTTGCGGATTTGTCCGACAATGAGCTGCGGAAAGCGGAGCAGGACGGGCGTGTTGATGCCGCGTCGGCGAAGATCATCAATGATTTCTTTCACGTCGGCTTGGCGGCTGTCGTTTTCAGACGTGCGCACAACCAAGTTCCCCTTTCGATTTACACCGAAATAGCCTGCGCCCCAATTCTCAATGCCGTAAGTTTCTATGGTCTGCTCAATCGCTGCTGTCAATGTTTCGCCGTTCTCCCTATTTGTGCATTTTTGGGCAAAATTGTCTCTGCTGAGAGATTTATAAAGTTTTATTTTTTTGTATCTCTGCAAGAAAATTTAGCAAAAAAAGCCAACTCAAACAACAACTTTTTTTTTATGCGTAATTTAAAAGCTTGCTGGCACGGACGTTGCAGGAAAAAGGCGGCGCTTGCCGGAAAGTTTCAAAAAGCGGTGAAAGGTTTTGTGTAATCTGCTAAATAATAGGAGATTCCAGATTTCTTAAGCAACTAAAGGGTTTAAGATAAATTCAAGCCGTGCCATAACTTGTCATTACTGATGCCGAAAATTGTCAGTTTCGCGCCAATTACGAGGATTTCAATAGGAGATTTACGCCTCAATGAAAATGAAAAATGAAGCCGGATTCTCGATTGTCGAGATGCTGTGCGTTTTAACTTGTCTTTCCGTTATAACAGCGATTTCCGTCAATTATTACATTAAAGCCAAAATCTCAGCCGAAAATACTTCTGCAATTGCGACGCTTAGCCTAATGCGTCAGAACGAAGTCATTTACTACACTCAGCGCCAGCGTTTCGCGCGGCTTGACGAACTGCACTATTTACACGGAAATCTGGGAACAATTCAAGACGATTTAACTTTGACTCGCGGTCCCTTCAAATACGATTTAACAACCACCACAGGAACGCCAACCCCATCGGATCCGAGAAATCTGGCAACCGATTATTTAATTACAGCCACCAGAATCACCAATAACGCAGTTCCTTACGTTTTCACCCTTGATCAGTCCGGAACGATCACAAAAGTTCTGCCGGTTGAGGGAAGTCTCGGCGAGAATTAATCAGGTTTTTGCTTTAAAGCTTCCGAGGCTTTCGGACATCGCCCGAATCGCTCGAAACGTTAAACGCAACGGTCAAATCGAAATGGAAAATCAAGTAAACGAAACAATCGAACAGCAGGCAGAAGAAAATTCTTCACTTCTAACAAACCGGGTTTTCACCGACGCGTACGCTCTTCAAGTCGCCGAACAGGTTTTAACGAACATCGAGCAAACTCAGTTAAAAGCGCCTGCTAAAAGTTATGATTTGAAAAAAGTTCGCACCATGCTCAGTGAATATAAATCCTCGCTGAGCGATGAAAGTGGTGAAGCGCTGCAAATTGAGTTTCGCGTTTTACAGGAACTTCATTTCTGGCGGTCATCGCTTGCGCGGCGCGACGAATTGGTCAAAACGTTTCATCTCCGAAGATTTTATGATGAAAACGTAGAGAGCGTGACGGCTCAGATGCTGGCTGCTCTCGGATGCTTTTACCGGAGCTTGATGCCTTCTTATGAGGTTAGAAGCAAATACGATTTTGTTTTAACTCAATTGTTTTCCTCCAAATTGCCGGGCAAGCCGCGTTATGTTCGCATCGTGGGCGATGAATTAATCGAGCGGTTGCAGCGTTTCAACGTGGTCTGGACCGGAATCGAGATTGATTGGGCGGACGAGAAAACGCGGCGTGCGCGCGAAGATGCAATCGCAGTTTTTGAATCTTTCCGCAGAGAAGTAGCCGATTTCAACCGGCTCGAAGATTTATTAAAAAGCAAATTCTTCGAACGCATCCGCCGACACAAACAATATCTCGGCGAATCTTTCTTCGCGCCCGAAGTAACGGCGGCTTCGATTCGATGCAACGTTGAGGTCGGGAATAAATTTGCACAACTTGTCGCGGAAGAAAACGAGAGTTTTCGCCAAGCGCTCGAATCGGAACATGGCGGTGCTGATGTTTTGGGGATGGTTTTGGAAGAAAATCCGGCGCATTCTATCAACCTGCTCAAGCAAATCAATCCTGATTTCGAATTTTCGGCAGAAGAATCGGAAACAGTCGAGCCTGAAACAACTACCGAATTTGAAAGCGAAAAGCCGAGCGTTTTTACCAATGATGTGGAATCCGATGTTTCGGTTCGAAACCTCGATGAGCAAGCTGAAACTTCCGCCGAAGTAAGTGAGTCCCGCACGGAATTTCCGCGCGTCGAAGATATTTCGGGCGACGATAATCGCAGTCTCGAGTTTTTGTGTGAAAAATTTGATTTAACGCGAGACTCAACCGCGGATTTCTTACAGGTTCTGAGCGAAATCAGCAAACGAGAACCGACGGAAAATGTTTTGCGCGAATATTTGAGCACTTCGCAGGTGCCGGAAGTAAGCGCTTTCGATTTTTCGCTTTATTTAAGGGACGTCGAAGAAACATCCCAAAACGAAATAGACTTAAAGCGGCGTGCACTGCGCTTGATTTTTGTCGCCGAAGATTATCAACGAAGACTCTTAAACGAATCCGATTCGTCACCCGATGAGGAAGAAATAAGATTGCTGAAAAATGAGATACAGTCGGTTATCAGCGATTTGCGGGAAACCGGGGGCAAACTGACTGGTGCAAATCGCAAAGAGCGCGGCAATGTTCTTTTAAATGCCGTTAACGATTTGTTTCAGGCGCGTTCAAGGCTGATTTCCGCTTCCTCACAAGCGCAGCGTTCTCAAGGCGAGACAAGCGGACACTGTGTTTCCGTTGACGAAAAAGCGAAGAAATATCAACATTTTGACCAAATTGCTCCAAACCCAAAACCATTTGAAAGCAATAACAACAAATCTCCAAACGCGAATCGAGGATTAATTGCCCTCACAATTTTGGTCGTTCTGTTCGGTGTTAGCTATTTCTTTTATCAGTTCGCAGTCGAAACACCCGAAGCACAAAAAGTTGAAATTTCAAATGTAAGAGACGTCAATGTGAATTCCTTGCGCGGCGGCGAGCGACTCTTGGTTGCTCGAATCAGCAACAATACGCTGATCGGAGTCGTTACCCCGACGTGGAGCGGTGATATAATTGAAAGTAAGCGAGAGGTTTTGCAATTGCTTCTCGGACAGGGAACCGAGTTTCAATACAAAACGGTTTTGCTTTTTAATTCAAAAGGCGAAATTGTCGGCAATGCGACAGCACGTGAAATTATTGCAAAATAATTAAAAAAAACACTTTACCTGTCTGGATACTCAATAAAACCGGGAAATTAAGAATTGCCTGCGAGCTTGACAGCGAAAGGCGCAGTTGGTTTAATCCGCATCTGAAAGGGTGCAAAACCGACTGCGCCTTTATATTTCTTTACACACGGGAGCTTGCCTGCCCACAGTAAAACCGCTTAGCATCATATTAACACAGCCTATTACAGGAGAATTTTAATGAATAACGCTAGAGGAATTATTGATTACGCCGCGGAACACGGGGCGAAGTTCGTGTCCATCCGGTTCGCGGATTTGCCCGGCTCCTGGCATCATTTAACATATCCGATTGAGATGCTGTCGGAAGATTCGTTTGAGGACGGTTTCGGTTTTGACGCTTCGAGCCTGCGCGGTTGGGCTGCCATTCATGAGTCGGATATGCTGCTCGTTCCGGACAACACGCGCTTTTGGATTGATCCGTTCGCGCAGGAAACAACGCTTTGTTTGATCGCAGACGTTGTTGACCCGATTACCAAAGAAGGCTACTGGCTCGATCCTCGCGCCATTGCCCGGCGCGCCGAAAGCTATTTGAAATTTACGGGAATTGCCGACACCGCGTTTTTTGGACCCGAAGCCGAGTTTTTTATTTTCGACAACGTTCAATTCCACAACAACCAAAACTCCGCCGGTTACACGCTCGAAGGCGAAGAAGCTCACTGGAACTCAGGGCGCAAAGACGAATATGCCATCAATCAGGGCTATCACATTCGTCCAAAAGAAGGTTATGTTCCGGTTTCGCCGCTCGATTCGCTTGTTGATTTGCGCGCCGAAATCTCACTGCTTTTAGGCGAAGTGGGAATTACCGTGGAATGCCTGCACCACGAAGTTGCGCCGCTGCAATGCGAGATTGATTTTCGCTTCGACACGATGCTGCGAACGGCTGATAATTTGATGCTTTTCAAATACATCGTCCGAAATACCGCTTACGCGCACGGCAAAGCCGCGACGTTTATGCCGAAACCGCTTTTCGGCGACAACGGTTCGGGAATGCACGTTCACCAATCGCTCTGGCGCGACGAAAGACCGCTTTTTGCAGGCGACCAATACGCGGGGCTTTCCGAAACAGCGAAGTTTTACATTGGCGGGCTTTTAAAGCACGCTCCGGCTCTCATCGCTTTTGCCGCTCCGACGACTAATAGCTACAAACGCCTCGTTCCCGGTTTTGAAGCCCCGGTCAATCTCGCCTATTCGGCGCGCAACCGTTCAGCAGCGGTTCGAATTCCGATGTTTTCCGCATCGCCAAAAGCCAAACGGCTCGAATTTCGCCCGCCGGATCCGTCCTGCAACCCGTATATCACATTTGCGGCGCTTTTAATGGCTGGGCTGGACGGAATTCAAAACCGCATTGATCCGGGCGAGCCGCTCGACAAAGACATTTACGATCTTTCTCCCGAAGAATTAAAAGACGTACCGGCGTTGCCCGGTTCTCTCGACGAATCTTTGAAGGCGCTCGAAAACGATCACGAATTCCTGCTGCGCGGCGATGTTTTTACGCCGCAGCTTATCGAGCGTTGGATTTCCTACAAGCGTGAAAAGGAAATTCAGCCGATGAGAATGCGCCCGCACCCTTTAGAATTTTCGATGTATTTTGACATTTAAAAGTTAGGTGTTGAAAATCTGGAGTCTGGAGTCGAGCTTTCGACTCCAGACTTTTGTTTTTGGAAATGAAAATTGAAAAGATTACTCTTGAAGGTAAATTTGTCCGGCTCGAACCTTTGTTGCTGGATAAACATTTCGCAGATTTATGCGAAGTTGGACTTGATGCGGACATTTGGCAATGGTCCCCACGGCAAATCAAAAGTGAAGCTGATTTGAAACACTATATTGAAACTGCTCTTGACGAGGAACTGCGCGGTGTTTCTTTGCCGTTTGCTACCATTTTAAAAGAAACGAGCAAAGCTATCGGTTCGACTCGTTTCGGAAGCATTGATGCAGCAAATAAACGAGTTGAAATCGGCTGGACCTGGATCTCACCGGCATTTCATCGCACTTTTGTCAATACCGAAGCCAAATTCCTGATGCTCCGCCACGCTTTTGAAACGTGGAGTTGCAATCGCGTCGAGCTGAAAACAGACGCTTTAAACGAGCGTTCGCGCCGTGCAATTTTAAGAATCGGAGCCAAAGAAGAAGGTGTTTTGCGGAAACACATCGTCACTGATTCCGGTAGGCTTCGAGACACGGTTTATTTCAGCATTTTGGACGTCGAATGGCGGAATGGCGTAAAAGAAAATCTGCTGAATAAACTGCAAGTCAAGTCCTGAAAGCCCGTTCTTCGTAAAGTTTCGCTCATTGCTTTTGCGCGTGGTTTTCCGCATTATTTTGAGCTGATATTTTTTTCTATATTCGAGGAGTTAAAATGAAACGCAAAAATCTTTTAATAATTTCTGCTTTGTCTCTTTCAGTTGCGGCAACGGCTTGTTCGACGACAACCGCGCCCGCCGAAACAAATCCCAACACAAACGTCGCGGTCGCGCAAAACAACGCCAATCCGATTGCCAACGTGCCCCCGTCAACACCAGTAACAAATTCGGCGGTTGCCGGAATTCCGAATGCGCCGACGAATTTTAATATGGCGGTAAAAGGCGACCCGACAAAAAATGCGAAAGTTGAAAATATGGCTTCACCGGCGCCGGATAATTCGGAAATTACAATCAGCCTTGGTCAATATCCGGTCGAAACACGAACTTTCAGAAAACACGCGCAGCTTGCCAAAGTCGAGCGGATTCAGGACGTGGCAAACAAAAGAACAATTGTCAAAGTTTATTTAAGAAGCGGGCAGGTAAAAGAATTACCCGAAAACGCCGTGCAAAATCCGATGGCTGCTCCGGCGGCTGAAATTCTTGAAGCCGCGCAAAACGCGCAGCCGGCGAAACCGGAACCCAAAATGGAAAATCCGCCTCTTCCGGCACCTAACTCCGAACAGAGATTGGAAAAGCGCCTTCCGACACAAAGAAATCAATAAGCGGTTCCACTAAAACAATCAAAACGGCGAGCAATTTCGACTATATTGTTCGCCGTTTAATTTTTTTTACTTGCTTGTTATAATGCCTTCCCGTTATGGAAAACGAAGCGAAAATTAATTGGACGATTATTTGTCCCTGCTGCGAAGCCAAATTAACCGTTGATGCGGCGACGGGCGTGATTATCTCGCACGAAGAAAAAGGGAAGAAGCTTGGCTCATTCGAAGAACTGCAAAAAAATCTGGCGGCTCAGAAAGAAGCCCGCGAAAACATTTTCGCCCAAGAGATGAACCGCGAAAAAGAGCGCGAACGACTACTCGAAGAAAAATTCCGCGAGGCTTTTAAACGCGCCGAAGGTGAACCGGAAACACCGTTTAAAAACCCTCTTGAGCTTGATTGAAAAGACGCAAACCGTATAAATCAATAAATTTGCGGCTTTTGCTCAATTTGTGAATGAATATTCATTCACCCGAAAAAAGTTCGTGACATTCTCTTTTTGGTGTGCTACCATTCAATTCTTTCAGGAACAGGAATTTCAGGTTATAGCTTTTATGCAGACCTGTTTATCCGAACCGGAACATGCGCTGGTGCTTGATTTTTCCCTACATCTTGCGACCGGCTTAAATACATCTAACAGTTAGTTATAAAACGAACGGTCAAAGAACCGAATAAATACGCATTTAAAAATAAAGGAGTGATAAAAGAAGTGATTCAGAATCGTTTTATGCCGCTGCACGAGCGGATTTTACAAATTGACCATATTCAAGCTCGCCGTTATTCCAAATTAAACGGCGCTCCGCTTGAAATTGCGACCGAAGGCATCATTCGCCATCTGCGCGCCTGCGACAAAATGGATGTTAACCCGGACGCTTCAGCAGTGCGCGAGATTATTGACGACGCGCTCAACGGACGCCGCGTTTTTGCAGAAACTTCCGATGACCGCCGCGCCGCTTAACTATTACCGCATTCCTATTTCAAAGAAAAAACGCCTTCAATTGAAGGCGTTTTTTCTTTGAAAATTAATTTTGTTTGAGGCTCACTCGATAAAGCATAAACTTCCCGATTCTTTCTCCTCGATCGCGCTCGTACCAGAGATCGAGATTCGTAAAATCCTGATTGTAATTAAAATCAATAATTACGTAGGAAATCTTATTCCGAGCCGCCGCTTCCAGATTATAATTAGCGCAAAATCGTGAATAACTTTGCACTTCTGCTTCGATTTCCGTTTCGCTCAAAGGCTTATATTCGGTCGTCAGGCGCGATGCGTGTCTTCCCCAACCGAAAAAAGAAATGATCGTCATGACGTTTTTTTCGCGAAATTGACGTTCGAGCTCATCGGCGCTAACTCCCGCATAATAATAAAATTGATAAAGCCTTTCCTTGTTTTCCTCCCAGCTTGCGCCGGAAAAAACGTGCAGATGCCGCGCCCACAAAACGGCTTGCGGAGCTACGGTCGGCTGATCGTCGCCTTGCAGCAGATTAAGATTCAGCGTCACGCGGCGAATTCCGGTTTCATCGTGCAATTCGGTTTTGGCTAATTCGGTCAAGTGATCGCCCAAAAATTTAGCTTCATCGCGCGCCGCATTGGCATCGTCCAAAAACCATGTGTTGTAATAACATTCGGCAAATCCCCAGCAAACGGCAAAAGCCGCAACCAGCGCGAGCAATGGTCGGGATCTTTGGGGGAAATTTAATAAACGCCCGCGCCAGACAAAAAAAACAGCCAGCGCAAAAGCTGCGAGCGAAACGTAATTGACGATAAAAACCTGATAATGAATCGGCTGTAAAGATCGCCCGGTTATAATTTGTTGATTAAAAACCGCGATTGAAACCAGCGCGAGAGAAAAAACAAAAATGAAACTATTTTCTTTTGCCGACTGATATTTTCGCCAAGCTGCAAACGCCAGAAAACTCAGGGTAACAAGGCTTAAAATAAAAGGCGGGCGCAGCAAATCCGGCATTCTTGTATAAACAAGAAGTTGAACATGATCGGTTGCGGGGGCGCGATTCGAAAGCAGAAAAAAGTAAGGAACCAAAGTTAAAAACGACAAAATACCGAGTTGAAAGAGGACTTTCAGTTTTTTTCGCCAATTTTCCGGTTTGAAAACAAAAACAGTCACCAGCAAACATGCGAGAAAAGCCGCAGCAGTCGTCCACAAATAAAAATACGAATAAACCTGAAAAGCAAAGCTCGCCGTTGTCAGCATGAGCCAAAACGCCAGTCGTTTTTCTTGGGTCAGCAATTTCCAGACGCCGACGCTGAAAAGAAAAAAGACCGGAAAGGGAATTGCCGGAACATAGCGACGGAGAAACGGAAAATAAGGATAGCCGACGCCCTCCTTGAGTATTGCGCCGTAAGCTCCTTCGAGATTGATTAGAACTCCGCAGCAAAGCGCCAGAAGAGTCGCCGCAAATGCGAAAAAAGAATCGCTGGTGATAGAAACTATCAGCCAGAATAAAACCAAAGCCGCAAAAAAAGCGGCAAACGGAGCAACGAAAATTAAAACGGTTGACGCCGAAATGCCGAAAATATTGGCAACCGAAGCGAGCAAAAAAGGCGGCAGAAATTGAATCGAAAAAAGCGATTCGGGCTGAGGATTTTCCGGAGAATCGTCGCGCCCGGTGTAAGGATCGGTGCGGCGTGGGCGGTCATCAACAAGCGCCTGCAAATAAGCGGCGTAAGCCATTTCATCCAAATCGTTGTAAGCATACGCGCCGTGCCAGTTTTCCCCTCGCACTTGCCACAAACGAAGCTGCGGGTAAAAACCGAAAAACAGCAGAACAATTCCGGCGACGATTCCAAGTGTCCAATGAACCCGCGCGTTTTCTCCGTTCAAGCTTTTATTCACAAACCTTTATAAAATAAAACTTCGTAAATTTAACGTTTGCGAGGGAAATTGTAAAACGCACCAAAAAGCTAATAAATCGCCCACAAACCGGGCGTTACCAGTTCAAGCAAATGCCCGTCTGGATCGCGGAAATACAAACTCGACCCGCCGCGCGCCCATCGAACCCTGCTTTCGATTGAAATGCCGTTTTCTGATAGCCAGTTTTCCCATTTATTTAGCTCATTTGCCTGAATCGAAAACGCGACGTGAAGCTGCCCATTTCCGTAGTGCGACGGAATGACGCCGCCGGAAGTATTCGTTGGCTGATCGGACGCGCCTTTTAAAAACAAAAGAAGAACCTGTTTATTTGAAACGTTCAGAGCACACAAGCGGTCATCAGCAAATAACGTTTCAAGCTCAAAAACTGTTTGATAAAACGACACCGAGCGTTTTAAATCGGCGACATAAAGCGCGGTTTCCAAAACGGCATCGAGCTTGGGCATAAATTTAAACTTCGATTTTTTATCGCAGCATTCGATGTTCCACCATCAAACAGCGATCTTGAACGACCTTGATTCCGGCTTCGGCTAAGGTTCGTGCGGCTTCATTATTAATAATGCCGGATTGAAACCAGACCGCTTTCGGTTTTTTCGCCAGAATATCTTCGACGTGCGGCGGAATATCCTGAGAACGGCGAAAGACGTTGACGAGATCAATTTCGCCCGGTATATCAGCGAGTTTTCGATAGACCTTTTCGCCCAGAATCTCGGTCGCCTCCGGGTAATAAACCGGAACCGGCACGATTTCAAATCCGGCGCGCTGCATATATTGCGACACATAAAATGCGGGCTGCCCGGCTTGCGCTTCGGTTTTGATTCCTAAAACCGCAATGCGTTTTGTGTTTGCCAGTAAATCACGAATGCCCCGATTATCGTCTATGATATTTTCGTGTCCGTTCATAATGTTATGATTGTAGCAAACATCTGAATGACGGAACTTACAGAATTTGCTTATCGAACAAAATGGTTTTGGAGTCGTAAATGACAATTGAGGAGTTTCCCTTTAGAGTTTTCAAGGCAAACAATTTCGATTGCCGGTTTGTTTAATAAAGTCTTAAAAATATGTTTTGTCCAAGTTGCGGTCAGGTACAGGCGAGCGAAGAAATTAGGTTTTGCTCAAGATGCGGCTTTTCGATGGAGATTGTCGCGCAGCTTCTCCACCATAGTGGTTATCTGCCGCAATTGGAGGAAATTAACAAACAACAAAACAGCAGATTCACCCGGCGAAATGGTCTAAAATTCGCTTTGTTTTGGTTTTTAACTTTAACGCTCTTCCTCGCGCCTGTCGCTGAAGCGGCGGGAATCAATCGTCTGCCCGAATTATTTGCAGCTCTTGGTGTTTGCGGCGGATTATTAATTTTGGTTTTCTCAATGTTGTTTTTGAAAAAAGCGCCGTCAAGTCCGAAAGATGAGCAATTAAATCCGATTCGGCAAGTGAGAGAACCGAAAGCCTTTCGCAGCGCTGGCAATAAAAATGTTCTGCCTCCGCAGCAATCCGTCCCGGCGTCGGCTTATGTTCCGCTCGTAGATACGTGGAAAGCGCCTGATACATACGATTTGAATCGCCCGGGAAGCATTACCGAAGGCACGACCCAACATTTGGAAAAAGACAAATAGATTTACTCAAGAAGATTGAAAAGCGCTGCTGCCGGCACAAGATAAGGTGAAATGTCCAATAAATTCCACCTTACTTTGTGCCGATTTTAGCATTCTCATCCAAATCTCAAATTACGGCGAATTAGAGAAGATCTTTCAAATTAATATTTGAATTATTTTTGAATTTTGTTTTTTTACAAACGTTTGTGGCAAACTAAATGTAGAAAAGCAACGAAAATAATTGAATAAAACTATGAATTTTGAACTTACCGAAGATCAGCTTCAAATCAAATACAGTGTCCGCGAATTTGCCGAAAGCGAGCTGAAGCCGAATGTAATGGAGTGGGACGAAAGTCAACATTTGCCTCTCGAAATCTTTCCGCAACTTGCCGAATTGGGGCTGCTTGGAATTATCTTTCCCGAAGAATACGGCGGCGCAGGGCTTGGATATGTCGAATACGCCACGATTATCGAGGAATTGGGGCGCATTGACGGCTCAATCGGTTTGTCCGTGGCTGCGCATAATTCTTTGTGTACGAATCATATTTTTCAGTTCGGATCCGAAGAGCAAAAGCGTAAATACGTCGAGCCGCTCGCGACCGGAAAACATCTCGGCGCGTGGGGCTTGACCGAATCTGGCGCCGGTTCTGATGCTTCCGGCACGCGTACGACTGCCGTCAGACAAAACGGCGGCTGGGTTGTCAACGGCTCGAAAAACTTTATCACTCACGCCATCAGCGGCGACACCTGCGTCGCGGTTGCGGTGACCGATAAGGAAAAGGGCAACAAGGGAATCACGGCTTTTGTGTTTGAAAAGGGAATGCAGGGCTTCAGACCCGACAAAAAGGAAAACAAACTCGGAATGCGCGCGTCGGAAACGGCGTCGGTTGTGTTTGAAGATTGTTACATAACGGACGCGCACCGGCTCGGAAACGAAGGCGAAGGTTTCTTGCAGGCGATGCAGATTCTAGACGGCGGGCGCATTTCAATCGCCGCACTGTCGGTCGGGATCGCGCAGGGCGCTTATGAAGCCGCCGTGCGTTATGCCAAAGAGCGTCAGCAATTCGGCAAACCGATTGCTGAATTTCAGGCGATTCAATTTAAGCTCGCCGATATGGCGACGCAAATTGAAGCCGCGCGTTTATTAACTTTGCAAGCCGCTGCGCTCAAAGACGCCGGAAAGAAAACAACGAAACAATCGGCGATGGCGAAGCTTTTCGCTTCGGAAGTTGCCGTTAAAGTTTCTGAAGAATCGGTTCAAATTCACGGCGGTTACGGTTACACAAAAGATTATCCGGCGGAAAAATACTGGCGCGATTCAAAGCTCTGCACCATTGGCGAAGGAACGAGCGAGATTCAACGAATAGTTATCGCCAAACAACTTTTGAAGGCTTAAAAAAAAGAAAAGCGGCGATATTTTTAAATATCGCCGCTTTTCTTTTTCAATAAAAATTCTGCTTACTCTTGTATTTTATATTTGACAGCAGCTACGCCTTTTTTGTTGAGCATCGCGTCAAATTCGATTCTGCGCCATTCGAAATCGCCGATTCTGACTTCTCCGGTTCCTTTTAATTGATTTTCCAGCGTTTCCAGATTATCAATCGAAATCACGACGTTTGCGGTCTTAAATTGATTTCCGATTTGTTTTAATAATCTTTGAGTAATGTTTTCCTCAACCGGCGAGCCGATAGCAATCGTGTCGTCCGCATCTTCAAAATCATAATTGATATGCAGAACGTTCAGCTTCGCCGCGTCTAATTTGACATCGAACGTGAGCGGAGCTACAAATTCGGAGTTGATGAAATACCTGGCGTTTCCTTTAACGCCGATTGCCGATTTCGAAGCGTTGTACTGATTCACTTTTTCAAATTTCAAACTGATGTCCTTAACGCCAGAATCCGATTTGATTTTGTTTGATAAGGCTTCGAGAGCGATTTGGCTCGACCGCGCGTAATTGGCGTTTGAAACCGTGCTTGCCGCTGCGAAAACCGTAAATGAAAGAATCGTAGTTAAAGCCGCCAGCAAAAAATTAAATCCGTGAAGTTTATTAATTCGCATTGTTCTCTCCTGTTTATTTCAATTCAACTCATCAATTTTGCTATGGCAAGCCAGAATGCAAAGCTTGTGCCAAATTGTCGAAAGAATTATTTATAAAGCTTTAAGTTGTTTAAATAGCAGGCTTATTTTCCCGCCCAATTTTGTCTGACGAGCTCGGTTGATGTTTTTGCGGTTTATTTTTCGAGTTTGAAAAGAATTCTTCGCGAGAGCGGGATTGAACGAAAACGATGCAAAATAAATATTAGTTTCAAAATATATTAAGATTTGCTGATGCAAAAAGCATCTTGTATATTGATTTTCCATTCTTTAGTACAGGAGCAAAAATATTATGAGTTTGAGGGAACATCTTGCGGTTGAGTTAAAACAGGAAGCCGCAACGACAAGAAAAATGCTGGAACGAATCCCGACAGAAGCGTTTGATTGGAAACCGCACGAAAAATCAACGTCGTTTGGCAGGCTCGCCACGCACGTCGTCGAAATGACTGGCTGGCTTGCAGATATAATTCAGAGAGAACAAATTGACTTCAACGCCGGAGATTACATTCCGAAAACTGCTAAAACGAGGGAAGAACTGGTCGAAATGTTTGATCAGGTTCTGGCAAATTGTCTCGACGCTTTACAAAATGTGCCGGACGAGCATTTTATGCAGACCTGGACTTTACGCAGCGGAGACCAGATTTTCTTTCAATCGTCGCGTATCGCCGCAATTCGCGGAGCTTGTTTTAATCATATGATTCATCATCGCGGGCAACTTTCAGTTTATATGCGTTTGCGCGACCTGCCGGTTCCGGCTATGTACGGACCTTCGGCGGATGAACCAATGGTTTAAAATCGAATATTTATCGAATAAACGAGCGATGCGACCCGAATAAGGCGCGTCGCTCGTTGCTTTTATGGCGAAAAATGAGAAAATCATAATTTCGCGGTTTGCTCGCTTTTTGAATCCGTGAGAGCGAATAAGAAAATCCCTATTGTTGATGACGGATTCATTGATTGAATTGAACAAGGATAAATCGAGGAAAAATATAATCTCGAATAAACTGGGACAGATTATAAGGGTGTTTATTTTGAGAAAAAACAGGATTTGAATGAGCAGTAGCAATTTGATTCAGAAAGTTTTAAACGGCGAGCCTCGCGCCGTCGCACGCGCGATTTCGAAAGTGGAAAACGGTGCGGAAGATGCAGCCGAATTGATGAAAGGTGTTTTCCCGCACACGGGACAGGCTTTGGTCATTGGAATAACAGGCTCGCCCGGCGCTGGTAAATCTTCGCTCGTTGACAAGCTAGCTTTGTTTTACCGGGAAAAAGGCGAAAAAATCGGAATCGTTTGCGTTGATCCGTCAAGTCCTTTTTCCGGCGGCGCGATTTTAGGCGACCGCATCAGAATGCAGACGCTTGGGCTTGATAAAAATGTTTTTATCCGTTCGATGGCGACGCGCGGAAATCTCGGCGGCTTATCGCGGGCGACGGTTGATGCAGTAACAATTCTCGGTGCCGCCGGTTTTGACAAAATTATTGTCGAAACGGTCGGCGTCGGTCAGGATGAAGTTGAAATCGTCAAAACCGCAGATGTTTCGGTCGTGGTTTTAGTGCCCGGAATGGGCGACGATATTCAAGCGATCAAAGCTGGAATTATGGAAATCGGCGATGTTTTCGTCATCAACAAAGCCGACCGCGAAGGCGTTATTCGCACCGAAAAGGAATTAAAAGCGCTGCTCGAACTCGCGCACCGACCGGATATGTGGAATCCGCCGATTGTTCGGACAATCGCGACGGAAAACAAAGGCATCGAAGATTTGTCTCAGGCAATCGAATCTTACGCGGATTACCAAAAACAAAACGAAACGAGCTTGGAACGCCGCAAATCAATCGCGCATTGGAGACTTTTGGAATTGTTGCGGGAAAGGCTTTTGGCGAAAGCTTTGAAAGAAAACGACGCGGCTCAAAAATTGGAAAAATTGGCTTTATCGGTAGCTAACAAGGAACGTGATCCTTATTCGGCGGTTGAAGAAATTTTGGAATCAGTATGAAAATTAATCATCTCGGAATCGCAACCAAAGGAATAGACGAGGCGTTAAAATTTTGGCAGGACGCTCTCGGGCTTGAGCAGACTCACGCTGAAATTGTCGAAGAACAAAAAGTGCGTGTGGCGATGCTTCCAATCGGCGAAACCAGAATCGAATTGTTAGAGCCGACGAGCGATGATTCCCCGATTTCAAAATTTCTAGAAAAACGCGGTGGCGGGATTCATCACATCGCGGTCGAAGTTGAAGACATAGAAGCAGCGCTCGCGCAGCTTAAAAATCAAGGCGCAAGATTAATTGATGAAAAACCGCGCGTTGGAGCAGACAATTGCCTGATTGCATTCGTGCACCCGGCGGCTTCGGGCGGTGTTTTGCTTGAATTAGTCCAGCCGATGGAAAAACACTAAATTTAATGAATAAAAAATCTGTCACGCTTAAATACGTTTTTATAATTTTCTCTTTTGCAGTCGGTTTAGCCGCTTCGTCGGCTTGCAATCAAAACGCAAAAACGCCGAACGCCCAGCAGAATACAACTCAATCTGCCGCGATTTTGACAAGCCTCAGCGCCGATGATGTTGCGGCTGTCATCAAAACTTTGCCGCCGCAAAGCCAGCAAATGATTGCCGGCAGTCCCGAACAAATCAAAGAATTTCTCGACGATTTACAAAAATTGCTTGCAGTTGCCGCCGAAGCACGGAAAAACGGTTTGGCAGACGATGCGGGCAACAAGCAGCAGCTTGATTTTATCGCCTCGACGGTTCTGGCGACCGCTTTCGACCAGCAAACACGCGGGCAAGGCGGAGCGCCTTTTGCCGATATAACGCCCGAACAAGTAGCCGCTTTTTATCAAAATCCCGAAAACGAAGCGAAATTTAACGCCTTTTTAGATTTGGTCAAACAGCGCGGAGCCGAAGAAGGCGGAGCAGCGGGCAGAACCGATTTTACCGAGGAAGAATTAAAAAGAGCGCGCGAAACCTGGGCGAAAATCACGATTACGGCTGAAAAAGCCCGTGCCGCCGGTTTAGACCAGAAGCGTGAAACCCAGCTTCAGATTGCCATTCAGCAAGCGCAGTTTTTGGCTCAGCAATACGCGCGCAAATCGGACGCGAATTTGACGGCAAGCGACGTTGAAATTGCCGAATACGTCAAACAGCATCCTGAACTTGATTCTTCGAAAATCAAAGAAAAAGCCGAACAGGTTTTAGCACGCGCCAAAGCTGGCGAAGATTTCGGCAAACTCGCCAAGGAGTTTTCAGAAGACCCGGGTAGCAAAGATAAGGGCGGCTTGTACGAAAACGTCAAAAAAGGTCAAATGGTGCCAGAGTTTGAAAAAGCCGCGCTCGCGCTCGAAAACGGCAAAGTCGCCGAAAATCTGGTCGAATCGAATTATGGTTATCACATCATCAAGCTTGAAAATAAATCGGGCGAAACTTACAACGTTCGTCATATTTTGCTGATGACATCAGCGCCCGCAGGCGGCGCAAATCCTTACGCGCCTCCGGCAAGTATGGCTGACAAAGCGCGTGATGGAGTTAAAACGCAAAAGCGCGATCAGTGGATTGAAGAAGTCGTGGCGCGAAACCCGATCAGCTTGCCGCGACCCGAAGATGTAAAAGTCGAAGTTCCGCCCGCGCCCGCACCGATGCAGCCGCAGGCAGAGCCGAAACAGGAAGCTCCGGCGGATGATAAAAAATCTAAAAAATAGGCTGGAACAGGTTTAGTTTTTGAGGAGATAACAAACGAAAATGGTTAGCAGAGCACTTACTTTATTAGTTATATTCTTAGTCGTCGCAGCGGGTTTGCTGTTGTGGCATTCGCAGTACGGCGCGCACGCCATCGAGGAAAAACGGATTCAACGGCTGACCGCCGGTTCGATTACCGCTTTGACACCGGAAGATGTCGAAATGCTCATTCAAAGCCAATTTAAGCAACAGCCGCAGGCAGTTGCCGAATTGGCGAGTAGCCCGGAAGCGCTCAATGAGTTTTTGGAAGAGCAGCTTAAACCGCTGCTCGCCATCGCGCGCCAGGCGCGGCTCGAAGGTATTGCCGAAGAGCCTGAAATTCGCGAACAGTTAAAGCTGACCGAAATGGAAATTCTGGCGCTCGCCTACGACCAAAAACTTAAAGAAGAAGCCGGAAAACCGAACGACCCGGGACCGCCGCTCGGTTTTGTTTCGCAGAAAATCACTCAGGAGCAGGTTGAGTCGTATTATCAAAATCCGGAAAATGAGAAAAAGTTTGATGATTTCCTTAATAGTTTGACCAAACGCTCTCCGCAGGCTGCAAACATCGGCGCGGAGCAGCGTAATTACATCCGCGAGCAATGGGCAAAAGCGCACATCGCCGCTGATCTTGCGCGCCAAGCCGGACTCGATAAAGACCGCACCGTTCAGCTTCAAATTCAATTCCAACAAGCCCGCGCGCTCGCTTCCGAATACGGTAAGCGGCACGAAAAGGAATTGCAGCCGACGAAAGAGGAAATTGAAGCTTATATCGCCGCTCATCCCGAATTAAATCCCACGAAAGTGCGCGAAAAAGCTGAGCAGGTTCTGGCGCGCGCCAAAGGTGGCGAAGATTTCGGTAAATTAGCCGCCGAGTTTTCAGAAGATCCGGGCAGCAAAGACAAAGGCGGTTTGTACGAAAACGTCACGAAAGGTCAATTTGTCCCGCAATTTGAACTGGCGGCAAACAATCTCGAACCCGGGCAAATAGCCGACCGGCTTGTCGAATCACAATACGGCTTCCACATCATCAAGCTCGAAGGAAGAGGCAAAACCAAAGACAAGGACGGCAAGGAAGAGGATTCTTACAACGTTCGTCACATTTTGTTTATGACGCAGGCGCGCGATCCGCAAAATCCTTTTGCGCAGCCGATGTCAATGGATCAGCAAGCTCGACAAAACGTGCAGCAGGAAAAAATCAAGAAATTCTTGGACAAAATTCTTGAAAAGAATCCGATTAAAGTTCCCGCGCCAGAAGAGATAAAAATCCAAGCGCCGGAAATGCCCGCAGACGAAATGGATGACGCGCCGGGAATGCCGCCACCACCTGCGCCGACACCGAACGGGGGGAGAACGGACGTTCAAAAACCTGCGCCCGCAAGACCTAATACTAAGAAATAATGATTTTCGGTGATTTTAGGATCGAGATTATTCCCGATACCGAATTCAGATTGGACGGCGGGGCGATGTTCGGCATCGTCCCGCGCGTTCTTTGGGAACGAGCTTGCCCGCCGGACGAATTGAATAGAATTCGGTTGCAGACGAATTGTTTATTCGTTGAAACTGCGACAGAGCGCATTTTGATTGAAACCGGAATAGGCGAGAAATGGACGGAAAAGCAAGCGAAAATCTACGGCATCAACCGCCAAAAAACGTTTGCTGATTCGTTGTTTGAAAAGACCGGCTATAAATCTGAAGACATCACAATCGTTATCAACACGCATTTGCATTTGGATCATGCAGGCGGAAATACGAAAATGGATGAAAACGGCAAAATAATTTCTGCGTTCCCGAATGCGCGTTATTTTGTTTCCGAAGCCGAACACAAACACGCCGAAAATCCGACCGAACGCGATAGGGGCAGCTACATTGCTGATGATTGGCGACCGCCTGGTGAAGCCGGACAGCTCGAATTAAAACCTGAAAATTATGAAGTTGTGCCGGGCTTAACGATGCAGCAAATGCGCGGGCATAACGGTTCGATGCAAACTGTCAGATTAACAACTGGCGGGGAGACTTTTTACAGTTTTGCTGATTTGATCCCGACTACGGCGCATCTGCCTTTGTCGTGGGTTATGGGCTATGATTTGTTTCCGCTCGAAACGCTCGAAAACAAAAAGAAATTATTGCCGCAAGCGGTGAAAGAAAATTGGCTTTGCTTTTTTTATCATGACCCTGAAACGTCGCTTTGTCGTTTGACGGAAGAAAACGGGAAGTTAAAAGCTAATAAAATTGAAATTTAAAAAAGAATAATGGAACAAGTAAAAATCGGAATTATCGGCGGCAGCGGTTTGTATCAGATGCCCGAATTGAAAAATGTTAGAGAACGGGAAGTTAACACGCCGTTTGGGAAACCTTCGGATGCTTTTATCATCGGCGAATTGGAAGGCGTCGAAGTAGCATTTTTAGCAAGACACGGGCGAGGACATCGGATTTTACCGACCGAATTACCGTTTCGCGCCAATATTTACGCAATGAAGCTTCTCGGTGTTGAATACGTTTTGTCGGTTTCCGCGGTCGGTTCTTTGCAGGAGCAATACAAGCCGACCGATATGCTGATTCCCGACCAATTTTTCGACCGCACGCGCGCACGCGCCGAAGAATCAACGTTTTTCGGTAACGGAATTGTCGGACACATCACTTTTGCGCATCCAGTTTGCAACGAACTTGGCGATATTTTGGAGGAAAGCTGTAAAACAGTTGGCGTGACCGTTCACCGAGGCGGTACTTATCTTTGTATGGAAGGTCCCGCGTTTTCGACGAAAGCGGAATCGAAAGTTTACCGGCAATGGGGAATGGATGTGATCGGAATGACGAATTTGCAGGAAGCAAAGTTGGCGCGTGAAGCCGAAATCGCATACGCGACGCTCGCTCTCGTCACAGATTACGATTGCTGGCACGAAGGACACGACGACGTTTCGGTTGAAATGGTCGTCGAATATCTGCACAAAAACGTTCGTAACGCGCAATTGATTATGAAGGAAGCCGTGCAACGTGTCGCGGCGAAAACAACACCAAATCAGTTTGAGGGCGCAACAAAAAACGCAATCTTCACCGCGCCCGAATTTTGGAACACGGAAACGGCGAAAAAGCTCGAAGCAATTATCGGGAAATATGCGCCGAAATAAATTTATGAAAAAGATTGTTTTGTTATTTGGTTTAGTTGTTTTATTTTCAGTCGCTTCTAATGCGCAAATAAGCCTGCCTATTCCGCAGAAGAAATCGGAGAAGGAAGTGCTTAATCCGATTGAAGCGGACGCGCTGCATAATCTTGATGTCGCAGAGCAATATTTTATTAAAAAACGTCACATCGGCGCGCTCGAACGCAGCAGCGAGGCGATTGTCGCGGTCGAAGCAGGCGGGATTCAGTTCGCCAAGATGGACAAGCTGCTTTATTACGCGGGAATGAGCAGCTATTATCTGGCGACTGGGCGCGGCAAGCAGAAAATTGATTTGTCAAGAATGTCGGAAGACAACAAAAGGAAGTATGCTCCTGAAAAGCTACGCGAGGATGCAATTGCTTATCTTTCAACGTTGGTTGAAAGATATCCGCAAAGCAAACATAGAGAAGAAGCTGCAAAGGCTTTAAAAGAGCTTGAAACTATCGGCACAGCGGCGAAATGAATTTAAATCGATTTACGGTTTATTCAAATTAGGCTGCCAATTCACTTTTATTTAAACAATTTGAAGCAGGTAATCATAAATCACTTTTGGTTCTTTGTTTTGTCAACAATTTTGGTAATTACCGGATTTGTTTGCTATCGAGCTTACAAATATCTTGTTGATGGAGGAACCCAGTCGTGTTTATTTGGAATTCTGCGCGAAGTTGAGGAAGCAAAATCAGAAAATCGTCTTGAATTTAAGGGAGTAAAAAGAGAACTAACCAAAGCTGAAATTGAGAAGCTATTTGTCGGTCGTAATGTCGCAGATTGCGGAAATGTTTTAGCTAGATCTGAGGACATTCACATTATGATTGGAATTAATAATCGAAATTCAGATGTTAAAACCAGAGTTTGGACAAATGGGGATGATGGAATTCAAGGTACTGATGATGATTTAGTTGTTCCGTACGGCGAGACAGCGCCATAAAATCTTTAAATTTATTACAACAGGAGAACTTATTAAATGTCATTAACGGTTGTCGGTTCGGTCGCGTTTGACGCGGTCGAAACGCCTTTTGGGAAACGCGAACGAATGCTCGGCGGAGCCGCCGTGCATTTTTCTTTGTCCGCCAGCAATTTTACAGATGTCAGAATGGTCGGCGTAGTCGGCAATGATTTTACGGAAAACGAATTTGCTTTGCTTCACTCAAAAAACATCAACACGGACGATGTCGAACGAGTCGCCGACGGCAAAACATTTTTCTGGCGCGGGCGTTACGATTTCGATTTAAATACGGCGCACACCCTCGACACGCAGCTTAACGTTTTCGAGACTTTTCAACCGAAGCTGTCGGACGAATCAAGAAACGCAGATTTTGTTTTTCTCGCCAATATTTTTCCGACGACGCAAAAACAAGTGCGCGAGCAATGTGAGAACGCTAAATTCGTTGCGATGGATACGATGAATTACTGGATTTCTTCCATGAAAGATTCGGTTATCGAAACCGTCAAAACGGTTGACTGCGTAATCATCAACGACGCCGAAGCGCGCCAATTAGCAGACGAGCCGAATATTCACCGCGCGGCAAAAAAAATCATCGAAATCGGCGATTTAAAAGCCCTCGTCATCAAGCGCGGCGAATACGGCGCGGCGCTTTTTACCAGAAACAATTATTTTGCGATTCCGGCTTATCCGCTTGAAGCGGTCTTTGATCCGACCGGTGCGGGCGACACTTTTGCCGGTGGTTTTATGGGCTATCTGGCGAGCCACAATTCGATTGATGAAGCAACGATGCGACGGGCGATGATTTTCGGTTCGGTAATGGCTTCGTTTAACGTCGAAGAATTCGGGACGGAAAGAGTCTCACGGCTGACGCACGACGAAATCAATGAGCGTTTTCGCGAGTTTAAGCAGATGACGCACTTTGAGGAGATTCTGTTTGAACGCGCTGCGAGAGTCTAAACGCAAAGGACGGTACCGCAGGCAATACTGTTTTTGTAATGAATTTGTTTGGAATTTATTCTGCTTCTACAAAAAAAATCCCGACCAATTTGTGGTCGGGATTTTTTTATCAGCGATTAATTTATAAAGGATTAAGCTGATTTTGAACGGGCGCGTCCGGTTGATGTAGTGTTTGTGTCGCCCGTGTTTCCGGTTGAAGTGTTTCCGGTAGTAGAATTATTCGCACTTGTTGACGTTCCGAGCGAGGTGTCAGTCGTCGTGCCGGTTGATATGTCTGTCAAAGCGCCAGTCATTCCTGTTGTGCCGCCGGTCGTCAAATTTCCGCCTGTGCTTGAGTTAGTTATGCCGGTATTGGCGTCGCCAGATGAAAAATTGCCTGTTCCGGTCGAACTGAAGTTTGACGTATTTTGTCTCACGCGCAAGCGGTTTTCGACGTTTGTGACGCCGGAAATGTCTTCGGTAATATCTTCAGCCATTCGTTTGGCATAGCGGCTTTCGACCGTTCCGGACAAAATAACCTCGCCGCCGTTGTTGACTTCGACTTCGATGTCGGAAGCGTCCAAATACGGATAATCGGTCAAACGGTCGTTAATATCTTCGCGGATGCGCTCGTCGGAACGACGATAATTTTTCGGACCTTTTCCGCGATAACTGGTTTGTCCGCCACCGCCTTGCCGCATATCCATTTCGCGGCGGCGAGCGGCTTCATCGTCGCCGAACCAGGAAGAAATCTCATCCGATGTTTTATCCCACCAGCCGCGGTCGCTTTGATTGGATCCGCCGCGATTTTCGGTTTCCCAACCGCGTTCGCTGTTCATATAATCGCCCGAATAGCCGCCGCCTTGTCCGTAATTGCCTTCGCGCCCGAAATGGGAGCGGTCGCGTCCGCTGCCACGTCCGTAATCGCGTGAGCCGCCGCGCGTGTAATCGGAGGCGTCCATCCGGTCGAAGTTCGAGCCGGATGAGCCGAAATTGCTGCCGTAGCCATAATCGCCGCCGCGATTGTAATAACCGCGTTCCTGATCGCTGCCGGAACTGTACTGATTATCGCGGTCGTAACCGTAAAGCGTGTAATCCGATCGGTCGTTGTCGGAGTTGCGGTCAAAGCCGCCCGTGTGACTTCTTGATGTGCGAGCGTTCGATTGGAAATCGTCGTGATCGCGGTCTTGCTGGTTGTTGCCGCGTCCGAAATCGCTGCCGAAATTACGGTTTAAGCTCATTCCGTAATAACCTTCGTCGTGCTCATTGCCGCGCGCGCCGTGTCCTCCGCCACCGCCATAATTTCGATTGCGTTGTTCCGAATCGCGAAACTCCGAGCGGCTGTCGTAACGGTCGTCGCGTTCGTTGTAACGCGGATAATCTTGATCGTTGTAGCGATTTGCCATAAAAACTACTCCTTTCGATTCTTTGGTTTCGCTTCAAACGAAGCGAAGATTAGTGAAAATAATTCCAGAATTCTCACCGCTCCGGGTAGTTAACTTGGAATCCGATAATTAAAATTTGACAACTTCGGTGGAATAACTCTGTACGTTTCTGTACGAATTAAATTCGATTCGCCCCGTAAACACTCGATAAAACGAAAAAAAATGGCAGCTCGATTTTGTGGCGCGCGGTTTGCAAAAAGGATGGCACGAAGGAAAAAACGTACCGTCAACGTACAAAGACGATTGACGGAAGAAAACAAAAAGAGATTAGAGAAAGGGAGAAAGAAAAATGCTTTCAATTATCGGATGGATACTTTTTGGTTTGATTGCGGGACTGATTGCTAAAGCCGTAATGCCGGGACGCGATCCGGGCGGCACGATTGTCACGATTCTGCTCGGCATCGCCGGTGCAGTTGTCGGCGGATGGATTGGATCGGCTTTGTTCGGCTATGGACGCGGTGCGGACGGTGATATTTCGAGTCCGGGCTTTTTGATGAGTCTGGTTCTCTCGGTTGTCGGCGCAGTTGTTTTGCTGGCAATTTATCGTCTTGCGACCGGACGCAGCATGAGAACTTAAAGCCTCTTATAAATAACTTGGTTATTTTCGGCGCAGATTTTTCTCTAAAAACCTGCGCCGAAAATATTTTCATTAATCTGCAATTTTCAAGGGGGCGACGAAAATGGCTACGAGTTTGTGGAGTTTAGGCGGACTGAGTTGGGCGGAACTGGGAAAGCGCGTTTATAACGAAGTCGTCGAAGACGAGGTGTTGGACAGCGCGGCGCAGCTTGCTTATTACTTTTTGTTTGCGCTATTCCCGTTGCTTATTTTTCTGACTTCAATCTTCGGTTTTGTCGTCGGGACAAACAACGAGTTGCGTAATGAGTTGTTTTTATACCTCGGAAGCGTTTTGCCTGGTTCCGCGCTCGATTTGGTCAGAGGGGTGATTGAAGAAGTCAGCCAATCTTCAAGTGGGGGCAAAATCTCTCTCGGTTTGCTGCTCGCGCTTTGGGCGGCTTCCTCCGGGTTGCAAGCGGTCACGCAGTCTCTGAATCGCGCTTACGATGTTAAAGAATCACGCCCGTGGTGGAAATTAAGATTAACGGCGATTGGTTTGACCGTCGGGCTGGCGCTGACCGTCATTTCGGCTCTGATTATTATTTTATTTGGCGGTCACTTTGTTGATTACGCCGAGCAGACACTAGGTTTTGGAGCCGTTTTGACCACCGTTTGGGCGGTCGTCCAATACGTTATTGCGCTTTGCTTCGTCTTGCTGGGTTTTGCTTTGATTTATTATTTTTCGCCGGATTTAAAAGAACATCATTGGTTCTTCGTTACCCCAGGCTCGGTAGTGGGCGTTGGTTTGTGGCTGTTAATTTCGTTCGGATTTCGGATTTACCTGTCTTATTTTAATTCTTACAGCGCAACGTATGGCTCACTCGGCGCGCTGATAATATTGCTGCTTTGGCTTTATTTTACCGGGCTGGCAATTTTAATCGGCGGCGAGATCAACTCGGAAATCGAAAACGCAGCAGCCGAAGCCGGAGCACCGGAAGCCAAAGAAAAAGGCGAGAAAGCGCCGGACGAAAACGAAACTTTAGGCGCGGCAGCATCCAAAAACGATCAAAAAGCTGAAGCGGACAGAGAACGGCAACCCGAAGAAAAGAAAAAGCCTGTCGAAGCAGAGATTATTCCACCGAATAAAAAACAGGTTTGGGCAACAAGAACAGCAGTAAGTCAGCCAACGGAAAAAAAGCAAGAGCATTTGAGCTTACCGGCAAAAGTGGCTGCAATCGGTTCGATGATCGTGGGAGTTTTTATGAGTTTCGGCGGTTCGGGCAGCGGCGGAAAGAATGAAAAAGAACGATAACGGGACAAAAAATCTCGATGCAATAAACCGCGGGCGGCGCTGCAAATGGTGGCGTCGCCGCGGTGGGAAAAAAAGCGGTTTTAAATATTTCGACCACTTCGGAAAACAAGTTACGGACGAAAAACAAATTGAGCGCATTAAAAAGCTCGTTATCCCGCCTGCTTGGAAGCATGTCCGCATTTGTCCGAACACTCGCGCAGGTTTACAGGCAATCGGAATTGATACAGCGGGACGAATTCAGTACAAATACAGCCTGCAATTCTCGGCGAAACAACAGGCGAAAAAATTCTCGAAAATTGAGCGTTTCGGTGAGTTTTTACCGAAATTGCGAAAACTAACAAACGAGTACATTACGCTCGAAGGCTATCCAAAGGAAAAAGTTTTGGCGGTCGTGATGCGTTTGATTAACGATTTGTACATTCGCGTCGGCTCGGAAAAAAGCGTCAAAGAATACAAAACTTTCGGCGTCACGACGCTCCGAAACCGCCATTTGACAATCGAAAACGGCTGTAATTTGAATTTTAATTTTGTCGGCAAGCACAGCATCCGTCATCGCCGTTTGATTGTTGATGAAGATTTAGCGACGATAATGACCGATTTAAAGGCAATGGGCGGAAGCAAGCTGTTCAATTATCTGGACGGACAGGGAAAGCCGCGCCCCGTAACGCCGCGCGATGTCAACGATTTTCTTAAAACCGCCACTTCGCCCGAATTCAGCGCCAAAGATTTTCGCACCTGGGGCGCAACCGTTTTAGCTGCGACTGAACTTGCAGAAATCGGCGCGGGGGAAACAAAAACTCAAACGAAAAAGAACATCGTCGAGGCGGTCAAAAAAGTAGCCGAACATCTCGGCAACACGCCCGCCGTTTGCCGCAGCAGCTACATTCATCCGGCTGTAATCGAAGCCTATGAACAGGGAATTACAATCGAGGAATTCCGCCCTCGAAAAAAACGGACTATAGAAAAGCTCTCGCCAGAGCTTTCGGTCGAGGAAATCGCCGTGATGCGGCTTCTCGAAAAAGCGAAAAACAATGGAAAATGACTGGAACTCCAGTCTTAGCGCTGGAAAATCCCGATCCTTAGGTTTCTCGCAGAGCTAAACTTTGCCAGGTTTTTTTGCGTATTAGAGCAAATAGTCAGGTTAAGGAGCCCAATCACCATCAACCTCTCCAATCAGAAACGCCGTATAATCCTGATTCGGTTGATTAGCAGTCAAATTAGAATACGGTTTCGAAACGGGATCAAACTTCCAATTACCAACTTGACCCATATCTGCATTCGAGCCGTTTGTCGCTACAAAACGAAGGATTTGTGTTGCGTCAAACGCTGTGATGCCGCCGTCACCATCAGTATTGGCAGCAATTCTTTGATTCGTTGTTAAAGCGCAGTTTGATCCGGCAGAAACACAGCGTAAAATTAAAGTTGCATCAAATGCTGTGATTCCACTGGCGTTTCCTGTTTTTGAAGGCGTCACGGTATATTGTCCGCCCGAAACCAAGTTGCTCAGCGAATATGCTCCTGAAGAATCAGAACTTGCTGAATCTGTAGTTGTTCCTGTTGCGGAAAACTGTACTTCGGAAACAGATCTCGGAGCTTGATTTTCGGGCGTTATTCCATACCTGACTGTTCCAAAAATATTTAGGTAGAAAACAGGTTGCCACGAAGGGAAGTAGCTGTCGGAAGCATCGTTTGTCAGGCGCGTCTGATTGCTTCCGTCCGCATTCATCACATAAACATCAATGTTTTCGTTTCTCTGACTACTAAAAGCTATCTTTGTTCCGTCCGGAGACCACGCCGGTTGATAATCATCTGCCGGGTTGTTCGTCAAATTAATAGGGCTATTACCGTTTAAGTCCATTAGCCAGATTTCCCCGTTTCCGCTTCTGTAACTCGTAAAGGCAATCCACGAACTATCCGGCGACCACGTTGGCTCAAAATCATCAGAGGCGTCATTGGTCAGATTAACAGCATTTAAGCCGTCCGCGTCCATCATCCAAATTTCGGCATTGCCCGCTCTATGACTTGTAAAAGCGATTTTGTTGCCGTCGGGT
This sequence comes from Acidobacteriota bacterium, assembly GCA_030863175.1. Classification (GTDB taxonomy): domain Bacteria; phylum Acidobacteriota; class Blastocatellia; order Pyrinomonadales; family Pyrinomonadaceae; genus JALZCH01. The sequence goes on along the minus strand of JALZCH010000014.1, from coordinate 52,720 downwards.
GAGAACTTGGGATAATAATCAATTCTTGAATTATTGGTCAGGCGCTTTTGATTCGAGCCATCCGCATTCATCAGGTAAATCTCTAAGCCCCTGCCATCACGGTCACTTGCGAAAACAATCTTTGTACCATCCGGCGACCAGCTGGGCGTGTCGTCGAGAGACCGATTTGTAGTCAGACGGGTTTGATTACTCCCGTCGGCGTTCATCGTGTAAATGTCAATGTTGCCGTTGTCTTCACTTACGAACGCGATCTTACTGCCATCAGGTGACCATTGGCACGAGACATCTTCACCATTATTGTTGGAAATGTTTGTTTGGTTTGTGCCGTTCGCATCCATTGTGAAAATTTCGCCAACCCCCGTTCGGAGACTGTTAAAAGCAATCTTGCCGTTTGAGGCGGTTGAAGTGAACTTTAAGGCTGGCAAATTAAGGGTTGCGCGCTCCCGATTCTCGCTGCCGGTTTTAATATTGCCGCTTGTGTTATTAACGGGCGCCGTTACCAAAAGCTGCAAGTGATTTAAAATAGCGGTTGGGCTTCCCAGAAAAGCTAAAACAGGTAAACAGGCTGTTGTGAGCAAGGCGCAAGGCAAAACAAGTCGTCGGATAAAATTCTTACTTTTCATTTCGTTTTTCTTCGAAGTTGTCAGAAAATTTACATTGCGCGATACATTTTCCTACGATTTGTTTTTCTTTTTTATTCTCTCATTTTATTTTTAAGGTGGTAAAAGTAAGGAAAACAATAACAAACAGTGCGCAAATTGGGGCTAAAAGCTCCTTCAAAATTAATCTATAGGCAGTCAAGCTGATCTGGTTATAAATAATTTAGAAATAATTATGCTCGTTAGCAAAGATTAATATAGTTAGAGATTCATTAAGACTATAAAACAGTTGTCGCTTTATAACAAGAGTTGACTGCACTTTGAAAGACCGCGTCTTTCAAAGTGTGTTTATAAGGTTTTCGAAGATTACGATGATATTCGACAATGAGGATCCAATTCTGCTGCATAAAGCTATCGTCTAAAAAATCTTACTTTGAGAAAATATCAACTAGGAAAAGATTAAATGTCAAAGTTCTCATCTATGCACAAAGAGCCTTTTCTTGTTTTCACTTATCCAAAGAAAAGAACCGAGTCATTAGGCAGCTCTTTTAATCATTTAATCGGAAACAAGATTTTCAGTTATCGGCAACAAAGTTTATATCACCCGTGTCGCCTGTCAGATTTAACACTTGGGAAGATTGAGTAAATGTATATTTCTTAGCAGAAACGCCGATTATATAAGTCTGACCTGCTGGTATATCAACGAATCTATAATAACCGAAAGTTGATGTCATTGCTATTCGATGTTTTCCCTGTTCATCAACTAATCTGACTATAACACCTCTAACTCCTCTGCCATTTGCAGCCAGCACACGACCTGTAAGCGACACGGAAGCTGCGGATGGTGCCATTACTGTTGTTGTCGTCGGTGAGCTATTGTTTTCATCATTCGGGTCAAATGTTTCGGAAGTGACCGTGGCTATATTGGTGTATGAAGTACCTACAGGAGTTCCGTTGCTAACATTAACTGTCAATGTAAATTGTGCCGAGGTTGAGCCGGTAAAATTTGCTGACGTGCAGGTAACGGTTCCGCCAGCTCCAATGCCAGGCGTTGTGCAATTGAAAGCCGGTCCGGAATTTTGTGTCAAAGAGACGAACGTTAGATCACCCGGAAGGGCATCGGTTAATGAGACGTTTATCGCGGAATTGGGTCCGAAATTGCTAACAGTGATTGTATAGTTAAAATTATTTCCTGCTGAAACAAATTCAGGCGCACTCTTCATCACCGCTAAATCCGCCTGCGCCTGAGCTAAAGTCTCTGACGAGCTTAGCAAACAAAAAGCCGCAAAGAATACCGCGAACATGAGCCCGCGGCAATATGGAAGGTGTAGAAGCCCGATGAAGCACATTTTTACCATTACAATCTCCTGTTATTTTATTTGTTTCAATTTAGAATTTGAAGATGCGCTTTTATGTTTATGGAAGCGGAGTTTAGCAAGTAAAAAGGGCTTTGTAAATAATATTCTGAAATGAAAAGAGTCTTAGCATCTGCTAAGACTCTTTTCATCGGCTGAATTTCAATAGAACTTACGACCGCTGATTGTTTTTCGAGAATGCTTGATTGGGCGGAACTTCGAAAATCAGCGATTTTGTTATGGGGACGCTCGCCAAACACCAAAAAGCCAAAAAAAAAGGATTCCTCTGAAAAAACTAATCTTCGTTGTAAAAGTTTGGAGCTTCGTCAACTAAGCCGCTTCAAGCTAGACATGATTCGATTGTCGCCAGATTCCTTTCAAATACAATTTGAAAGCTGCTTTTGCGAAACGTATTTCTTGTTGTAAAAATGCGTATTGAGTTCATCAAACAAATTCAGGACACTGGCTCTAAGTCCAAAAATATATTGAATATCGTACACCAATTGCTAGCTTTCTGCTTTTCTTGGCTGAATGCAATAAATCAGCCCTGATGCCAATTTCGATAATGGGCGGGCGTGACTCCAACATTTTGTTGAAAGATGGCGGCGAAAGCCTTTTCGTTCGTCCAACCGCAATCGGCGGCAACTCGTTCAATCGGCTCTACAGTTTTAATAAGTAAGTATTTAGCGTAATCGAGCCGCTGGTTTAGTTTTTCGCCCTCAAGTATTTTTACCTGTTTGGTCTGTGTTTCTGCTTGCATTTCTCGTTGCTCCTTTCATCAACCTTCTACAGCTTTACGTTTCTCGCGTTCAAATGGTTACAGCAAAGCGAAAAATACTTGAAAATTATTACCGTTCATCGCAAGTGAAGTTTTGATTCGAGTGGGAAAATGCTGAAAATAACATTCTAATCAGTCATTTTTCAATAATCGGTTGTTAGCACTTTGCCCGCCAATTTTCAGTTCGCCTAATCTATGATGAAATCAGTTTGTCGCAAAGCGAATATTCGAACCCTGTTCACTTCAAATCAGTTACAACATCAAACGCTGCCCTCTTTCTCGACAACTAAAATTCTGGCTTCACCCTGCGGAAAGGCAACGTGTTCGCAACCTTCATCTGCGAAGAAAATATCACCCGTTTCAAGTAGAATTTGTTTTTCAACACCCTGTTCCCGGTAATGCATTTCTACCTTACCGTCTAGTACGACGAAAACTTCTTCGCCATCGTTGACGTGCCATTTGTAAGGCTCATTTGTCCAGTGAAGGCGAGTCGTAATGCCGTTCATTTTGGCAATATCAATAGCGCTCCATGCTTTTTGGGCTGTAAATTGTTTGCTGCGAATGGTTTTCATAAAATAATTTCTCTTTTTTTAAGCTGGAAAAACTCTTTGCCGTTAACTAAGAAAATCAAAATTCAACCGTGATTTTGCCAAAATGAGCGCCTCTTTCGAGGTATTTTAATGCTTCACGAATTTCATCGAAAGCAAAAGTCTTATCAATCACCGGCTTCAAATCGTGCAATTCGATAAAGCGGCTCATTTCCTCAAACATCTCGCGCGAGCCAGTTTCGATACCGTGAATTGAAACGTTTTTTTGGACGAATTGGTAAGTATTGATAGGTGCCCGCAAGCCAGCAATCAAACCGATAAAGCTGATTGTGCCGCTCAATTTAACTGCCTCGAGCGAACGATTCAAATTCTCTCCACCGACGGTTTCAATTACGTGGTCAACTCCCTCGCCGCCGGTTAATTCCATAATCTGTTTTTCCCAATCGGGGAATTTCTTGTAGTTAATTGTGGCGGATGCCCCCAAGTTTTTAGCTTTCTCAAGCTTCTCGTCGTTGCTGGAAATGATAATGAGGTTTGCGCCAATCGCGTGTGAAAATTGCAGGGCAAAGAGTGAAACGCCGCCGGTTCCTTGAATCAAAACGGTTTCTCCTCCGCGGACTCGGCTGCGTCGGGCGACGGCGTGCCAGGCTGTAACCGCCGCAACCGGGAGAGTCGCCGCTTCTGCATCAGAAAGATTATTTGGCGTTCCGACGACAGCTTGTTCGTTGAAAACAACATATTCCGCCAATACGCCGTCGGTTGCGGCTCCGCCGAGCGGCGAAACGTATTTCTCTGTTGTCAATTCGCCATCCAACCATTTCGGCAGAAATAAACCGGTGACCCTGTCGCCCGTCTTCCATTCCGAAACGCCGCTTCCAACAGCAACCACTTTGCCGACACCATCTGAAACCGGAATGCGCGGTGAAGAAGGTTTCCAGCTTTCAACGCCCTTAGTGACCAGCAAGTCGCGGTAGTTGAGTGACACTGCCCGCATTTTGACCAAAATTTCATCTGCCTTCGGCTCAGGCACGGGCAATTCAATTAATTTCAGGTTGTCAATTCCATCTCCGAGCGTTGTGATTGCTTTCATATTTTTTGACCCCTAGCCAAGACCGATTGATCGAACTGAATTCCAAAAAACTCACCACCGGATGCGCTGCATCCGGGGTGCAGCAAATTGGCAGGAATTATCCAGATACTGTCGTTTAGAATAACGGTTCGCTCATTGCTTCCGTTTGCTGAGCGATGTTTATGTACGAATGAGCCGCCGGATGAGAGAATATAAATGCTGTGTTTTGGATAGCGGATGCAGGGATGTACGTCGCCAGCCGGAACTCTGAATTTTTCAATCGTTACATCCCCGAACTGTCTAAGAATTGCGGGCGCAACACGCCGCGCATTTGAATTGCCTTTGCCTTCCGAGACGTTTTTTATAGAACGAATTTCCTCGCCCATTGTTCTTTTCTACAACTCTCTATCTATTAACGCGCGATTAAGGGCGAAAAGTATCATCGAAAAACGTGGAATCCGTTGCAGCTTGTCCTGAAAATACAATATGCTGCGTCCGGTAACCGGAATTTTCGCCATGAAAAACTAACCGCCGCCAATTACGAACAACAAAAAGATGAGCTTTATTTTCACAAAAAGGGCATCAATAAGATGCCCTTTTTGTTTTGTTAGAATTTTTACCAATTAGCGTTTCGGAGCGATTTTCCACAATTCTCCGTTATTTTGATCCGTAACGATGTAAAGCGCACCGTCAGGACCTTGACGTACATCGCGGATTCGCTGACCGCGATCCGTCAACAGATGCTCTTCGCCTACTACGCGGTTATCTTTGATGACCAGCCGGACGAGTCGCTGCGACGCCAATCCGCCGATAAACACGCTTCCGCGCCAGGCGGGAAAAGCGTTGCCCGTATAGTATTCCATTCCCGAAGGAGCTATAACCGGATCCCAATAATAAACCGGCTGCACAAAGCCTTCGCGATTCGTAACCGCGCCGGGAATCGGTTCGCCGGAATACTCTTCGCCGTAAGTTTGAATCGCCCAGCCGTAATTTTTACCTTTTTCGATCAGATTCAACTCATCGCCGCCTTTCGCTCCGTGTTCGACGGTCCACAGCCGCCCGTTTTCGTCGAAAACCGCCGATTGAATGTTGCGATGTCCCAAATCCCAGATTTCGGGCAAAGCGCCGGATTGTTTGGTAAAGGGATTATCCGCAGGCACCGAACCGTCAGGGTTAATGCGAATGATTTTGCCGAGATGATTGTCAAGCTGCTGGACTCTTGGACGGTTCGGTCTGTCGAAACGATCGCCGAGCGTGATATAAAGCATTCCGTCACGTCCGAAGGCGAGCCGTGAGCCGAAGTGTAAGCCGTTGTTGTAGGTCGGCAATGCGCGGAAAATGATGCGGACTTGTTCGAGATTTCTGCGGTCTTCAGTTAAAACGCCGCGCGCGACGCTCGTTCCACTTCCGCCTTCGCGCTGTTCGGAAAAGCTCCAGAAAATGGTGCGATCTTTCGCAAAATTTGGGCTTAAGGCAACGTCGAGCAATCCGCCTTGACCGCGCGCCGTAATCGGCGGCAAGCCGCCCTGTCCGCTCGCAGCCGAAACTCCGCCCTGATTAACCGGGAGCAATCCGCCGATCGGCTCGCCGATTTCGCCTTTAGCCGAAATGATCCGCATTCGACCAGGTTTTTCGGTAATCAAAAAATCGCCGTTCGGAAGCGGCTCGACCGCCCATGGTCTGTCCAAGCCTTTTGCTAATACCGTAACTTCAAAAGCCACATTGGAATTGACCGCGCAGGCGCGAGTTTGTCCCGGAAAAGCCGGTTTTTGCTCCGGCGCATTCGGCTCTCTGGTTTCGACGGGCTGGCACTGCGAAGTCGAAGCAGAAGTTTTAGCCGCTTCGCGCGTATTTTGCGCGCAAGCCGCGCCGACGGTTATCAATAAAACGGTCAGAACAAATGCAAACTGATTTTTCTTCATGGATTTATTGTCCCTAAAAATACCCCTTGAATTTAATGTTTCGGTTCGTTTGATGCCGTTGCCGATTATTTCACTGTTTTTTTGTTGAATATTCAATTTGCTCCTATTGGGTCGCCGGGCGGATTCGGAAGCGGCGTCGTCTGCTTGCGAGGCGAATCGGGACGAGTTAAAAATCGCTCGATGTCCTCTATTGTTGCTCGGTAGTGCGCAGCCGTATCGCCCGAAACGCTCGCACCTGCTTGCTTGAGTCTCGCCTGTAAAGCTCGCAAGGCTTCAGTTGCGGTCGCCCTGACCTGCGGTTGCGCGTTGGAATTTGCACCCAAATCCATCAGACGCGAAACCGTCAGACTTTGCACGCTCCGCTCGATTGCCGCCAAATATCCGTTCGTCGGTTCAGGCGCTTTCCAGGTTGCTTTAATCAGCGCATCAACAACTTCGCGGAAATGCGGATTATTTTTATTTCTCGCATTAAAGCTTATCAAACGCGCGGCGCGATTCGGCTCAAGTAATCCGGTGACGGCAATATCGGCGGCAATTTCCGCCGCGCCGACCGGGTCAAAAATCGGATTGGTGCGTTTGGGGAAAACTTCTGTTCGACTCGAATAATAGCCGTAAGCAAGCGGCGGAATCAGCTTCAAAATATTGTTGGAGATCGCGAGCTCTTCGGATTTGATTGTTTCAAGAACCGCCCGAAGTGCTTCGCGTTGTCGCTCCGCCGGAACGATTTCCAAAATGGTATTTGGCGAGGCGGAATTCTCCGTTCTGACAGCGTAACTGTAATAAACACCGCCGAGTGATTTAACTGCCGCTTGCAACTGATAACGGTGGTGAAGATAAAGCGGGAGCAGTTTGTTTTCCAATTCCGAAAGCGGTGTGCCCTTCGGAATATTTTGCAATCCGAATTGATTTAAACCGATCCGCCGGACTTGCATTTCGTGCCTGAGATTCGCAATCGGGTCGCTGCCGTTATCCCATAGATTTGAAAGCGGATGTGCAGCTCCGGCAGGGCGCGTATCGGAATCGGAAATAAAAAGCATTCCGTTAGCCGCGCCTTCGCGCAGAATTTTTTCCAGCTCCCCATTTTCGTCCGATCCGGCGGGAAAATGCGTGTAAGCGTAACGAATTGCAAATTTGTCGAAGCTGCCTATGCCGGTCGCATAAGCGTTCGAAAAATCAAGCTGACCGTTTTTTATTTCGATCATCGGCGCCGGATAATCCATCACCGAACCGCGCCCGTAAGTGCTGGCGGCGAAATTATGAGCGAACCCCAGAGTATGCCCGACTTCGTGCGCTGAAAGCTGTCTGATGCGCGCCATGGACATCACTTCGGCGTCCGCTTTCTGTGCTGAATTTATCAAATAATCAACGTCCGGAAGCAACGCGAAATCGCATGCCGCGTTGGACAAACCGCCCGCCGCATACTGCGGAACAAGTCCCGAACCAATCAGAAAATCCTGCCGCGCCCGTTGCGAATCGAGCGTAACCACGCCCTTGATAATCTCTCCGGTGCGCGGATCAACGACGCTCATGCCGTAAGCCCAGCCGCGAGTCGAGCGATGCACCCAATTGATGACGTTGTAACGCACATCCATCGGATCGGCGTCAGGCGGCAAAACTTTGACCAGGAACGCATTGCGAAAACCCGCGGCTTCATAAGCCTGATTCCACCACGCCGCTCCTTCGATCAATGCCGTCTGGATATTTTTAGGCGCGCCGCTGTCCACGTAATAAACAATCGGTTTGACGGCTTCCGAAACGGCTGCATTCGGGTCTTTTTTCTCAAGCCGATGCCGAACAATCCAGCGCTTTTCAAGCTCTTCGCTGATGTCGGTCGCATAATCGTAAAAGCTGATGGCATTAGCCCCGGCGCGCGGGTCAAATTTGCGGGAACGATAATTGTTATCCGGCAATTCGACAAACGAATGACGCTCTCGTACGGTCACGAAGCGCCGACTCGGCGCTGTGACGAGGCGACCTTCATCCGAGGTTGAAACTAAAGTTATCGTCGCTTCGACTTCGGTATTTTTTGGAAAGCCTTTTGTGTTTGGGAGATACAACGCGCTGCGTGGTTCGTCGAAACTGTAATTCCCCTGTTGGGCGGCTCGCAGTCGGTCAGTAACGCCGTGCGCGTCGCGGATTAAAAAACTTGTCGCGTCAACCAGAACTTTTTCGCCTTCCGTGGCTTCGACTTTAAAACCCCAGATAACCGATTTGGCAAATGATTGTTCAACAGCGCGGCGTTCCGCCGGATTGTCGCTTAAAGCCCGAAAATCGTAGTTCGGCTCAACGAGCAGGATTTTGTTGCCGGAGCGTTCAAAATAAACGATTCTCGTAGTGCCGAGCTGCCCTCGGTCAAGCCCGATGGGATTTGAGCCGACGCCCGTCGTGAGCGAAATCTGATACAAAAACTCACGATTAAGCCACGGAATTTCGAGAAAGATTTTACCGTCATCCGGGTTTAAATAAAGCGGTAGGAAACCGTCAATTTTTTGCAGCTTTTCCGTTACGGCGGAAATGGTTTTTCTCTGCTGCGTTTCCGGTTTTTTGTCTTGCGCAGACGCCAGCGAAACGAAGCAAATCGTTACGAGAACGGCGAAAAAGAATTTAGTCATAGGAGTAATTCGCAAGCGTATCTTGTTAAAGGGAATTTACCATTTCTCAGGAAGTTATGGTAATAGGAAAAGCCGGATTACTTTCCGGCTTTCTGGCAATAGATACGCTTAGAGAATGTCCCTGCTAAATTAATATATTTGATTAACGGTTTTGAAAGAATACTTCCTGGAACGCTTATGCAGTGCGATTTCCGACATTTTTGCCGCGAAAAACAAATCTAATCCGATATTGACAAATGAACGCACCGCTACATCGAAGCGTATGCTTCCACTATCAATAAATTGCTAAGCTCCTGAGCATCTTCAAGTTCAATTGATTGAGCATTTTCCTGCCACTGTTTTTTCAATAAACGACTAACATCGTGGGAATTTACCGGTTTCGAATAGAAAAATCCCTGCCCGTAATCGCACGACAAATCGGAAAGCATCGCGACGTGTTCTTCATTTTCTATGCCTTCGGCTACCACTGATTTTCCTAACTCATTGGCAAGAGTAATAATTGTTTTTACAATCCCCAAACTCTCTTTATCAACACACATATTATTAACAAAAGAGCGGTCAATTTTGAGAATGTCGAAAGGGAAGCGATGCAGATAACTTAATGATGAATAACCGGTTCCAAAATCGTCAATGGAAATTTGAATTCCCATCAGCTTTAACTCTCTGAGCATTTCCGTGGCAGATAATGTGTCTGCCATCAACAGGCTTTCGGTTACTTCGAGCCGCAGGTTGTTCGGTTGGATACCGGTTCTGATAAGAATATCGGTGATTTCTTTAATCAAATTACTTTGCGAGAATTGTTTACTCGAAACATTGACGCTAACTGTTAACGGTCGGGTGCTTGGGAAAGCTTTTTGCCAATTGCAGGCTTCGCGACAGGATTTTTCGAGAATCTTCATTCCAATCGGAATGATAAGTCCCGTCTCTTCCGCCACAGGAATAAAAGTTGAAGGAGAAATAAGACTGCGTTCCGGATGAACCCAGCGGGCGAGAGCTTCAAATCCGACGATTTTTCCGGTTTCTAATGAAACTATCGGCTGGTAGAAAGGAATAATCTCGTTGGCGTTTATAGCGGTTCGCAATTCGTTCTCAATTTTCAATGCATTCACAGCCTGCGTGTGCATTTTCATATCGAAAATTTCATGTCTGGCTTTTCCGTTAGCTTTGGCGCGATACATCGCCGTATCGGCGTCGCGGAGTATATCTTCCGGTTTACTGTAACCAATTTTTGAATATGCGATGCCGATTGAAGCAGAGGTATAAAAATTATGCCCGCTCAAATCAAACGGCTCTTTCAAACAATTATGAATTCGTTCCGCAATATCTGTTGCATCTTTGGAATTGGAAATACCGTCGAGAAGTATTGCAAACTCATCGCCGCTTAAACGAGCAATCGTGTCGGTGCCGCGAAGACATCGTTCCAGGCGCAGCGAAAGTCCGACCAGCAATTCGTCTCCCATTTCGTGACCTAAAGAGTCGTTGACGATTTTAAATCTGTCGAGATCAACGAAAATGACGGCAAATTCATAGTTCTTGACTGTCTTTGACCGTTCGATAGCCTCGCTCAGTCGGTTTGAAAATAAAACGCGATTCGGCAAACCCGTCAAATGATCGTGAAAAGCTGCGTAATAAATCTTCTTTTCGGCTTCTTTACGGTCGGAGATATCCTGGATTTGAAGAATTATATGATGCGGATTATTCCGCGCGTCGCGAATCAGCGTCGCGTTTTGAAGAACCCAGATTTCCTGACCCTGTTGGTGAAAATATCTTTTCTCGATCTGAAAGCTTGGGACAACTCCTTCAATCAATTGATTCATATTCAGCAATTCCTGCTGGAGATCATCAATATGAGAAATTGCCTGAAAGTTTGTTGAAATTAAATCTTCCTCTTTATACCCAAGCATATCGCAGAGCGCGGGGCTGGCTTTTAGCCATTTTCCATGAAGATCAATAATCGCTATTTTCAAAGCCGCGGCGAGTTTACTTTGAAAATAGTAGTTGCTTTCGATAAAACTACGCGCCAATTTACCTTTTTGAGCTTGAAGCTGATTCAGAGACATTTGTTTATGAAGCAATTAATTATCGAGATGGAATAAGATAATTAAAAAGAGCGATTCTCCCCTCGGAATAAACCGCAATAAATATGCCAATGCAGGTAAATACAGCTAACAAAACAAATAGCTGTGAATCTGGAATTTAGCTTTTCCCGGTTTCTGTCAAAATGAGTTACGGGATTCGTCATTTTGATTGAAAAATGACCTCAGCATTTTATATAAAACGGTTATATTCTGATAAAAAATGACTGATATTTCGTTCTAGTATTTTCCTATCCTTTTCCTGCGGTTGACGCCGGATTTTACTAATGCCAAACGATTGTGTAATCATACTTTGCTTTCTCGCTTTATTTAAAAACAAAAAAAGGAACATTTTACTGTGCGAAAATTGAGCTTTCTCTTGCTCTCACTTTGTTTATTGCCGATTTCCAACTCAACACTTTTTGCCCAGCAGGACTCAAAAGCCGCGACGCTGCCATCGCCGACAGTTAGTCCGACGCCATCGCCGACACCGACTCCTGCTGCAACGCCGACGCCGAGACCCGAACCGCTTTCAACCGGAACTTTTTCCGGTTTGAGATTCCGCTCAATCGGTCCGGCAGTCACTTCCGGGCGAGTCAATATGTTTGCCGTTGATCCGAACGACCGCGCCAAATATTACATCGCGGTCGCTTCGGGCGGCGTGTGGAAAACCGTTAACGCCGGAACGACCTGGACTCCGGTTTTTGATAACGAAGGCTCGTATTCAATCGGCGCAATCGCGCTGGATCCCAAAAATCCGGCGATTGTCTGGGTGGGAACAGGCGAATATAACAGCCAACGCAGCGTCGGATACGGCGACGGCGTTTATCGCTCGGAAGACGGCGGGAAATCGTGGAGAAACGTGGGTTTGAAAACGAGCGAACACATCGGGCGCATCGTAATTGACCCGCGCGACAGCAACACGGTTTTCGTCGCCGCGCAAGGTCCGCTCTGGTCGCCAGGCGGCGACCGCGGGCTTTATAAAACGACTGACGGCGGCAAAACTTGGAAAGCCGTCATCAGCGTCAGCGAAAACACCGGCGTGACGGACGTTGCGATGGATCCGTCAAACCCTGACATTATGTATGCCGCCGCATGGCAGCGCCGACGACATTTCTACACACTCATCAACGGTGGACCTGAAAGCGCTTTGTACAAATCGGTTGATGGCGGAAATACCTGGACAAAAGTTCGTTCCGGATTGCCGCCGGGCGATTTGGGCAGAATCGGTTTGGACATCTCGCCCGTTAATCCGAATGTCGTTTATGCGACCGTAGAAGCGAGCGGAAATTTGAGCGGCATTTTTCGCTCTCACGACAAAGGTGCGACTTGGGAGCGAATGAGTTCACGCGTGGCTCTGCCCATGTATTACGGGCAAGTCATTTGCGACCCGAAAAACGTTGACAGAATTTATATTCCCGATGTGTATTTGCAGGTTTCCGACGACGGCGGTCGGACGCAAAGACCGCTTGTTACCCAGCGAGTTCATGTTGATTATCACGCAATGTGGATTGATCCGAAAAATACCGATTATTATCTCGTCGGAAACGACGGCGGCGTGTATGAAAGCTTTGATCGCGGCGCGACCTGGCATTTCAAAGCCAATCTGCCGGTCGCGCAGTTTTATGACATTGCGGTTGATAATAGCGTCCCATTTTATAATGTTTACGGCGGAACTCAGGACAACAATTCGATGGGCGGACCCGCCAAAAACAGAAACAGCGCCGGAATCATCAACTCCGACTGGTTCGTTACCAACGGCGGCGACGGTTTTCGCTCAGCCGTTGATCCGCTCGACCCGAATATCATTTATGCCGAAAGTCAAAACGGCGGCTTGGTCAGATTTCACAAGCAAACCGGTGAAACCGTAGATATTCCGCCAATTGAAGGCAAAACGGATGAATCGCAGCGTTACAATTGGGATTCGCCGTTTATCATCAGCCCGCACTCAAACACCAGACTTTATTTTGCCGGGCATAAGCTGTTCAAAAGCGAAAATCGCGGCGACGATTGGAAAGTTATCAGCCCTGATTTAACGCGGCGTCTCGACCGCAACGCTCTTCCAGTGATGGGCAAAATCTGGGGACCCGACGCGATCGCCAAACATCAATCAACCGCGCTCTACGGAAACGCTTCTGCATTGTCGGAATCGCCGAAAAAAGCGGGCTTGATTTATGTCGGAACCGACGATGGGTTGATCCAAGTGACCGAGAATGACGGCGGAAACTGGCGCAAAATCGAAAAGTTTCCGGGCGTTCCTGATATGAGTTACGTCAGCCGCATTTTAGCTTCACAGCACGATCAAAATACGGTTTACGCGCTTTTTAACAATCATCAAAACGGCGATTTTAAACCGTACATTTTGAAAAGCACGGACAGGGGAAATACCTGGACTTCGATTGCCGCGAATCTCCCCGAACGCGGTTCGCTTTATGCAATCGCCGAAGATCACGTCAATCCGAATCTGATTTTTGTCGGCACCGAATTCGGTTTCTTTTTCACGGTTGACGGCGGCGCAAAATGGATTCAGATGAAAGGCAATTTGCCGACCATTGCCGTTCGCGATATTGCCATTCATAGAACCGAAAACGATTTGCTTTTAGGAACTTTCGGACGCGGAATCTACGTTTTGGACGATTATGCGCCGCTCCGTAATGTCAATAAAGCTGCGCTCGATCAAAATTCGCAGCTTTTTCCAGTTAGAGACGCTTTGATGTACGTCCGTTCAAATATGGTTTTTTCGAGTTTTCAAGGCTCATCGTTTTACGCTGCGCCGAATCCGCCATACGGAGCGACTTTTGTTTATTATTTAAAAGAAGCACCGAAAACCTTGCGGCAAAAGCGTCAGGAAGCCGAACGCGAAGCCGAACGTCAGAAAAAGCCGATTCGTTATCCTTCAATCGAAGAACTGCGCGCCGAAGCGGAAGAAGAACCGCCCGCGCTGCTTTTCACCATTTCAGATGCGGACGGCAAGGTCATTCGGCGTATGACAGCGCCCGCTTCGCAAGGCATTCAGCGCGCTACTTGGGATATGCGCTACACGCCGCCCACAATTCCCGCACAAACGCCGCAGTCGCAACAGGGCGGTTCTTTGCCAGAAGGTTTTACACCCGGTCCCCAGGGTCCGCTCGTGATGCCCGGAAAATATTCGGTTGCAATGGCAATGCGGGTTAACGGCGTCGTTACGCCTTTGCCGGGAACGCAAACTTTTAATCTTACGGTCGAAGGCAGAGAAAAAATGACCGACGCGGAACGAGCCGCGCTCGTCGAATTTCAACGTAAAATTTCCGGTTTGCAAAGAGCTGTCGGCGGCGCAATCGAAGTGGCTAACTCGACCAGAACCCGAATCGGATTGTTGAAACGAGCGGCAAACGAAGCGCCGGTTGCCAATCAACAATTTATCAATCAGGCAAAAGCGTTTGAAGACGAAATCAATCAGATTCTCAACGCCTTGCGCGGCGGGCGCGAAAATACCGATATTCCGCCGCCCTCGATCAGCAGCCGCATTGGCTTTATCGCCGACACAATCCGGCTTTCGACGATTAAACCGACGCAAACGCAGATTGAGCAGTACAATCTCTCTGAATCCGAATTCAGACCGGTTTTAGCGAGATTGAGAAATCTGGTTGAAAACGAGGTTCCGAGATTTGAAAAAACACTTGAAGAAGCGGGAGCGCCCCTTACTCCGGGACGTTTGCCGCAATAAGTCGAATAAACAATAAGACAAATAAAAAGGTGCGAAAAATCATTTTTCGCACCTTTTTAGATTTACTGTTTCAGAAAATAACTGAGGACAGCTTTATTGCTGGCGGTTTCGCAAAATTTTGACAAATGAAGCTGAACGCAATTCCTCGATTGTTAAACCGGTCAAATCCTGCGCTTCCTGTTCAGTAACCGCGCGACAGTTGATCGCGCGAATAAAATAATTAAGCAGCCCTTGACCTGTCGCCGCATCGTCAAAAACATCACCGACCAAAGTCGCTTGAGCCGCTTTGGCAACAAAGTTCCGAAGCCGTTCGGAAGCCGCGTCCAAACCTTCGAGAAAGAAAGTAAAAACAGCGGCATAGCGCGTCGGGAGCTGTGCCGGATGCAAATCCCAGCCTTGATAAAAAGCGTTGGCGAGCGAATGTCTGATGTGCTCGTAATGCAGTTTCCACGCTCGATGAACGACCTGGCGATTTTCGGCTTGCTGATCGGCGCTAAGTTCGCCTCGATGCGGAGCGACGGGCATGATGTTCGTCGCGCCGTCCGAAAGCCAGACGCCCGTTCCGCCAAATGCAACCTGCATCATATTTCGCGCGAAATCGCATGCCGGATGCAGCATATCCTGATAAGCGGCGGTGATGCTGCAACTCGCTGTGTAATCGTAAGTTCCGAAATGCGCTGCCGTGCAGCGATCGCGTGCTGCGGCTAGAAGTTTCGGCAAATTCGCTTCGCCGCGCTCGTTGATGATTGATTGCGTGGTTTCAATCATCATCTCCATTTTGAGCGAGCCGTGGGGTAAATTCAGACGCGGCTCAAGCAAATCGAAAACGTCAGTAAGCGCCGCGACTTGTGCCGGAGAGTAAATTTTCGGAAGCGTAATCACAAAATTTTCGGGAAGCCGTCCACCGATTTGTTCCGTCAACGCAGTTAAGAACAAATCGAGTGTTCGAAGGCTGCGTACGTGCAGCTCTTCGGAAAAGGGTTTGACCCGAATGCCGATAAACAGCGGAAGCGTTCCGGCTGAAAAACCGGCTGCAGTTTCCCGCGCGGCTGAAACCGCATGACCGTCTTCTTCCGCATCGGGGCGCGCGCCGTAACCGTCCTCAAAATCAATGCGAAAATCTTCGACCGGCTCGGTTCTGAGCTTTTCCGAAACCCGCTCGTAAATTGTGCCGCTCAACTTTTCCGGCAATTCAAGCACGCCGGCAAAAGTCGCCGCATCCGGCGCATAAGTTTCAAAAGCCCGCAAAGCCAGGCTGCCGAGACGAGGCGCGGTATCGGATTTAAACAAATGCGCGCCGCCGTAAACGGTGTGAACCGGCTGTCGGCTACCGGATTCTCCCGGATAACGAGCAGCAAACTCGGTGAAAGCGGGTTTCAGACCGCGCGAAATTTCATTTATTGATTCTTCGGAAAGCGTTGTTTTCATTGCAAATTGATGCTGGTTTTCGTTTTACAATTTCTTTTTATTTATTCGGGTTCGCGGCTCAAACGCGCTTCGATCAAGCCGTGCGGCTCATCTGTCGGCAGGAAAATCCGGTTATCGTTTTCAAGACCGAATCGCGCCATATCAACGGGCAGAAAATGGATGTTTGGCAACGAGAAAGATATTTCCGCAATCTCCGAAAAATTTTCCAAAACCGCTTCGCCCATCGCGTAAAGCGTGTGCTGCACCGAAAGGCTATCGTGTTCGGCGAAAGTTTCGATGATTGTCTGCCGCGCGCGTCGCCGGATTTCGGCTGTCGCGGCATTTGGATCTGAATAGAGCCAATTGGCTTTGACCGCCGTGCAAAAAATTCGGTCAGTCGTTTCCGGCAGAGTCGTGTAGCGATCTTTAATAAAACCAACGAAACCGGATTTGGTCGTTTTCAGAGCAATTAAATCTTCGATCCCAGATTCGATTGCCAAACGATGTCGCGTAGCGACGACTTTTGTCGTCTGCTTTTCATCCGAGCCTTTGATAAAAGAATGCTGATGCTGCTCGTCGTTGATTTCGAGCTGCGTCCAGGCGTGTTCTATGATGTCGATTGTGACTTGCTCGACGGGCGAATTATGTTCGAGAAAATAATTTGCCAGCCGTTCGCCGAAGCGTTCGATTTCCTCGATTTCCTGCGTTTCGTGAGCGAGCGCATAAACGGTGTTCTTCATCGTGTCGGTCGGAAGAACTTTGCTGTTGTCGCCTGAAATATGAACCTCATCAAAATCGCCCTCAAACGCGATTTTGACCGTGATGTTTTGTATTTCGTGTCGGTCGCCGCGCCGTGAGACTTTCAGCAGTCGAACGCGAGATTTTCCGTAATTGTTTTGAATTAGCTCAACAGCCATAAAATCCTAGCTTCCGCGATAGGTCGAATAACCAAAAGGACTCAGCAAAAGCGGAACATGATAATGCTGCGCCGCGTCCCGAACGACGAAAACAATCGCAGCCTCCGGGTAAAATCCTTCAATTCCCTGAGCGGTGAAATAAGCTCCCGTATCAAATGTGAGACGGTAATTTCCGGGCTCTAACCCGCTGCCAGACGCGAGTAGATTCCGCAGTCTCCCGTCTTTATCTGTCGTGCCATGACCGATAGGTTCCCAGCCGCCGGCATTTTCGCGCTCCAGCATAACGGCAACGCCGCGCGCCGGAGTGCCGCGAGAAACATCCAAAACGTGCGTTGTAATTGCGCTCATTTAAATTTCAGCTTCCAGAAGTTTTTTTAATCGGATTTCGGTAATTTTTCTCTGCTCCTCAGCCGCCGTTTGAAGCTCGGTCAGAGATTCGTTTTTTAAGCGCTCCTGGCACAAAGCCAGCATTTCTTCGGCGGTTTTTCCGGTCGCGCAGACGATGAATATATACCCGAATTTCTCTTCGTACAAACGATTTGCTTCGGCTAATTCCGAGAGCACGGCATTTTCGGCTCCGAGAACGCCGGATTGCTCGTTTTGCGACCACTGAGCCGATTGTTCGGATTGTTGCGAAGCGGCTTTTCGAGCGCCGATTTTCGGATGAGCAGCAAACGCTTCGAGCCAATCTTCCGGTTCGAGATTTTGCCAGATTTCTTTCGCTCGGTTGATTAGCTCGTCCATCCCGGCAAACGGTCTCGCTTCGGTCATTCGTTCAGCCCATCGCCGCGAGCCGCAGCAACTGAGAAAAGCTGTTCGAGCAGTTTCCGGCGGGATGTGGTTTAATTTCTCAAGTCCGCCGTTCATTTCTGAATTCTCCCGAAGAGCCGCAAACGGCTGACGCCGCCATCCGGAAAGATGTTAAATCTGGCGTGCGTCGCAACTCCGCAATCTTTTAATTCTTCTTCAAAAATATGCCGCGTGTGAGCTTGCAATTTGCTGTTTGGGAGCAACTCCTGCCAAGTCGCATTTTCCAGATTTGAATCGTTATCTGCCTGGCAGACTTCAATCGAGCAGCTTTCCGGATAATTGCCTTTAAAATGTGAAGTGTTAGCTTCGACGCGGGTGATCCTTCCGGCAGTTCCGAGTTTGATAACGCACCAATCATATCCTTCGCCGCGCCGCCGTTTGCTCTCCCAACCGTCGCTCATGTCTTTCGCTTCTCCGGGCATAATCAGATTGTGCCGATGCCCGAAAAACATATCGCTGGCAGTCAAAACAAAACCCCCGTTTTCCGCCGCCGCCAAATCAATCTCGCTGTCACGCCGTTTTAAAGCCGCCCAATCCGGCATCACTTCGCCGTAAGCTCTGAGACGTGCGACGCCGCCGTCCGGGTAAATTTTTAATTTAAAATGAGTCGTTCGCTCGCTCGAATTGACGGCAAAAAGATTGTGCGAATCGCCTGCCAGTTCTGCTGTAGGCAGAATTTCGCGCCATTCGGTCTGTTCGCTCAAAAGTTGTTCAACGGTAGGATGACCGTTTACGGCGCAGGCTTCGATTGAACAATGCGAAGGAAAATTGCCGCGAAAAAAGCTGGTGTCAACGAGAACGCCGCGAATCATGCCCGGCAAACCAAGACGAATGATGCACCAATCAAATTTTTCATCGAGCCGGGGGCTTCTGCGACGCCGTGTTTCCCAGCCGTCCATCCATTTGCCGACATCCGTGTATTTGCCTTCGATAAAGATTGGGGCAGAGAGTTTAAGCAAATTTTCTTTTTGCGCAAAAAACTCGTCGTTAGCGAAAAGAACGGCGCCACCCAAGCGTTCGGAAGCCAAGTCAATCAGTTCGGAAAAATCCATATTTTATTGCGGAGCAGGTTGCTGAATGTCGGATAAAGTAAAAGACATAAATTGGCGGTTGTCAATTGAACTCCAACGCTGGGTAAACCTTTTCGCTTTGATCTTTAATTTGTCAGCAATATTCCCGTCGCATCGGCGGTAAAGCTTCCTTTTTCGTAAACCTTGACGCCCCTTACAAAAGTGGCTTCGACCGCGCCGCGTAAATTCATTCCCGAATAAGGCGTTACTTTGTGACGATGATGGATAATTTCAGGAACGATTTTAAACTCTCCTTCGGGCTGCCAAACGATGAAATCGGCGTCAAAACCCGGAAGCAGAAGTCCTTTTCGTTTATCCAAACCAGCCAGTTTCGCAGGGGCTTGCGACATCCAGCGCGTTAGCTCCCGCAAACCAAAGCCGCGCTTTTGCATTCCAGTCCACACAACCGGCAAGCCGAACTGAAGGCTCGCAATCCCGCCCCAAGCTTCAAGAAAATCGCCTTTTTCCGGCAGTTTTAATTCCGGCGTGCAGGGCGAATGATCCGAAACGACCATATCAATCACGCCTTCCGCCAGCGCCTGCCAAAGTTTTTCCCGGTTCTCGCGCTCGCGCACGGGCGGGCAGCATTTGAAATGAGTCGCGCCCGCAGGAATTTCTTCCGCCGCAAAGGTGAGATAATGCGGGCAGGTTTCGACCGTCAGGGGCAAGCCTTCGGCTTTCGCCTGTTTCAGAAGCGGAAGCGAATCCGAAGAAGAATGATGAACGATATGGACTCGAGCGCCTGTCGTATGGCATAACCGAATCATTAATTCAATTGCTTTGTCTTCCGCCTCGCGCGGGCGCGAACGGAGAAAGGTTTGATAATCGTTCGGGTTTTCGCCAGCCAATTCGGCGCAGGCTTTTTCAATCGGCTCGGGCAATTCGGCGTGAACCAGCAAAACAGAGTTCTGCCGCGCTAAAACCGGCATTGCTTCGATCAGATTTTCTTCCGTGACGTGGGGAAATTCGTCAACACCCGAAGGAGTCAAAAAACATTTAAAACCGCGAACTCCGGCATCCAGAAGCGCATTTAATTCGCCTGTGTTGCCGGGAACGACGCCGCCCCAAAAAGCTGCGTCAATCTGACATTGCCCGCGTGCTGCGGAGAGCTTTTCATTAAATCCGGCGAGCGTTGTGGTCGGCGGAATGCTGTTGAGCGGCATATCAACCAGTGTGGTCACGCCGCCCGCGGCTGCAGCCCGCGTCGCCGTTGCAAATCCTTCCCATTCGGTTCGCCCCGGCTCATTGACGTGAACGTGCGAATCAACGATTCCGGGCATTACCACAGCATCTCCGGCATCAACAAAAGAAATTTGCGCCTCGTTTGATTCGACGTTGTCCCATTCTTTGATTGCAGAAATAACACCGTTTCGGACAAACAGTGATGCCTGTTCAAGACCATTCGGTGTCAAAACTCTCCGGCTGCGAATGATAAAACCTTCGTTTTCCATCTTTCAAAATCTGTCTTTTGTCTTAATTTACAAATAAAAAAACTTATGCGAAACCAGCGAAGTGAATATATACCAGAAATGAAGATTTTTGGTTTTTGAGGACTGTTTTGTGGTTATATTTCTTACGCAGATCCTAAAATAAACGAAACAGGGAAAATTATGGAAAACACCGACTCATCAGAAAACCCGGCAGAAATACCCGAAAAAGATTCTAATCGAGAAGAAAACACAGCGGATTTGTCTGCGCTGGCAGATTCGGAAACGGCAGACAATCTTCCTGTCGAAAGCATCGGTTCATACGCCAGAATTGACGAATTACTTGACGGCGAAGGAACGGAAAAACGCGGTCGAGCCGATACTGAAAACTAAATTGTTTACTGTTTCGAAAAGTCCTAAGGCGTCCAACTGCCGTCAACGTCGCCGACTAAAACAGCGGTGTAATTTTCGTCGGCGTCAAAACCAGAGAAAGCCGAATAGCTGCGTGACGGCGGAGTGAAATTCCATTGTCCCGCCGCTCCGGTTAGGTTCGACTGTCCATTTGCAGCGACATAACGAAGAATCTGCGTTGCGTCGAAAGCTGTGATTGTACCGCTTTTGTCGGTATCGGCAGCCGTTTGCTGATTAGGTGTTAGATTAATTGTTCCTTCACCATTTGCAGCTACGTGCCTTAACGCCAGAACGGCGTCAAAGGCTGTAATTCCATTCTCGTTCCCCGTTTTTGACAATGTTACCGAATAGCTGCCATTTGGCATTAAATTTTTTATCAGATAGAAACCCGCAGAATCGGTCGTCGCGGGAGAAGCGCTGTTAACTGATGCCAGCACGCCAAGGACAAACTTTTGCGTTTGGTTTGCGGGCGTAATGCCGTAAGCGACTGTGCCGGAAATGCCGATTGTTTCTTTTGCCAGTTCGCCCAAGTACGAAAGCGCGAGCTTGGTGAATTTTAAAGCGTGATCAGCGTTGCCGCCGCTTTGAGCTATGGTGTCGTTCGTGGTGTGAATGTATGGATTTGCGGGAAACGGAGCTTCAAACGGAAAAGACGCCGGATAACCTTTCTGATACCACGAAGCATGGTCTGAACAACCGTAATTGCAAGCGGAATTAACAACCGCGAGCGTCGGTTGGTAAGTCGCCAGTAAATCGCGGAGAAATTGATTTTGAGCGGCATTGGTGTAATCGGTAATGATGGCAATGTCAGAAGTCGAACTGGCTTTGTAATTGGTCATATCGAGCTGCAAAACGCCGACGACGTTGACTCCGCGCGCTTGAAAATTCGTCGCAATGTCATAAGAGCCGCGCAAACCGATTTCTTCCGCTGCATAAGCCATAAATTTTACGGTGCGTTGCGGGTGGAAGTTTCTGGCGACAAGGACGCGAATAACTTCGGTCATACTCGCTATGCCCGAAGCATCATCGTCTGCGCCCGGCGCAGCAAAAGATTCGCCGCTGCGATGAATCGAATCCTGATGCGCTCCGAAAACGACGACTTCATCCGGCAAAGTTGTTCCGCGCACCGTCAAAATAATTGAAGGCTGGGGCGATGTGTTTGGCGAATGATTAAAAAACTCGACCGAAATATCACTGCGCCCGGCGGCAATCTGCGTCCATTTGTTTTTTATCCAGTTTGCCGAATCCGTACCGCTCGGCAAGTTGTAGCGGCGATTTGGAAAATCGGTCGAAAGTCTGGTAATTGTTTCACGAATTTCTGGTTCTTTCGCTTCGGCGTGAAGGGAATTGACCAGCGTAGGATTGTTAATAGTGTACTCAACAGCCCGCAGATTCGAGTCTGCATGCAAACCCTCCTCAAGCGAAAGTCGTGCAGCTTCCGGTGTTTCGTGTGAAATAAAACCGCCGCATTTCTGAAACTCCTCGTGCATATTCTGCGTCAATTCAACGCTTTGCTGCTCATCAGCAGCAACAACCAGCAAACCCGCCCGTCTTTCGACGATTTTTAAATCAAAACTGACGCCTTTTTTCTGCAAAACGTTCTGAATGTGCTGAAACTCTTTTTCGTCAACTGTCAGCCAGCGCAAAGACGAAGTTTCTGCCGATTTGTTTTTCGTGCGTTCGTTTGATTGAGCGAAAGATTTTAGATTGCCGAAGATTGCCGAAGTTATCGAAATCAATAAAATTGCAAAAAATGCGAATAGAAAATAAAGCTTACGACGTGCGGTTAAAGTATTCATAAAATAAATCTTTTTTTGTGTGAGCAAACAATAATATTTTGCCTTTACGAGGAACTGATTGCAACAAAATTGTCGCATTTACAGTGCGGATTGCCTTCAATTTATTGACTTACCGCACCGTTAATTTGCCTTTAGTGTTTCGGTGCGCAAGTCTCAGATTGAAGATTGATGCATTTGGTCAGAAGATTGATGCATTTCATTTGATGAAAGCCATCAAAATGAGATTGACTTGCCTTCCAAAAAGGTTTTGTTTATAGTCATTTGAGCTTTCAAATGGATTAACAATAGCACCTGTTGATTTCAACAATCCAGCGGCAAATCAAAACATCATTGTCCAAAAGCGCTTCGCATTCCTTCGATTGTGCCGACTGTTTGCTGTGATTCCAAAAGTCTGAGGTAAAATAAAAATGAAACGTTACTTTCCTTCACGCCTTCTCTCTCTTTTCGTCATCAATTTTTGTTTTGTTGTTTCAGCCTTTGCCGACACGACTTTTACAGCCGTTTTAAACGGCTTGCAGGAAGCTCCTCCAAATAATTCAACAGCAACTGGTGGAGGCAGCGTTATCTTAAACTCGGCGGAAACACAAGTCACCATTACATTAAACTTTTCCGGATTAACGGGAACGCAAACCGCCACTCACATTCACAAAGGCGAACGCGGTGTGACGGGCGGAGTAGAAATCGGTTTGCCGAATGGCAGTTTTTCGCAAACGTTTCCGGTAACTGCATTGCAAGTTGCGGATTTGAAAGCCGGTCTCTGGTATTTCAACGTTCACTCATCTACATTTCAAGATGGCGAAATTCGAGGGCAGATCGAACCGTTTTGCACGCCGCCTTTTGTCGGTACGGCGGCTTGGTATCGAGCCGAAAATAGCGCTAATGATTGGAGCGGGGGAAATAATGGCTCGCTGCAAAACGGTGCGACTTTTGTAACCGGAAAAGTCGGGCAGGCTTTCAATCTCGACGGCACTGACGATTACATCAGCGCTGCGGACACAACATCTCTGCGCCCGGTTAATTTAGCCATTCAAGGCTGGTTTAATTTTGCGGCTGTGTCAGGCGGAATCATGATCGCAAAGACGGCTGGCATAGGAACAAATGAATCGTTTGTCCTTTATTACGACGGAACATTCCTGAGAGGCGCTGTTGGCGGACCTAACGGATTAGGCGAAATAATTTCAATTTCTTTTACGCCTGTCGCAGGCGATTGGTATCACATTGCTTATACCTTTGACGATTTTTCAGATACGCAGATCTTGTATATCAACGGCGTCGCCGTCGCAGCAGAAGCGGCAACGGCTTCGATAATTTACGATGCGCATCCGTTAACAATCGGGGCGGAATATGAAAATGGAGCGTTGAGCTATTTCTTCAAAGGCAAGATTGACGAGGTTCAAATCTACAATCGCGCTCTTTCCGCATCGGAAATCCAATCAATTTATCAGAGCCGAAGCAGCGGCGTCTGTGTCTCAAACGCAATTTTTACATCTCTTGCGTCAAACGGGAAAATAGCTTTTTTCAAATTCTATGGCGGTCCAGATTCTGGAATATTTACGATGAATCCCGATGGTACGAATCAAACAAACATCTCAGCTAATCTGGCGTATGGCAGTACTCTAGCTTTCTCTCCTGATGGCAGTAAAATAGCTTTAAAGGGATATGAAAACGGTAATCACGATATTTACGTGATGAATTCTGAGGGTTCGAATCCGGTTAGATTAACAACCGATGCCAATTTTGATGGAATGCCAACTTGGTCGCCTGACGGCACAAAGATTGTCTTTTCCAGCAACCGCGACTCAAGCATTCACGAAAACAACAACGAGATTTACATTATGAACGCGGATGGTTCAAATCAAACCAGATTAACCACAAACTCTACGTCTGACGTTGGTGCGAGATTTTCGCCCGACGGCTCGAAAATTGTGTTTAGCAGCGACCGCGACGGATACTATGAAATTTATGTAATGGACGCTGACGGCTCGAATCAAACCAGATTGACGAACAGCCCGTATAATGACGAGTTACCTTCGTTTTCGCCCGACGGCTCGAAAATCGTTTTTCAGAGTTACCGCACCTTAAACTATGAAATCTTTGTGATGAACGCCAACGGCACCAATCAGATTAATCTGTCAAACACTTTGGGAGTTGACAAACATCCGGCGTGGTCACCCGATGGAACGAAAATCGCTTTTACGTCAAACCGCAGCGTCAGCGATGAGATTTATGTGATGAACCCTGATGGCTCGAATCAAACCAGATTGACCAACAACTCTGCCAGTGATTTCTTTCCGGCGTGGCAGCCAATCGTCGGAGGCAGTATCACGGTTGACCCGGCAAGCAACTTAAGGGTTATTTTCGGTCAAGTCACAAGTGTCGGCTTCACTGTGGCTTCTCAATTAAACAATAGACAAGTCCCTCGTCTTCCCGCAGGTTACAGTTTGCGCTCCGGGTTTGCTTACGACATTCGCACTTCTGCTCAGCATTCGGGCGGTGTCAATATTCAATTTACTGTACCCGGCGTTTTTGACGCTCAAACCTGCTCTGTCTTACGAGTGCTGCATCGCACTAACGGCGATTGGGACGAGTCAAACAATGTCGCACCGACGTTTAATTCTAATGTTTGCATTGTCAAACAAACCGCAACATCGCTTTCAACATTTGTCGTCGCGCAGCACACGCCCGGGATTGCTCAAACCGGCGATGGAGCAATTCTCGGAAATCTGCTTTATGCAACAACTCCAGCAAATCAACCCGCAAAGTTTGTTTCAAATGTGTTGTTGACAGCAACTGGAACTACTAATAACAGAACAGCACTAACAAATACATCAGGCGCTTATTTGCTCAATAATTTAAACGTCAATGACAGCTACGCTGTTACTCTTTCAAAATTAGGAAACGTCAACGGAATCACAGCCTTTGACGCTACGCTTGTCTTGCGTTGCATTGCCGCCGCGACAAATTGCTCTTTGACGCCAAATCAACGATTAGCAGCAAATACGGACGGAGATAGCAATGTGACAGCGTTTGATGCAATCCGAATTTTAAGATTTGTGGCTGCAAATGGATCAAACGCTAATACCGGACAAGTTGGTAATTGGAAGTTCGATCCGATTTCGCGCAATTACAACCCAACGCTCAATTCGCTGGCGGGTGAAAACTATACAGCCGTTTTAATCGGCGAAATTGACGGCGATTGGACGGCGCCGAGCGGCAATTCGGGAGCGGTTGATAACGAAAAATTCAAATTGCCGTAGTTATCAAATTAATAAAATCAGCGGGCTGCCACTGCCCGCTGATTTATTTTCGTTATTTTCAGAGAAATTTGCTTCCAGATTTATTGATTTGCCGCGCCCGTATTCTGTTTGAGCGTAATTTGAGTATTTATTTTATCAACCGTAAATTTTTCTTTTTGCCCGTTTGCCCAGTTGACTTTCAGATTGGCGATTTTCGTGTGTTCGCCTAGCCCGATGTGAATGATTTGTTCGTTCTGTGAAGCGTAGCTCGCGCCGCTGATTAAATCGAAACGCTGAGTCAAATTGCCTGCCGTCGCGAAAACCGTCGAACCTGTTGCATCTTTTGGAGTTTTTTTTGAAACGTCGCCGACGAGCCGGATCGCAAGCCAATTGTTTTTCGTTTCGGCGATGTTTTTAAGTAGAGTTGGCGTAGAGCCTTCGTTTGCTACAACGGCGTCTTCGCGCCCATCCCCGTCGAAATCAGCTATTGCCAGCCCGCGCGCGGTAATCGCAATCGCCAGACCGCTGTTCGGTGCGGCGTTGATTCTTTCAAATCTAATTTGTTTGCCGTCGCGAGCGTTTTTGAAAAGCAGCAATTGCTGGGCATAGCTCGTTCCCCACTGAAAATTATCAACCGCAGGATAAACATGACCGTTAGCGACCAGAATGTCTTTCCAGCCGTCGTTATCGAAATCGAAAAACGAAGTTCCCCAGCCGAGATAAGGAATCGACGGCTCGCCCAGACCGGCTTGAAAGGTGACGTCGGAAAAATTTCCGTCACCGTCATTACGGTAAAGCGTGTTTGAATCGTCGGAAAAATTCGTGATGTGAAAGTCAACGCGTCCGTCGTTGTCGTAATCGCCGACTGCCAAACCCATTCCGGCTTGCTCACGCCCGTTTTCGTTTAGCGCAATGCCAGAAGCGTAACCGATTTCTTCAAATGTGCCGTCGCCTTTGTTCAAATAAAGCTGATTCGGAGTCGAATCGTTAACGACCAGCAGATCAAGCCACTGATCTTCGTTAATATCAATAAACGCCGAAGAAAAACCGTAATAATTACCTTCGTCTTTAACGCCGATGCGGTCGCTGACTTCTTCAAACGTGCCGTCCGATTTTTGACGAAAAAGCCGATCCTTGGCTCCCTTTAACCCGCGCGGACCACACATCACGGGCTGCCCGCGAAACTGACAAATGTATTGATTTGCGGAATTGTTTTTTCCCGCATCGGCGGGACTTGGCGGCGGATTTTTTAAATCAAACTCGACATACGCCGGGACAAACAAATCGAGGCTGCCGTCACGGTCAAAATCGCCGAAGCTTGCGCCCGTATGCCAGCTTTTTACAGCCAAGCCGACCTTTTCCGCCACGTCCGTGAAAGTTCCATCGCCGTTGTTTTTGTAAAGCCTCGGAATTCCGTAATTGCTGACAAACAGGTCTGAAAAACCGTCGTTGTTATAATCACCGACCGCGACGCCCATTCCCCAGCGCTCGTTTGCAACTCGGGCTTTTTCGGTTACGTCTTCAAATTTCCAATTTCCGAGGTTCCGGTACAAAGCCGAGCGCGGTGGTTTTTCTTTTCCCGCTTCGGCGTTGAGCGTAGAGCCGTTTAATAAATAAATGTCGGGTTTTCCATCGCTGTCGTAATCGAAAACCGCTACCGTGCAGGCGGTTGTTTCAATGATGTAATTTTTATCTTTTCCGCCCGAAACGCAGTGAAAGTTTTTTAAAGCTGTATTTGCCGTAATGTCTGCAAAAACTGTGGGCGCGTTCGGGGCGACAATTCCGACGGTTCGCTTTGTCGCGTAGGTTTTGGCTTCACCGGTCGAAACACCGCCCATCTGCTGCGTTTGGGCGTTAACTAAGCCGATGGTTATTGAAGTCAAAAAGGTTAAAAATAAAAACTTATTCATTGCTCTTTAATTACGTGATAGCGATCAATCGCCGGATTTTCAATTTTTTGAATTTTTCCGCTCGTCCAGCGAATCTCGATTTGTTTGACCGATGCAGATTCGCCTAGACCGACTAAAACCCGCGTATCGTTCGCCGAAATATAACTGCCCGCACTGGAAACATCGAAAATCTGTTTTCTTCCGCCTGCATCCGTAACGACGACTCGCGAGCCTTCGCCGCGCGGCGCTGATTTATCGCCCCGCAAATCAATGCCTATCCAATGATTTTTGGTGCCGTTATTGCGCAGGATTACGGGAGCGCCGTCAGTCTGCGCGATGGCAAAATCCGTGTCGCCGTCGTTGTCCAAATCTCCGGCTGTCATTCCGCGGGCAGATAAATCAATTTTAAAAGCGGCTCCGGCGGCAAACGAAACATTTTGAAATTCTCGCCCCGAATTTCTCATCAGTAACGGAGCTTGTTTGTATTTTAAAAAAGACGAAGTTTTTTCAATCGTATCGAGTACGTGACTTTGCGCGACAAAAACATCGCGTCTTCCGTCGTTGTCAACGTCCGTGAATTTAACGCCCCAGCCCGTTCCCAAGATTGAGATTTGCCCGATCCCGCTCGATTGCGTGACGTAATCGAAAACGTTTTCGCCCAGATTTCGATAAAGCGGGTAAGTTTCGTTTGAGAGAGTTGTAATTATCACATCCTGACGCCCGTCTCCGTCATAGTCGCCGACGTCAACGCCCATTCCGGAAAAGCGCTTACCTTTGTCATCGAGAGCAGCCCCAGCCGCCAGCGCCAAATCTTCAAACGTGCCGTCCTGTTTGTTGCGGAAAAGCTGTTGTTCGCTATTGTCGTTGGCGACGAAAACATCAGTCCAGCCGTCGTCGTCAAAATCTGCAAAGGCGACGCCGAGCGCCTTTCCTTTTGAAGCTGCAATTCCGGTTTTTTCCGAAACGTCTTGAAAAGTACCGTCAAGTTTTTGCTGAAAGATCAGCGAATTTATGGGTTTAAAATTATCCGGATGACAATAGGCACGGTAATCCGGACGCGTGTCGCCGCAAAACATCGCGCCTTTTTCAAAATCCCAAACCAGATAACGCGTGACGAACAAATCGAGCCTGCCGTCTCGGTCGTAATCGAAAAAACCGGCGCTCGTCGCCCAGCCTTCAACATTGATGGAGAGTTTTTTTGTCGCTTCTGTAAAGGTGCCGTCACCGTTGTTGCGATAAAGCAAAGCACCGCCGTAACCAGTGACAAACAAATCCATAAAGCCGTCGCGGTCATAATCTCCCGTTGCCACACCGAAGCTGTAACCGACGCCTTTAACTCCTGCCTTTTCGGTCACGTCTTCAAATGTGCCGTCCGATTTTTGCCGGTAAAGACGGTTCCAGTATTTTGGGTCGGTTTTTTCGGGCATTTTGCCTTTTGGCATCGGATCGCTCAGACGCGCGCCGTTTGTAAAAAACAAATCCAGCCTGCCGTCGTTGTCAAAATCAAACATCGCCGCTCCGGCTCCCATCGTTTCAAGCAGGTATTTTTGCGAAGTCGGAGACGCCGCGTGTTTAAAAGTAATTTTCGACTCGGATGTAACGTCGCTGAACGTCACCGGAGAGGGAAACTGCGGTGCGGTCGTTGTCGGACGGCGAATCTCGGAGGTGTTGTAAGACTTTCCGGCAACTGTGGGAGTCGGCTGCTGAGCCGAAGCAACGGAAACAAAGCCTGCTGCGAAAAAAACAGCGATAAGGAAAATGCGATAAAAAAACATATTTAAAACGCTTTGTGACGGCATTCGCGGCGGCTTGCTTTTTTCAGTTTCCGATTGTTTTTTCCCGGCGTCAAATTCGGGCGATTTAGTGTTTCAAGTTTTTCTACAATTTATTGACAAAAATAAAAGACTCTGTTAAGAATTTATGGTCTTTGTAAAACGTTTGCGTAAAGGTTTAACCGCTTGAAAAATCAGCCTCTTCATAAATTGTTGAACGCCGATTGATCGAAGCCGGCGAACCGTTAATCGCGCTTTGGCAGATTGCTTTGAAACGGAAATTCTCCGACGCCCGTTGATTTATTGTTTCAAGCTCTTTCGTTGAAAGAGCCGGCAGACTAAAATGTTCTTAACCGCAACAAATTCGCCGAAATTTGCCCTCTTGTTGCAGGGAACTTCATTAACGAGCGAAATTTTATTTTCCATTGACCAATCTTCATTGACTCGATTGTGGCATTTCAAATCTGCTAAAGCTGACGATTTTATTGTTTTTTTTGATAATTAAAAAATCGCTTTCGTTCGCAGTCTCAGGCGAAAGCTGCAATTAAACTTCTCCAAGGAATCAAGTAAGAGCGAGGGAGCTAATTATGAGGACTCTGAGATTTTGGACAATCGCACTGATTTTGCTGATTGTCGTAAATGCCGCGACCGTTTTCGGGCAAAGCGACCGCGGCTCCATTCGCGGCAGCGTTACCGACCCGAGCGGTGCGGTCGTCGCAAACGCAAAAGTTACCTTAACCGGCGTCGAAACCGGTCAAACCCGCGAAACAACAACCAACGAAGAAGGCACTTACGTTTTCCCTGAGCTTCCGGCTGCCATCTATCAGGTTTCGGTCGAAGCACAGGGATTTCAGCGAACCACAGTTACCGATTTTAAAGTTGCCGTTCAAGTTACGCATACGCTTGACATTCAGCTCCAGATCGGTGCGGCAACCACCGAGGTGACCGTCAATGCCGAAGCCGAAGCGATCAACGCCGAAACTCCGGTACGACAAACGAACGTTACCGAACGGCAGGTTAAAGAGCTGCCTCTTCAGGTTGGCTCGGAAGCCGGCGGGCGAACGCCTTTGTCTTTTATCTTTTTAGATAGCAATGTCGGTGCTGCCGAAACTAGCGGCGGGACGAACGCCTCGCGTTTCAGAGTCAGCGGCGGGCAGGGAAGCGGAACCGAAATCTTAATTGACGGCGCGAGCATGCGACGCACTCAAAACGGCACATTTTTTACCGAAGTCGCGCCCGGTCCCAATGCATTTCAGGAATTTACAATTTCTACGAGCACTTACTCCGCGGAATTTGGCAGCTCTTCGGGCGGTATCGTCAACTTTACTCTGAAATCCGGTACGAACGAATTTCACGGCGAAGTTTACGATTTAATCCGTAACGAAGCTCTCAACGCTAATTCTCTATTCAACAATGCCACCGGTTTGAGACGAAATCGCGATAACCAGAATAATTACGGTTTTAACATCGGAGGTCCGATCATTCTTCCCGGTTTCGGCGAAGGTGTCCCACCGATATTGAATCTGAGAGATAGAGCGTTTTTCTTTTTCAATTACGAAGGCTATCGTTTCCGCAGAAGCAACAATGCTCTCGTAACGGTTCCGACGGCAAGAATGCGAACGGGCGATTTCTCGGAGCTTTTGACAGACCCTTACGTTTTGCAATTTTTCGGTGGTCCAGTTCGAATTTACAACCCGCGACAGGCGCCGAACGTTCGTCAGGCACTGCCCGGAAACATTGTTCCCGCCAATTTGATTGATCCGGCTGGGTTTGCCATTTTACAGCGGTTCCCTATGCCGAACCGTGCAGGTGTCTTTCAAAATTATCAGGCTTCCGTGGTCGTTCCGAACGATTCCAATCAATACACCATCAAAACCGATTTCAATATAACCAGTAGCCAACGTTTAACCGTCAGCTATTCGAGGCGTGATAATGAAAGAATCGCCAATTTTGCTGGTGCCGAACCTGTTTTCCCGCTGCCATTCACGAGTTTTGATGTTTGGGAACAAGCGTTCAAATCGGATATCATCAGGCTGCAGCACGATGTTAGCATTACCCCAATGCTACTTAATCACTTTAACTTCGGATACTCACATTTCGACGTTGCCAATCGAAACACAACCGACCCGTTTAATACATCTTCGCTCGGAATTCCAGTGAATGCGACGCAGAACACAGCATTTCCGCGCATTGATTTTCCGGGTTACGGCGCAAACGACCCGCGCCGCTTGCAAAACATCGGGTCTACATTTTTCACGGATCGAATTCGCGATAAAACGTTTCAATTTAGTGATTTCGTAACTTACGTCACAGGGCGACACACGTTTAAAGCCGGAGCCGACATTCGCACTTCCAAATTTAAAGTGCGACAAAAAATTGATCCGGGAGGCGCGTTTAACTTCCGTCACGATCAAACCGCTTCCGACGCCGACCCGAACGGTGGCTACCCTGTTGCGAGTTTGATCACCGGAGCTACAGAGTTTGCTTTCAACTCTAACAATTCAATTGATCCTATTTTCAATCAATTGACGCAAGGGTATTTCATTCAGGACGACATTAAGGTAAATCAAAAATTAACTCTTAATGTCGGTGTTCGTTATGACATTCCGGGTTTACGAACCGAAGAGGATAACCGTTTCCGCACATTTGACCCAAATGTCGTCAATCCGGCAATCAACAGACCGGGCGCACTAGTGGGTGCTGGCGGTCAAAGCGGATTGCAAGCGGAACACCGGGCATTGGCGCCAACCGATTATTCAAACATCGGTCCGCGCGTCGGAGCCGCATATGCGCTCGATAATAAAACAGTGATTCGCGCCGGAGTGGGACTTTACTATGCGCCGGTTCTTTACGGAACCGAAGGTGGCGGCGACATCAACACCGGCACAATCGGATATAACACGACCGGACAGCTTTTCACGCCAAACGGACGCCAAGCCGTCAATTTCCTGTCGAGCTTTCCGAGCATTCCGCAGACAAATCCGAACAGTCAGTTCGTAGGAGATTTGGGAGTTCCGATTTTGTATTTCGGAAAAAACTTCCGAACCGGGCGCACTTTGCAATACAGCGTTGATCTTCAACGTGAACTTCCGTATAAATTTGTCGCATCAATCGGTTACATCGGGCATCGCGCTGATCGTCTGCGTTCAAGCTTTTCGCGTATTAACGCGCTTCCCCTTAATGCGCTCAGACTCGGTGCCGATATCTTAAATACCAACATCAATCAGGTCACCGCGCTTCAGCGACAATATGCCACAAGCGTCGGCGTGAACATTCCGGCAACCGGCAATGCCGTTTATAACGGGTTTAACGGCAATGTCGCGCAAGCGCTCAGACCATTCCCTCAATACGGACGCATCACCGACATTTTGGAAAGTGAAGGTGAAAGCGATTACAATGCGCTGCAACTCAAGCTGGAACGCCGTTTTGCTCAGGGCATTCAGTTTGGCGCGTCTTACACTTATTCAAGGCTTGTCACAAACGCAGCCGAAGACGTTCTCGGAGGTGGTCCGCTCGGTGGCATTTTGCAGAATCCGTTTGATACGGAATCGTTGAAAACTGATTCTCCGACGCATTCGCCGCACGTTTTCGTGACGAATTTTCTGGTCGAGCTGCCGTTCGGCAAAGGCAGACGTTTCCTTAATCAGGGCGGGATACTTAATGTGCTGGTAGGCGGTTGGCAAGTTTCCGGTATTTTCCGTTATCAGCAGGGAACTCCTTTAGTCTTCTCGTTACCGACGGCGCCGGGCGGCAATTTCCTTGAAATTGCGGGCTACTACGGCAATCTGCGACCAAATCTAACCGGGCAGGCAATCTTAGCCGGGAATAGAACACCTGTTCCCGGTGTTCCGGGCAGATTTTATGTCCTCAATCCGGCAGCCTTTTCCGCTCCGCCGAATTTTGGAGCCGCACCGGCGTTTCTCCTTAACAACCAAATCAACTCGGCATACACTGCTTTTTATGCCGATCCATTGCGGTTCTTCGGCAATGCGCCCCCGGTCATTACGGATGTTCGTTCCGATCCGTTTTTTACAGAGGATATGAGTCTTTTGAAGAAAACGCGGATTACCGAAACGATCACGCTCGAGCTCGGCGCGGAATTTTACAACGTCTTTAATCGTGTAAGGTACCTTCCGCCGGATACGAGTCTCGGCGCTTTTGTCAACGGAAGATTTGAAAATTCAAACTTCGGTGCTGAAGGGGCGGCGAACAATCCGCGTGTCATTCAATTGCGAGCTAGAGTCACATTCTAATTTGCAAAAACGTAAACAAAAACGGCGTGAGAAATATAAAAGTTCTCACGCCGTTTTAAACCCCAAATAATTTCTTCGTTTAATTGGTGCTTTTAGATCGTCAAAAAATTACCAAGTTTTTAGCGCCAACAATACTTTTGTTGTTTTCCTTATCTGCTGCCACAACTCTTACGGCACAGATAAAGCGCCCACCGTCGAAAACCGATTCTGTTGAACAACAGTTGAAAGAAGCCGTTAGTGCGATTTTGGCGAAAAATTTTCCTCAAGCCAAATTAATTCTCCAAAAAATTTTATCAAACAATCCGCGCAGCGCTGAAGCGCACACTTTAGCCGGAGTGATCGCCGATCAAGAAAACGATTTGCGTTTGGCTGAAAAGCATTTTGCAGCTGCGGCGCGTTTAAAGCCCAATGAGCCGGGAATCCGTAATAATTACGGCGCGATTTTAGTTCGGTTGAATCGAAAAGAAGAAGCCGCACGCGAATTCGCAGCTTCTTTAAAAATAAACCCGAACCAATCGAGCGCCCTTGTCAATCTGGCGCAGATTCGTTTTAACGAAAATGATTTGCAGGTCTCGCGGCAGTTATTTGAAAAAGCCAAAGCTATCAAACCCGATGCCGAAATAACACGCGCGCTGATCGTCATTGCATTGCGATTAAATGAAAAAGAGCTCGTGGCAAAAGATTACCGGGAATATGCGGAGCTGCTCGAACAAACACCAACTGAAAATGCGATTGCTCAAACCGCATCACGAATTGAACTCGGCAAGGCTCTGCTCGACGGTGGATTTATTGATGAAGCAATTCATGAGCTTGAAGCGATTACAAGAATAAGTCCCGAAAATGCCGATGCTTTCGTTTCGTTGTCGCACGCTTATTTAAAACGAAAAGACATTAAATCCGCCGGGCGGTTGCTCGAATCTGCTGTTTCGCGCGGAATTGACGACGCGAAAATTTATGCCGCTCTTGCCGAAGTTTATGAAACTGGCGGTTTTTATGAAAACGCGATTCCGGCAATGCGCTTGGCAATTCGGAAAGATACCAAAAACGAATTTTACCGCGCGCGCTACGGTTTGCTCTTGATTGACGCCAAAGCTCCGGCGGCAGCGGTTATCCGCCTCAATGAGGCATTAAAGGAATTTCCGAATTCGGCGCGTTTATGGCTCGCACTCGGAATCGCAAATCTGAATGATAATAAAAGTGCGGAGGCGCGGGCGGCGTTTGAACGCGCTTTGAGTATTAATCCAAAGCTGGTTCCTGCTCTGGCATATTTAGCGACGACTTTTGTTGATCAAGGCAGAAACGATGAAGCCGTCAAGATTTTTGAACGTGGAATACTTCTGGACGAAAAAAATGCGGTTCTCCATTATCTATTGGCAGACACTCTTCTGAAGACCGCTAACCCAAATTTAACGCGAGTTGAAAGCGCGCTTAAACGCGCAGTGGAGCTTGACCCTGATTTGGCTTCTGCGCATTCGGCTCTCGGCAGGCTTTATGCTCGGCAAGAGCGTTGGGCGGAAGCCGCCGCTTCGCTCGAACTGGCGACAAAGCTGGAACCGAAAAGCGCAGAAACGCTATATCAGCTTGGGCGCGTTTATGCTCGATTGAAAAGAACAAACGAATCTCGCTCGGTTTTAGCCAAATTCAAAGAGCTGAGTGACACGCAAAAAGAACAGAAAGAAGCCGACCGAAAAGATCTTGTCCGTCGTTTGGCGAATGTGAGTTTTTGAAAGATTTATAAACAATGAAAACCTTTTTAATTTTTTGCTCTCTAATTCTTACGCTCGGATTTAATGCCGAATTTCGTGCGCAGGAAAACAAGTCCGCACCTCAAAAACAACCACAATTTGAAGAATGGAGCGATGGTTTTTCAGCTGAAAAGCTGGACGAATCGAAATGGGAAAGATTTACATTTGAAGGCGGAAGCGGCGGCAAAGTCGAAATCAAAGATGGCGAAGTTCAAATTCGCAGTGCGAGCAAAACTCGCGCCGGAATCCGCACGGTGAAAAAATTTACCGGCGACAGATATATCGTAGAAGCTCATTTGGCAAAAGTCGGGGCAGCGCTTCCCGAAACAGGCAGCCGTTCCTCAACTCTCGGCTTTGCCGCATTGACCATTTTGTTCGATGGTTCCGGGCGCAATCGAATTGAGTGGATTTTGACGAGCGAGGGAACATTCGAAGCTTGGGCGGTAACGGACGGGCGCGCCGAGCGGCTCGATAATCGGAAGCTCGGTACGAAAATGAAAAATCCGGTTTTGGCTGTTGCGCGCGTGGGCGATGTTTTTAAATTCATCCTCAACAGCCCGGAAGGAAAGCCGCAAGACGCGCAGGTCGGGCTCGAAACCACAATCAAAAATATGCCCAAATCGTTCCATTTGATGCTTTACGGTTATGGTTCGTCGGAAAACAATTGGAACAGCGCGCGCGTGGTAGTGGCGAAATAGTTTTTGAGTTTTGGAGAAATCTGTAAAGCGGAATAAAGAATGCATTACGAAAACAAATTTCGGACTTTTATTCTGATAATTGCGGTTTTTTTGTTTAGTGTGCCGAGCTTTGCTCAAGTCTCGACCGGACCGAACAGAAAAGCACCGCTTTATCAAAACCCGATTTTTGATTTCGACTTTCCCGATCCGACCTTGATTCGCGCCGCCGATGGGAATTTTTACGCCTATGCGACGCAAACAAACGTTTACGGAGGCTGGATAAATATTCAAGTCGCGCGATCTGCAGATTTGGTCAACTGGCAACTACTTGGCGACGCTTTGCCCACGAAACCGGTTTGGGCGAATCAAACCCAGAATTTCTGGGCGCCGCACGTCCAATATGCCGACGGCAAATATTTTATGTATTACTCGGCAGATCCGAATTCGCGCACAGGGCTTTGTATGGCAGTGGCAACTGCTGACAATCCGGCGGGACCTTTTACCGACAAAGGCTCGCCACTGCTCTGCGGCAACGGGTTTGTCAATATCGACCCAATGACTTTTGACGATCCGGCGACGGGAAAACGCCTGATTTATTGGGGCAGCGGTTTTCAGCCGATCAAAGTTCAGGAGCTTGCTGCCGATAGAATCAATTTCGCGCCCGGTTCACAAGCCGTAAATCTGATTTTTCCGGTCAGCGATCCCAATCCGAACAGCTATCGTGATTTGGTCGAAGGCGCTTGGGTGATTTTTCGGAACGGATTTTATTATTTGTTTTTCTCCGGCGACGATTGCTGCACAATCGCGCATTACGCCGTGATGGTCGCGCGTTCGACTTCCGCGACCGGACCTTTTACGATTTTGCCTGAAAACGACGGCGTGATTATCCGAGGAAACGAAAAATGGCTCGGTCCCGGACATAATTCGGTCATTCGAGACGACCGCTCGGCTGATTGGATTGTTTATCACGCATATCATCCTGAAAATCGTGCGCGCGGGCGAGTGATGTTGATAAACCGGCTGGTTTACGGCAGCGACGGCTGGGTGCGAGCGGAAGCGGGCGCGCCGACTACGGAAACGCGGCTCGGACCGTTTATTCGCGGGCGGAGTCCGAATGCGGTTTTTAATTTTATTTCAAAAGATTGATGCTCGGTTCGATTTATAAAAAACTGCTTTGTTTCGCGTTCGTCTTGCTGTGCGCCTTTTGCAGTGCGTTCGCGCAGACAGCCGTTAAGCAGGCAAAAGCTGCTCAAAATCCGATTTACGATGCGGATTTTCCCGATCCGACCATGATTCGCGCGACGGACGGAAATTTTTATGCCTATGCGACGCAGACGGAATTGAACGGGAAAACGATAAATATTCAGGTCGCGCGTTCGAGTGATTTAATCAACTGGGAGCATTTGGGCGACGCTTTGCCAACGAAACCAATTTGGGCAAATCAGACGCAGGACTTTTGGGCACCTCACGTTGCCGAAGCCGACGGAAAATATTTTATGTATTATTCGGCTGATCCGAACCCGAAAAACGGTTTGTGTCTGGCGGTCGCCGTCGCCGACAAGCCGGAAGGACCGTTTCGAGATGTCGGAAAGCCTTTAAAATGCGGCGAAAGCTTTGTCAATATTGACCCGATGGCGTTTGACGATCCTGTTACCGGAAAGCGGCTTTTGTATTGGGGCAGCGGTTTTCAGCCGATCAAAGTTCAGGAATTGGCGGCAAATCGAATCGAGTTCGCGCCGAACAGTCAACCGGTAGATTTGATCGCGCCGCATAAAACCGAAGATTTGAGCGATTACCAGCGAATGATCGAAGGCGCTTGGGTGATTTATCGCAAACCGTATTATTATTTGTTTTATTCGGGATACAACTGCTGCGGCGAGCGGGCGCATTATGCAATGATGGTGGCGCGTTCGCGCAACGCAACAGGCGGATTTGAAACTCTGGCTCAGGTAACCGGCAAAACGAACAGCGTGATTCTGGAGAAAAACGACGAATGGCTCGCGCCCGGTCATAACTCACTGATTCGCGACGACGCAGGACAGGATTGGATTTTTTATCACGCCATCAGTGTTAAGCAGCGAAATCAGGCTAAAGCAAAAAATTCCGCGAGCGATGCGCCGCGAGCACTGTTGATCAGCAAGTTGATTTATCAAAACGGTTGGGCATTGGTTGAAGGAGGAACGCCGCAAACTCAATTGCGAGAGCTTCCGAAATTTAAAAATCCGCCGCGAAGGGCGCGGCAAAAATAAATTTTAGATTTTTGATTGGCGATTTTTAATTGGTCAAGTTTTTATAGAACCGACTAAAAAATCCGAAATCTAAAATCCAAAATCTAAAATTGAATGAGCAGCATAAAAGACGTAGCGCGCGAAGCTGGTGTTTCAACCGCGACAGTATCGCACGTCATCAACAAAACGCGATTTGTTTCCGAAGAAGTACGCTCGCGGGTCGAGCGCGCAATCGAAAAGTGTCGTTATTACCCGAACGCACACGCACGTTCTTTGGCTTCTGGAAACAGCCGCATTTTGGGCTTGGTCATTTCAGACATTGTCAATCCGTTTTTCCCGGAGCTTGTTAAAGCCGTCGAAGCTGCGGCTTTCGAGCGCGGTTTTGATGTTGTTCTTTCAAACACGAATTATGACGCTGAGCGAGCTTCGCATTACGTCCGGCGATTTATTGAAAGAAAAGTTGCGGGCGTCGCTTTGCTGACTTCTGAGATGGATAAAAATTTAATCGAGGAGTTGGCACGGCGCGAAGTCCCGGTGGTTTTTCTCGACGTTGGCACGGCTGGTTTGCGAATGAGCAACGTCCGCGTTGATTACGAAACCGGGATTGAGGCAGCAATTTCGCATCTCGTCGCGCTCGGACACCGCGAGATTTCGTTTGTCGGCGGACCGCCGCATTTGCGTTCGGCGCGCCGGAGGCTCGAAGCGTTTCAGTCAGCCAAAGAACGCTTGTTTCCTGAAGCGGCAGATGGGATTTATTTCGGCGATTTCAAAATCGAGGGCGGGCGACGCGCCGCTAGCGAGATGCTGGCAGGCGGGAAATTGCCGACCGCCGTGATGGCAGCAAACGATTTGATGGCGCTTGGCGTCATCAGCGAATTTCGCGCCGCCGGAGTCTTGGTTCCGGTCGATGTTTCGGTTGTCGGGTTTGACGACATCGCTTTCGCGTCGCTTTCCGAACCGGCTTTGACAACCGTCAATCTGCCTCGGGGAGAACTGGGAAAAAAAGCGATTGAGGCTTTGATGGAAACGCTCTCGAACGAAGACGGGCAGGGCGTTGAATTCCAAATTCCGACGCATTTTATCATTCGCGGCTCGACCGCACCGGCGCGCAAGCCGCAGGATGGCGCAAAAAAAGTTCGAAAAGCGGTTCGCGTGAAAAATTAATGAACAGATTTATGTTTTCAACAAAAAAAGTTTCGAGATATTCACAAATTCTACTCGTTGTTTTGCTCGGTGCTGTCGGCATCTTTGCTCAGCGCGGCGCAATTTATACAAATCCCGTTCAGGCGGGCGATTATCCCGATCCATCTGTGATACGCGTCGGGCGCGATTATTACGCGACGGCGACTTCTTCGGAATGGGGACCGGAATTTCCGATTCTGCATTCGCGCGATCTGGTGAATTGGAACATCGTCGGTGTCGTTTTTCCCAAACGCCCGGATTGGTCGGTCGGAAATTACTGGGCGCCGGAAATCTGGCAGGAAAACGGCAAATTTTACATCTGGTACGTCGCGCGCAGGAAAGACGGACCGCTTTGCATCGCAGTAGCAACCGCCGCTAAACCGACCGGACCTTATACCGATCACGGCGCGCTCGAATGCCAAAAGGTTGGGTCGATTGACGCTTTTCCAATTCGCGACGAAAACGGAAAACTGATGGTTGTGTGGAAAGAAGACGGCAACAGTGTCGGCGAGCCGACTCCGCTTTGGGCGCAGGAATTCGACGAAAAACAGATGCGGCTCGTTGGTAACCGGCGCGAGATTATGCGAAACGATCCGGGGACGTGGGAAGGACACCTGATCGAAGGTCCTTTCATTATGCGGCACAACAATTATTTTTATATGATTTACGCCGCTAACGCCTGCTGCGGGCGCGGCTGCAATTACGCGACGGGCGTGGCGCGTTCAAAAACGCTGCTCGGAAACTGGGAAAAATACGACCAAAATCCGATTCTTAAAGGCAATGAAAATTGGAATTGCCCCGGACACGGATCGGCGGTGACAACGGAAAACGGGCGCACATACTTTATGTATCACGCCTATCATCCGAAAGACACGCATTATGTCGGACGGCAGGCGCTTTTGGACGAAATTCAGTGGACGCCGGACGGTTGGTTAAAAATCAATAACGGAAACGGTCCGAGCAAACAAGGTGCCGCGCCGCACGGCATCGCCGAACGCGAAGATGAATATCGTTTTGTTGATGAATTCACATCCCCGACTCTGCGTTTCGGCTGGCAATGGCTCAACAACAGCATTCCGACTTATCGCATCAGCAACGGCTTTTTAGAGTTGTCACCGAATGAAAATCAGGAAAGAAACCCGATTGGCGGAATTATGGCGTATTACACGACCGTCGGCGATTACACGGCGACAACGATGATTGACGCGGCGAGCGTTAGAAACGGCGCGATAGCGGGAATTTCCGCTTACGGCGATGGAGAAAACGCGCTTGGTTTCGGGCTGCAAAACGGCAAAATCGTCGTCTGGCGGCGCGAAAGAAACAATCACCGCGTGCTTTCAACACATGACGCACCGCGAGGAAATCAGCTTCATTTGCGATTGACAGCTCGCGACGGCGCTTTCTACAGCTTTGCCGTGAGCGGCGACGGGCGCAATTTCCGCAGCGTCGGTTTCGAGCAGAACGGCGATTATCTTCCGCCGTGGGACAGAGGCGTTCGCGTTGCTTTAACGGTCGGCGGTACGGAAAACGCATCGGCGCGTTTCGGATTTTTGCGAATCGAGCCGAAAGCGGTAAGAAGATAAAACCTGAAAATTCAAGGATAAAATGATGAAATTGTTGATTAACAAAAATATTTTGAGCGCGTTGTTGGTTTTTGCCGTCGCGCTCGGTTTTGCGGCGTGCAATCGCTCGGGCGGACAAGGCTCAGGTGGCGGCAACAAGAAAACCGTCGGTTTTTCGCAAATGGAAAACGACGGACCGTGGCGAATTGCCGAAACCAAATCAATGCGCGACGAAGCAGCCAAGCGCGGTTATGAATTGGTGATTACGGACGCCCAAAAACAAACTTCAAAACAGATTTCTGACGTGGAAGATTTGGTGGCGCGCGGTGTTGCGGCGATTTTTCTCGCTCCGCGCGAATTTGAAGGGCTTGCTCCGGCTCTCGCCGCCGCGAAAGAAGCGAAAATTCCGGTATTTTTAATTGACCGCGAAGCCGCCGGAAAAGTCGGTGAAGATTACGTTACGTTTATCGGCTCGAACTTTGTTCAGCAGGGCGAGCGCGTCGGCGAATGGCTCGCCACAAACACGGGCGGAAAAGCCGGAATTATCGAGCTTCAGGGAACTGCGGGTGCTTCGGTCGCCATTGACCGCGCGCAAGGATTCAGAAATGTGATCGGGAAATATCCGGATATGAAAATTCTGGCTTCGCAACCCGCCAATTTTTCGCGCGCCGAAGGGCAAAAAGTGATGGAAAATCTGATTCAGGCGCACGGGCGCAACATCACCGCCGTTTACACGCACAACGACGAAATGGCGCTCGGCGCGATTCAAGCCCTGAAAGCCGCCAATATGAATCCCGGCAAAGACGTAAAAGTGGTCTCGGTTGATGGTCAAAAATCAGCTCTTGAAGCGATTATCGCGGGCGATATGAACATCACTGTCGAAAGCAATCCGCGTTTTGGTCCGATTGCATTTGACACTTACGAGAAATTTTTGCGCGGCGAGCAGATTCCGCCGAAAATCATTCTCGAAGATAATTTCTACGACGCGAGCAACGCGGCGAAATTTGTGGCGGAAGCGTATTAAAACAAAGGATGAGAACGATGAAGGATGAAAAAATAATAAAATCAGAGATGAACGACGAAGAAATGTTGAAGAAAGA
Source organism: Acidobacteriota bacterium (assembly GCA_030863175.1). GTDB lineage: Bacteria > Acidobacteriota > Blastocatellia > Pyrinomonadales > Pyrinomonadaceae > JALZCH01. The sequence goes on along the minus strand of JALZCH010000014.1, from coordinate 10,571 downwards.
CAAGGATGAAACAAATTTCAACCTTCAACCTTCATCCTTCATCCCTTCAGCTACGCCGCTGTTGCGGATGCAAAACATCAGAAAAGTTTTTTCCGGCGTGGTCGCGCTCGACGATGTGAATTTAACGCTTGAGCGCGGCGAGGTTCATTCGCTGGTCGGCGAAAACGGCGCGGGCAAATCTACGCTGATTAAAATTATGACCGGCGCTTATAGGCGCGACGGCGGCGAGGTGTTTTTGGAAGGCAAGCCCGTTAATTTTCATTCGCCCGAAGACGCACAGCACGCCGGAGTCGTGGCGGTTTATCAGGAAGTTAATTTGTTGATGTTCCGAACGGTCGCCGAAAACATTTTCCTAAACCGCGAGCCGCGCCGATTAGGTGTTTTTCTCGATTGGGCGACGATGAACAAACAGGCTGGCGAGATTTTGGAAAGGCTCGGTTTGAACATCAATCCGAAAGCAACACTAGGAAGCCTCAATATCGCAATGCGGCAAATGGTGGCAATTGCGCGCGGCGTTTCTCTTGGTGCGAAAGTGCTTGTTTTGGACGAGCCGACGAGCAGCCTGACCGAAAAAGAAGTTCATATTTTGTACGACGTTATTCGCCGCTTGAAAGCGGAAGGCACGGCGATTGTCTATATTTCGCACCGTTTCGACGAGCTTTACGCCGTCTGCGACAAAGTGACTGTTCTGCGCGACGGAAAATATGTCGCCACGCGCGATTTGGCAGGCTTGGAGAGATTGGATTTAGTTTGTCTTATGCTCGGCAAACAGCGCGAAGAATTGGAAAAGAAAGGCGCAACCGCTTTCGGCGATCATCACACCGGCAAAAACGACAACGCACCGCCGCTGCTCATAACCGAGAATCTGACACACGGGCGACGAATGCAAAACGTCTCTTTGAATGTCAAAAAAGGTGAGATTCTGGGAATGGCTGGACTTCTCGGTTCCGGACGCACAGACGTAGCGCGGGCGATTTTCGGTGCGGATCACAAAGAAAACGGGCGCGTTGTCTTGGACGGCAAGGAAGTAAATCCGCGAAGTCCGAACGATGCCATTCGCGCCGGTATCGCCTTTTTGAGCGAAGACCGAAAAGCCGAAGGAATAATCCCCGATCTGTCGGTTCGCGAAAATCTGACTCTTGCTGCTTTGCCCGCCCTGACAAATGCCGGAATCGTTTCGCGCGCCAAACAAAACGAGGTGGTCGAAAAATTTATGCGCCGTCTCGGAATCAAAGCCGCCAGTGCAGATCAGAAAATCCGCGAGCTTTCGGGCGGAAATCAGCAAAAAGTTTTGCTGGCGCGCTGGCTTTGCCGCAACCCGAAGTTTCTACTTTTGGATGAGCCGACGCGCGGTATTGACATCGGTGCTAAAGGCGAGATTCAAGCTCTCGTCAATGAATTGGCGAAAGAAGGTTTGGGCGTTTTGATGATTTCATCGGAGCTTGAAGAACTCGTCGAAGGCTCTGATCGGGTAGTTGTGATGCGCGATGGTAAATTGTCCGCCGAGCTGCACGGCGACCAGATTTCTCAAGATTCGATTATCAACGCAATGGCAACAGAGTGAATTTTAGATTTTAGATTTCGGGTTTGAGATTTGCCTGGAGCTTAGGTTGTTGCTGTAACGCAGGTCTTAAATAATTCTAAATCTAAAATCCAAAATCCAAAATTGAAATGGCTGAAGCGATTAGACAAGATACGCGGGCAAGGCAAAAGCTCAATTTTATGGATTACGCGCCGACTTACGGCGCTGGAATTGCGCTGGCGCTGCTGGTGATTTTGAATTTAATTTTTACACCCGGATTTGCTTCGATTGACAATTTCCGCAACATTTTGGTGCAGGTGACACCGACGATGCTGGTCGCAATCGGGATGACGTTCGTGATTGCGACGGGCGGAATTGATTTGTCGGTCGGCTCGATAATGGCGATTGCTTCGGCGGTCGCGGCGGTTTCGCTCGATTACGGAGCGGGCGCGGCGATTTTGCTCGGTTTGGCGGTCGCTATGGGCGTGGGCGTTTTTAACGGCGTTTTGATCGCCGGTTTTAAAATTCAGCCGATTATTATCACCCTCGCAATGCTCATTGCCGGGCGCGGAATCGCGCAAGTTATCAGTAACGGAGGACAACTCATTCCGTTCAGTAATCCCAGTTTCGAGTTTTTTGGCAAAGGCGATATTCTCGGCGTTCCGGTTCAAATCATTGTTCTCGTTGCGGTCGTTTTGCTTGCCGTGTTTTTGCTTCGTTCCACGATTTTCGGACGATACGTTGCGGCAGTTGGCGGTAATGAAACAGCGGCAAGGCTGGCGGGAATCCCGACGAATCTGACTAAAATTACCGTTTATGCTCTGAGTGGACTTCTTGCGGGCGTTGCCGGATTGATTTACACGGCGCGATTGGCGGCGGCGGATGCTTCGAGAGTTGGTGAAACTATTGAACTGGACGCGATTGCCGCGACTGTCGTCGGCGGAACGGCTTTGACGGGCGGGCGCGCTACGATCATCGGAACGGTTATCGGCGCGCTGATTATGGTCGTGATTTCAACGAGCATCAATATGAATGATTACAAATATTCGTGGTCGCTCGTGATTAAAGCTGCGATTATTTTGCTCGCCGTTTATTTGCAGCGTCCGAAAACCGCTTAAAAATATGCGAAAATTCGTTCAAATTTTTCTCTTTGTTTTTCTGCTTGCGATTTCACCATCCGCTCAAACCCAAAAATGGAGCGAGCAGCAAGCCAACGATTGGTATCGGCAGCAAGGCTTTCTGGTCGGGGCAAATTTCGTTCCGGCTTCGGCGATAAACCAGCTTGAAATGTGGCAAGCAGATACTTTCGACCCGCAGCGGATTGATCTCGAACTCGGTTGGGCGGCAAGCATCGGAATGAATACGATGCGGGTTTTTCTTCACGATCTGGCTTACGAGCAGGACAAAGAAGGTTTTAAAAAACGCCTCGACCAATTTTTAACGATTTCGGCAAAACATAATATCAAGCCGATGATCGTCTTTTTCGATTCCGTCTGGGACCCAAATCCGCAAATCGGACGGCAACGCGCGCCGCGTCCCGGCGTTCACAATTCGGGCTGGGTGCAATCGCCGGGAACAAAAGCTTTAATGAATACGGCGGATTATCCGCGTCTTGAACGATACGTCAAAGACATTGTCACGACGTTTGCCAAAGACAAAAGGATCAATTCCTGGGATGTCTGGAACGAGCCGGACAATCGTAACGCCAACGATTATGCTAAACAAGACCCGCCGAACAAAGTCGAACTGGTTAATAAACTTTTACCACAGATTTTCGCATGGGTGCGGTCAGCAAATCCGACTCAGCCGGTTACGTCGGGAGTTTGGAAAGGCGATTATTTCGTCAAAGGAACGCTTGACCCGACTGAGCAGATCCAGATCGAACAATCCGATATTGTGACATTTCATACTTACGACCCGGCGGATAGATTCGAGACGGCGGTTAAATTTTTGCAAAAATTCAATCGCCCGATAATCTGCACCGAATATATGGCGCGCCCGCGCGGCTCAACGTTTGTCGCAATTTTGCCGGTTGGTAAAAAATACAACGTCGGAATGGTTAACTGGGGTTTTGTGCAGGGCAAATCCCAAACGAATTATCCTTGGGATTCATGGGACAAGCCTTATGTCGAGTTTGAACCCTGGATTTGGTTTCACGACATTTTCCGAACCGACGGCACGCCGTATTTGCGCGAAGAAGTTGAATTGATCAGACGGATGACCGGCAAAGCGAACGCAACCGCGGCTGGAACGCGTTAAAAGATGAAAGAAAAAATGAAACCACAGAGAAGCAAGGATAAACACAGATATTTAAAAGAAATATTTGCGCTCGCTTGTGTTTATCTGTGGTTACTTTTTCTCGCTTCTAATCTTTCAGCACAAACTTACACAAATCCGGTGATTCCCGGCGATTTTCCAGACCCTTCTGTGATTCGCGTCGGAAAGGATTATTATGCGACTGCGACGACCGGAGGCTGGGCGCCGCATTTTCCGATTTTGCATTCCAAAGATTTGGTTAATTGGCGAGTCGTCAGTTCGGTTTTCGATAAAAAACCCGCTTGGGCAAAGGGCGATTTTTGGGCACCGGAAATCGCAGAAGACAAAGGCAAGTTTTACGTTTTCTACACCGCTCGCCGCGATGAAGGCAAAGATAAAAAGGGAACTCTTTGCGTTGCCGTGGCGGTTGCCGATAAGCCGGACGGAACATATACAGACAAAGGCGCGCTCATTTGTCAGGAAATGGGTTCGATTGACGGTTTTTTTATTCGCGACGACAAAGGCGTGCCGTATTTAATCTGGAAAGAAGACGGCAACGATCGAGGGCAACCGACCTGGATGTACGCAGCGGAATTAGAAGCCGATTTAACCAAACTGAAAGGCAAGCCGCAGAGGCTTTTCAGCAACGAAGGAACGGGCTGGGAAAACCACGTTGTGGAAGGCGCTGACGTAGTACGCCGCAACGGCTGGTTTTATATGTTTTATTCGGGTAATGCCTGTTGCGGTCGCTCCTGCAATTACGCCATGGGTGTAGCACGGGCGAAAAGGATTTTGGGATTTTGGGAAAAATACCCGAAAAATCCGATTTTGGACGAAAACGACGCCTGGCAATGTCCCGGTCACGGGACGATTGCGCAAACGCCTGACGGACGAGATTTTATGCTGTATCACGCATATCGCAAAAGCTCTGACGCTTTTAACATCGGGCGCGAGGGGCTGTTGGACAAAATCGAATGGACAGCCGATGGCTGGGCGCAAATTAACGGTGGGCGCGGTCCTTCAAAAACGGCGCAGCTGCCGTTTGCCAATTCTCCGCAAAAAACTTTTTCCGAAATTATTAATGAGTTTAACGATTCCTTAATTGAACCGGATTGGCAGTATCCGATGTTTAACGATCAAATTTTTCGGCTTGAAAACGGGTTTTTAAAAATATTTCCGACCGAAAAACAGCTTTCCTCGGAGAACTTGCCAGAACTCGTTTTAGCCGAGCGAACCGTTTCGGGAAATTATACGGCAACGACGCGCATTGACATTTCAAATTTAAAAAACGACGAATTTGCCGGACTTTCGGCTTATAGCTGGAGAACAAACGCAGTTGGCGTCTCAGTCAGCAACGGCAAAATTTTCACCTGGAAACGCGGAGGCGGCAAACATGATGAAATAAGCAGCGTTTCTTTGCCTGCAAATTTATCGGCAATTGTGCTGAAGCTCGAAACTTATTCCGGAGAAAGTTACCGTTTTTCCTTCAGCACGGACGAAAAAAAATGGCAGCAAATCGGGGAGCAAATTTCCGAACGGAACGTCGAAGGCGCGAGAGTTGCGCTTGTTTATAGAGGCAAAACAACAAATCCGTCGGCGCGCTTTGACTGGCTGCGCATTAATAATGGCGTTTTTCAAATTGAATAATCTTAAAATCGTTGAGTTTCGATTTACGATTCAATAAATTTATGAGTCAGGCTGAAACCACAATCAGAGACACGACCGAAGCGAGATCTCGGACAATGGCTGCGAAAATCGGGTCGATTATGCAGAGCCAGGGCGCGCTCGTAATGCTCGTTTTCGTCTGTATCATTGCCACAATTCGATATGAATCTTTTTTGACCGAAGACAATCTCCTGAACGTTCTGCGGCAAAATTCGATGCTCGGACTGGTCGCGCTCGGAATGACGTTTGTAATTTTGACGGGCGGAATTGATTTGTCGGTCGGTTCGATTCTGGCGCTGGCAGGTGTCGTCGCGGCTTACCTTGCGCCGCAGGGAGTTTTTGTCGCGCTGCTTGGCGCGGTCGGCGTCGGCGCTTTTTGCGGTCTGATTAACGGCGTAATCATCGCAAAGGCGCGAATTCAGCCGTTTATCGTGACGCTCGGAATGATGATCGCAGCCCGCGGAGTTGTGCTGGCAATTACGGACGAAAAATCGGTGCGGATTCCGGCGACATTTTCCGATTTAACTTATCTCGGTCGCGGCTCAATCGGCGATTTTCTGCCCGTTCCAATCGCGATTTTGCTTGTCGCTTTTGCCATCGGCTGGGTAGTTTTGAATTACACGCGGTTCGGGCGGCACGTTTACGCGCTCGGCGATAACGACGAAGCCGCCCGCCTTTTGGGATTAAATATCGCGCGCACAACAATCGGCGTTTACGCCATCAGCGGCGCTTTGGCGGGACTTGCGGGCATTATTTTAGCGGCGCGTCTCGGAGCGGGGAACCCGGTCGAAGGCGTCGGCTGGGAGCTTTCGGCGATTGCCGCGACGGTTGTCGGCGGAACTTTGCTGACGGGCGGGCAGGGAAGCGTTTTATCAACGCTGGTCGGTGTTCTTCTGCTCGGCGTGATTTTCAATTTGTTTAATTTGGAAGGGCAAATCAGCCCGTGGTGGCAGCTTGTTTTGCGAGGCGTGATTTTGCTCATCGTAGTTGTTATTCAAAATCGTTTGACGAAATTGAAATAGTCGGTTCCGCCTGTGGTTGCAGACGCTTCTGACTAATTGTTTTATGAATCAGGGACGTTATAACAAAGCCGAAATCGAACAATTTACGCAGGAAGCAATGACGGAAAGCTTCTGCGTTTTGCCCGACCATTTTCCGCGCGAAAAGATGCTGCGCTGGCGCGAGGCGTTCGAGCCATTGCTGGCGGAACATATCGAGCGCGAAGGAAAGCTCGAAAATCGCGGCGCGAATCGGTATTACGTGACGCTGCCGTTTGAAGGATTGTTCGCCGACGAAGAGATTTTCGCTGATCCGGATATTCTGGCGATTGTCGGAAATCTTGTCGGCAAGGATTTTACAATGGTGCAGCTTGCGATCGACACGCCTTTAAATGGATCGGATTATCAATCGATTCACCGCGACGCTCCGCCGCTTTTCCCCGAAATTCAACAGGAAACGCCAATGTTTCAGCTTGCCGTGAATTTCCCTCTTGTTGACGTAACGCCCGAAAACGGTCCGTTTGAAGTCGCTCGCCGGACGCATATGATGACAAAAGAAAAAGGCTTGCAAATGATCGAATCAGGCGAAACGCCGATTGAACCGCTGTTCTTGAAAATGGGCGATGTGATGATTCGAGATGTGCGTCATTTGCATCGCGGAACGCCGAATCGAACGGACGAGCCTCGACCGATGTGTGTTATCGGTTACAGTCGCCGTTGGCTGTTTCGACCGGAAGTTTCAATTACCATTCCGCGCGCCGTTTGGGAAAGTCTCTCTCCGCAATCCAAACATATGCTGCGTTTTAACCGCGTCGTCGAATCGCTAGCGGATGCGCCGAAAGAAGAAGTTTATCAGGCATTCGCATATTAAGACTTATGCTAGTCAAAAAAAAATCGGCTAATCGAACGTTTTTGATTTTGATTTTTTTACTTTCCGCAACTTTATTGGCTTCGGCTCAATCTTTGTACGAAATGCCGACCGGGATTGAGCCGCGTTGGGCAAGCCCGGAAAATCCGACCGGCGCTCGCGGAGCGGGCGGAACAGCGAATGGCGGGAGAAAAGGTGCGCCCACGATTGCCATCAAAGCAGGCGAAAGCAAAGTTTTAGCCGAAGCGAAAAACACTAGCGGAACTGTTAGAAGAATCTGGATGACGTTTTGGGATCGCTCACCGCAGATGCTTCGCAGTCTGAAGATCGAAATGTTCTGGGACGGCGCGGCAAAACCTGCGGTCAGCGCGCCGCTCGGAGATTTTTTCGGAATCGGTTTGGGGCAGACGACGCAGTTTCAGTCGGTTTTTTTCTCGAATCCCGAAGGCAGGAGTTTTAATGCGGCGATTCCGATGCCGTTTAGAACCGGAATGCGCGTTGTGCTGACGAATGAAAGCAAAAACGATTTGCCGGAACTTTTTTACGATGTTGATTACACAATCGGAGATCGGCACCCGGCGAATATGCTTTATTTTCACGCTCATTACCGCCGCGAAAATCCGACCGTATTGCAGAAAGATTACGAGATATTGCCGCAAATCAATGGCAAGGGGCGTTACCTCGGCACAAACATCGGCGTAATCGTCAACACAAAAGAATATTTCAACACCTGGTGGGGCGAAGGTGAAGTGAAAATGTATTTGGACGGCGACCGCGCTTTGCCGACAATCGTCGGCACGGGAGCGGAAGATTACATTGGAACGGCTTGGGGACAGGGCGCTTTCGCGCATCTTTATCAAGGCTCGCCAATTGCCGACGAAAAAACGATGCGCTGGGCTTTTTATCGTTATCACGTCACAGACCCGATTTATTTTTACCGCGACATCCGCATCACGATGCAGCAAATCGGTTATCTCGCCGAACACAGCCGCCCGCCAATTATCGAAAACAAACGCACGCTTTATCGCGCCGGATCGGGACGCGTGCCGATGGATGTGACAAAAGACGGAAAATTTGAGCGTTCTGACGATTGGTCAAGCACGGTTTATTTTTATCTCGATAAACCAACGAACAATCTACCGCCGATTGATTCGGTTGAAAAACGAATCGCCGGTTTATAAAAATCAGTCTATTTGACGTTTCGCCTCATCAATCAATTCGTTGTTTAGCTCGAACGAAAGCGTTTTGCCCGCTGTTTCATCCCGTTTCGGCGGGTAAAAATGATTTTGATAAACCGGATACGCTTCAGTTCGCAAATGAGCGAGCATCGAATGCCCGCGTCTGGTTTCTCGCTCGTGCCTTAAAGCGGAAATATCAACCGGAGCAACGACGATTCTTTCGCCCGGTCCTGGTGAAGCGTCGGCTAAAATTCTGCCTTCAAAATCAATCACCTGACTGCCGCCAGACCACGAATAAGGCGGATAATGTTTTAAACTTGCGGCTTGGTTAGAGGCAACGACATAAGCCGTGTTTTCAATCGCTCTAGCGCGGTTTATCACCGTCCACCAATCCATCGGCGCAGTCGCGTTCCATGGATCCATATAAGCCGAAACTCTAACTAAAACTTCTGCCCCGTTCGCCGCAAGCTGGCGAATCGCTTCGGGAAACAGCCAGTCATAGCAAATCGCCGCGCCAATTCGTCCAATCGGCGTGTCGGCAACCGGAAACAGCGGTTCGTCGTAACCTTCAATGTCGTGCGGGCTGGTGTGAACCTCAAACGGAATCCATGTATTGACTTTGCGATATTTGTACAAAATGCCTTCCGGTCCGATCAGCAAAGTCGTATTAAAAAGCGCGTTTTTCCATTTCGGGTCAACTTCGAGCATCGTCCCGGTTTGAATGTAAATGTCATGCTCGCGGGCTTTTTGTTCGAGCAGCTCTGTGTGCTCGTTCGGAATTCGAACGGCGAGTTTCTTAGTCAGCTCTTCTGCTGTCGCATAAACCGGGGCGGCGTGGGCGAATTCGGGAAATACTACTAATTTAACGGGCAAAAAAGGCGCGCTGCCTAAAACGGCGGAATCAATCATTGACAGCATTCGAGCCGTGTTTTGACGCATTTGGCTGCGTTCGAGCGGATTCGGCAAATCGGTTTGACAAGCGGCGACGGAATATCTGATGTGTTCCATAAAAATCAATATGAATTCTAACTATCAATTATGAGTTATTTATTCAATAAGAAGGTTTCAACGCGCGGGAGAGCCTCTTTAACCGTGCGCGTTGTATATTGCTCATAAATTCGGCGTTTTTCTTCAGTCATCGGAAACTGCTCGTCCGCGCCGTACGGATATTTCTTCATTCCTTTGAAAGGCAGCGGCAAAACCGCGTCGGGGCTGCCGGAATTGATGTCCATTTCTTTGCTGTAACCATCGGCGTAAAGCAGAAACGTGCGTTTTTTATTCGGCGGCAATTCGGGCAAAGCCGGAAAACTCAAAATCAATTCGTCGCCTGTTTTTGAGATAACGAATACATCATCTATGGCTTCGAGCAGCGGTTTGGTATCTCCCGGACGAGTAAAGCTTCCGCTGAAATATTTCCAGCGTCCATCATTAACAATGGTGTCGTAATTTGCTGCAATCATTTCGCCGTATTTGATTTCTTCGGAAAATCCGCGTTCGTGTAAATCGGCTTGAACGGGTGCGAGTTCAACTGTTTTCACATCAATCTGTTCTGAAGTGTCAACGGCGATTTTATCCCAGTATGTTTTAAAATTCGTGATGATTCGTACTTCGCGCGAATCGGTCAAAAACTTCCCGGTTAAATCTACAACTACAGTTTGCGGGCGACCGACGGAAATTCCGATGCTGTCAATCACGGTTTGCCATTCGCCCTTTTCGTTTTTGACCTGGAGCTTTGGCAAAAACAGAGATTTCCCGCTTTGAGAAGCCGCAACATTGTCAGAGGAAAAAGCGTAATCCGTCCAGCCCGTTAGCAGTAGCAGCGTTCTGCCGTTGTAGTTTTTCTTGTCATCTAGTTTTAAAGTCAAACTGTGTGGCGCGGCGTAACCGCGAACGTGGAGCGATTCGAAGGAATCGTAAAATTTGTAATCGAGATTTTTGATTTTTGGTAGAACATCACGCCCTTTGTCATCAAAGGCGGCGAAAGGGGCACGCGCGTTTTGTGTTGTGTATAAAATACGCTTTCCGGCGGTCGGAATTCCCAAACCTTCGTTCGGATAAACTTCGCGACTTGCATCGTGTTCAAT
>JALZCH010000105.1 GCA_030863175.1 Acidobacteriota bacterium | reverse complement strand
GAAGTTTCTGCTGCATTTGAAAGAATGTGAATTTCGTTTTAATCATCGTCGTGATGATTTATACCAGGTTTTGTTAAGAACCTTGCGGAATCATCCGCTATAATCTCTTAACTACCCCAGACCCTTTAAAAAATGTAAAAGGGAAAAGATAATGAAATCTTTTCCCTTTTTTGTTTGATTTTTATTGTTAAGGTTCGTAATCGTACATAAAAAGTTGTATTTATGGGCGTATAATTCAAATACGGTTAAATTTTTACAAGGCGGGAGTTTGTGGTTTATTGATCAGAAGCATTTCCGCCGTTTTCAAGGGGGTTGCTGCAACACAAACGCGATTCGTTGATTGCAGCAAAACGGAACAAGGGGTTTTATGCAGCAATGTGAGGCGAATTCGATTGGGAATTCAAACCAAAATTTTGTCAATTGCAGCTTTTGTGCTGCAATTATCGGAATAATCGAAAACGTCAAAAATATGCGAATGCAAATTCAATAAATTTGTCGAAAGACATTAGCCCGTCGGAAGGTTTTCCTGCGGGCATTTTTTTCAAAACAAATCGGTTATTTGAAATCAATCAGCCTTGCCATAGCAGAAATGCTAAATGAGAGAAACTTTTAAAATTGAAAGAGGTGAATGCAATGAAAAAGATGGAAAAAGCATTAGTCGTAATGACTTTACTTGTCGCGGTGATGATGACCGGGGCGACGATTGCAACAATGCAGGAAAATCAGAATCGGAACCAAAATCAAAACGGTAATGCAAACGGAAACCGCGGCAACAGGAATTCAAATCGGATGAATTCAAACATGGGCGGCAATATGAATGGCAGCATGAATGCCAATATGGGTGGAAACATGAATGCCGGCGGCAATATGAACTCAACCATGACGATGAGTTCAAATATGGGCGGCACGATGATGGTTTCCGACGCCGAATTTGCAGCGATGGCGGCGCAGGGCAGTACCGCCGAAATCCAAATGGCGCAGCTCGCCCAGCAGAAAGCCACAAGCCGCGACGTTCAGAAATATGCCCAACAAATGATTAAAGATCATACAAAGTCGAACAATAATTTGATGAAAGTCGCCACGAAAAAACAAATGACTTTGCCGACGACGCCCAATGCTGATCAGATGCAAATGATGTCGCAATTGCAGCAAGCTTCAGGCGCGGAGTTTGACCGAATGTACATTCAAATGGCTGGCGTTCAAGCGCACCAAATGATGCAGGGTCTTTACCAGAGCGAAATCAGCAACGGAACCGATGCTGAGATAAAATCTTTCGCCAGAAAAACTCTCCCGACAGTTCAAAAACATTTGCGAATGGCGCAGGAAATGATGAACGAAGGAATGGGTGGGGGAGGAAATATGAATATGCGCGGCGGCAATATGAATACCGGCGGCGGCAATATGAATATGGGCGGCAATATGAATGGGAATATGAATACCAACAACAACCGCAACCGTAACAATACAAACCGTGGGGGCAACACAAACGGAAATACAAACAACAGCAACCGTTAAAGCATTTCGGAAAGAGCAAATGAAATCGTTTGGTTTCATTTGCTCTTTCCGGTTTTGAAGCAAGATGGAAAGCAGAGCTAAAGTTCTCGGACATCCGGCACATCAGATGTTAATCGTTTTTCCGCTCGGACTTCTTGGGACGTCGGTGATTTTCGATTTGATTTACTGGTTCACCGGAAACCCGACATTCGCGCAAGTAGGATTTTGGATGACGGTCTCCGGCATCATTGGTGGATTGATAGCTTCGCCCTTCGGAACGATTGATTGGTTGGCGATTCCGCAGGGAACACGCGCTAAGAGCATCGGGCTGCTTCATGGCGGCGGAAATTTTCTGGTGATGTTTCTTTTTGCTCTGAGCGCGTATTTTCGCTGGGGACGCGCCTCGCATGAGCCGGATGGATTTACACTGATTTTGGCGTTGGGCGGATTTTTGCTGTCGTTGGCAACGGGTTGGCTAGGCGGTGAATTGGTTGACCGTTTGGGTGTCGGCGTTGATGACGGCGCGCATTTGGACGCGCCTTCCTCGCTCACGCACAGTAAGGCAACCGAACGCGCCGCAAATTAATAATCGTCGCGCTGTTTTTTAATTAATCGGCGAGAAAATCGAGCAAAACTTCGTTGACATCTTCAGCGGCTTCTTGCTGAACCCAATGAGCAGCGTCCGCAATACGAAACTCGCTGAAAGGCGCTTCGACCGCTTCGGAAACGCCGCGCACGGTTTCCGGCAAAATAGCGTGATCTTTTTCGCCGTAAATAAAAAGCGTCGGGACTTGTATTTTTGTGCCGGTTGATTGCTTGCTGAATAACGCCTTGAAAACGTTCGCGCGATAATAATTGATCTGCGAAGTCAATTTTTCGGTTTCGCGCCACGATTTTCTGTATTCTTCTATCACTTCATCGGTAAAAACATCTCGGCGAGCAACGGTTTTTCTGAGCGTTTTTTCGAGCGCGGCATAATCGTTCGCGCTCAAAAACAATTCCGGCAAAGCTGGAAGCTGAAAAAAGAACATATACCAGCTCGCCAAAAGCTGTCGAAAAGTTTGATTTTTGCGCCACACTGACATCGGCGGAACTTGCATTGCGCACAATTTCGAAACAGATTCCGGGTGTTGCTGCGCCAAACGCCAAGCAAGTGCGGCACCCCAATCATGTCCGACAATTGCTGCCTGCTCGCGCCCGAAATGCCGAATCAAACCCAAAACATCGTCCACAATTTTCCCCATTTCGTAATCGCTTGTGTTTGCGGGTTTGTCCGACAAATTATAGCCGCGAAAATCCGGCGCAACGACCGTATAAGATTCGCTCAAAGCTGGGATTTGATTGCGCCACGAATACCAGAATTCGGGAAAGCCATGAAGCAAAACGACCAGTTTTTCGCCTTCGCCCGCAGTCACATAATGCAGTCGGACACCGCCGATTTGCGCATAATCGTGTTTGAAATTTATTGCATCGTTCATAACAAACCTAAATTCTGTGCTTCTTCGTCTGGGATTTCAATATTCATTCGCAACAGTGCGGTCGAAAAGGTTTTGCCCTGGGCGTCGGTCATTAAGCTTAAAGTTCCGCCTCCGCCGAGAGATTCGTGGAGCAAAAAATTAAGCGCCCCCAAATTCGGCAATTCAAAGCGCTCGACTTCGCCCTTAACCATCTCGCCGAAATGTTCTTTAACGCGTTCAGCAGTTACTTCTCGTACGAGCATCGGATAAAATTCTTCTTTGAGTGCCATCACGCCGACGTTTGCGGTGTCGCCTTTATCGCCTGATCGTGCATGAGCTAACTTTAATAATTCAATTTTCATAAATTCTTTTTGTTTTGATAAATGTTAAAGCGTTGAAAACCGGCGAGAACAAGCGAGTGCGTGATTTCCTCGTTCATAATTAAATCGTCAATTTCCGCCAGCGGCACAATTCGTTCAACACAATGCTCGGACGAATCGAATTGAGGCTCTTGTTTTTTCTCGCACCCGAAAGCCGCGAAATGGTAAACAAAATTATTTTGAATAGCCGGGTTCGGATGCGATTTCCCCAAAAAGATGATTTCGTTCGCTGCGTAACCAGTTTCTTCAAGCAATTCACGCTCGGCGGCTTCTTCGGGCGTTTCGTCTTCGTCAACGATTCCGCCCGGAATTTCGAGCGACGGCGCTTCGGTTCCTTGCCGGAATTGCTCGATTAAAACCACTTCATCGTCTTTGGTAATCGGAATAATGTTGCACCACGCCGGACATTCAAGAACATAAAAAGTGTGTTCCGAGTTTTCAAAATCGTCATTTTCACTAACGCACAAATCCCGCCGAACGACGAAAACGCGGCAATTGGCGACTTCTTCGGAGCGAATTCGTTTCCAGGTTCTTAATTCTGCGCTCACGCTTCGACAATCTCGACTTTCGTTTGGATTTCGGTTTTCGGAATCAGAGCCGGAAAATAAGCCATAATTTCTTCAACCTTCGGACGCCCGCCCGCAAAACCCGTCACTGCCGGAGGACCTGTTAAAATCAAAGGCGCGATTTCTTTGGTAAATCTTTCAACCGCCGCTTTGTCCTGCCCGCGCACGCCGAAGCGCAATTGTACTTCAGGAATTGAGGCGGAAGGCTCGCCCGCGAGATGTCCGTGCGTTGCGTTGACGCCGACAAATTCTGTCAAAATTAAATCGAATTTCAAACCCAAACGGTCAAGACGCTCTCGCAAAATCCGGTCGGCTGCTTGCGCTTTGGCATAAGCGTCCGGGTAAGCGTAAACGAGCGTGCCGACGGCTTTGAACCCGGCGGAATAAGCGATTGAAACTTTGTAAAATTTGGTGAAAGGCTTGCCTTCGATGCCGAAAACGCGCACGCGATTTTCGCCGTCGTCAGCGAGTCGAATCGTCGTAAAATCAGCGACCACATCGGGCGTAATATATTCGTGCGGATCGCCCATTTCGTACAAAAGCTGCTCTTTGACGGATGGAATCGAGACGCGCCCGCCCGTGCCTTTGTGTTTTGTTATTACAAATTCGCCGTTCGGCGAGGCTTCGACAATCGGAAATCCGACGTTTGCCAAATCGGGAATTGACTGCCAATCGTACTGGCAATTTCCGCCCGAACACTGCGCGCCGCATTCGATAATGTGTCCGGCAATTGTTCCGGCAGCGAGCTTGTCCCAATCCTTCTGAGACCAGCCGAATTCGTGAATCATCGGTGCGAGTGTTAAACCCGTATCTGTCACACGCCCGGCAATCACGACATTTGCGCCTTTGTCGAGCGCTTCGACAAGCGGCGCGGCACCGAGGTAAACGTTTGCCGACTGTACTTTATCGCGGACTAAGGCAAGCGGCTCGCCCGTGTCCATATTCTTTAGCTCAATGCCTTTTTCGATAAATTCATCAAGCCTGTTCAAAATATCATCGCCCGTGACGACGCCTATTTTTAATTTGCCTGCCAAACCAAGTTCAGCGGCAACGTTTTTTACTGCTTCGGCGCAGCCTGCGACATTGACGCCGCCAGCGTTTGCCGTGACACGGATGTTCTTTTCAACGATGTCGGGCAAAAGCTCGCGCATCAGATCAACAAAATCACGCGCGTAACCCATGTTTGGATTTCTGGCGCGCTGTTTTTGCACAATACTCATCGTGACTTCCGCCAGATAATCGAGCATTAAATAATCAATCTGCCCGCCGCGCACCTGACGCACGGGAGCGTCGAGCAAGTCGCCCCAAAAGCCTTGCCCGCTGGCAATTCTAATTTTTTCTCTCATAAATTGCTTTCAAAACCGAATCGAATAACCAATAAGTTACCGTTTATTGCGTTCCTTTGCCAACATTGGCTTTGTTCGCGTTTTGATTCGGATTGCTCGCCGGCGAAGGTTTAGGAGTCGGACTGGGCGAAGGTTTTGGTTCAGCCGCTTTTGGCGGATTCGCTCTTTCGGTCGGTGCGGCAGTTTTTGCGGGTTCTTTTTTCGGCGATGATTCTGAAGCGGTTGGTTTTACAGTTGGTTTTTTCGCTTTGGCTTTCGAAGCGATTTTTGAAGACTTAATTTTTTCGGGAGATGATTTTTTGAAATTTGATTTTGTCAAAACCGGATTTTTGCGCGTGGTTTTATTCAAATTTTCTGTAGTTGTTTTAGTCTTAGCGGCGGAGTCATTATTCTTCGGAGTTGCTTTTTCAACTTTTTCCGTACTCGAAACAACCTTTTTTGCTGCAGAAGAGCTTTTATTCGGAGTCGCTGCCTTTTCCAAATCGTCGGCGGCGACAAAACCGAAATTGACTCCGCATTTTGCCGATTTCGGATCGGCGCACTCAGCTTTTGAGTTGGAAGTTAAACTCGCGTCGGCGAATTTATTCGTTTTATTGTTTGCGGTTTCTGCAACGGCTTCAAAACGAAATTCGCGTTCTTCGCCGGGCGCGCTTGAGATAATTACATTTTTGCCCGTTTTTCTCAACCGCACGGACATTATCGAGTGATTGAACGGCTGATTCTCGCTTGGCGTTTCTTCAAACATTAAAGCGACTGAAACATAATCGCCGCCCGTTTTGATTCCCGTGATTCGTCCGGTTTTCTCGCTTCCGTTTGCTCCGCGAAGCACGAATTTATTTCCCTCAACGCTCAAAGTAGCTTTGCCGTTCAAATTTGCAGACGGAAATTTCAATGCGCCTGCATAGTTTCCGGTCAAATCAGCCCGGTCATCTGTTTGTCCGAAAACGATTGAAAAACTAAAGCAGCAGAAGGCTAAAAAGCAGAAACGCAAAAAGACATTGAGATTGCGGCGCATCAGACAATTCCTCCGGCAAGTTAAATTTATTTCCCAAATAATAGCAAAAAGCCAGTTGAAAAAGAACTTTTCAACCGGCTTTTGAATGAATTTTTGAATTGTTACGGGCGTCTCGTTCTATGGCTTCTGCCCGTCACAGCCGTTCTTACCGTTTTCTTAGTCCGGCTGGCGGTCGCTTTGACTCCTCTTTTGGAGTAACGATAACCGGCTTTGCCGATTTTCTTGCTTCTCGACGTTACTTTTCTGCCGGTTTTATAGGTGACTTTTCCGGCTTTAACGGCTCCTTTTTTGGTAGCGCTGGCAACTTTTCTCGTTCCGCTAACTAAATCCTGAGCGCCTTCGGCGGCAACATCATCCGCTTTGTCATAAGCCTTTTTCGTTCCTTCTACGGTCGCTTCGGCAACGTCCGCGGCGACATCGTCGGCTTTATCGTAAGCCTTTTTCGTGCCTTCAACAGTTGCTCCCGCAAGTTTTTTAGCGCCTTTTGCGGTTGCGCTCGCCGCGTCTTCAGTCACATCTGCGGCTTTGGAAACCGCGTTTTTGGTAGCTCCCCCGACTTTTTTCGCCGTGCTGACGGTTCCGTCTTTTGCTTTTTCAAGAATGTTTTTATCTTCCTGCGCGGAAGCTACGCTCGAAAAAGCGCCGATTAAAACAAGAACCAAAAGCGTTGTAATAAAGTAAGACAATCTCAAGCTGATATTCATTACATTTCCCCCCAATCAAGATCTGTAATGACAATTGAGCAAACATCGTGCCTTTCAAATTTTAAACACCTGTTTTTGTTTCGCGAAAGTGAAAAACGCACTTAAAATGTTGAGGTGTAATAAAATCGCATTCAAAGCGATCGCCCAAATCGCAAATTTAGCTTACAAAAGCGAAAATAAGCTTGCCAAAATTTCGGTGTGGTTAACGCAAGCGAAAACTTCAAAAGCGACAGAGGGGCAAGCGGAAGTCGCACGAATTTTGCGTCAAGCTGTTGTTGAATCAAACAAGCTCGACTTTACAAATTATTCGGTTTCAGGCTTCCCATAGCCTTATTCTTTTCGGCGAGAGTGTCAAAAAATTTGTCGAGCTTAGCTTTATCAAAAGTCTGCGCGAGCCTGCCGTTAATAATGCAAATGTCAATAAAAATGTGGGTAATAATTAATCTTCATTTGTTTAATCTTTACTTCTTGAAGTAATACGCAAATCTGTCGGCGACGTTTGGTTTCACCGACAGATTTGTTTATCGCAAGTTGAAAAGCGAAATTTCTATAAATTTTCGGGCAATACAAAAGCGCCGATGTGCGGTTTAGAGGTATTCAAGCAAGTTTGCAGCGCAAGCGTTAAAGCATTTCTTAAATCTTCGGGCGCGACAATCGCGTCAACCAAGCCGCGTGCAGCGGCATGTTTGGCGTCCAACTCACGCTCATAAGTTTCGCGGACACGTTCCATTTCAGCTTTTAATGCTTCGTCCGGCACCTGCCCGGCGCGTTTTAATTTTTCCAGCTGAGTTCCGAAAATCGCCTGCACCGCCGAGTCGCCTTCCATCACGCCCATTCTGCCGGTTGGCAAACTGAAGATAAAATCAGGATCAAATCCTTGTCCAGCCATCGCGTAGTAGCCAGCGCCCGAAGCGTGATTGATTGTTAAAACAATTTTCGGGACAACGGCGGTTGCCATCGCTTCGACAAAACGCGCTCCGGCGCGAATGATCCCGGAATGCTCTGCTTCCGCGCCGACCATAAAACCGGAAACGTCCTGCACAAAAAGAAGCGGCGTTTGATGGCGATTACAGTTTTCGATGAAATATGCGGTTTTTTCAGCCGATTCAGTGTAAACGATTCCGCCGAAACGCGGCGGCTGTTTCGGGTCTGCGCCGCGAATCATTCCTCGCGCGTTAGCGATTACGCCGACCAGGATCCCGCTGATGCGCGCCGTGCCGCAAATCATTTCTTTGGCGAAATCCGCCTGAAACTCGTCGAGCTTTCCGTCGTCGAGAATGCAATTTAAAATTTCGCGCATATTATAAGGCGCTTTATGTTCTGCGGGCAGCAAATCGTACAAATCCGTCAGCGGACGTGAGGAATTTACGGGTTCTGTAATTGAAACCGGTGATTCAAACTTTTTCGGCAATTCGGAAACAATTTCACGGATTTTTTCGAGACAAGTTTCATCCGTTTCAAGCCGAAAATGCGCGACACCGCTGATTGCATTATGTGTTAAAGCGCCGCCGAGTGTTTCATTGTCAATCGTCTGCCCGGTCGCGCCTTTGACGAGATTTGCGCCGCCCAAACCCATAAAGCTGGTTTTTTCGACCATCAAAATAACGTCCGAAAGCGCGGGCAGATAAGCGCCGCCCGCGACGCACATTCCCATTACGGCGGCAATCTGCGGGACTTTCAGATAACGGCGCATAATCGAGTTGTAATAAAAAATGCGCGCCGCTCCGTATTGACCGGGAAAAACGCCGCCTTGATACGGCAGATTGACGCCGGCAGAATCAACCAGATAAACGATCGGCACGCGGTTTCGCATCGCAATTTCCTGCGCTCGCAAAATCTTTTTGATTGTTTCCGGATACCACGCGCCCGCTTTGATGGTCGCGTCGTTGGCGACTACCACGCATTCGCGCCCGTGAATCTTGCCGATTGCCGTTACCACAGCCGCCGCCGGAGCCTGTCCTTTGTATTCGTCGTAAGCGACGAGCAAGCCGATTTCCTGCACGTAAGCTTCTCGGTCAAAAAGCTTTTCGATTCGCTCGCGCGCGGTTAATTTCCCTTGCGCGTGCTGCTTTTCGATTTTTTCAGAACCGCCGCCAAGTTTTAATTTGCGCTCAAGTCGTTGTAATTCGTCGGTTAATTGTCGGAGTCTGGTTTGAGTTTCTGCTGTTTTCATTCGCTAAATGCCGATTTTTATCAAAACGCTCTCTTGGAAAATTATCACAAGAAAAGAAAATCGAACAAAAGCGAGGAAAGAAGATAAGTTTTGCAGCATAAACTTCCGTTATCTTTAACAAGCCGCCAAAATGCATGAAAACTTTCGACTTAAGCAGAAAAATGAATCTTTGAAAGAAAAGAAAAATGAATCTTTGAAAGAAATTGGAAAACAAAACACTGATTTATATCATTCGGAGATAGCAGCAGTTTTGCCTTGCATATGATAAATGCGATGCAAACGATTCAGAGCTTCCTTTGATTGTTGGTGATGAGCTCCTAATTTTCTTTGCAGGTTCTCAACGCTCTGTCGGAGCAGTGATTCGGCTTCTTCTCGCTTCCCCAAAACAGTTAAACATTCTCCTAGCGTGCTTTGTGCATAACTGACGGAAATGTGGTCATCGTCATAGATTTCCTGCAACCCGCGTAAAGATTCGCGCAATAAAGGTTCGGCTTGCCTTGCTTCGCCCTTTTTAATCATCAGCAATCCGAGATACACCGGGAAATTGTATTTATGCGCGTGCGCGCCCCAACTTCGGGGCGCTTCTGCAATTGCGCGGCGATAAAATTCTTCGGCTTCGGGCAAAGCGTTTTTAGCTTCAGCAATTCGCCCTGAAAGCAGCAGTGCGTCAGCTAAATGAACGCTGCCGTTGCCGTCTTTTTGATAAATTTCAATCACGCGGCGCAAAATTTGTTCCGCCTCGTCGAAATTTCCTTTTTGAAACAAACAATCGCCGACGTTGAACAAAGAAATTCCGACCATAAAGCTGTCTTCTTTGATGTTCGAGCGGCGCAGTTCCCAAGCGCGGCGCAAAAGCGGTTCGGCTTCATCGAGCGCGCCTTTATTCATCAGCATTCGTCCGAGATTTCCGTAATTCCCGGCGGCGTCGAGCGGATTTTCGCTTTCGATTGTCTGCCCGATTTTGAGCGCCTCACGCAAAAGCGGCTCTGTGCGCGCAAAATCGTATTTGTCCCAATAAATTTCAGCTTCAGCCGTCAGAAAAGCGCTCAGTTGCGATGAATTGCCTGGCAAAATCCGGCGCGCCAGCTCGACCGATTCGATCAAGGCTTGGTCGGCTTCGGGTTTTTTGCCCGCGACGCCGAAGGCGCGTGACAATTCCCGCAGGTTGAAAGCGGTTTTCAAATCGTCGCCGTAAATCCGGCGATACGCCGCATCCAGCTCAAGACGCAGCCGGACGGCTTCTTCTTTTCCGCTGCGCCAGATCTTGACTCCGGCAAGCCTCTCTTTGCTCTCCAGAGTTTGCTGATGCTCATCGCCGAAAGCTTCGCGGCTGATGTCAAAAGCCCGGTGCGCGAGCGGTTCGGCGCGGTCGTAATGCCCCAGAACGACGTAAGCGTCAACGATTGTCATCAGCAATTTGACCTGAACTTCAGGTTGGTCGCGTAATTCGCCTTGAATTCGAGCCGCGCCTTTGTCGAGAAATTCTCTGGCAGTCAATTCTTTGCCTTTTGTTTGCGCCGGGTTCGCGCTGCGGAAAATCTCGGTTAAAAACGCCGACACTTTCTCGGCGCGCTCGCGTTCGATGTTTGCACGGTCGCGTTCGCGTCGGAAGCGGTTTGATTGAAACGATTCCGTCACGGCAAAACCGATGAGCAGCGTTAATACGAATGAGCTTAAGGCGACAATCGCACGGTTGCGGCGGACAAATTTCCCGGCTCGATAAACAAATGTGGCGGGGCGCGCCGAAATTGGCAAGCCGTTGAGATGACAACCAATGTCTTCAGACAATTGTTCGACCGAACGATAACGCCGCACAGGTTCTTTTCGCAAAGCCGTCAAAACAATGTTGTCCAAATCGCCTTTGAGCGATTTTGTTCGCTGTTCTTTGTTCGCTGTTCGCTGCTTGTTTTTTTTCGTAAAGCTTTCCGTTTTCTGCAAAAAGCGACCAGCAACTGACGAAGGTCGTTCAGGAATTGTGTCGCAGACGGCGCGAACGATTTCCGCATGTGTGCAGCGGGCTTTGATTTGATACGGGCGGTGTCCGGTCAGCAACTCGTAAAGCAAAACGCCGAGACTGTAAACGTCGCTGGCGGTCGTAATCTGTTCGCCACGCACTTGTTCGGGCGAGGCGTATTCGGGTGTCATTAAGCGAAAGGCGGTCGCGGTCTGATTGGCTGTTTGCGAGGAAAATTCGGGATTGAGCATCTTAGCGATGCCGAAGTCGAGCAGCTTTGGTATTCCGTCTTTGGTGATTAAAATATTCGACGGTTTTAAATCGCGATGGACAATTAGATTTTGATGCGCGTAAGAAACCGCCGCACAGATTTGGCGGAAAAGAGCCAACCGTTCCGCCGTCGAAAGCTGATGCCGCTCGCAATAATCAAGCAACGGCAAGCCTTCAACATATTCCATCACAAAAAAATGCAAACCGTCGCCGGTCGTCCCGCCGTCGAGAAGGCGGGCGATATTCGGGTGGTCGAGGGCAGCTAAAATCTGGCGTTCGGTGCGGAAACGACGCAAAATCTCGTCCGTATCCATTCCGCGCTTGATAATTTTTAGAGCGACGCTTTTTTTGATTTCGTCATCTCGGACGGCGAGATAAACCGCGCCCATTCCGCCGCGCCCGATTTCTCGAATAATCTGATAATTCCCGATTTGCCGGGACGCCGGAATCGGATCATCCGAATTGTTAATAAAATGTTCGGCGGCTGACTGAACGGCTCCAGCAAGCTTTCCCTGGTTGGCTCTTTCGGCATCAATCAGCGCCTCGACTTCGCGCCGCAAATCGGCGTCATAAATTTTTGATAGAAATCTTTGTCGTTCGGGCAAATCGAGTTCTATTGATTGATTGAAAAGCTCCTCGATTTCCAGCCAGCGTTCGGCGGTCATAATTTCCTCTCAATCCAAAAAGCGAATTTTTGCAACAAAATCGCTCACCTTGTTTCTTTTTGAGTTTTGAGTTGTCGATTCACTGAAAGGAGTTAGGAAACAAGAGAAACAATAATTCAGAACTCAGAACTCATTTGTTTATAAAGCCAGGCTTCGGCAAAACGCATATCGCGGCGGATGGTGGCGGCTGAAACGCCAATGACCGATTCGATTTCTTCGATATTTAACCCCCCAAAATAACGCAGTTCGATAATTTGGCTTTTGCGTCGGTCGAGTTTCGCCAGTTCTTCGAGCGCCTCATCAAGGGCAACAAGCTCCGCGGCGCCCGCCCGCGATTGTGTGACGACATCTTCGAGCGAGATTTTTTTAGCACCGCCGCCGCGTTTTTCCGCCAGATTTTTACGCGCATGGTCGACCAGAATATTTCGCATTATTTGCGCCGAAAGGGCGAAAAATTGGGCGCGGTTTTGCCATTCGACCTTTTCCTGATCAACGAGTTTCAGATAAGCTTCGTGAACCAGCGCGGTCGGCTGTAAAGTGTGTTCGCGGCGCTCGCGGCTGAGCAGATTCGCTGCCTGATGTCGCAATTCGTTATAGACGACCGGAAACAATTGTTCCAACGCCGCTTTTTCGCCTTGACTCCAATTCAGCAAAAGTTGGGTTATGTTGCTCATCGCCCTTGAACTTCACAATTTTGAAAGTCATCAACCCTTATCAAAACGCGGAAAGAATAACCTAAAAACAATTTCAAAACAAAAAATTACTGCTCGTCTAAAAAATTGCCGATAAACTGGTTTATAACTTTTAAAGTCGTATCGGTTATTAACGCAGCGGCAAAATCGGCAAATGTATAAAGTTTTGCGGCTATATGAAATGGTTTTCAGGCAGGGAACACTTGCGCGGCGCATTGTTCATGCCGTTATCAGCATTGCTTTGCGTTTGTTTTTCCGCCGCATTGAGACGAGCGGGGCGGAAAAAGTTCCCGAAAAAGGCGCCCTGATTTTTGTTCTCAATCATCCGAACGGGCTGATTGATCCAGCGCTGGTCTTTGTCGCTTTGCCACGCCCGATTTCTTTTCTGGCAAAGTCAACAGTGTTCAATTTGCCCGTCATCAGTTTTTTGCTTCGAACGCTGGAAACTCTGCCGCTTTATCGGCGAATTGACGCTGGTGAAAACGTCGCTCAAAATCAAAAAACTTTTGCCGCCTGCCACGAATTGCTCGGAAAAGGCGGTGCCATCGCGCTTTTTCCCGAAGGCATTTCGCATAACGAAACCAAATTGCTGCCCGTCAAAACCGGCGCGGCGCGAATAGCGCTCGGCGCGCTGTCGATTGATCGAGATCGAGATTTAAATCTAAAAATCTGCCCGGTCGGGCTTTATTACACTTCAAAAACGAGCTTTCGCAGCGAAGCTTTGCTCCGATTCGGCGAACCGTTCGCCGTTTTGCCTGTTGAAATGGATGAAAATGGTCAACTGCCACGCCAAGCCGTGCGCGAGCTTTCGGAAAAAATTGCGGAGAGCCTGCGCGGCGTGACGCTTAATGTCGAAAACGCAGAACAGCTCGAAACTGTTCGCCGAACCGAGCAGATTTTTTCTTCCGTCTATGAAACCGTCAATTTCCGCACTTCGCTCGCCGAAGAATTGCAAACACGCCGCCGCTTTGCCGCACAAATAGAAGATTTCAGACGACGTGCGCCCGAACGAGTCGAACAACTAACCAAGCGAATCGAAAATTACGAGCGCGAACTGCGCCGCATTGGAATCGCGCCCGAACATCTCTCCGTTTCGGCGCATCCGCTGCGCGATGTAATCTTTCGATTCTGGCTGCGCGTTGCGATAATTGCAGCGTTCGCGCCGATTGTTTTCGTCGGCGCGGTTTTGCATCTCCCAGCTTACTTGCTCTGTTTGCTGCTTGCACGGATTTTTCGTCGTCACGGACCCGATGAGTCGGGTGGCACAATCAAAATTCTGGCGGCGATTTTACTGATGCCTTTGACCTGGCTCGCAATTTCAGTTGCAGCATTTTTTCTCTGGAATTGGCAAGCCGGCGTCATCGCTTTTCCGCTCGCGATAGTTTGCGGTTATGTTGCTTTGCGAAGTTTGGAAGAATTGATAGCAATGCGCGGCTGGTACAAAGCTGCGCGCGTTCTGGTTCGAAGTCCTAATTTGTTCGTTCGCCTGCTGCGCGAACGGCGTGTTTTGTACGACGAGATTACCGCTTTTGACGCCGAAAACGGACCACCGAGAAGCTGAGTAAAATGAGTTATGAGTTATGAATCTTGAATTAGAATAACAACTCCTAAATTTATTACTCATAACTCATAACTCTAACTTCTTGGCATATCGGCGCGGAAAATTTAGTTTTAAGACGCGCGCCTGGCTTTTTCGACCAGTTCGACAAATTCAGCGCGATAACCTTTTAAATCGTTTCCGCGAGCATTTTGAGCAATGCTTAAAACCTGGTTCCAGCTTGCATTTCCCTTGTAACGCGAATCGCGCAAGAGCAAGCCGAATCCGGCGACTGCCGCGGCGAAACGCAGATTTTCCGAAGACTGTTCAAATTGATTCTGCGCATTCGCCAAGCCGATTGAAAGAAGGCGGCTTTCGTTTTCGTCCGGTTTTTTGAAGCGCAATTTAACCGTTAAAAGCTCGTTGCTGTTTGTTCTGACCGGTTCGATGCGGTTTGAATACTTCAATTCGTCAACGCCCGGATTTTCCACCTTTTGACCGGCGGGAACGATTTCGTACAAAGCAGTGACGGAAATTCCCGCCCCGATTTCGCCCGCGTCTTTGCGGTCATCGTTGAAATCTTTGTCTGCCAACAAGCGGTTTTCGTAACCGATCAAACGATAACCGGCGACTTGAGCGGGATTAAATTCAACCTGAATTTTTACGTCCTTTGCAATCGTGTAAAGCATTCCGGCGACTTGCTGCCCCAAAGCTTTGCGCGCTTCTTCAATCGAATCAATATAGGCGTAATTGCCGTTTCCTTTGTTCGATAATTTTTCCATCATTGAATCGTTATAATTTCCCGCCCCAAAACCGAGAACCGACAAAAACACGCCCGATTGACGTTTGTTTTCGATCAAACCGACAAGCTCTTCGTCACTCGTCACGCCGACGTTAAAATCGCCGTCGGTTGCCAGAATGACGCGGTTGTTGCCGCCTTGAATGAAATTCTCCTGTGCAACGCGGTAAGCGAGTTGAATTCCTTGTCCGCCGTTTGTCGAGCCTCCCGCTTCGAGGTTGTCAATCGCGTTTAAAATCTCTCTTTTGCGCTCGCCCGAAGTCGAAGGCAAAACCAACCCGCTTGTTCCGGCGTAAACCACCATTGCCACGCGGTCTTTTGCCGAAAGCTGATTGGCGAGCAACTTCAAGCCTTGTTTGACGAGCGGAAGCTTTTCGGGCGAGTTCATCGAGCCGGAAACGTCTACCAGAAAAACGAGATTCGATGGCGGTGTGTTGTCCAAAGAAATTTGTTTGCCCTGCAAACCGATTAAAGCCAATTTGTGTTTCGGATTCCAGGGGCAGTTTGCCGCTTCGGTGACAACGGAAAACGGTACGTCGCCGATTGGCTGCGGATAATCGAAATCGAAATAATTGATTAACTCTTCGATACGAGCCGCATCCGTCGGCGGTTTTTGCCCATCGTTTAAAAATCGCCTGACGTTTGCGTAAGAAGCCGTGTCAACGTCAATCGAAAATGTCGAAAGCGGCGCGCGATTGGTTTCGAGAAACGGATTTTCGTTGATTTCGGCGTAACGTTCGCCGCTGACAGGCAAATCTTCATCTGCGGCGATTAATCTTCTCGCCATCGTCGTGCCGGTATTTGTCGCCGTCGCACCCATATTTGACGTTACGCCAACAGGCGCGGTTGAAATCTCGTTTTGCGCAACTTGATTTGTGTTTGCGCTATTGTTCGAGGCGCTCGAACAACCCGAAAGAACGATTGAAAAGATTAAAAGAAAGCTGATTGAAAGTTGAACTATTGGGAACTGAAACTTACGGTGTTGCATTGAAATTCTCCTGTTTTAGAAATTTCAATTTGGGAACAACACCGGAAAGAACGCCGCCCGATTTTAAACTTGCAAACAAAAAAGCCGTTCGTTGTGAACGGCTTTTTCGCATTGTTTTTCTGAAAAATTAACGGCGAGAGTGGCTAAACAAAACCTCTCTGGCTAGGCGCGGATTGTAAGAAAAATTGTCGCTTGCGCGTTGCGGAGTCTGGATTGTTTCGATTTGCGCGTAATAGTTTTTGCGGCGGTCGAAACGGGCAAATGAACCGTCGGACATTTCAAACAAAACGTCCTGCGAAAATTTGTCCTTATTGAGCGTCATTTGCTTCTCGCCGATCCAAACCGGAGTTTGATTCTCGTCGAAAATATGAAGTCTGAACCAAATGTCAGGCTCGTTTTCCAAATGCAAAGCTTTGTAGCGGGTGAGCCGAACGTTTGCGGAAATCCTTCCTTTCGAGCCGATTACCGCGTTGGTTAATTCGGGATGAAATAAACTGTGCGTGTTATAACGTTGCGAACGACATTTCGGATACTCTGCTTTGGGCGCAACGGTTTCAACGATGGGAGGTTGCGAAACCGAATAAAAATTAACCGGCGCAAAAAATGCCCAGTAAAGTAGGAGATGTATTTTGACGATTATCAGGAAAAGCGTTAAACCGTAGATGTGCCTGTTCATTATGGCGGACTCCTTTCAAACTGCTTTGAGAACGCTGTCGGCGTTTTGTCTTGCATCAATTGTGCGCCCTAATGCGAAAAATTTCAAACTTTTTCGATCAACTTTCGCTTAGTCTTTTCACCGTTTCGAGCGTATCAATTTCTTCGACCGGTTTGTCGTTCCTGATTCGCAAAATGCGCGGAAAACGCAATGCATAACCGCCTTTGTGCCGGGGTGAAGGTTGCACCCGGTCAAATGTAACTTCCAAGACAATTTGCGGCTCGACTACGCGCACCTTTCCGTGCGCGAATTCTTGCAGCGTGTGCGCCTTAAACCATTCGGAAAGCTCTTCGATTTCAGCGTCCGTCAACCCGGAATATGCTTTGCCGACATTAAGCAAAGTCGAATCTGTATCCGAAGCGCGGACGGCGAAAGTGTAATCGGACAAAAAGCGCGAGCGGCGACCGTTGCCGACTTCGACCGCCGTCACGACGACATCGAGCGTCGCCAGCGCACGTTTGATTTTGAGCCAATCGCGCCCGCGTTTACCCGGTTTGTACTCGGAAGAAGGATTTTTGACCATTAAGCCTTCATTTCCGCGTTCCCGCGCTTGATCAAATTCTTCGTCTAATTTGGCGACTTCGGTAAAAATTTTAGATTTTGTAAGCCGTGCAAACTGATTGTCGAAATTCAGGCTCTCCAAAACTTTTCTTCTCGCCGCAAAAGGCTCATTAATTAAAATTCGATTATCACCGAATAAACAATCGTAAGCCATAAACGCGGTCGGCGTGTTCGCCAGCATTTCTTCCGAAACCGTTTTTCTGCCTAACCGTTTCTGCAAATCCTGAAAAGGCAAAATCCGGTCGTCTTTGATCGGTAAAATCTCTCCGTCCAGAATAACTCCGCCCGGTTGGTTTTCAATCAGTTTTGATAAAGGCTCGATTAATTCGGGAAAGCTTTTTGTGATTTCGTCCAGAGTTCGAGAAAACAAAGCGACTCGCACATTTCCGACCTGAACGCCGTGCAAATCCTCATCATTTTCCGCAAAGGCAACGTGCGCTTGTCCGCGAATGCCGTCGAATTTGTCTTCGACCGCAAAAGCATCGGGCATTCGTTTTGCCACATCGTCCAAATCCGAAGCGGACGCGAGCATAAATTTGATCGGATGAAAAAAACGCATTTTCGCAGTGTCGGCTTTTCCCGAACGAAAAAGCAGCGCCGTTTCGCCGATATCACCCGTCAGCATATTCGTCCACTGAACTTCTGCGACTTTCGCGTCAAACATTCTGGCAATCGCGTCTTCAACCGCCCCTTCGAGCAGACCAATTCGCAGATCGCCGCTTAAAATCTTGATGATATATTTGGCTTCGAAATTATTGACGGGTTTTAAAAAATCGATAAGCAGAGCGGTTTTGGCTTTTGTGCCGGAAGTTTCGGCGATTTGTTCTATAAAATCGGCGATTCGCCGCATTGTGTAATTTGCCGGATTTTCGGTTTGAAAAATCTTTACGGTTGTATCGCCGACGTCGCCGGACAGGACCGTCAAACGCCTTAATTCTTCGACATCAGTTCCGGTCGCGGCGGAAATCGCATTAAACAACATCGCGCCGCCGATATTTGTCGTGCGCTGATCAGCGAGAGAAAACGCCTGTCCGGCGAAAAAACGCGCCGCCAGAATTAAATCTTCATCCGAAAGCGTTTCAAAATAATCTTTTAAAAAAGAAGCCTTTTCGAGCCGTTTCGTAGTCGCTCCAACTCTTTCGGCTGTTTCGGCAAATGAAAGAAACCTGCTCGAAAGAGGTTTCATTGTATTTTCATAATTAATTTTGTTCGCCATTATCGGAAAGCTTGTCTTCGGAATTGCAAAACCGGACTTCAGTATTGCGCACCCGAAGCAGGGAATCGCAAAACTATACTTAGGAATCGCGCACCTTTATCGAAGAATCGCACATCCGCGCTTTGGAATCACGTTCCCGAAGCCAAGTATTACAATCCCGAAGACCCGATTTGCACATTTCAATTCATCTTTTGCAATTACTTTTACGAAACCTGCTGACAATTCGGGCAAAAATAAATAATTCTGGTTTTCTCGCGCTCTTCGTCAGCGTAAGTGATTTGACGCTTTTGCCTGATTTTCTCGCCGCACGATAAACACGGCAGATTCGTTCTCCGAAAAACGTAATGCCGCGCGCCCCAATCGCTGCCCGCTTGATAAGCCAAACCGTGTTCGGTCAAAAGCCGCTCTCGCTCGTCGTCGGTAACGGTTCTACCGCCAGTTTTATATGCCAGAATGGCGAAATGCGGAATCGTATAAGTCAAACATTCGACTTCTTTGCTTGTCAGTTTGCCAACTTCGCGCCAAGGATTGATTCGGCAGTTAAAAAGTATTTCCGCGCGTAGATAATTTCCGATTCCGGCGACAATTCGTTGATTGAGCAAAGCCGCGCCGATTGTTTCCGACAGATTTTCCGGCGCAAACAACCTGTTAATAAAAGCCTCGCCGTTAAAATCTCCGGTGTATGGCAAAATGTCTTTGCCGAGCAATGCTAGAATTTCGATTTGCTCATACGGATTGCCTTGTCCGAGCGCGAAAGTGGGAGCCGAATATAAAACGGCGGTTGCTGCATCCGTGACAATTCGCGCCCGCTCGCGGCGATCAATTTCAGCGGGCGTAGTTTGAAAGACGAGCCATTTCCCCCACATCATCAAATGCGAGTGAAAATAAAAATCGCCTTCAAAATAGCCGAGCAAATGTTTGCCGTGCGAGCGAATTTTTAAGATTTTTTGTCCGACGATTTCCGACTCGCGTTCGGCGAGCCAGGCTTTGGCGATCTTTAAACGCGTCCACAAATTAACGAGCGTTTGTTCTTCCAGATTCGACGCCAGCAGATCGGCGTAGCGGCGAAC
Organism: Acidobacteriota bacterium; assembly: GCA_030863175.1. Lineage (GTDB taxonomy): Bacteria > Acidobacteriota > Blastocatellia > Pyrinomonadales > Pyrinomonadaceae > JALZCH01. The sequence goes on along the minus strand of JALZCH010000105.1, from coordinate 246,514 downwards.
TTCAGGACCTTCGGGCATTGATTTTTAAATGATTCGACGGCTGACGATATAGCCGACGATGAAGCCGAGAATCGCCCCGAAAAAAACACCGATGATAAAACCGATAAGTGCGCCGGAAATCACTAAACCCAAACCCGGCAGCACAACATTAGTTCCGCTCAGAGCAATCGCTAGAATAATACCGCCGATAAAGCCAAAAATGACTGCAAAGATTGCGATGATGAGCGCTCTCATATTTTTCCGGCATCAAAGCGCGCAGATTTTGCAGTTTTGAAGCAATAGCGCAAAGCCTGATTTAATATCTTGTGGACATCGCTTCGCTGTTTTCCTGCTCGAAAAGCGTATTGTACTCGTCCGGAAATGTGCCGCGAACTTTGTCGAACTCTTCGCGCGAGACCGCGTCCTGAACGATGGCTAAAACCGACGACGCGAAAAGCGCGGCGGTGTTGGCTTCGCCGATTCCGGCGCGTTCTCCAACTCTGCGCACAAATTCCTGGACGCCGAAACGCTCGCCTTCCGCCGTGTCGCCGGATTTGTGATTCGTGATCATCTCGCCGATTTCCGGCGGAAGCTGAGCGGCGAGCTTTGCAGGCGCGTTGCCCGCCATGTGATCGGCAAGCGTTTCGAGCGTCGCCCGAATTATTTCAATGGCTTCGTCTTGGGATTCGCAACCGGCGCGGTCTTGGACCGATTCAATAAATTCCTGATACTGCATTTTACTTATTGCCCTTTATCTTTAAAAACGTCGTTTTAAGACTCAAGCTCGATGCCGCGTTCTTTAGAGATACCTTTCATCTTTATCAACATATCGTCGTCAAAAGCCTCTGAATTACCCGAGAGCGCGTGTTCTATTTCTTCCTGACTTCTGCCGAGAGCGATAGCCAGCAGTTTTACATCTCCTTCAAAGCCTTCTTTCAACATCTTTTGCAGCATTCGCGCGGCACCACCCGCGGTTGTTCCTTGATCGTCGAATTTCCCCGTTTCAGGTTGCATAAATACTCCTTAAAATCTGTAATATAAAATTATAATGACCGAAAAAAAGTTTCATTTCGGTACGTTCTCGCACAAAGTTCTGGCTGCGTCCGGCATCAAATAACAACACCAAAAAAGCGAGCAAAGGGAAGAAAACAAATGCGTTTTGATTTTAAAAAGATTTACGTTCAGCGTAGCATTTACGACGATTTTCTCTGGCGGCAAAATGCCGAAAACATCATTTTGCGTTTTCCTGCGGCGGAAATCGTCGAGGTCGAATCTCACTGGCGAATTCCCGAATTATTCGAAGCCGACGCCGGCGACTGGATGCGTACGAAACGCGAGACTTTGGTTTTGGGAATCAAATCCGGTCTAACGCATCAGAAAAACGGACGCTCGGCGGATTTCATTGCTGCCTCAAACTCAAACGGCTGTCTCAGCTCGTGTCAATACTGTTACGTCGCACGGCGCAAAGGCGGGTCGAATCCGCTGACGATTTTCGTCAACATCGAAGAAATTGCGGCTTCGATTCGCAAACATCAACAAAAATTGGGCAGAAAGCCCGCGCCGAATCAATGCGACCCCGAATTTTGGACTTACGACATAGGATGCAACGCCGATCTTTCGGCAGATTCTTTCGTTTGCGACAATCCCGGTTTTCTTGTCCGCGAGTTTGCGACAATGGAATTTGCCAAAGGCACTTTTGCGACAAAAACAGTTCATGACGATTATTGGTTAAAGGTTGATCCTAAAGGCAAAACGCGGATTCGATACAGCCTGATGCCGCAAACTGTCGCGCGTTATGTTGACATCGGCACAAGTCCAATTTCTGAGCGAATCAAATCCGTCAATCGTCTGGTTGATGCAGGTTACGAAGTCCATTTTAGTTTTGCACCGATTATCGTTTACAACGGCGAAGATTGGAAAGCCGATTGGACGAATTTGTACAAAGAAATTGACGATTGTTTGAGCGACAAAGCCAAACGGCAGCTCAAATGCGAAGCCTTTTTCCTGACGCATTCCGCCGCTTTGCACGAAGTTAACGTTCAATGGAACCCGCGCGGCGAAGAGTTTTTGTGGCGTCCCGATTTGCAGGTTCCGAAAAAGACGGCACCCGACACAGTTGTTTATGATTACGATTTTCGGCGTCGCGAATTGGAAGAGTTCAAACAAACGCTCAATCGGTATTTGCCTTATTGCCCGATTCGGTATTCGTTCTAATCCGGTGCAGCGTGATAAATTATTCGAATCAGGGATAAAAACAAAACAGTTAAATTATGAATGAATTACTCGCTGCGCCCGGACGTTTGGGCGTTTTGATCGTCGGTTTGGGCGGGGCAGTCGCCACGACCGCGATTGCTGGAATAGAGCTTTTGAAACAAGGGAAAGTCGGCTACGAAGGTCTCACGCTGGCGCAAGCACCCAAAAATTTAACCGCGCAGCTCGCAAAATACGAAAACCTGGTTTTTGGCGGTTGGGATTTATCCGGCGACGATTTGGCATCAGCCGCGGCTTCTCACAACGTATTGACCTTGCAGCAATTTCAAGCAGCCCGCACCGCTCTTGAAACAATCAAACCGCTTCCGTCTGTCGGCAGCCTCGATTTTTGCGCAAACATTACGGGCAAAAACTGCTTTGCGACTGAGTCGCACCGAGAAGCAATCGAGATTTTGCGCGGTCACATCAGAGATTTTCGCGCTGAAAATAAATGTGATTCTGTTGTAATGATTAATCTTGCTTCAACTGAAAAGGCAGTTGACCGCGATTCGGAAACTTTTGCTTCGCTAAAAAGTTTTGAACAAGCTCTTGAAGCCAATTCGCCCGAAATTTCGCCCGCAATGCTTTACGCTTACGCTGCGATTGCGGAGGGCGTGCCTTACGCTAACTTTACGCCATCGGTAGCGGCTGATATTCCCGCTCTCGTCGAGTTTGCAAAGCAACAAAACGTGCCGATCGCCGGAAAAGACGGCAAGACTGGGCAAACAATGATGAAAACTGTCATCGCGCCCGGATTGCGCGCACGCGCGCTGAAAGTCGAAGGCTGGTATTCAACGAATATTTTGGGCAACCGCGACGGTCTTGCTTTAAGCGATCCCAAATCGCTCAAATCAAAAATCAACACGAAAGGCTCAGTTTTGGATGAGATTTTGGGCTACAAAGTTGAAGATCACCTTGTTGACATCCGCTATTATCGCCCGCGCGGCGATAACAAAGAATCTTGGGACAACGTTGACGTTGTCGGTTTCCTCGGTCAGCCGATGCAGATCAAGATCAATTTTCTGTGCAAAGATTCGATTCTGGCTGCTCCGCTCGTTATTGAAATCGCACGTGTACTTGATTTGGCGAAGCGGCGCGGCGCAAGCGGCGTTCAGGAACAAATGAGCGTCTTTTTTAAGTTGCCGCAGGTTGAAAACGAAGCTGAAACTCAGCCCGTTCACGCGCTGCATCTTCAAGAACAAATGCTTTATGATTGGCTCGCACGAAAGGCGGAAGAATTGGCGGGCGCAAATCCGATTAACGAAAACGGCAACAGTCAGACAGAAACAATTGCGGCAAGCGCGGCGATTGAAAACGCGAAACATTAGACTATTTAGTCGCCCAATATTGATTTGTGTATAGCGAAAAAGCGTTTTTCGTATGTGAAGATTCACATCGCGCTTTTTTGTTTTTTTATTTTCTGATTTTGTCCGCAAACGTACCGATTCGGAAAATCTTGGATGCTACGTTGAAATTTAAACTAACAAAACGGAGGCTGAAGGAATATGCCACGCGGTGATAAATCGAAATATACTGATAAACAAAAGCGCCAAGCCGAACACATCGAAGAAGGTTACGAAAAACGCGGCGTGCCGGAAGAAGAAGCCGAACGACGCGCTTGGGCAACCGTCAATAAAGAATCCGGCGGCGGAAATAAAAGTGGCTCCGGACGCAAAAATCATCCTAAATCCGAATAATTAGAAGTATTATGCAGGCAGAATTAACTTTAAAGAAAAATCCTTTGGCGAGCTTGATTGAAAAGCTCGCTGCGTTTGAACCGGTGGGCGCTCCGTTCATCAGTCTTTATTTGAATGCTCAGGCTGACGAACGCGGGCGCGACAATTACGGGGCTTTTATCAAAACCGAATTGGCTAATGCCGCCGCAGATTACAGCGCCGAAACCGAACAAGGCGAAAGCTTTCAGGCTGACGTGGAAAAAATCGAAACTTTCTTGGCGCAAAATGTGCAGCCCGAAGCAAACGGGATTGCAATTTTCGCTTGCTCAGCGGCTAATTTTTTTGAGACCGTACAAACAAGTGCGAAAATTGAAAACAATCGGTTCTTCGTTTTCGACCGTCCGTATATTTATCCGCTCGCCCGATTGATCGGACAAAATCCGCGTTTTGCGGTTGTTCAAGCCGATACGAATAACGCACGGATTTACGTTTTCGCAAACGAAGCGAACCGGATTGAACAAGCACCCGACGAAGCAATAGTCGAGGAAATTCAAAACGTTAAAACACAGCGACAGCAGCAAGGCGGTTGGTCGCAACAGCGTTTCCAGCGTCGGGTCGAGAATTTTCACAAAGAACATGCCAAGGAAATCGCGGATACTTTGGACAAGCTAGTACGCGACGAAGGTATCGAAATAATTGTGCTTTCGGGGCAGGAAGCCAAAATTTTGAAGCTTCTCGACGAGCAATTAACTAAACAGGTCAAGGACAAAATTGTCGGCACGATGAATCTTGACCAATACGCAAGCGAAGACGAACTGCACGAAGCTGCGATAGAAATCGTCGAGCGATACGACCGCGAGCAAGACCGCGAAGCTGTCGCCAGAATGGTTAACGCCACGGAATCGAGCGAGCTAGGCTGTTACGGAGTTTCCAAAACTCTCGCTGCTTTGTCAAACGGGCAAGTTGAAGAGCTTTTGATTCTCGCAGATCCACGCCGTATTCGTTACAGCGAAGAAAACGTCGAAAAAGTATTGGAAGATTATGCGCCGGGCGACGACAATTCTTTGACCGATGCTTTGCCGGATACGAGCGAGACACGGCAGATTCTTGACGAACTGATCAAACGTGCATTTAACTCGGCGTCTCGCGTTCGATTCATCGAGGAAAACTCGTTGTTGTCGGGCGTCGGCGGAGTCGGCGCGATTTTCCGTTACAAAATTGATTCTCAAGCCAGCTCGTAAAAAGCGGCTCGGTATTGAAGATTTTAAATTGTAGGGGCAGGATTTGTCCCTGCCCTTCGTTTTTTGACGAAAGCAGGATGATAAATCCTGCTCCTAATTTCTTACGAACAATATAGTTTTCTGAAGGAGGTTTAAAGTTTTATGCCACAAACAGGTCAGCAATCATATCCTGAATCACCGCTTCCGGCGCAGCATCAATCGAAACCTGGATTGGAAAAAGAAATGACTCCGCGTCCCCAATACAAAGCGCCCGAATATCGAGGCTCTGAAAAACTGCAGGGAAAAGCCGCTCTGATTACGGGCGGTGATTCCGGCATCGGACGCGCCGTCGCGTTACTTTATGCGAAAGAAGGTGCAGACGTGGCGATTGTATATTTGCCCGAAGAACAACCCGATGCAGAAGAAACGAAAATTGCGGTCGAAGCGGAAGGCTGTCGCTGTTTGCTGATTCCGGGCGATGTTTCTAAGTCAGATTTTTGCCAATCGGCGGTCGAGCAAACCGTGAACAAATTCGGCAAGTTAGATATTTTGGTCAATAACGCGGCTTTTCAGCAGCATCAAAAATCGCTTGAAGACATCACGGACGAACAGCTCGAAAAAACGTTTCGGACAAATATTATGGGCTACTTCTTTATGGCTCGCGCCGCGCTGCCTCATTTGACCGAAGGCTCGGCAATCGTTAACTGCGGTTCGATTACCGGACTCGAAGGCAACAAAGAATTGCTGGATTATTCGGCAACAAAAGGCGCGATTCACGCTTTTACAAAATCTCTGGCGCAAAATCTGGCTGAAAAAGGAATTCGCGTCAACTGCGTTTCACCCGGTCCAGTCTGGACGCCTTTAAACGTTGCAGACAAAGAGGCGGAAAAAGTTGCCGAGCACGGTGGCGATACGCCTTTCAAGCGTCCGGCGCAGCCCGAAGAAATCGCTCCGGCTTTCGTATTTTTCGCGTCGCCCGTTGATTCAAGCTACGTCACCGGTGAGATTTTGACTTTGCTCGGCGGCGAAACCAGAGCGGCGTAAAAAAAAATATAAACGAATGCAAGTTTGTTTCGGGCAGAGCGTTCTTTGTACGAATAGGCACAAGGATTGCAAAAATAAATTTCAAAATGCGATTTTGTGCATTATTTTCAAACAGGAACAAAGGAGTTAGAAAATGAACATTAAGTTAACGATTCTGGGACTCGGCGCAGCGTTGGTAATCAGCGGTTGCTCAAGCACGACCCCAGGCACAAATGCCAATTCAAACAGAGCGGCGGGAACAGACAACAATACGGCTGGTTTTGTTAATTCAAATCAAGCCCCTATTACGGGTAACACCGGAACAACGGGCGCGACGAATGCTAACACAACCACTTCGGGCAACAGCAATTTTAATTACAATATGACGCGCGAGGAAGCTAATACCAATCGTTCAAGTATCGAAGCTGAAGCGCGCCGCACCGGCGGTTCACTCGGTCAGGGAGCGAACGATTCCTGGATTTGGCTCAAAACTCGCGGCGCCTTGCTGGCGGCGGACGATTTGCGCGATTCGACAATCAACGTTGATGTCGCCGACGGCGTAATTACCTTAAAAGGCACCGTTGCGACCCAACAGCAAAAAGCGAAAGCTGCACAGGTAGCTCAAACTATCGAAGGCAAGAAGAGCGTAAGCAACCAGTTACAGGTTAATCCGAACGCTTCGGTTTTGGGCACGAACGGCAATACAGCGGGCGGCAACGGAAACGCTAATCGCGCCAATACCAATGCCCGACAATAATAAGTAAAATGTAACAAAACAAAAGGGATGAAATTTCCGAGAAATTTCATCCCTTTTGTACGCGAACGTACAGTGGGGATATTTATGGCAGTTTAGATTAGTAAATGTCTCCTGAGGATGATGGTGAAGCGATTTACCATTCTTGAAGGGCTACTGGTCATGGCTTTACGGGGAAGAGAAGTGCCAAAGACCAAACTAGGGGTGGAGGCGAGTCGCGTGACTCGCCTTTTTTTTGTTTTTTAGTTTAAATTTCTTCCGTGAAAAAAAAGCAAAAAGAAGGCGTTTTGGTAATCATCGGCGGCGCGGAAAAGCGAACCGCTGATAGCGCGATTTTGCGCGAATTCGTTCGTCTGGCTGGTGGGCTCGAAGCGCGAATTTTTGTTTCGGCAGTCGCTTCCGGCTTTCCGCTTGAAACGGCGGATTCTTATCTCGAAGTTTTTCGAAAGCTCGGCGTCGCCGAGGTCGCAGCTCTTGACATCACCGAACGTGAACACGCCAACCAGAGAAAAATCATCAAATTAGTCCAGCGTGCGACCGGAGTTTTTTTTACCGGCGGCAGTCAGACCAGAATCACACAAATTTTGGGCGGAACTGAATTGGACGACGTTCTGCACGAGCGTTACGAAAACGAAAGTCTCGTTGTGGCAGGAACGAGCGCGGGCGCAGCGATGATGTCGCATATAATGATTGCGGGCGGAAAGCCCGAATCGGCTTATCATTTCGGCACGGTTGAGCTGTCGCCGGGAATGAATTTTATTGACGGCGTGTTGATTGACCAGCATTTTGAGCAGCGTGGGCGTCTCAGGCGGCTTCTGGCGGCAGTCGCGCAATATCCGCGTGATTTGGGCATCGGCATTGACGAAGACACGGCGATTGTCGTTGAGAACGATGTTCTGCGGGTAATCGGCGAAGGCAGCGTGACGATCATTGACGCGGGCGACATTACTTATTCGAATCTCGCACATCTCAACAAAAACGATATGCTCTCGCTCTTCGGCGTCAAAGTCCACGTTCTTGCGCCCGGTTATCGTTTTGATCTGGCTAATTGGAAACCACTGCTTGATTAGGTTTTTCCGCAATTTCGGTTAAAATCACATTCGCTGAAACTGTATTTAAAAATGTCAGAATTAATTTTTGAAATTGAAGGCTCGACCGCTTTTTTAACTCTTAATCGCCCGGAAAAGCGCAATGCGCTTAATGACGCTTTAGTCAATTCGCTCAAAGACGCTCTACGCGAAGCCGATAAAAACGAATCGTTGCGGGCAATTGTCATTCGGGGCGCGGGAACTGATTTTTGTTCGGGCGCGGATTTGTCGGTTTTGCAGCGAGTTGCCGAAGGCTCGATTCTGGAAAATCTCGCCGATGCGGAAAATTTGATGGAATTGTTTGCTTTGATTCGCAAGGTCCAAATTCCCGTGATTGCAGCAGTTCACGGGAGGGCTTTAGCTGGCGGATGCGGTTTGGCAACAGCTTGTGACATTGTTTTGGCGACAAAAACGGCGCGATTCGGTTATCCCGAAACTAAAATCGGTTTTGTTCCGGCGATGGTTATGGCTATTTTGCGGCGTAATGTTTCGGAAAAACGTGCGTTTGAATTGATAACGCTCGGTCAGGAGTTCGATTCTGAACGCGGTGAAAAATACGGGCTGGTAAATCAGATTTTCGCTGATGAAGATTTTGAATCACAAGTCAAAACTTATGTTTCGGGCTTTGAAAAGGTGAGCCGTTCAGCGGTCATGCTTTCAAAACGATTGCTTTATCAAATGGACGGAATGACGTTTGAAACCGCTTTGCATTCCGGCGTTGACATTAACACAATTGCTCGAATGACCGAAGATTGTCAGCGCGGAATTGCTAAATTTTTGAAGAAAACTTAAAAAAGTTTCTTATGGTTTTTGATTTAACGCCTATTCTCTACTTATTTCTCGCTTTTACCACGCTCATTATGGTGCTAACTTTCGTTGTTTTTATTTTGAATAAAGAAAGGAAAAAGCGCTAAATTGCCAAATTTTCGAAAGAGTCTTGAAAGGAAAAATGAATGTTGGAAATTGTTGTTGGCTTACTTATTTTATTGTTTCTCGCGTTTTTGATTCTCGTCCCCATTATTGCCATCGCTGTTTTTATTTGGTGGAGATTCAGGAAACGCAAAAAAGTTCGACATCAATTTCATCCGCACGCGACACAGCATTTTAAGAAAAAACATCATTATTCAATTTCATTGATTGATATTTCGTATGATCCGCCATTTGAAACCGATTATCAATCTTCAAGCGAAGCGAGCTACTCTTATGCAGAATCGTCCGGTAACGAGAATTGGCAAACCGTCAACGAAACTTCAAGCAGTTGGGGTTGGAGCAGTACTTCGAGTGATTCGAGTTCGAGCGATTACGGTTGGAGTTCAAGCGACTCCAGCTCTTCAAGCGACAGTTCAAGCTCTTCGAGCAGCGATTAGCAACAAAGAAACCAAGAAATACTGCAATCGGGCGTTGACATCAATCCAACCACACTTAGAAAAAACAATCACTGCAAAAGGGATTGTTAAAATTTTATAAAAGTAAATTCTTCAACAGCATTTTAAATTTTGTTGTTATCTCCACAAATTCGGATTTTAAATAGAACAAAAAAAACAGCCTTAAGTCTAACTTTATTTAAAATCTAACTTTAGCCTAACCTAAAATAAACGGAATATTATTTGCCTAGATTGTTTCACCTGCAATTCCCCTATTCCTTAGGGGCTAGAAACTTAAACTCAAGGAGACTCCGTAATGAAGAAAGGCAGAAATATATTACTAACTTTCGTAAGCCTGGCATTACTTTTGTCTTTGACCACTGCCGTCAAAGCTCAAGTCATAAATGCCGGCGTCAACGGCACCGTAACCGACGCGACCGGAAAAGTTGTCCAGAACGCAACCGTCACCGTTACAAATGTCGGTACGAATGCCACCCGAACCATAACAACCGATGAAGCCGGTTTTTATAACGTAACCGAGCTACAGCCCGGTATGTATACCGTAACGGTCGAAGCCACCGGTTTTAACAGAACAATCGTCAGAGACCTCGAATTAAACGTTGGCGCGCAGCCCACGGTCAACGTTGAATTAAGACCCGGACAGGTTACCGAAACCGTTGAGGTAACCAGCGATGCAAACATAGTCGAAACGACCAGATCCGAAATCGGTCAATCAATCACGCGGCGAGAGATCGAGAATCTGCCTCTTTTGAATCGCACCTTCGCCGGCTTAACTGTAGTTGCGCCGGAAGCTCGTCCGGTCGGTAATTTCGACCCGACGAAAACGCGCGTCGGCAACATTGCTTTTAGCGGCGGTGATGGACGCCAAGTTAACGTTAATGTTGACGGCGGCGATAACAAAGACAACGTCGTCGGCAGCCTCCTGCAAAACTTTTCGTACGAAAGCATTCAGGAGTTTCAGGTTGTGCAGCATCGTTGGACGGCTGATCAAGGACGTTCAGTCGGTGGTGTGGTCAACGTGATCACGAAGAGCGGAACCAACAGCTTACGCGGTTCAGCCTTCTTTAACTATCGCGGAGAAGAACTTCGTGCGCTTGATTTCTTTGATAAACAAGCTATAAATGGACACCCGGCTTATAATATAGCCCCCAACCCGAACTACAAAAAACCGTATTTCGCGCGCCAAGAGTTCGGAGGCAGCATCGGTGGACCAATCATCAAAGATAAGACATTCTACTTTTTTGCTTTAGAACGGTTTCGTGAACGTCAGAATGTAGCAGTTTTAGGAAGCGTTGTTGCAGATCTTCAAGCTATCCCCGGAAATGCATTTGTCCCCGAAATTCCCCAACCCTACGATGATACATTACTTACGGCAAAGGTGGATCACCGATTAAACGATGCCCAAAACTTGTTCCTTCGATACTCCTACCAGGGAAGCGATTCGCCAAACGATCAAGTCGGGAATCCTGCCAGAACCGATCTTTCCGGTGGAAATTCGACTATCAACAGACTTCATAGCTTTGTTGCAAATCACACATTCAATGTTTCATCGAACGCCGTCAACACTTTTATCTTCCATTTTCAAGATTTCAAGAATGAAATTTTGCCGAATAAAGAAGGTTTGACGCTTAATTTTCCCGGCGGAATCTCAATTGGTCAAAATGCCAATACTCCGCAGGCAACTTTAGAGCGCAAATATCAGTTTCGTGATGATTTCAATCTCATCTCCGGCAACCATACGATGAAGTTCGGCGTAAACTACATTCACACGCAACTTGACGGCTATTTTTACTTCGGAACGCGGGGATATTCACTCACCTTCAATCAATCCCCAACGGCAATTAAAGCGCTTCCCTTAGGATTCGCTACTCCGGGACTTCTTCAATCGCTCACTTATTCCGACGGCGCTAGCTCGCACAAACAAAAAATTGATCAGCTTGCATTTTACGGTCAGGATGATTGGAAAGTAACGCCTAATCTAACTCTGAATCTCGGTCTTCGATGGGACGCGAACATCGGCAACCTTCCCCGTCAAGATCAAAATCGAACGATCCTTTTGCTTTCTCAGCTAAATCATCCTTTAGCCAAAGCGTTAACGCAAGATCAGGAAAAACTGCGAAGAACTACTCCGAGTTGGACGGAGTTTCAGCCGAGACTTGGCTTTGCCTGGGATCCACGGGGACGAGGGGAAACCGTTATCCGCGGAGGATACGGTATTTTTTACGATCAGCTATTTCAGAATCTAACCCTTTTCTCGCAAACTCAATCGGAACCCCAAATATTCCAAACGGCGATAAATCTACAGGGAGCGGAGTTAGCCGCTTTTAGATACGGTACGGATCAGTTACCGCAAGTCCCCGCCAATTTTAATTTCGGCGTTTTGACTCCGGGTGCTGTTGGACGTATCAACGACCCTGATGCGACAGAGCCTTATGTTCAAAAATTTTCGATAGGATTTCAACATCAGATTTCGAGCACTATGACAATATCAAGCGATTTTGTTCATACGCTCGGATTGCACGAACCGAGATTTCTGAATATTAATCCAACGATTCAAAGAACATGTAATCCGGCTTACCCCGGCGCGTTACAGACCAACAATCCTGCATATGCGGCTACTTGCCCTCGAGGAGTCAACACGCGACGCTTTGATGCAGCATTTCAAGCAGCCGGTCTAGGACTTAACCGCTTGAGCCAGATCAATATGTTTTCGACCAATAATCGTTCGATGTTTGACAGTTGGACGACGACTTTCAAATATCGAAAGTCGAACATATTGTTTAATGCAAGTTATGTTTTGGCTAGTTCGAGAGCTTGGGGCGGTCAGCCGACAGCATCTTATTCAGGTAACGGAATTGCCATTACCCCGGAACAGCAATTTGCCGAGGGCGAATTCGGACCGACAAGAATGGATGAGAGACATAGAATCGTCTTGAGCGGAGTGATCGGACTTCCGTATGGTTTCCAATTATCGCCAATTCTGCAATACGGTTCTCCTCGTCCGTTTTCGGCTAATACCGGTTTTGATATAGACGGTGACGGACTTGCTACGATTGACCGACTATGCGAAGGAGTTTCTCCAGCGGCGGCATTCGCCGTTCGCGGAAATTTGGCGCAGCTTCAAGCGTTAAATCCGCTCGGCTGTCAACAAGCGCCGGTAAATTCGTTGCGCTCAGGATATGTTTGGAACGGCACGGAATTTGAGGAACGCAGCCACAGGTTCTTTAATGTGGATTTGCGCATCTCAAAAATTTTCAGATTCGGCGAGCGTTTCAGACTTAGTTTGAATGCGGATCTCTTCAACTTATTCAATACGGAAAATCTTGCATTCGGTTCTAACGCAAGACTCGGTTTAAGCGTTGCGAATAACGCTCAAACATTTTTACAGCCGACTTCCCTTTATGGTCCTGGTTTTGGTCCGCCAATCGGAAGACCATTTACTGCTCAGTTTGGAGCTAGATTCACCTTCTAGATTATAAACCTGAGAGATATTGATTATTTTTAGCGGCGCGAGTTTTTTAACATCGCGCCGCTTTTTTTATCGCACAATATTGAGTGCGGCTTGGAGTGGATTCTGGGTGATTCGGCTAATTAAACCGATTTTCAAAGCTACATCGGCAGAGATTCTTTTAGCAGTTAAAAACATTTCGAGCGCAGCGGCTTCGCCGATAATGCGCGGCAGACGCTGAGTTCCGCCCCATCCGGTAATAATTCCGAGATTTGCGCCCGGATGCGAAAAAATGGCGTTTGGGCTGGCTATCCGAACTCTACAAGCGAGCGCCAAATCGAATGCGCCGCCGAAGCAAAAACCGTTGACGGCAGCAATAGTTGAAATAGGCAAGTCGGCAATTTTCTGCATCAAACGCTGCCCACGTAAACCGAATTCGCGCACTTCCCGCTCGGTTTTGAGCGCGGCGATTTCCCGAAGATTGGCGCCAGAAGCGAAAACGTCTCCGCTGCCAGTAAAAATTAAAGTTTGGGTGTTTGAATCAAGTGAGGAAATAATGCGGTCAAGTTCTTCGAGAACAACTACCGAAAGCGGGTTGCGTTCTTCCGAACGGTTAAAGCGAACAACGCAAATTTGATTTTGCGTTTCAATCAAAATCGGAGAATCATCAGTTTTCATAAAACAAAATCATCAGTTCTCCGTTTTTGCTTTATAAATTGTTTTCGCCGCCTTTTGCGCCGTAAAAAATCACCCAGGTTGCAAAATTTGCGGAAAAGTTTTCAAAGCGATGAGGCATTCCGGCAGGCACGAAAAGCAAATCGCCCGTCGTAAAATTTATCCGCTCGCCGTTCCTGACAAATTCGCCGCTACCCGAAACTACGACATAAATTTCATCCTGTTCATGGGGCGTCTGCAAATCCGCGCCGCGAGGAGCAAACAACTCGATTGACATTGTGCCGTGCCGAAAAGCTGCCACAAACGGTACGCCTTCCGGGTATTTTTCGCTCGGCGGCTGCGGTAATTGTTTGAATAAATCGGCGACTGATAACTTCATTTTAATCGCGCTCTTTCACATTTTCGCGCAGGAATTTAACGATATCTTCAGTTGAAGTTCCGGGCAAAAACACTTCCGAAACGCCTTTCGCTTTGAGCGGCGCAATGTCTTCCTGCGGGACGATTCCGCCGACCAGAACAAGAGTGTCATCCATTCCATTTTCGCGCAGAAGATCAACAATTCGCGGACAAAGCGTGTTATGCGCGCCCGACAGAATCGAAATCCCGACGGCATCAACGTCTTCCTGCAAAGCGGCGGCGGCGATCATTTCCGGCGTTTGCCTCAAGCCCGTATAAATCACTTCCATTCCGGCATCACGGAGCGCCCGCGCGATTACTTTCGCGCCTCGGTCGTGTCCGTCAAGTCCCGGTTTTGCTACTAACACCCTGATTTTTTTGTCTACCATAAAAATATTATCTAATTGATTCTCTAATAATCGGATTTATCACTGCGTTGCTTCTATAAGGTTGCTTCTTACTTTGAGACTTTCTTTATATAAATTGTAAGCCAGAGCAATCCATAAAACCAGCGCCATATAAAAATCAACTCCGAGAACCAGCAGAAGCCTTTGTAAAGAACGCCCCGGAACAAGCGGCAAAAGGCAAGCCAATATTAAAATAATGCCAAAAAACAGAATATTCATTTTTGACTTATTGCGAAAAAAAGTATGTAAAAACGGTATCAGCGGAAAAAAGAGAGCTAAAAAATAGTATTTGTTTGAGCGCGGAGCGATAAGCAAACTCAAACAAATCATCAAGCCGAATTCGTAATAAGTGAAAGAATCGAATTGATTCGATATTTTTTGAGACGGCTTTTCGGTTTTTGAGAAATTGGTTTTATTCCTAAGTTTTGAGCTAAACCAAATGAGAAACAATGTTGCCGCGGAGATTAAAAGAGCCGAAATTTTCCAAATTTGATCAACTAGATTTTTAGAAAGAGAGACCACATTCACGTTCTGATAATCAGGATCGAAAGTTCTTTTTGAATAATCGACTCCGACTAGGTAGCGATCAAGCTGTCCTTTGAGTGAAAGATTAATGGGACCATTCAGCTCGTGAAATTCAGTGTTAACGAGTACGTGATTGTACCAGTCGTTGAGCAGCTTAAAATTTAAATCCGCCCCTAAATAGAACGCCGGAAGCAGATTAAAAACAACCGTTAAAACGACGGTTGCGGATAAAAACAACCACTGTTTTTTGAGCGCAAAATAAGGCAAAGTCAAAACCGGAACAATCTTGATGCTGATCGCGAGAGCCATCAACGATGCGGCGATTAATTTCCTTTGTTTGAGAAGCAAATAAAACGCGCCAAACACCATACACAAAATCAGAAAATGGACGTTTAGGTTTTTGACAAGTGGAAAAAAGAATTTGGCGCAAAATAGAAAAGAGAGAAATAAAATAAGATTCAGCCGCTGTGGATTTTCCTTAGTTATTTCAAAACCGCGCTTAATTGCAATAGTTGCAGGAACAAATGCGACGATATTAATCCAGAGCCAGAGGAATTCTGCCTCTTCATAAGGCAAAAGACTGAACGGAAAAACTAGAAACAGAAAAAAAGGCGTATATCTGTAATCCATTATCGCGTCGTCCGCGAAATCGGCTGCATACAAATCAATACGCCCTCGATTAAACAGAGAATGCGCCGCGGTGTGATAAACGTGAACGTCCGCCCAATGATAACGCTGAATAAAAAGCGCAGTCCCAATGACAAAAAGTACAATTATTATGAAACCCAATAAAGGAGTTTTCACAAATTTCATCGGGGTAAGTTTAAAACCTAGTTTTACTTCTTAAAACGCAGGTTCTTCGTAAACGCCGTAAACATCCCGTAAAGCGGCGGAAATTTCTTCCACTGTTGCGTATGCACGAACGGCTTCGATTGTCGCAGGCATTGTGTTTTCGTTATTTTTCGCCGCTTGCCGCACTTTTTCTAGAGCATTCGAAACCGCACCTTTATCGCGGCGATCTTTGGTAATTTGCAGGCGTTTGAGCTGATGATCGCGGACTTTTTCGTCAATCACTAAAAGGTCAACTTTCGATAATTCCTCCGCCATCGCATATTTGTTGACGCCGACAATCGTTTGCTCGCTGCGTTCGACCGCTTTTTGATATTGATACGCCGATTCCTGAATTTCGCGCTGCGGAAAACCGGCTTCGATGGCTTCGACCATTCCGCCAAAACCGTCAATTTTGTCGAAATAATCGAAACAGCCTTCTTCCATTTTCTTGGTCAATGATTCGAGATACCAGCTTCCCCCAAGCGGATCAACCGTATTTACAACGCCCGTTTCCTCGGCGATGATTTGCTGCGTTCGCAAGGCAATCAAAGCAGCCTGATCTGTTGGCAAAGCCAGGGCTTCGTCATAAGCGTCGGTGTGCAGCGATTGAGTTCCGCCCAAAACCGCAGCCAAAGCCTGAATCGCCACGCGAGCGATATTGTTTAACGGCTGCTGGACTGTTAAGGAAACTCCAGCGGTTTGCGTATGGAAACGAAGTTGCATCGTGCGCGGATTGCGCGCGCCGAAACGGTCGCGCATCGTTTTTGCCCAGACGACACGGGCGGCGCGGTACTTGGCGATTTCCTCGAAAAAGTCGTTGTGCGCGTTAAAGAAAAACGAAATGCGCGGGACGAATTCGTCAACATCCAAACCGCGTTCGACGCCGTATTGAACGTATTCGACGCCGTCGCGCAGTGTGAACGCGAGTTCCTGCAAAGCTGTCGCACCGGCTTCGCGAATGTGATAACCGGAAACGGAAATCGGATTGTATTTCGGAACGTGTTTGGTGCAGAATTCGAAGGTGTCAATCACCAATTTCATCGCCGGTTTAATCGGGTAAATCCATTCTTTTTGCGCGATGTATTCTTTTAAAATATCGTTTTGCAGGGTGCCGGAAATTTTGCGAAAATCCGCGCCCTGTTTTTCGGCGACGACCAAATACATCGCCAGAAAAATCGAAGCCGGAGCGTTGATCGTCTGCGAAACGGTTACTTCTTCAAGCGGAATGCCGTCAAAAAGAACTTCAAAATCGGCGAGCGAAGAAACTGCAACTCCGCATTTGCCGACTTCGCCTTCCGAAAGCGGCGAATCTGCGTCCAAGCCCATCAGCGCGGGCAAATCGTAAGCGACCGACAAGCCGGTCTGACCTTGCGACATTAAATATTTGAAACGCTGGTTGGTTTCTTCCGGCGAGCTGAAGCCGGCAAACTGCCGCATCGTCCACAAACGCCCGCGATAACCCGTCGGGTGGATTCCGCGTTTGTAGGGAAATTCGCCGGGAAATGCGATGTCGGTTTTAAAATCAACATTTTCCGTATTGGCGGGCGTGTAGAGCCGATCAACGGGTTCTAAGGAAACACCTTCAAATTTCTTTTTTCGTTCGGGGATTTTGTTTAAAACCGGATTTAAAGTTTCGTTTTCCCAACGCTCAACTTCCGCGTTGATTTCCGTTGCGATTTTCTTTTCCGCTTGAGCCATAAAAATTTTCTTAAACGTATGTTTTCAAAATGAATATATCAACAGATTAACAAAAAATCGGCGGTTCGTGAATGCGCTTGAATTTTCCTGAAAATCTGTTCAAGAGCCGCCCAAAGCCTCTTTGTAAAATTCAACCGTTCGGGCAGCCATTTTTTCGAGTGAAAATTCGGATTCAATTCGCGCGCGCGCGGCAATCCCCAAACGCGCGCCGTGCGCCGGATTTTTAATCAAATCCAGAATTTTATCTGCCAAGACGTCAGCTTTGTTGACTGAAAACAGGAGACCGGTTTCACCGTGTTCAATTATTTCACGTGCTGCTTCCGTATCGGATGCTATAACTGGAATCGAACAAGCCATCGCCTCGCAGATTGCCAAACCAAAAGCGTCAAAACGTGATGCCGAAACGAAAGCGTCCAGGGAATGCAAAAATGGGACGACATCATCAATCCAGCCGTGAAGTTTGACCGAGTCTTCTAAATTGAATTTTTTGATGATTTTTTCCAGTTCGGTTTGTGTTTTCTTTTCCGGAGTTTTATCTTCGCCGACAATTTCAAATTCGACTTTCGGGTTATGCCGCAGCACTTTTGCCGCTGCCGTAATGAAGATTTCGTGTCCTTTTATGGCTGAAAGTTCGCCGATTGTTCCGATGCGGAAAGTTTTCGAAGCAACTTTCTGTGCGGCGGGTACAAATCGCTTAGTGTCAATTCCGTTATGAACGATTTTGATTTTGTCAGCCGGAAAAATCTTTTGTTCTAAAAGCGATCGCGAAACAGCGTTTGAAACGGCAATAACGCCGCTCGTCCGGCGCAGAAAAAAACTATTCATTCGTTTCATTGGAAACAAAACATGACGTGTTAAAACAAAAGGTTTTCCGGACAATGCGGAACAAATTGCTGCGGGCAGATAATCGCGCCCCGTGTGAGCATGAATGATTTCAATTTTCTTTTCGCTCACAAACTTTGCCAGTTTCTGCGCGCTAAAAATATCAATCGCATTTCTTAATCGAGTAACTATGAAATTTTCAGGCGGCAGCAAAAGCAGATTTCGGAGCGGCGAGTTATGCGTTAAAGCTACAAAAACTTCGAAACCAAGTGATGAGAGCAGATTCGACAAATCGGCAACGTGACGCTCGCCGCCGCCAATCGTTTTCGCCGAACAAATTTGCAAAATCCTCATTTGATTAAAGTAAAAAGTCAAAAGTAAAAAGGCAAAACAAAAAACAAGTATCTTATTTTGCCTTTTTACTTTTGACTTTTGCCTTATAAATGTGGAGCGGCTCAAACCCTTTCAGGCTTGAGCCGCAAAAAATTGGAAGGAAAGCAGGGAAGGTACGCGGAGCGGGGCGTACTGTAGATGTTTAATGGTAGGCTGCTATCAAGATCTCGCCTGCTAAACTCTCCGCATTGTTTACTGAGCGAGAACTAGAACTTTTTCATCAGGACGAGCCATTTTCAAACGTTTGCGCGCTTCGCGCTCAATGGTCGTCGGGTCGCTTTGCAAACGACGAACTTCGTCGGCAATAGCGGAATTAAGATTTTGTAATTGTTCAATTTCGGAATGCAAAAGCTGCTGTTGCTGCAACTCAGTTTGCATCTCTGACCGGGTTTTGACATTCAATATAACACACAGTGCAAAGGTAATTGCAACTACAAAAACGAAAATTATCCAATTTGGGATAAATTTATTTTTCCGCGCGGCGGCGCGTCGTGCGATTTTTTCGCGCGCTTCGGCACGTCCCGGCAGATAGACGGGCGTTTTGCGTTGCGGAGACGTGCCGACGACCGGACGCGCTATGTTTGCCGCACTTGCGGCGAATGGCGAGGGACGCTGAGCTGCGAGACGATTATTGAGCGAGTATGTATTGTCGACCTTCTTCAAGAAGCACCTCCAAATCGGAATTGTTTTCAGTTTCGGCATAAATGCGCACGAGAGGTTCTGTTCCCGAGGGACGCATCAAAAGCCACGAGCCGTCGGCAAAAATAAATTTCACACCGTCAGCGCGATTGATTCCTGCGACTTGGCGATTGCCGATCATCGCCGGTTCTTGTGAGAGTTTTTCCGTCAATGACGCCGCAATTTCAGGCGTCAAGCGAACGCCGATGCGACCGGATTCGAGTTTGCCGACGCGCGAATAAATGTCATTTAATTGTTCTGTCAAGCTTGCGCCCCGCGCGGCAACAGCTTCGGCGGCGAGCAGGCAGGCTAAAATTCCGTCTTTTTCGGGATAATGACCTTTGATCGAAAGCCCGGCGGATTCCTCGCCTCCCAAAATAATTTGATCGTTAATAATCAGCTCTCCGATGTATTTGAAACCAACCGGCGTTTCATAAAGCTTTAAACCGCGATTTTGAGCAACTCGATCAACCAGATGAGAAGTTGCCACCGAACGCGCAACGCCCGTCATCCAACCGCGCGATTCCGATAGATAATCGGTCAGAATCGCAATCAATTCATTGGGCGTTATAAAAGTGCCGTCGGCGTCAAGAACTCCAAAACGGTCTCCATCGCCGTCAGTAGCCAAACCGAGAATTGAGCCTGTTTCCGCGACGGCTTGCCGTAGCTCGGAAACGTTATCTGCCGAAGGCTCCGGCGCGCGTCCGCCGAAAGTGACATCGCGCCAATCGTGAATTGTCGTAACTTCCAAACCTTCCTGACGAAGAATTTCGTTCAAATATCCCCGTCCCGTTCCCCAAAGCGGGTCGTAAACGTAGGATTTTCCTGCTTGGCGAATCAGATCGAATCTGATTTTGACACGAAGATCTTCAAAATATGTTTCGCGCGGGCTGTAATTTTCGATCGTTCCGATCGTTTCTGATACGGCTTCCGACAGATTCGCGGTCGTTACTAGTTCTTCAATTCTGCGCGTCACGTTTGGCAAAGCCGGAGCGCCATCTGACGTTGAAAATTTAATTCCTTGATATTGCGGCGGATTATGCGAAGCCGTGAAATTTATTCCGCCGACGGCTTTTTCATGACGGATTGCGTGCGAAATAACCGGCGTTGGAGTTGGTGAGTCGCACAGCAGAACTTGAAAACCACTGTTTTTAAGGACTTCGGCGCTCAGGGCGGCAAACTGTTCGCCCATAAATCTGGTGTCGAAGCCTACAATTATTTTCGCGTTCGGCGCATTCTGTTGTTCTTTTATATGGTGAGCAATGGCTTTGACGGCGCGGCGAACATTATCAAATGTAAATTCATCCGCGATGATTGCCCTCCAACCCGATGTTCCGAAGCGAATTGCCATAATTGGTTAGTGCACCTCTTGTTCGCCTAAATAATGCTTAAAAGTTTGCGCGTTGCTTGTTGAACTGCTTAAAAGTACGAAGCGTTTGTGAATCTAACACAGAGTTTTTGCACTTGTAAAGCCTTTTTTTTGTAACGATTTCGGATGCTAACTTTAATATTTACTTGAAGTAGCATTTCTTGAAGTGTTTAAGCACTAGTCGAGGGTGAACGATAGGCGAACGAAAATCCGCCGATTGAACTCACTTTTATAACTACGAATAAAAGCTTAGTATTTGTAAGATTTGGCTCCTAGCCGGAATGTGGAAAAATATTAGCACCATTTTTAGGGAGGGTGTGTCAAAATGCGGCTAGTTCTGTTGATGTTTTATTGATTTGTGTCGTAAAATGCTTTGTTTGAATATTAGGTTTTTCTTTTGAGATTATAAATACTCTAAATTAAGAGTTTATCTTTTTTGCCTCCGAAGGCACGGCTATTGCTATTCAAACTTCGAATATTTTAAGCAGTCACGCCGTCGAAATGTTCAGCCTTAATTTTGAAAATAATTAATACGGTGGTCATTTGCTGAAATTGACTGCTTGAGCGTCGGAGTTCGGTGAAAAGCCCGTTTGAACCGAATAACTTCGCCTTTTGTGTAATTTAGTGAATTTGAACTGTTGGGAGAAAAATAAATGAGACCAATTAAGCATTTTGAAAAAGGATTGACGGTTGTTGCCGGCAGTCTTTTTAATGCCATTAAATCAGTTAATAAATACAAACCGAATCCATCTTTCACGCCAAAATGGTCGGATAAGCCGCTTCTTAAATCGTGGCAAAAATCAAAGCCGACGCTCGGCTTTCCGCGCACGACTGATAGTTTATGCCCGAATTGCGTAATCGAAGCGCGCGAAGATATTTTGAACGGCAAAAAAGATGTGTCAATTTTGCTCAACGAGAAAGTCGGCGAAATCAAAGCGCAAATTATCGAGCGCGACGGGCAAATATGGATGATTAAAGATTGCCCGATTCATGGTCACTTTGAAGACCTGATGGCGATTGATTCGAAATTTTTGAAACACATCGAAGCCAATTTCCCCGGACGCGACATTGCTGCCCACAACGACGAAAAGCTTCACAATCACGGCTCTTCGACCATTAAATACGGACGCGGAGCGGTTTTGACGGTTGATTTGACCAATCGCTGCAATATGATGTGCGACCCGTGTTTTATGGACGCCAACCAAGTTGGTTTCGTTCACGAGCTTTCGATGGAAGACATCAAAGAAATTCTCGATAACGCGATTTCGATCAAACCGCGTCGTCAAATGTCGGTTCAATTCTCAGGCGGTGAGCCGACGATTTCTCCTTATTTCATAGAAGGGATTCGTTACGCCCGCAAAGTCGGTTATAACTCGGTGCAGGCGGCAACCAACGGAATCGAATTCGCCAAATCGAAGGAATTTTGCCGCGAAGCCGCCGAAGCCGGTTTGCGTTTCGTTTATCTGCAATTTGACGGTATCGGAAACGATGCCAACTCGCATCGCCAGGTTGGAAACCTTTTCGATGTAAAACTTCGCGCGATTAATAATTTGCACGAAGCAGGCGTTGATATTGTTCTGGTTACTACGCTCGTTAATGGAATTAACAACGATCAAGTCGGTTCGGTCGTTCGTTTTGCTTTGGAAAATCCTAAGAAAATTGCGTTTGTGTCATTTCAACCCGTTTCGTTTACCGGGCGCGACGAGCACATTACCGAACAGCGCCGATTGCAGCAGCGCTACACTCTTTCGCATCTGGCTTACGACGTGAAAGGTCAGGTCGGAATTACAGAGCCGACGCGCGACTGGTTCCCGCTCAGCTTGATGGGCGCGTTTGCAGATTTTGCCGATATGGTTCATGGTCCGGAAGCCGAATGGGGACAAGTTTCCTGCGGCTGCCACCCTAACTGCGGCGTCGGAACTGCGGTAATGATTAACAAAGAAACCAAAGAAATGGCGCCCGTTCCGCAGTTTTTGAACATTCCGGGACTTGTCGAAGATATGAAACACATCACCGACACGAACCGGGGCAAATGGGTTTCCAATATTCTGATGGGCTTGGCTTTGTTGAAAAACTACAATCCCTACGGCGCGCCGCATAGCCTGACTTTGAAAGGCATTTTCGCCAAGTTTGATAAATCCTTCGGTTTGACCGGCAAAGATTACGGTAAAGTCGGACCCGACCGCACGATGGAAGACATCGAAAAACGCCGCAAAGACCCGTGGAACTTTTTGTTTATCGCCGGAATGTGGTTCCAGGATTTGTTCAATTACGATTTCCGCCGCACCGAAATGTGCATCATTCCTTACGGAACGCAGGAAGGCGAAATTTCGTTCTGCGCTTACAACACCGGAATCGGCTGGCGCAATATTATTGAACATATGCACCAGAACGCGACCGTCGCGAAATGGTATCAGGAACACGGTCGCCACGAAATTTTCGCGCGCGGCAAAAACGTCGAGGTCGAAGCGGCTCAAGCGGCATTCGTGCTGAACGAAGTTGACTTGGAGCGCCCGAATAAACCGGATATGGAAGGTCCGAAAACCGCTGCCGAAGAAATGCAGATGATGCGTAAGCTCTACAACCAGATGGTTCTTGAGAAGCAGAATCTGAAAGGCGAAAAACCCGTCCAAATCGGCGGTTTGAAGCGCGACAAAAACGGCAACGGAAAAGCCGATGCAGCTAAATTGAATTAAAATTGAAAGGTTTTAACCTTTAGCCCAAAAAAGCCTTGCGTAGTATTTACACTTTCGCAGGGCTTTTTTATTTTTATGCGTACAACGGAAAAGTCGGGGGATGATACAAAAACAAAAAATCAAAAACTTTAATAAATCACAGTTTGCGGTTTACAATATCAACATGGGCTTTCCAAATTGAAAGCGGTAAATTCCGGAGCTTTCATGGTTCGATTTCTGATTTATAGTTTAAAGTTTGGAGTGTTTTTGAGAAGGTTTTAAAATCAGTAGCTTATTCGAGCTTGATTTACGTCTGAATAATAAAAAGGCAATGAAAAAAATACTTGTTTTGTTCATCATTTTTGGTTTGCTCGGTCAGCAGCCGTTTTTTGCTCAAACGCAGAAAGCAGACAGGAAAGCCGAAAATTGGGTTGAAAAAACGCTCAAGAGTCTGACTTTGCGCGAAAAAATCGGGCAAATGGTGATGGCGCGGATGAGCGGCGAATTTCAGAATTGGAACGACCCTCGTTTTATCGAGCTGCGGCGGCAAGTCGAAGAAAATCATTTGGGCGGTTTCATCGTTTTTAACGGCGAAGCAAATTCGATTGCGGCTTTGACGAACGAGTTACAGCGAATTTCCAAATTGCCGCTGCTTTTCTCCGCCGATTTTGAACGCGGTCTTCGAATGCGTCTCAGAACCGGAACGCCATTTACAACGAATATGGGCGTTGGGGCGACCGGAGACGTGCAGGCGGCTTACCGGCAGGGTAAAATCATCGCCGAAGAAATGCGCGCGATCGGTGTTAATTGGCTGTTTGCGCCCGTCGCAGACATCAATAATAATCCGGACAATCCGGTCATCAATATCCGCTCGTTTGGCGCGAGTCCCGAAAGAGTCGGCGAATTCGTTTCGGCTCTGGCAAAAGGAGTTCGCGACGGCGGAGCACTCGCCACGCTCAAGCATTTTCCCGGTCACGGGGACACGGCGACTGATTCGCATATCGGTTTGTCGGTCGTTCCGGTTGATAAGCAAAGAATCAATCAGGTCGAGCTGGTGCCTTTTAAAATGGGCATCAGCAGCGGTGTTGATACCGTGATGACCGCTCACGTCGCAATGCCGAAGGTCACAGGCGACGAAGTGCCGGGAACGCTCAGCCCGAAAATCACAACCGACATTTTGCGACGAGAACTGGGCTTTAACGGAATTATCACGACCGACGCGATGGAGATGGGCGCGATCACAAAGACTTATTCAGACGAAAAATCAGTGATAATGGCGGTTCAAGCAGGCGCTGACGTGGTCTTGTTGCCGAACGACGTGCGCAAAACGATTGATTCGATCGAAGCCGCCGTCAAAACCGGGCAGTTAACCGAAGAGCGAATCAATGAATCAGTTCGGCGGCTTTTAAGCGCGAAATATCGGTTGGGATTAATCGAAAACCGTTTTGTTGATTTGGCGAAAGTCAATGCAATAGTCGAAAAACCGGAAAACGTCCGCGAGGCTCATCAAACAGCGGAAAAATCAATCACGCTGCTCAGAAACGGAGACAACATTTTGCCGCTGACGGCTGAAAAAGCCAACAAAACTCTGTTTGTTGTAATTGCCGCTGATGAGGACGCGGTCGAAGGCGCGGCTTTGATACCGGAAATTGCACGCCGAGCGCCACGAGCAAAAATCATCCGTCTCGACCCTCGCACCGTGCAAGAAGAATACGGAGCAACGCTCAAACAGGCTGCCGATTACGATCAGATCGTGCTGACACCGTTCGTCAAACGTGCCGCTCTTAAAGGCACTGTTGCTCTACCGGAAAACCAAGCCAATTTTGTCCGGCAAATGATGGCATTAAACAAACCTGTCGCCGTAATCGCTTTCGGAAGTCCATATTTGATTCGGCAATTTCCCGAAGCCAAAAATTATGTCGTGACTTACGCTATCGAAGAAGTTGCGCAAACGGCAGCTGCTCGAACAATGTTCGGCGAAGTTTCTTTTACGGGAAAACTGCCTGTCAGCGTTCCGGGCATTTTTGAAATCGGCGCCGGCATAAGCAAATAAAACAGCGGAAACACAGAGGGAAAATAAAAAAACGTTTTAAACAAGGCTCATTGTTTTACTTTGACTAAGCTTAACTTGCCAGCAACCAGCTTTCGGCTTCTTTGACATCGCGGAAAGTCTGCATTTTGACGTTGCGGTTTCTGGCTATCTTTTTCCCTAACTCGTTGATGTCTTCGTTCCCGTGCCGGTCAATAAAAGCTATTTTTTTCGTCGCTAGAATCGTTCCAAGATAAGTTCCCATCTGAAGCATTTCCGCCGGAGTCACGGTTTCAGCAAAATCTTTTTCAATCATTATTTTTGATTTTCCCTGCTCGAAACACGCTCCGGCGATTTCTCGCCAATACTCGCCAGCGATTTCCGGTGTTAGCTTTTCGCCGCCGACCAGTGCGTATAAATATTCGCCATGATCTTCCATTTTGATGGTATATGGTTTTTCTGCATTCATACTTTAAAGAGCGTCCAATTTAATCGAGGAATTTTAAAGCAGCTAGACCAATTCGGCTGTCATTTTTAGCTTATTTCGCGTTTCTTCGCAAGAGTGCCGATTTAATAATATAATCTCGCCGAGAACTCGGCAATTTTACTACTTGACAAGCCGCAGAGGCGTGATTAACTTAGTGAAACCATTCTTTCGTATCGCCCGTAAATTTTGAAGTAAAAAAGGCTCTTAAAATCGAGATGATTGTGTTCCAACGAATTAATTAAATTCTGATTTTGTTGAACGCCGCGCCAGATTTCGCATAGATACGAACGAAAAATTAAAATTGTTTACCGATCGGATTAAAAAATAATTAAAAACCTCAAATAGCCAAAATTCAAAGAACGGCAATCCGATTGAATTTTGTTGGTAAAACGAATTAAAAAAAACTAAAAGCGGCAAACTATCTTGTGTAGAGCTTTGCCTTCCCGTTAATTCTGATTTATTGGAAAAGGAAATATAAAATGAAAACTGTTCGATTTTTAATTTGGACATTGTTGCTGACTTTCTCAGTCGGTACATCAGCCACTTTTGCACAAGCGACGCCGACCGCAGAGCTGAGAGGTCAAGTCACAGACCCAAACGGCGCGGCTGTCGCCGGTGCGACCGTTACGGCGACCGACAACGCCAAAGGTACGGCGCGCACGGGGACGACCGACGAAGATGGCAATTATGTTCTTTTGTCCCTTCTTCCGGGTGTTTACACCGTTAAGGTTGATGCCACCGGATTTGCCCCGAACACGACTAACAACGTCGAGCTACTAGTCGGGCAGCAACTGGCTTTGGATGTGAAATTGACGGTCGGCACAGTCGGCGTCGTTGTTGACGTTCTACAAAACGAAGAAATTCTGGTTGACACCGAACGAACCCAGCAATCGAGCGTAATCACTTCCAGACAAATCGAAAATTTGCCGATTAACCGACGCAATTTCCTCGATTTCGCTCTGCTTACGCCCGGCGTGACCGATGCCGACAACATCAACGACACAACAGACGCCCGCGTCGCGCAAACTCCGCAATCGGGGTTATCATTTGGCGGCAACAACGGTCGCGGAAACTCTGTGACAGTTGACGGTTCGACAGCCGACACGCCTTCGGGCGGCGCGCGTGATGTCGTCAGCCAAGAAGCGGTGCAGGAATTTCAGGTTAATCGCAACTCTTACAATGCCGAGTTTGGCGGATCAAGCGGCGGGATTGTCAACATCGTTTCCAAAACGGGCAGCAATGATTTTCACGGCAGCGTGTTCGGATTTTTCCGCGACAAACGGTTTGACGCGCGCAACGCTTTCGATTTTAACCCCAACGGACAATCGCCCTTTAATCGTCAGCAGTTCGGCGGCTCGCTCGGCGGTCCGATTGCTGAAGACAAAACTTTCTTTTTCGTCTCGGCGGAAGCCCTGCGCCAGAAACAAACTTCGTTCATCAATTTCACTGATGCCATCAGTCGCGGACTTCGTATCGCTCCGGCTACTTCAACCGCAGACACAAACGCACTTCTCAATTATCTCTCTGCAAGAGCGCCTTTCGCGCCTATAGCGGCTGGCTTGCGTAACGTCTTAACGGTTCCGACCGCACGCACGACGAATTTGTACGCTTCAACTTCGGGGCAATTTCCATTCGACTCAAATAACACGCTTCTGACCGGGCGCATTGACCATAATTTCAGCGAAAACGACACGGCTTTCGTCCGCGTCAATTACGCAAATATTTATGGTGAAAACCAAGCTGCCGGAGCTTTAACGGCAGTTTCGCGCGGAAGAACCATCAAAAATCCGAGCGCCGGAATTTTGGTTTCAGAAACGCATACATTCAATCCGACGACCGTTAATGAAGCTCGCGCTCAGTTTTCCTATTATGATTTGAATGTCATTGCAAACGATTTAACCGGACCGGAAATCAACATTGACGGTTTCGGAAACTTCGGGCGCGACATTTTCCTGCCTTCGCGCAGCATTACGCGCGCGTTCGATTTTGCCGATACGGTTTCGATGGTGCGCGGCAATCATACAATTAAATTCGGCGGCGTTCTTCAATTCAGCCGCACAGGAACAAACTCGGAAACTTACACAGGCGGCTCGTTCCGCTTCGGCGCGCTGCCGCTCGCCGCGTTTATTCCCTTAGCAGCGCGAACTGCGATTGCCACCCAAATCCAAACTGAGGCGCAAACCGGAGTGATCACGCCCGCTCAAGCCGCTCTACTCGGCAGCACTTTGGCAACTGCGACGGTCAATTCTTTGCAAGCCTTTAACGCCAACGCGCCGCAGGTTTATCAGCAAAGCTTTGGCGCGACCACGTTTTTCGGGACGAACACGCAAAAATATTCGCTTTTCGCGCAGGACACCTGGAAAATTCGTCCGAATTTCACTTTAAATTACGGCTTGCGTTATTTCCTGCAAAACGAAGAAGACCCGGTTCCGCTCGATAAAAACAATCTTCAGCCGCGTATTGGGTT
This sequence comes from Acidobacteriota bacterium, assembly GCA_030863175.1. Lineage (GTDB taxonomy): Bacteria > Acidobacteriota > Blastocatellia > Pyrinomonadales > Pyrinomonadaceae > JALZCH01. The sequence continues at coordinate 218,239 of JALZCH010000105.1, read as the reverse complement.
TTCGTGGGATTTATTCAACAACGGAAACACTGTTCTGCGCGGCGGCGCGGGCATTTTCGTCGGACAGATTGATACTCAAATCACGAATGTCGTCAACACGCTTGCCTCGGGAACAGCACCGCATAATTTGAATATCGTTGTGGCGACGGCACAAACTCTGCCGGGCGCGCCCGCCAACCAGAATTCAATCGCCATCTACCAAACTTTGCTCGCCCAAGGCGTTTTGGGCGTTCGGCAGCCGACAGCCGCCGATATAACGCAATTCGGTTTAAGCACGGCGCCGGGCAGACCGCTTGAAGCTCGAATCCGACTCGGCGAAAATTACGTTAACCCGGAAACATACCAAGCCAGCGCAGCGATTCAGCAAAACTTGGGTGGAGGTTTCGCCGCCGAATTAAGCTATTTGTTCACGCGCGGCATCCACTTGACGCGCCCCGTCGACGTTCGCCGTTATGCGATCACGGGCACAAGCCCGTTCACCGGACAACCGACTTTGCAGGCATTGCCGCCCGCAGGTTCTTTGTTTCCGCGCGCTTTGGACGCCGAATATCAATCGGTCGCAAATTCGTTTTATCACGCCGGAACACTTCAGGTGACCAAGCGTTTTTCGCACAATTACAGCATCAACGCAAATTACACCTACTCGAAAGCGATTGATGAAGTGACCGATTTCAACACCGATTATCTGGCGCAAAATCCGTTCAATATCCGCGAAGATCGCGGGCTGTCGGCTTTTGACCAGCGTCATCGCCTCGTTTTCAGCGCGGTTCTGTTCAGCCCATTTGAAAACGTGATTTTGCGGGATTTCGTCTTTTCGCCGATTTTCATCGCCGGAAGCGGAAGACCGTTTAATCTCCTAATCGGTGGCGACACCGGCGGACTTGGAAACAACGACGGACGCCTGCTCAACGACCGACCGGCGCGCGCCGCTAGAAACACGGGCAAAGGCGACGAGCAATACACTTTCGATATGCGTCTCGCCCGCCGTTTCTTTGTTCAGGAATCACGCTATCTCGAATTGACGTTCGAAGCGTTCAATCTCTTTAACACGGTCAATTACAACGGCGTTAACAACGTCGTCGGTACGGCTTGTGTCGAGAATTTCCCGACCAATCCGAATTGCCAGAACGCAAGTTTCGTAATTCCGATCAACGCGCGCGGAATTGAAGGGCGCTCTCCAATTGAACCGCTCGGCTTTACCTCGGCGGCTCCGGCGCGCCAACTGCAATTCGGTATTCGATTTAATTTTTAACCGAAAACCGTTTTAGTTGAATCTCAAGCCGGCATCAATCCTGTTACAAACAAGTTGGTGCCGGCTTGTTTCATTTAAAGGAGAAATTAAGTGGCGGCGCATATTAAAGATTTATTCGATTTAAACGGCAAGTCAGCGATTGTGACGGGCGGTTCGCGCGGTTTGGGTAAAGAAATGGCGGAAGGGCTGGCGGAAGCCGGAGCGAATTTGATGCTTTGCGCGCGTCGCGCTGAATGGCTTGACCCGACGGTTGAAGAATTTCGCGCTCGCGGTTTTTCCGTTGAAGGAATGTTGTGCGATGTTTCTAAACCGGAACAAGTACAAGCCGTTGTTAATCAAACAATCAAAGTTTTCGGGCAAATTGATGTTCTCGTCAATAATGCTGGAATTTCATGGGGCGCGCGACCTGAAGAAATGCCGCTCGACAAATGGCAAAAGGTTTTGGACGTAAATCTGACGGCGTGTTTTTTGTTCGCACAAGCCGCAGGCAAAAAAATGCTGGAACGCGGGCGAGGCTCGATTATTAACGTTTCGTCCGTGACCGGCTTAAAATCTTCAACGAATGGTCCGTATTACGTTGGCTATGTGGCGAGCAAAGCTGGTTTAATCGGAATGACGCGCGAAATGGCGGCTTCATGGGGCAGACAGGGAATTCGCGTCAATGCAATTGCGCCTGGTTTTTTTCATTCTCGGTTGGCGGATGCGGTAATTGAGATGGTCGAACCGGCAATTGTAAAATTCAATCCGATTCCGCGCGTCGGGACCGAAGGCGAATTAAAAGGCGTCGTTGTTTTTCTCGCTTCCGACGCAGCCGGTTACATCACCGGACAAACAATCGTCGTGGATGGCGGAATGACTGCTGTTTAATTACGAATTGCATTTATGCGGCGTCGTCTTAGGCAATTGATTGAAACATACTTTCAATGCTGCACGGAATCGAGGAAAGAAAGCGCGAGCAATTGACGACCGAGATTTCGGATTATTTTCCGACAGGTTTTCGACAAGAACATATAGCCGAAAAAACAAAAAAGGAGAATTTATGCTTAGCAGATACTTGTCATTAATGTTTGCCGTTATGTTGGCTGTCGGAGTCAATGGCTCATTCGTTTTTGCTCAAACGCAGAGGGAAAACAACACCGAAAGTGTTAAAACCGAGGTTATCAAGCGCGGCACGAACGAGAAAAAGCGCGTCCGCGTTAAAATGCTGAACGGCACGAAAATAAAAGGCTATATCAGCCAAATCGGCGATAATTCATTTACTCTTACCAATTCCAAAACAAAACAGCCGATAGTTATCGCTTACAGCGACGTTTCAAAAGTTGAAAGTGGCGGTTTGGCTGGCGGCGCGCGCATCGGAATTATCACCGGCGCGATAGCTGGCGTCACTGCGATTGTTTTATATGTCGCCTTTCAAAATGCAATAAGAGATAATTAATGCTTTAATTTGTAAAATTAAAGGTAATCTCTAAGTCTTAATTTAATTTTCTTATGAATCAAAAACAGGCGGGTTGGTACGCGCTTGGGGTTTTGTTTTTGATCAACGCGGTGAATTTTTTCGACCGCCAGATCATTGGCGCGGTCGGAGAACCGATTCGGCGCGAATTCGGTTTGAACGACTCCGCGCTTGGCGCTTTAAATACTGCTTTTACTCTGCTTTACGCTTTTGTCGGTCTGCCCCTTGGCAGGATCGTCGATCTTTATGGTCGAAAGTGGATTTTGACCGTTGGCGTGTTTTTCTGGAGCCTGTTCACGGCTGCTTCCGGTTTGGCGCAAAGTTTCTGGCAGATTTTTGCATTACGGCTTGGCGTTGGAGTCGGCGAAGCATCGTGCGCGCCCGCCGCCACTTCGCTGATTGCAGATTATTTTCCCGCTTCTTCACGCGCCAAAGCTAATTCCATTTTTATGCTCGGGCTTCCCGTCGGTGTCGCCTTGAGCTTTGCGGTCAGTGGTGCGGTGGCGCGAAATTACGGTTGGAGAATGGCGTTTTTAGTGGCTGGTTTGCCCGGTTTGGTGTGCGTTGCACTCGCGCCTTTTATCCGCGAACCGAAACGCGGCGCGGTCGAAGCAGTGACGGTCGGAACTGAGAAACGCGCCGGTTCGCCTTATAAATTGATTTTGGCATCGCCGACAATGCGTTGGCTGATTTTGTCAGGCGCGCTGCACAATTTTAATATGTACGCGCTCAGCGCGTTTCTGACACCGTATCTGATGAGGCATCACGGGCTTGATATTCAAAACGCGAATTTTGTTTCGATGATAGTTTACGGATTGCTTGGAGCGCCCGGTTTGCTCCTGGGTGGCGCAGTCGGCGACGCGGCGAAAAAACGCAGAACCGACGGCGCGCTACTCGTTTCGGCTTTCGCAATTTTGCTTTCGATTCCGTTTTTCTTTTTCTCGCTCACCGTTTCGAGCGGAAACGTCGCGCCGTTTTTGATTTTAATGGGAACGAGCTGCGCGTTGATGTATTTTTATTATTCGATTGTTTATTCGACGATCCAGAACGTGACCGAACCTTCTTTGCGAGGGACGGCAATGGCAGTTTATTTTCTGGCGATGTATCTGCTCGGCGCATCGTTCGGACCGTACATCATCGGTTTGATCAGCGATTATTTCACGCAGCAAGCGGCAATCGCTGCCGGCGTTTCGACATTTACGGCACAATCGCTGGAACCGTTTCGGGGTGCCGGGCTGCGTTCTGCGATGTACGTCGTTCCGGTTTTGAGCGCGCTTTTGACGCTCGTTTTATTCGCCGCTTCGCGCACCGTAAAAAGCGATGTCGAAAAATTGCAAAACTGGATGAGCGAAAATTTCAGTACAAATCAAAATTAATTTGGTAAAAAGCAACAATTCCTTTGCGTCAAGTTCTCTTCAGAATAAAAAGCGAATGCGTATTTTTTTGTTTAGACAATGAAAAAGGCAGCCTTACGAGGCTGCCTTTTTCATTCGAAATAACGAATAAATTTATGCCGAAGCGGATTTGGCTTGCGGTTTAAGCGCTAAGCCTATCCCAAGCGGAGCCGCCATATTGCGTCCGATTACAAGCTCGATGGCTTGCGTCGGCACATTAAAATCTGAAGCGAGAGACGAAATTGGTTCGCCCGCGGCAAAACGTTCGTTAATAGCATCGAGAGTTTTGTGACGCAAATCGCGTCCGCAATGAAAACAAGTTCCTTTCAAAGGGAAAAATGTATCAAGATCATAACCGCTCATAAACAACCTCCGCTTCAAAATCGGGTCTTTTGGTAAAGAATAATGTAGCAGTCTTTGCAGCATAGTGCAAAGTTTTTATAACAAATTTTTTCATTTACTTTGCTATGTTTCATTCAGAATGATAAAAAAATAAAACGAGCCGTATTTATTTGAAGATTAATCACCGATTAGCCTCGGATTTAAAATCAAGAGTATTTTCTCGATCTTCAAACGTTTGTTTCCATTTGCAATTATTGCAGCAAAAACTTCAAGTTTTAAAGATTAAACAATCAAAAAAATGCTCTAAATTTTTACACGTTCAGAAACAAAGTGTTTTTGAATACTTATTTCTCGCTAATCGCTTGATATAAAAATAATGATCGAAAGTGATTTTATGGCGTTGACAAATGTTTCGGGCAATTACTTGCTGGAAAATCTAACCACAAACTGAAACTACAACGTCACTTCGCGAACGGCTCTGATTTTCTTTTACTCGGCAAAATTCACCGTCAAAGTGCCGATTAGACCGAACGGCGAAAGCGTACGGCGCTCAAAACCGTTGTCATGGAGGCTCGTTTCGGCAATCGAAATAGTTAACGATTGATTTTTCGATAAATCAGGAGTTTTCTGTTTTAGTTTTTCGTCGCCGAAAATCCTGACGAATTGCGCCGCAGATTCCGTATCGCGCGAAAAAGTTCGGATCAAAGGCGGATTTGCTGAAAGCTTTGTTTTCGCAAATCCCTGCCAAAAATCGGTGTTAGCCAAGCTGTTTTCGCGCGCCGCCAAACATTTCGCGACATCTTCGTTTTCTCCGAGCAGCAGCATTCCGTTTGTAAACGCGGCGGCGCGATTGTTTTCTTTCGAGGCTGGCTCAATTGTCGCGAGCATTTTATTTGCATCTCCGATTTTCACAATCGCTACCGTTTCGTTTTCTTTTTCCGAAAGCCGGGCGGTTGTCAATTCGCCGCCGGACGCGCTTAGGAAATCGTTCGGCTGTCGGACGCCATATGGTTCCAGAAGTTTTCCGGCAACCTGCGCGAATGCCGCTGCGCCAAGCGTATCGAGCTTTGCCGAAAACGCTAAAACGATTCCGCGCCAAGCCGCACCAGCGTCTTTTAAATTGTAAGTTGTAACCGATTTTGTTTCTGCCGGGAGAAAATTTGCCGCTTCATTTGTCGTTTGATTTGAAACCGCTAGCGGCTCTTTGAGACGGGCGGAAAAATCCGGCAGCAAGTTAAAAAAATAGCGGTCTTCGATTTTTCCGTTTGCCGCGCGCGCCGTCCAGCCGATTCCAGCGACGGTTTTTTCAATCATCGGCGGCAGCGATTGGGCGATTAAGCTCATCGCCGCAGGCTCTTCCGCGATTTGAACGGCGAAAAGAACCGCGCCGATCTGTGAGAGTTTTCTGACGCCTTCGTTTGTCACAAAACCGAATACCAGAGCTTTGCCCGCTTCCGTTTCAGCACGCATTTCGGCAAGGTGCGGCGACTGCGCCAAGCTCGGACGCAATTGATTTTTCGCTTCAAAACACGATTTGATTGCCGTTTCGTCATTCCCGAAAATAATTGTGCCGCCATCAACGGCGGCGAAAATCCTGCGTTCGTCTCTGACCGAGCGAAAAATCGTCCAATTCAAACCCTCTCTTTCCAGTTTTTCGAGGCTCGCTTCGTTAAATTGGCTGCGAGCGAAAGCACCGATCTGTTTTTCGACAAAATGTCCGGCTCTCGATTGTGTGGTTTTAGTTTCAATGATTACAGCGTAACGCGGTTTGATTTTAAGAGCATCTTCCGCTCCAGCGGCTTCTACGTTCATCAGCGCGACGGCGACTTGCGACCGACCGAAAACGAGTGTTTCGGTCGAGCCTAAATTGGCGTTTGCCAAAAAACGACTGAGCCCGCCGAAACTCCCGAAATCTTTACGGACGCCGAATTGCGGCGCTAATTCGCGCCACGCGTCGGTCGCAGTAAAATCCTGAAAAATTCCGGGCAAATCATCGCCTTCAAAATAAACCAGCACGTCAGCCGGAACATAACCAGCCATTTCAACTCGAGTTGGATATTGCCAGTAAACCCAAACGAGAATGAAAGCGGCAAGCAATACCGGCAATAGAAACCAGAATCTTTTTTTCATCATTTTGAGAGTAAATCTCTGCTCGGATTATTTTAAACAAAACGGGCGAGGATTGACCTCGCCCCAATGTTTTTAGCAAAAAATATTTTGCGGATTTAAAAAGAAGGTTTCGGTGATGCGATAACGGTCATCTGTCCCGGAGGCAAACCATCTTCGGCTTCAATCGTTTCCGGCATTGAGTTTTCAGCATCCTTCTGCGGCAGAAAGCTGTTAATCAAAATCATTCGCGCCATCAAGCGGATTTCCGGGCGTGTAAATTTGTCTGCAAGTGCCGCCGTGCGGTCGAAATCTGCTTTGGCAAGCTTTAGTATGTCTTTTTCAAAGCCCGTCGTAAAATCTCTTGCGCCTCCGCCGCGTCCGATTTGCGAGAAAATGCTGCCGCCGATCATTCCGGGAATTCCGCTCAAACGAAGTTCGTTATGTTTGACGGCGGTTTCGCCCGCGATAAATTCGGCAATTTTGCTGACGCCAGTAAGCATATCGTCAATTTGATAAATCAGATTTTCGAGCATTTCGAGCGATTGTTTCGGTTCAACCGAAGCGAGCGCACGAGCCACGACGAGATGTTCGACATAATGCGCCCAAAATCGCGGCTGTGGAACGAGAGTTTTTCTTGCATCCGCAATCAACTCTCTGGCTTCTTCGATTTTCCCGTTGTCGGCAAAGGTAATCACAATCTGCGACATTGCAGCCAGTTTTGCCGTGCGGTTTTTAATCAGACTGAGAGCCGTCCGCGCTCCTTGCAGGGAAAATTCGCCTTTGGCGGATTCGACAGACTTTTGCAAATCTTCAAGAGCTTTTTCTTCCTTTTTCCGATGTTCGAGATAGGTTTTAAATTCGTCGTCGGTTGCTTCACTTGATTCTTTTATCTCGACGGATTTGAGTTCCGTTAACTTGGCTTCGAGCTGCGCGGCACTAGAAGCTGAATACTTTTCGAGCAGCGGTAAAATCTCGCGGATTTCCGACCAATCGAAATTTGTCCTGTCTACTTGTCCCTGTGCCATTGCAAGTTGCGTGCGACCGAGCGAATTTGCCAAATTACGCAATTCTGCGTCGGATAGAAACGGCGTTTTCCCAATTTCTTTGTCTTTTGCGCCACGCTCAATCGAGTTTGCGCCGTTTTTAAGCAGACTGATGGCGATACGTCGAGCCGAAAAGTCGGAAGCTAGATTTGCCGATTCTGCTTTTCTTGCGATTTCCTTCGCCAATTGAGCGCCACGCGTTTTATCTTTGAAATAAAGCCGGACGGCAAACGATGACAAATCTTCGGAAAGCCCGACGCTGAGACGCTTTAAGCCGATTTCGAGAGCCTTTTGCGGATCGTTTTGTGCTACGACTCGCGCCAGACGTGTTTCGAGCGAGCTTTCACGATAATCGTCGGCGGTCGGAAGCTGCATTCCGCGCCCGTAAGAATTCGATTTCGGTTTTCCGTCTTTATCAATTACGGCGGGCGCTGGCTGGCGGGTTTCCAGCAAAAAACGATAAGCCGCTTCGCCGTCGTGTTTGCCGATTGCCAGCACAAGCTGTTCTCGCAGATTGATGATGCTTTGCACATCCATCGCGCTGCCGTCTCCGGTTTCAAAGGCATTGAGAAAACCCAATTCCAAATCATCGGATGCTGCGGCGGCGAGCGCCGCCTTTTGCAATTGCGCGACGATCATCTGCCGCACGTCGGATTCGGCGACTTTAAACGTTTCGCGGGCAGCCGTTTCATCGTGTTCCCATAAAAGGTCAGCGGTCGCAATCAAAAACGCGAGCCGGTTTTCCGGCAAACTGAGCGACGCCGCGTCTTTCGCCGTTCTTCGCAAAAAGTTGACCGCTTTTTCTTTGATTTCCGGCGGAAGTTGCTCGCCGCCGGGCGTTGGTTTCGGAGCGGTTGCTTGCTGCGCCAAAGAGGTTAAAACAAACGACAAAATGCAAACTGCCGTTATAAAAAACTTGTGCAGTGTCATAAATTTGGATTGAGAGAAAAATGGAAAAACTTGAAAAACTTGAAAAAGTCTTCCCATACAATTTACTTCAAAATCGGTTTCAAAGCGAGTTAAAACAATTATCTGAAAACGTTTAGAAGATAAAGAAACAAATCCGCAAACACAGATGCACAATGATTAAATCAAAAAAATCTGAGTCTATCTGTATTCTCTGCGGACGAATATTTTTGAACCCACTCTCTAATGACCTTCATATTCGCCCTGAGCTTGTTCGCGCTCGGTTTTTTCGCGTTCGGCGGCTTGCGGGTCGAGCAGCGATTGCGCCAATTTCAAGCGAACGAATAAGCGAATTTCCGGTCGCACGAATTTTTCCGCCAGATTTGCGGCGCGCGCAAAATCGGCTTTTGCCAGATTTTTCATCAAATCTGTCGCGCGCTGAACGTGCATCAAGCCTTGACGATTCATCGCCGAAAACAGCAGCTCTCCGTTTTCAACCGAACCGTAATCGTAAAATTCATCGAGCGTCACGCCCGCATTAATGATTTCGTTCATCTGCGCGATGTTGTTTTCAATCATCGCGAACGCCTGTTCGGGATCGGCAAGCGAATAGGCATAAGCGACTTGAAGGCTTGAGGTCAGCGATTCTTGATTTTTCAATCTTCCGGGAAGAAGCTGGAGCGCTTCTTCGAGCACCTTTTTCGCCGTTTCATTTTCATTTTTGGCGGCAAGCGTTGTGGCTAATTCGGTAATCGTGCTGACGCGCTCGGCGTTTGTGCTTAAAGTGGCGAGAATTTTTCTGACTTCCTGCAAATCGCCTTTCCGCGCTTTGGCGAGCGGCAGAGCGGTTTCGACCTGCTCAAAGATGTAGCTGTAAGATTTGCGATCTTTGATTTTCGAAGCAATCGTTTGAGCTTTTTCCGGGTCCTGTTCTTCGATAGCTTTCCAAACAGCGTCGGCGAGACGTGAATCGCGCATTTCGGCGCTCGATTTTTCGGCTTCGGCTAATAATTCATCGGCATTTTTGCCTTCTTTTTCGGTGTAATACGAGCTCGATTCGGCTTGATTTTCGAGCTGCCGCACGGCTTCCGCTCCGAGCTTGGCACGGATTCGCTGGGCGAGCGCCGGCGAATAACGGGCAATATCTCTCATCGCCGTTGTTAGTGCATAAGGCGCGGGCGTTTTTTCGGCGAGAAAGGCGTTGCCGAGAAGCTCGACAAGCTCTTTCATTTCCGAATCGGTCAGCGCCGGAACAAGCTTTTTCTCTTTGTCGCGTGCCGCTTGCCGATTTAATTCCGAGACCGCCGAAAGAAACGACGAAACCTGCCAGAAATCAATTTCCGTCACTGTCTGGCGCGTTGTTTCGACGGACATCGTAACGGAATTGGCGTTTGTCATAACCGTTGTGTTCGTAGTGTTTGCAGAGGGCGTACGGATTTTGACTGATTTGGTTTTAGCGAGAATATCGCGGCTCAGTTTGGCGGCTAATTCCGAATCTTTCTTGAACAAATCTTTGAGCGATTCGACAAGCTGGTAGGAAATGCCGTCTTTGAGCTGATTTTTGGCGAGACTGTAAGCCTTTTCCGGATCTTTTTTGGCGATTGCGGCGGCAAGCTGCAATTCCAAGCCCTGCTCGCTGAGCGGATCATAGCCTTCGGTTGTCTGATTGCCGCCTGATTTTAAAGATTGAAGCGCGCTTAAAGCCATTTGCGGATCGTGCGGCGCAATCGTCAGGACGTAATCGCGGCGCAATTCAGAAAGCGCGTAGCGTTTGCTATACAATTCCGCCTGTTCGGACGATTTCATTTCATCCTCAACATTACCGACCTCAGCAAGCTGGGCAAACAGATTTTGCAATTCGACGAGCGCGTTTTGAAACATAGCGCGCGCCGCTTTTTCGTCTTCGTTCCACATCAAATCGGCGGCGAGCGTTTGAGCGCGGACGCGGTTTTCGGGAAAGGCAAATTGCTGCGATTCGCGCGCCACGGCGTTTAAAAGCTCAACCGCTTTGGTTTTGAGTTCCGGCGAAAGCTCGTCCGGTTTATTGTCTGCAGGTTTATTGACGGGCGCGGTTGCGGATTGGAAAAGCAGCCACAAAACAAGCGAAAAGGCTGATAATTTATGCAAAATCATTGATGATCTCCGAAACGTAGAACATTGCGGCGAATTGTAGCTTAAAAGCCGCGCGCCGCGCTATCTGTACGAACGAGTTTCAATGATTTTGCTTGCAAATTTTGACTGCTTTATTTACGCCGTCAGAATGACGGCTTTTGCGCCCGTTAATTCGGAAAAGTCTTTTGTAAAAACCGTGTCCACGCGGCGCACCTTTGAAACGGTTTCGACTAATTCTTCATTGGCGATAAAACCGTCTTCGACGTGCGCGATTGTCCATTGTTTGAGATGCGAGGCGGATTGCAGCAAATCTTCGACGAGCCGGAGATATTGAAATTTGGTTTGAACGTGAGTGCCGAGCCGACTGATTTGTGCCGTTTCGAGCTTGTCCCAGAACGAATCGGTCCCGCGCGTCCATTCCTCGCGCCACGCCGCCCAGCCGATGCTCTCGCGGATTGTCGTGTTGTGGCTGCGCGGCAGCCGCAAAAACATCACGTCGGCATAAACTTCGGCGAGAAATTCTTTGGTATCGCGGTTTGAGCAGGAATTGGTTTTGCCGTTGTCAAACGGCGGCTGCAGAGTGTTCCAGACGCGGCGATAAACCTGCGATAGCGGCTGCCGAAGTTCCAAAGTCTGTTCATCAAAAGATAAAACGTAATCGCCGACTGCCATTCCGATTGAAAGGGCTACGGCGCGCGCAAAGGGCGATTCGAGCCGCTCGATATTTTCGCGAACGTTGTCAAACCACCAAGCGTCGGTTTCGTTAAACCAATTTCTGAGAGCCGGATTGTAGAGACGATGACGGGGCACGTAAGCATCTTCCAAAATGACGGCAACGGCTTCTTCGGTCAAAATCACCGAGTTGTTTTGAATAAATGCGGTCGCGCGCGTCCAATTCGACTGCAAAAAATCGTTCGCCGCAACGCGAACGCCGAAACGTTTCAAATAAGCGCCGAGCGCCGGATCGCCGACAATCGGCAGCGCGACCGAATCAAACTGCAAACGTCGCAAAATATTTAATTCAAAAGCCAGCCAGCCCTTCGGCAGCAAACCGGAATCGGACGATTTCATAAATTTAGAATGTAGAATGTAGAAGATAGAAAGTAGTAGAAAAATACGTAATCTTCTATCTTCTATCTTCTATCTTCTACATTCCCTGATAAAGTGTTCGGCGCGGTGGTTCGATAATTGGCGCATCGTAAGTCGGTTCGGGATTTTCAGCACTCGATCTGAGTTCTTCCATTTCACTTGGAAGAGACAAAAACGCCAGACAAACGCGCGGATCGAAAGCCAAACCAGCCCATTGAGCCAGGTATTTTCTCGCTTCCGCTACGGGCAGCGCCGGGCTGTACGGGCGATTGTCGGTTACTGCCGTGTAAGTATCAACAACGCGTAAAATGCGCGCTCCGAGCGGGATTTGTTCGCGCCTGAGTCCGTCCGGGTAGCCTTCGCCGTTCCACCATTCGTGATGCCAGCGCACGAGAAGCTGAACGGCGCGGCTCAAACTGCGCCTTGCGGCTTCCTGCTCACCGATTACGGGATGACGCATTAAATCGAGCCGTTCTTCGGGCGAGAGCATTGTGCTGCGGCGAATATAATCGCGGTTCATCACAAGCTCGCCAACATCGTGTACGAGCGCGGCTTGCCGCAAACTCTGCCGGTCATGCGGCGCGAGATTGAATTGGCGCGCTACTGCTTCGGCAAGCGCAGCCATTCGCGCGGCGTGCGGTCTAGTGTAGCCTTCAAAACGATCAATCTCGGCAGCGAGAGGAAGCAATGACTCGTCTGACTTCGCGTCTCGCGCCGATAACTCTAAAAACGACATAGTAAATTTTTCGCGTGAAGCGGTTAACGCTTAAACTTTTTGACTCCAGAAATTAGACTCTAGACTTTGGACTGCTGCGTCGTCAAATTGTCGAGAATTCGTTTTGCTTTTTGATTATTCGGTTCTAAAGCAAGAACGCGGCGCACTTCGCCTTCGGCGCGTTTCGGGAGGCGTTGTTCGAGATAAAATTCAGCGAGATAAAGGCGATATTCCGTGTTGTTCGGCTCTATTTTGAGCGCGGTGAGAAATTCGCTTTCGGCTTGGTAGCGGTATTTCGGGACAGCCGTCAACGAACGCCCATAAGCCGCGTGATAAGCGGCGACTTTTGAGTCAAGTTGGATGGCGCGGGCGAGCTGACGAATCGCTTCGACATAGTTTCCATCTTCAAACGCTTTTTTGCCGGCTTCAAAACAGCCTTCGGGCGTTGCCGCCTTTGCTGCGTCGGCTTGAGCCGATTTGCGGATTTTAAAATCGTAAAGCTCGCGAGATTTTTTGTCTTTCAATGTTTCGTATGCCTGCGAAACGCAGGTAAAAGATTCCTGCAAGCGTTCGCGCAAAGCATTTTCGGCGTTGTGAAACTTGTCCGGGTGAAAGCGTTTGGCGAGCGAAAAATAAACTTTTTTGATTTCGCTTTCTGCGACTTTCTGGTCAACGCCCAAAACCTGATAATGATTTTGCGCCTTTGCCGTGCGTCTCAAATATTCTTCCAATTCGCGCTTTTCTTTTTCCTCGGTGTTTTCCGGCGGAGTTTGAACCGGCTCGGTTTTTTTCATTTCCACAACGGTGCGCGCGGCTTCTTTTTCTTCATTCGCAGGCGGGGCTGATTCAGGGATGACGGGCGCTACTCGCTCGATTTTTGCGGCTTGAATTAGAGCCAGTTTTTCTTCGGAAAATGCGCCCGCCCAATTATAGCGATGCAAAAAACCGCCTAGCCAGAGAACGTAAATCGAGCGCGGCAGAAACGTATCGGGCAAACCGGAAACGGTTTGCAGCTCTTCATAATTTAAAATCCGGTCAAAACGAGACAGCAAAAACGCTTCCTGCGGGTACAAATCAACACTGGCTGGAAATACCGATTGCAAGCCGAAAGATTCAGTATTGAAGCGAAATTTTCGGAAAACCAAATCATTCGGCGCAAGCCGAGCCGCTTCCGTGAGCAGAGGCGCCAAATTGGGCTGACATCGCAAACTTTCGCGCACTCGAACAAGCGGCGTGAAAACCCATTCGCCCGTAAACCACGAAAGCGCAAACCGAAGAATTTCAACTGTTTGTCTCTCCTGCAGTTCGCGCAAACCGGCGGGCATCAATCTTTCCGCGGCAATCAATTTTTCTCCGAATTCGAAATCGTTACTCGCCGGACGAAATTCGCTCAATTCGTCGGCTGATAAAATACCGGAGCCAACGGCGATTTCTGACAAACGATGCTGACGCAGGTTTGACGCGGCGTAAACCGCCGCTCCTTTTTCGAGATAAACTGCAATTTTATGTGCCTCGTGCGAGAGTCGAAACGAACCGCTTAATTGAAAATGTGCGGCTTCGGTCAGCAATTCCGCCAGCGGAAATTCGGACAGTTTTCCGTTCGTTTCGAGATTTGAGTTTGATGACATTCGGATAATTTCTGCGATTTTGTAAAAGATGCGACTGCGGGTGCGGCATGAGGAAAAGCCAGCTGTTCAGATAATAAAGCAGTTTGAGCATTGAGCGCAACCGAATTCGAGGAAAACGGATTGTGCTAGGATTTACGTTATGCTGCACGATTTTGAGCTTGCCGGTCGGCGCGTCCGTCTCTGGCAGCGATTGGGCGAAAGCTACGAGCACGTTTTAATGAAGGCGCTCGGTTTTGCGATGTTTGTCGGCGAGTTTCCCGATTTGGAAATCGAAAAAAAAGTCGGGCTGCGTTACAAACCCGATTTGGTGGCGCAAAACGCAAACGGCGATTTTTTATTCTGGGGCGAATGCGGTGCCAATTCGATTCGCAAAACCGCCTGGCTGCTAAAACACGCCCGCGTCGAGCGCCTTGTTTTATTCAAAATTGGTCACAACATCTCGCAGCTCGCCGAACAACTGCGCGCAGAAATTCCCGCGCGTTATCGCCCGACCGGAAAATTAAGCTTAATTAATTTTGATTCCAATATTGTCGAGAAAACCGCCGATCACAAAATCGCCAGCGTTTTGCCCGCTTGGTACGCAGAAATAAAATTTTAGCGAAGGAATTATTTATTTGTCGTCATTACAGCTCGTTCGAGTTTGATGCGCGCCGAATCGCTGTCCAGACTTTGCTCGGCAAGCCGTGCCGCCTGCATCTCGGATTTTGCCGCCCCGCCGACCAGCAAAGCGGCAGCCGCATTTAAAACGACCAGATTGCGCGCCTCATCTCGGCGTTTCCCGTTCAGGATTTCGCGGATAATCTGCGCGCTCGCTTCGGGCGTGGTGGCGCGTAAATCTTCGGTTTTTCCGCGTCTTAAACCAAAATCTTCGGGCGTGACTGTAAAACGATTGATTTTGCCCTCAACCGCCTCGACGATGTGTGTTTCGCCCTCAATCGTTAGTTCGTCAAGACCGTCCGAACCATGAACAACCCAAGCGCGTCTTGCACCAAGCGCCGCCAAAGCTTCGGCGACTGGCGTGAGTAACGACGGATGCCAAACGCCGACAATTTGAAACGGCGGTCGCGCCGGATTGACGAGTGCGCCGAGCAGATTAAAAGTCGTTCGCAACCCCAATTTTCTTTTGACGGTGGCAATAAGATTCATCTGCTGGTGAAAAGCCTGTGCAGGCAGAAAACCGATTCCGGCGCCGTTGAAAGCGGCATAAGCATTTTCGCGTGAACGCGCCTCGCCGCCCTGATCTTTGGAAAAATGCAGCCGGACGCCAAGCGCTTCGAGGACTTCGGCGCTTCCCGTACCGCTGCTTACCCGGCGATTGACTTGTTTCGCCACCGAGAGACCTGCTCCGGCGACGACGAACGCGACGGCGGTCGAAACGTTGAAAGTTTTCGCGCGGCTAGAACCCGTGCCGGAAACGTCTATGAATTTTTGCTTGCGAGTTTCAAACGGCGCGGCTCGCTCGCGCATCACCGTCGCCATTCCCGCTAATTCTTCAGAAGTTTCACCTTTTGCCGCGAGCGCGACCATTGCGGCGGCAATCTGCTCGACGCTTGAGCGCTCGCGGTTGAGCAGAGCGCGCAAAAAATCAGCCGCTTCCGCCGCAGACAAATCCTCGCCGCGCATCAGCCGCCACAGAAACGGGCGCAAAGGCGTATCGGCGGCGCTCCCCGGCGGCAAAGCGGGCAAAGCGGCAAATTTGAACCAATCGGTTTTCGACATAAAATGTAGCGGTCAAAATTTAGAGAGTTACAATCTTAAGAGATTTTCGGAAGTTTTCTGCCTGCTTTTAACAAATTCGATTTTCTCAAATTCAATCTTGACCCCGTATTATTTTGCGGTTTGAAGCATTTTGACAATATTATCGCGCGCATTGTCATCACGTTTAATTTGACGCGCCCAATCGAGCGCCGTGCGACCTTTGGCGTCTTTCAAGTCCGGGCGAGCGCCTGCTTTTAAAAGCAATTCGACAACTTCTGCCCTGCCGCCCGCGGCAGCGTACATCAGCGCGTTGCTGCCGTTTGCTTCCTGATGGTCAACCGTAGCGCCACGCGATAAAAATTCTCTGACTAAATCGGGTTGATTATTGATGGCGGCTTCGGTCAAAACTGTTCCGCCTTGCGCGTCTGCGGCGTTAACGTTGGCGCCTTTTTCCAGAAGTTTTTGTACCAAATCAATTTGGTATTTGTTAGAGGCGGACATCAAAGGCGTGCGCCCTTCGGCTCCCGCAGCGTTAACGTCTGCGCCGCGTTCGAGCAGCAAATTGACGATTTCCGGTTTGTCTTTGCGAATCGCATAAAGCAGAGGCGTGTCGCCTTTGCCATCTTTCCCGTTGATGTTAGCGCCTGCGTCGAGCACTGCTTTAACAGCCTTTACGTCACCTTTTTGCGCAGCTATGGTGAGCGGCGTTTCGCCGTCGGCATTTTTTACGTCGGGCGACATTCCGGCGGCGAGAAATGCATTAACCGTTCGCAATTCACCGTTTTTCACGGCACTGATAAACGATTTCTCCGAGTATTCGACCCCGCGCATTTTTAATTCCTGCTTTGCCAAATCGGGCGAAACCTTGACTTCGCGCTGCTGGCAAGCGGCGGAAAGCAAAATCGAGATAAAAACAACGAAAAAATATTTCATCAAAATAGCCTCCGATAAAATTTTAACACCGAAACAAGACACAAAAAAACGCGCTTCGTCGCGCGTTTGATTCTTATAAATTTGCCGCCAATTTTATTCGCCTATAAACCTGCTTTGCCAGCCGTTTTGCACGTCGTCAACCGTCAGCGCTCCGAGCAGGTAAACCATCTCGCCGTTTTTTCTGCGCAAGATAAGGCTGTATTCGCCTTTGGGTGTATTTTCAGCGGCATTCACTTGAAAACTCAAAACCGATGCTTCCGAGCCATAATCCTGAGGCGCAAGACTTGCTGAAACAACGCTCAAAAGCGGCGAGCTGGTTTCGACTCCAGCCAAATCTTCGGCTGTAAAATCGCCGCCGACAAAAATCATATACGAGCGTCCGGCGTTGACTGGAACGGCGACTGTCGAAAGCTGACCGTTAAAGCCGACGAGCCGGAAATTAAATGTTTTCGGCGGAAAACTGACAGCGCGGCTAAGAGTCGCGCCGGCATCGGATTCGACTTCCACGCTTCCGATTTTGACGGCGCTCGCTTTTCCTGCTTCGGATGATTGAGCAAAGAGTCTGTAATTTCCAGCTGGCAGCCCGGCGAAATTATAAGCTCCGGTTTCGTTTGTTTTTGAAGTTGCGATAAGCCGTCCGTCGGCTTCGTTTTCAGCCCAAATTGTCAGATTCGCCAGAGGTTTTCCGCTTGTTCGTGTTAAAGTTCCGGCGATTGAACCGCAGCAATCAATAACGTCTGTTTTTGCCCCGTAAAGCGAGCGGATTCCGGCGCGATCATCGTCCGACAAAGTGCGCGGGGCGAAAGCGGGAAGTCCGTAAATTCCGTTTTTGCCTTGCTGCGGATGCATCGTCGCGCCAAGTACGTCGGTGTGGCTCAAACCGAGCAGATGCCCAATTTCGTGCGTAATGGTCGCCTGCAAATCGAAAGTATCGGCGCTGCCGTCGGTCGAAAATTTCTGATACGGATTAAGCGCGATGTCGGCTTCGCTGATCGCGCCGCGTTTGGTGAAAAAGACTCGCGTACGCCCAGCCAATTCGCTGGCTTCACCGGCAAACGAAGCGAGGTTTTCCGGCGCAGCGGCAATCGTCAACAAACTGATTCCGTCGCCTTCCGAATTTGCGGCGTTGATTGCGGTTTTATCAGTCCAGATGAAATTAAGTTTAATGTTTGCCGCTTGTTCCCAAGTCGCCAGACTGCGCTCGATTGCTCCCGCAACATCGCTGCCGGGGTTGATGTTCGGGGTTTGTTTTAATGAATTTGAAACGGCGAGCGTTATGGTTGCGCCCGATTTCCAGCGCAGCGGAATTTTTCCGCCCGCGTCGGCAAATTGAGATTCATAAGCGAGCGAAACCACAAGCGACGCATAAGTCAGCACCGCCGCCAAGATTAATTTAACTGTTTTTCGCACGCCTTCAGCCATCGTTAAAAACTAACTTTCCGTTTCCGTCGTTCTGCCTTCGAGATTCGCAAAAGCGACGATTAAAAGCAGCACCACCAATCCCAAAGTAGCTAAAATATAAAGCACATCAATGCGTTCGTAATATAAAAGCGCGACGATCACAGCCGCGACGATTCCGCCGCCGATAAGCGTTGTCTTCCGCCGACTCAAACCCGTTTGTTTCGGTTCAATGTTTCTAGCCAAGTTCTTATGAAATCCTTTCTCGCGTATGCCAAAATAAGAGGCTATTTAATTTAGCATAAACTGAAGAGGATTTGCTAAACCCTTTTGACAAAAATCGTCACCCGAAAGTGTGATCTTCGCATCGCACAAACGCGGGATGCTGTTTATAAAATTAAAAACTATCATTGATTTGTAAGCTAAAAACGAATTTTTGATAGGGAGAAACAGACAATGATTGTTTTAAGACGCTCCGAGGAAAGAGGACACGCCAATTACGGCTGGCTCGATACTCGCTACACATTTTCTTTCAGCAATTACTACGACCCGCGTTTTATGGGTTTTCGGGATTTGCGCGTAATTAATGAAGATTACGTGGCGGGCGGAGAAGGCTTTCCGGAGCACGGACACCGCGATATGGAGATTTTGACCTGTGTCGTCGAAGGCGCGCTCGAACACCGCGACAGCACTGGCGGACACGGAGTTATACGCCCCGGCGAATGGCAGCGGATGACCGCCGGAACCGGCGTACGACACAGCGAATTTAACGCTTCGGAAACAGAGCCGGTGCATTTGCTGCAAATCTGGATTTTGCCGGAAAGTGAAAATCTGACGCCCGGTTATGAGCAGAAGTTTTTCGCGCCGGAAGAAAAGCAAAGCAAATTGCGGCTCGTCGCATCGCGCGATGCGCGTGAAGGCTCGCTCAAAATCAATCAGAATGCCGCCGTCTATAACGGAATTATTCCGGCGGGCGAGAGCGTCGAACACCGGCTCGAAAAGGGTAGATACGCTTGGCTGCAAATCATTAAAGGCGCAGTTGATTTAAACGGCAATGAGATGAAAGCAGGCGACGGCGCTGCCGTGAGCGAAGAAGAAGTTTTGACGATCAAAGCCGACACGGAAAGCGAAGTTCTGCTTTTTGATTTAGCCTGAGAAGCCTGAAAGATAAAAAATCTTTGCGCTCTTTGCGAAATATCTTTGCGTTACTTTGGTTTTTTTCTGTTACGAAAGAATTAAACCGAGAAGAACGCAAAAGTAAAGCTCAAAGGGCGCAAAGATTTTTGTTTTGTGATGGATAATTCGTAATTTTTTACACGCGCTTGTATAATTAGCTCGCCGCGTCAGACGGCAAATTTTCTCTCAATTTTTAGTTTTCGAGCAAAATCCCGATGAATGAAACGTTGGAAAGAGGAAGAATCGTAACGATTTTCGGCGGCTCCAGGTGCGACGAGAATTCCGAAGAATATCGGCAGGCTTTTCAAGTCGGTGCGCTGCTCGCCGAAACCGGTTTTACGATTTGCACCGGCGGTTATCTCGGCGTGATGGAAGCGGCTTCGCGCGGGGCGCGAGAAAAAGGCGGTCGAGTTCTCGGCGTTGTAATGAATCAATTCAAAGGCGAGCCGAATCGTTTTTTGACTGACAAAGTTGCCACCAATCATTTTTACGAGCGGCTGCAAAATCTGATTACCCGTTCGGTCGGCTTTATCGCTCTGCGCGGCGGAATGGGAACCGTAAGCGAGATTTCTCTGGTTTGGAACAAACTGCAAACCGGTGTAATAACACCGCAACCGCTCGTCCTGCTCGGTGATAGCTGGCGTTCGGTCGTCAAATGCCTGCAGGAAAATCTGGTCGTTAGCGACGCCGACGTTTCGCTTCTCGATTTTGCTCAAACACCGGAAGAAGCTGTTAATATTATCGTTGAAAAATCAAGAAACATTTAACAATCATTAGCCAACGGTTATCAAACTGCCCTCTTTTGACTGATGATTCTTAACTGCTAACTGTTTATGAATTGTCCTAGATGCAATGCTCCTCTAGCTGAAAATGCCCGGTTTTGCGGCGCTTGCGGTTTTAGCATGAGCGCTGTGCCGAACCCGCAACCGCCACCGCAAACGCCGTCGTTTCAACAGCCTTCCGGTTATATTCCGCAGGTTCAGCAAACTTATAATAATCCGCCCGGCGGTGGCGTCGGCGGCGAAGCTTTTCATTTTGATACCGACAATCGCGGGCAAGGGCGCGGCTACACCTGGGAAATTCAGCATGCCGGTTCGTTTGCTCTGGCTCTGGTTAAATTGCAAGCCGAGCAATCAATTTCAGCCGAAGCCGGGGCAATGGTTTCAATGTCGGCAAACGTCGAATTGCAATCGAATTTAAAAGGTGGCGTTTTCGGCGCTCTGAAACGAGCGGTCGGCGGCGAATCGGCTTTTGTTTCGACTTTCACGGCGCGCGGCGCAGCAGGCGAAGTCACCTTTGCGCCCGGCGCACCAGGAGATGTCGTCGGAATCGAAATGCAGAACCAAACGTTTTTCGTTCAGGCAAGTTCTTATCTGGCAGGCGACACGAGTCTGCAAGTCGAAACCAAATTTGGCGGAATGAAGTCTTGGCTTGGAGGCGAAGGTTTGTTTTTGCTTTCGGTTTCAGGCAACGGTTTGCTGCTGATTTCGAGTTTCGGCGCGATTCACCGCAAAAAACTCCAGCCGGGCGAACGCTATGTTGTTGACACAGGGCATCTCGTCGCTTGGGAAGGACAAATGCAATATCAATTGAGAAAAGCGGCGCGCGGTTTTTTCCAGAGCGTTTTCAGCGGCGAAGGTCTCGTTGCGGATTTTATGGGACCGGGCGAGTTGCTGATTCAAACGCGCAATCTCGCTGCTTTCGCGGGATTACTCAAACCGTTTTTCCCGTCGCAAAGCAGCGGTGGCGGAAGCTGGAGTTTTGGAGATTAAAAGAAAGTAATGGCTAAGTTTTTTTCCGAACTTGAAGATGGATTAATAAAGTTCATCAACAAGCAAAAGATTTTCTTTACCGCTTCGGCTCCACTTGAGGGTGGGCGCGTTAATTTGTCCCCGAAAGGAATGGACACTTTCCGTTGTCTGGACAACAAAACCGTTGCTTATCTCGATTTGACGGGAAGCGGAAACGAAACAGCCGCGCACATTGCCGAAAATGGGCGGTTGACGATTATGTTTTGCAGCTTTTCCAACCAGCCTTTGATTTTAAGACTTTACGGGCAGGGAAAAGTCGTCGGCAGAACCGATGAAGAATGGGAAAAGCTGCACGCTCATTTCGATTCTCTGATTGGAGAACGACAAATAATCGTTTTAAACATTGAATTGGCGCAGACTTCGTGCGGTTACGCCGTGCCGATTTACGAGCTGAAAGAAGAACGACAAAAGCTGATTGAATGGGCAGAAAACAAAGGCGAAGACGATTTGCGTGAATACAGGCGGATGAAAAACCGGATCAGCATTGATGGCTTGCCAACTTTTATTGACGATTAAATGTTCATTTGAAATTCAGTCGGATATAAAATAAAAAGGCTTCGGCAATCGCGAAGCCTTTTTATTTCTTATAATATATTTGCTCTGTTATCCAACGCGATGCCAAATCTTCGATTTGCTCTCAAATTTCGGTCCGACAACTTTAAAGTTTATAAAATTCCCCGGCGTTCGATTTCTTTCGATTTCCCTCCGTGTGTTTTTTGCATTTGTTTACACGA
The DNA here is from genome assembly GCA_030863175.1 of Acidobacteriota bacterium. Classification (GTDB taxonomy): domain Bacteria; phylum Acidobacteriota; class Blastocatellia; order Pyrinomonadales; family Pyrinomonadaceae; genus JALZCH01. The sequence continues at coordinate 196,446 of JALZCH010000105.1, read as the reverse complement.
TGCAAGCGGCAACTTATACGGTGGCAAATTCAGCAAATTCGGGCGACAACCTGCGCGACGCTGTTGCGATGGCTAATTCCAGGAACGAGGACGACACTGTTGTTTTCGCCGCGAATTCGGGCTGCGCAAACAATACATGTGAAATCGTTTTGTCGGACGAAATCGTTATTAACCCGGTTGTCGGCGGGCGATTGCGGATTGATAACACGAAGGCGTGTTTTCGCCCGACACCATCGGAACGATGCAGGTTTATACAAACGAAGACAATCTCGAATTCATTCAGTATTCATTTGGCGACACTTTAAATCACGCGCATCTGACGCAAGTCACTCTGCAGCGTTCTCTAGATTCAAATTGGCGGCTTGGCACCGTGACCTCAACTTTTAATCAGTAAGTTGGATTTTTCCGGTCAATATTGAATTTCAATAAAGCAAAATAAATTTGGCGGCGCGCCCTTCTTTCGCGCCGCCGTTTTTTGTGTTGAAATAGTGAATCGGCGCTGGTTGAAGGCGTAACAAAGTATAATTTATGTTCGATAGAGATTTTCCGGGCAAAGGTAAAACGGTCGGGATTTTGGGCGTGCCGCTCGGATTTGCCGCCAGCACGGTCGGCAGCGAGATGGGACCGCAGGCTATTCGGCAGCAAAGACTGAAAGAACGAATTGAAGCACTCGGGTACCGCGTGCAGGATTTCGGAGATTTGAATCTGCAGCACCCCGAACGATCTGCCGAACCGGGTGAAAATCCGCGTTTTTTGCGCGAGATGGTCGAAGCAAGCGACGTGATTTGCCCGACTGTGACGAATCTTTTCAAGGAAATCGATGTTCCGGTTATTCTCGGCGGCGATCATTCGATTGCGATGGCAACCGGTTCGGGCGTTTCCGATTTTTTTCATAAACGAGCCGGAGAAATTGGTTTAATTTGGTTCGATGCACACGCTGACATTAATACGCCGGAAACATCGCCTTCGGGAAATTTGCACGGAATGCCGCTGGCTGTTTTATTCGGATACGGAAATGAAAAATTAACTAATCTGTGCGGCTACTCGCCAAAATTCAATCCGAAGTTCTGCGCTCACGTTGGCACACGGGATTTGGATTTGGGCGAAAAACGTCTGATCCGCGAGCTTGGATTGCGTTGTTTTACGATGAACGAAATTGACCGGCGCGGAATGAACAGTTGTATCGAAGACGCGATTACAATCGTTTCACAAGCGCCCGGCGGTTTTGCCGTGACGTTTGACGTTGACGTTTTGGATCCGCTCGATGCGCCCGGTTCCGGGACGCTCGTTCGCGGCGGAATTTCTTACCGCGAGGCGCATCTCGCGCTCGAACGAATTGCGGAAACCGGGAAAATGCGCTCGTTTGAAATCGTTGAAGTCAATCCGACTTTGGACACCAATAACAGAACATCGGAACTAGCCGTCGAATTAATTCTCTCTGCACTAGGCAAAACGATTTTATAAAGATAGAAAGCAATTATAAAAAATGAATAAAATCAGAATCGGCGTAATTTTCGGCGGGCGTTCAGGCGAACACGAAGTTTCTGTTCGCTCGGCGCGCGCCGTTATCGAAGCGATAGATCGTGAAAAATACGAAGTCGTGCCGCTCGCCATTGATAAAACGGGCAAATGGCTGTCGCAAACCGAATCGGCGGCTTTGCTCCCGGCGGGAACACAAGCTTTGCTCTACGGTGGGGAAGACGGCGAAAACGCAGGTGTCGAACACGACGAAACACAGGCAATCGCTTTGATCGGCGACCCGACTTATCGCGGTTTAACCAAATTGCCCGATAGTAACAACAAATTGACGGTCGAAAAAATTGATGTAGTGTTTCCGGTTTTGCACGGAACATACGGCGAAGACGGTACGATTCAAGGGCTTTTTGAAATGGCTGGCATTCCCTACGTGGGTTGCGGCGTGTTGGCGTCGTCATGCGGAATGGACAAAGTGACGATGAAAGTTTTGTTTCGAGACGTCGGCTTGCCTATGTGTCGTTACACGTGGTTTTTGCGACGAGATTATGAACGCGCTCCGGAAGCTGCGCTGGAAAGAATAAAAAACGAACTCGATTTTCCGGTTTTCGTAAAACCGGCGAATTTAGGCTCGTCGGTCGGAATCTCGCGCGCCGACGATGATGAAAGTCTGAGAAAAGCGATTGAACTCGCCGCGCGTTTTGACCGCAAAATCATTGTCGAAGAAGGATTGGACGCGCGCGAAATCGAAGTCGCCGTGATCGGCAACGATGAGCCGCAGGCGAGTCTTCCGGGTGAATACATCATTTTTGATGAAACGGCGAAATTCTTGGATTACGAAGAAAAATACAAAGGCACCGGACACAACGAATTCGTCGTCCCCGCACCGCTTGAAGCAGAAATGATCGAACAAATCCGCGACTTGGCGAAAATCGCTTTTAAAGCCGTTGATGGTTCCGGTTTATCGCGCGTTGATTTCTTTTTACGCCGCGACAACGGGGAATTGCTGATTAACGAAATCAATACCCTGCCTGGTTTGACCGAAGTTTCCGGTTTTCCCAAAATGTGGGCGGCATCGGACAAGCCTTTCTCGCAAGTGATTGATGAATTAGTTGCGCTTGCGGTCGAACGATTCGATGATAAATCGCGCAATCAAACAAGCATTTAAATTTCTGGAAAGATTTTGTGAATGTAAAAAAGAGAGCTTGAGTGGTGAAACTCAAGCTCTCTTTTTCTGTTTGTTATTTAACCGGTTTTACTGGGCAATAAAGTTTAATTGCTCAATGCCGTCGGTCAGCGATACGAAACGCGGCTCGAATTGATAGCCTTTCGCCGTAACGGTGAATGTATAAGTTTGTCCGACAAAAACGTCGGCAAAATTATAATAACCGAAAGCATTGGCGCGAGCCGAGCGGACGTTGCCGTTTTGATCGGTCAATCTCACGGTAGCTCCCGTAATTCCTCTTCCTCTCGTAGATAAAACCCGACCCGATACTGAAACCGAAGCGGCAGTCGGAGCGGTGATAGCAAAGTTCGCGTTGTTTATGTCGAAGAAGATGTTGCCAACTGCTTCGATTTTGATTCGAGCAGTGTTTGTCGCACTGTTTGTAGGCACGATAATATCTTCGGTTCCATCGTTCGGCGTATTGGCTTTAAGAACAATCGGGAAAGTTAATCCGCCGTCAGTTGACAGCAAAATGTTGACGTTTGCGGCATTGATCGGAGCGGCGTTTGTGTTGGCAACATCCCAAGTCACGGGTTGCGTTGAGCCAACTTGCCACGCCGCTTCGGGCGCTAGGGCAGTAGGCGAGTTTTGCGCCGTCACACGAAACGGTCCTGCCCCCGCCGAGACGTTTACGGTGACGGAGGCATCGGCTATGCCGCCTCCCGCTGCATTATTGTCGCGCACGGTTACGCGGAAATTCATCGTCCGGTTGATAGTCGGCAGCCGCTCGCCGCGCACGCATGTTTCGCCCGCTTTGCAGACGTAACCGGCTTGAGAGCCGCTAGTCGGCGCGAACGGGAGCGTTCCTGTGTAATCCCGCGTCGGCTGATTGCTACCTGCCGGGTCATTGTTCGCCGGATTCAAAATGTAATAAAGCGATGGGAAAGTGCGCGAACCGCTCGTTGTCGGGTTATAGGCGCGGAAAATTGGGCGAGCCGTGCCGTCGGTATCGTCATCCACGGGCGCGCCCGCCCGCACGACGTTGTTATTGCTGTCCAGTTTCGGCTGACTGCCTGTCGCGCCGTTCGGGTTCAAATCGAATTCTTCCCACAAATAAGTCAGTGCGTCGCCGTTGGCGTCAGTTGCCGTCGCCGACAATGTGAAAGGAGTCAGCGCCGGAATGTTGTAAGTCGCCTGCGTAACCGTTACGGTCGGCGGTGTATTGCCGTTCGCCGTCGGCGTGCCACAGTTTGTGTTGGTGTTGTTGACACCATTGGAGATGTCACGAAACCATTCGAGCGATTGGTCGAAGCTGCGGAGATTGAAATACTCAATCGAATTCGCAGAAATATTGCGGGGGGTGCAAATTCCGGCGTAACCCATAATCGTCACGCCGCTCGCCGGTTCATATGCCGATGTATTAGAGCGCGATGAGCACGAGCCATCAACGTCATTATTAAAAGTGTGGCTCATCCCAAATTGATGACCGATTTCGTGCGCGACATAGTCCACGTCATAGCCGTCGCCTTGCGGAGTGTCCGAGCCGGTAAATCCCCCAGCTTTGGCAGACGGGTCGCAGAGGCTTGGGCTTGTTGCCAAACCGTTCGGGTTTGAAGTTACCGAAAGAACATGACCAATGTCGTAATTGGCGCTGCCAATCGGACCGGGATTGCCGTTGTTGCCATTGTCCATTACCTCTTGGTTGCGGGTTAGTGAAGCATTGGCTACGTTCGGGTCGTTAGAAGCGGGATAACTGCCGTTGTTGGCATTAGTAAAAATGTGGCTTGTGCCCGTGACAAGCGTGAACGTCGTCGCTAATTCGCGCCGGTAGATTGCAATAATTCGATTGACCGTTGTTTGCACCGCCGCAAAAGCCGTATTGACGTTGCCGCCGAAGAAGTTAGTGTATTCTTTGGTCGCGGCGACGGCGAGGCGGTAAGTTCTCAATTGGTTTCCGTTAGAAAATGCTTGGGGCGCGGAAAGATAGAGAAACTCCGGTTCGCCGTTTTTGCCTTCCATGTGTTTGCACATAAAGCCGTCACCTTTGCCGCCGAGATCGCCCTTGTAATAAACGACGTAATTTTTTTGATCGCCGAGCGAATACGGATCAATCAGAAAAGTTCCGCTCGCGCCGAGAACGTAGCCGTGAAACCCGTTGATGTTCGTGTCGAAACGCGCGACCGCCGTCGGATCTTCAATTCCCCGACCTTGATAAGTTTTCCAAGTCGGAAATTGAGCAGCAATTTCAGGAGAGAGCATCGGCGATTCCTCAAGTCGGAAATGGATGAAACTGCCTTCCGGAGTCGGAATTTTCAAGATAATGTTTTCTTGGCGGGCAGATTGGGTAAATTCAAGCGGAGCTTCGGACAAAATCTCTTTCAACGCAGCTTGATTAACCCGAAAAATTCGATGTTTTTCCCGCGCGGCTTGGAGACTTGTTCGCGACTGTAAGCTGTTTTCATCGACTTCGCGCCACAGCGTAGTTTGTTTCGGTTGATTGGGGCGCGCATTCGTTTTCGCGTTCGATCTGTTTTTGGAATTTCCCGCTTCGATTTCGGCGGCTGAAAACAGCAGCATCAGTAATAAAAGCAAGAAACAGGTTTTGGTTTTTGATGGCTGTTTGACTTGGAAGGGGGATTTCAAGCTCGCCGAAAAGGGCGCAATCGCAGAAGCGATAAGCACACTAATTTTTTTTAGGTGAAATACGTTCATAACTGACTCCTATTTTTTCTTTACAAATTTTGTTTTTATGGGGCTTGGAATTATTGAAGGTTGCTCAATCTAAAAGTAGTTTGGGCGATATTTCCAATCGGTCTGGTGATGGTATCAAATCGCCGAAATTCGAGCAAACGAAAATGTCTTTTGAATCGGTTTCGAGAAAATGAATTTTTCCTTCTTCGACGAGGCGATAAACCTCGCGGGTGCTGATGTCGTATAAAACAGCGGCTGTTTGGGGCATTATCATTTGTTCGTCGCATTCTTCGCACAAAAAAACTTCCTCTCCGGGCGATGATTGGCGGACGACAATTTTTCTTTCGGTTTTAACGACAATATTTGTCTTTCGTCGGATGATTTCCATTGGCTTTCGGGGTAAAATCTATTTGTCGGTTTTTGACCTTATTTTGACCTTATTTGTTAGCGAGAACTTAACCGACATCCCCCGAAAAATCTTGATAAAACTACGGAAAATTTTTTGGATAAAATTTTGGATAAAGGGAAAGATAAGCAAATAAACGAGTTTTATGACTTTGACTCGTTTCGCGTTGACGTAAAAAAACGCCGTTTGATGCGTGAAAGCGAAGTTGTGCCCCTCACTCCAAAGGAATTTGAAGTCCTTTTGCTGCTGGTTGAAAACGCCGGACGAATTGTTGAAAAGGACGAATTGCTCGAAAAAGTTTGGAAAAATGCTTTTGTCGAAGAAGGAACTGTTGCACGAAATATTTCCTGGCTCAGAAAAAAACTTGACGCGAACGGAGGGAACGGAACGAAAATTATCGAAACTCTTCCGAAACGCGGTTATCGTTTTCTGCCCGAAGTCACAGGAATCGGCAAAAACGACATTGTTATCGAAGAACAAATCGTCCAACAAATTCAGATTGAAGAAATTGTTGGATTCCTGCCGGCTTCAAACCGAAATGAAAATGTGGCTGCCCACTCTGAAATTCTTCAGTCGCAGCCCACCGTAATTTCCAATGAAAACCGGAAGGCTTTGTCTGCCCCGAATGAAAAGCGACGTATTTCGCCTTTTTGGATTGTTCCGGCTTTGCTGATTTTGATGGCGGTTGTTTTTTTTGCGTACCGTGCCTATTTTTCTCAAAATCAGCCGAGACTGCTTTTGGCATCGAAAACCGTGCCTTTTTCCGGATTGCCCGGGCGCGAAAATTCACCAGCGTTTTCGCCCGACGGCAAGCAGATGGTTTTCTCATGGGATGGCGGAATTGAGGGCGGAAATTCGGATATTTATGTAAAGCTTATAGGGGCAGGCGAACCCGTTCGTTTGACGAGCAGCGAAGCGGAAGAAATTAATCCGGTTTTCTCACCCGACGGCAAATCCGTCGTCTTCCTCCGCATCTTTCCAACTCACAACGAAATAATTCTAATTCCCGCGCTCGGCGGCGCTGAGCGCAAAATTTACGATAAAGCCAGTTACGCCAGTTTCTCGTTTTCGCCCGATGGAAATTTTCTCGCTACGTCCGAACACGATTTATCAAAAAATAAACCCGGAATTTTTACGATCAATCTGCAAACCGGCGAAAAAACGATGCTGACCGCGCCCGATGCGCCAATCGTTGACCACACGGCGCGCTTTTCGCCGGATGGAAAACATCTCGCTTTTATTCGACATTTCAGCACTTTTCGCCGCGAGATTTTCATCATTCCGGCTGAAGGCGGCGACCCGCGTCAAATTACCGCCGATGACGTGCGAATTTACGGATTGGCGTGGAACACAGACAGCCGGAGGTTGTTTTTCACTTCTTTTCGCGTCGCAAATCAGCTTAATTTATGGCAGGTTTCGCTAAACGGCGACGAGCCGCAGATGATTTCGACAGGCAGCAAAAATCTGTCCGATATAGCGATTTCTCCGGACGGAAAAAACGTCGCTTTTGTCGAAGAAATTGTTGACGAAAACATTTGGGAAATTGAACCGAACGCGCGTCCCCGCCCCTTGGTTCGTTCGACGCGCGCCGACCACAGCCAGCAATTCTCACCCGACGGGGCGAAAATCGCTTTTGCTTCAGAGCGTACGGGAAATTACGAGATCTGGATCGCGGATGCGGATGGCAAAAACCAGCGCCAGTTGACCAATTCGAGCAGTTCAGCGGGCAGCCCACGATTTTCGTCCGACGGCAAATTTATTCTGTACGACGCGCAAACGCCGAACGGAAGCGATATTTACATCATTTCCGTCAACGGCGGCGAGCCGCGGCGTTTAACGCAGGACGGCAAAAACAATTCTTTGGCGATCTGGAGTATTGACGGAAATTGGATTTTCTTCCTCTCAAATCGCGGAGACGGCAACCAGATATGGAAAATGCCTGCAAGCGGCGGCGAGCCCGTCAAAATTACCAAACATGGCGCGTTCGAAATGTTTGCTGCGCCAAATGGAAAAGAAATTATCTATTCAAAAGGCGGCGGTAAAACCGGATTATGGAGTGTCGGGACAAACGGAAATGATGAAAAGCCGATTCCCGAACTAGCCGACGCAGGCGGTTGGCGTTCATGGTTTGTCTCGGCAAATGGAGTTTATTACACGACTTTTGCCTTTCAGCCCCCGTTTAGCGTGAAGTTCTTTGATTTCGCGGCTCGTCAAACAAAGGTAGTTACAAAAGTTGATAAACCACCTCTGAACTACTATGCAAATTTATGCGTCTCGCCGGACGAAAAAAAGATTCTTTATGCCCGCCAAGATCAAAGCGCCAGCACAATTATGCTTGCCGAATTGGACTCGAAAAGTTTTTAATCGAAATTGCTTATGAAAATTGATTACGAGTCAATGCTGCAAACTGCAATCGAAGAAGCCAGACAAGGTCTCGCCGAAGGCGGAATCCCGATCGGTGCCGCATTGTTTGACGAAAACGGCAATCTTCTCGGTCGCGGGCATAATCGTCGCGTGCAGGAAAATGATCCGTCTGTTCATGGCGAAACCGATGCTTTCCGCAAAGCCGGGCGTCAGCGCAGCTATCGTGACAAAATTATGGTCACAACGCTCGCACCATGCTGGTACTGCAGCGGTCTGGTCAGACAGTTTCAGATTGGGACAGTCGTTGTCGGCGAATCGGTAAATTTCAGCGGCGGCATTGAATGGCTGCGTGAAAACGGTGTCAAAGTTGTTGACCTGGAATCGAAAGAGTGCATCGAAATGCTTGCAAATTATATCGCCGCCAATCCGGAAGTTTGGAATGAGGACATCGGCGAAGAATAAATAAAAAGTGTAGTTTGAAGAAATGTCTCGCGCTCTGATTTTTCCATTAACGCCTTTTCTTTCTTTCTTTCAGAAACGGTCACCAAAAGAAATTGTCGAAGCAATCGCTGAATTAAAGGAAAAAGACAATTTCAGCCGGATTCGCTGTCCGCTCTGTAAATGGCAACCGACCAAAGCGAGTCGCTGGTGCTGCGCCGATTGCGATTTTCCTGAATTTTATTTCGGCGGATGCTACACATTCTGGAATACGTTTGAAACCGGAGGCTCGTGTCCGGGCTGCGGGCATCAATGGCGCTGGACTTCGTGTTTGCGCTGTGAAGGCTGGTCTTTACATGCGGATTGGTACGCGAGCGAAACTGACGAATTATGACTGAAGTTCTTGAAACCGAACGGCTGGTTTTGCGCCATATTTCTGTTGATGATGCCGAATTTATTCTCGATTTGGTAAACCAGCCTTCGTTTATCAAATACATCGGCGACCGAAATGTGAGAACGCTTGGCGATGCGCACCGATACATTTCGAACAGCTACATCGCTTCCTACAAGAAATTCGGTTTCGGGCTTTACCTCGTTGAATTAAAGCAAAGCAAAGTTCCAGTCGGAATCTGCGGGCTGGTCAAGCGTGACTCGCTTCCGGATGTTGACATCGGTTTTGCATTTTTGCCCGATTACTGGTCGCAAGGTTATGCTTCGGAATCGGCGCTAGCCGTCCTTGATTACGCCAGAAACGTTTTGAAGCTCAAGCGAATTTTGGCGATTACCACAAAAGACAATGAAAGCTCCGGAAAACTGCTCGATAAAATAGGTCTCAAATTTGAGCATCTGATTCGGTTGAATGATGACGAGCTTAAACTGTTTTCAGCGGATTTATGATTTTATTGGTTTCCTATTCAAGACCGTACTGATTCCGAATAAGTGAAAAGTGAGAATTAAAAAGTGATAGTTATCGCTTTTCAGTTATCAACCGTCACTTATTCGGAAAATGCCTTTTTCAGAAGTTTTATTGCACCGATTTTAAATATTTTTCAGGAATCGGGCTGTCCGGCGTTTCCTGACTCCAGGCAATGTTTAAAACCCACCAGCGCGTGCCGTCGTTAATGAGCTGAATGCTGTTGATTCCGCGCATAAACGGCTTTTCGTCAGTGAGTTTGCGTTTCGATTGATAGCTGGTAAAAACATGAGCAATATTGCCGAATTGCTCAACGCGCTGCGCTATTCCGGTTTCGTGAAAACCATCTTTTTCAAGTAACGGTCCGCTACGTTCGATATATTCTTCCGGCGTTAAATAGAGCCCGACAATTTTACCCGTATTCCGATTTTTAAAAGTTGGAACCATCTTCGCATTCGGGTAAAACAAAGAGCGGAAACGATTCCAATCGCGTTTTACACCAGGATCGCCGGAAATTACTTCGTAAAGAGCTTTGACAATGTTGTCAATAGTCGAAACATCTTCCGGCTTGGCGGGCGGAATCTTGGCGAACGGATTCGGCGCCGGCGAAGCTTGCGGCGAGGGCTGAGTCGCCGGAGTCGCGGGTTTTGGGGACGTTGCGGGCGCCGGTTTTGTTTCTTGCGCCATATTTACTGTTGAAAAACAAAAAAACGCGATTGGCAAAATTACACCGCGTTTTAAATTAAAATTCATTTCGATTTTCTCCTCTGAAACAAAAAGTTGTGGGTGTTAACTACGCCCGAAAAGCGCTTTTGTTTCAGGCTTAAGCCAATTAATAAGGAGCGGAATCGTAAAAGGCACCAAACAGCAGCTCGTCATTCCGATGCAAATCAAAACAATGTGATAAACCCATGTCCAGGGTTTTTTCGGCAAAACGAGCGCGGCGGCAAACGGAAAAAAGAAAATTACACCGACAACAGCGTAAACACTTCCGAGTATTATTGGATCAGCCTCGTCACTCGGGGTTGTAGGAGCAGAAGGGGCGAAAAGCAGAATAAAAACACCAACAGCCGCTACACCTGCGTAAAGCAAAGCCATCATCGCGGCGTAAATACGATACCAGAAAAACACTCGCCGCCCGCGTTCCGGGTCAATAAATATGGAGCTGGGATTTATCCCGAAAGCTTGTGCGTGCTGTTCCGGCGAAAGCGAAACTTGAGCCGATTGCGGCAAACTCGTACCGCACTGCAAACAAAAATTTTCGCCCAGCGAATTAAGATTTCCGCAATTCGGGCATTTAACGGCATTCATAAAATAAAGAAGGCAAAAGTAAAAAGGCAAAAGTAAACTTCATTTTTGCCTTTTTACTTTTGCCTTTTGCCTTACGCGCATTAACGCGGGGAAACGCGGCTGGCGCCAGATTCGTCCTCGCGAACAGTTTTCGGATTGCCCGCGTAAAAGATTTTGCTCGCGCCCGATGCATCCGCGTTCAAATCTTCGGTTACGAAAATGTTGGCTTTGCTCGCGCCGGAAGCTTCGATAACGGCTTTGGCGGTTTTTAAATTTTCGGCGTCGAGATTGCTCGCACCGCTCATATCTGCGATGAAAGTGGCGACTTCGCCTTCGAGGTTAATTTTTGACGCGCCGTTCAAGTCCAATTCAAACTTGTCGGTTCTGACGTTTTTGACATCGGCTTTGCTCGCACCCGAAAGATCAAGACGATTTAATTCGGCGACTGTAATGCGAATCCGCAGTGGCGAGCTTGTCCAGATGTTTCCGCGTCGCTCGATGTGAAGCGTGTCGTTTTTGACGTAAGCTTTAGTTAATTCGAGAAGGTTGTCGTCCGTTTCGATTTCAACCGATTGTGGCTCGCCGGCTCTGATTTCGAGATGTGTCGCACCGCCGAGTTTAACGGCTGAAAAGGTTGGCACTTCGCGGCGTTCGGTTCGCATAACGCCGGAACCTTTTATTTTCACAAACATTTTCGGCAGGCTCGGTAAAAGAGAATTGCCCGTGAGCGCCCAAACCATGGTTAAACTAATTACAATTGCTGTAATAAAAATTAAAAAGCCTATTTTTTTCATATTTCCTCCTGATATAAAGACCAACGATTATCGCTGTCTAAAAAACGCGACTTGGTTAAATAAAGTTTCAACAAAATTCGTCTTTCAGTGCATTTTACCTGTCCAATAAACAAACAACGCCTGCGCGATACCGAGGAATAAACCGATAAACAACCCGAACAATTCGATTTTCCGAAGATGCTGTCCGGCAACCGATAAGACCAGCTGTTCGAGCTTTTCGAGCGGATAATTGTTGACTTTATCTTTTACAAGACCGGCAATGTCGAATTCGGCAATCGCTGATGGCAGTTTTTCCTGCGCCGCGCCGACAATTCGGTCAGTTACGAGCGAGGCAGCACGCTGAATTGAATCCGCGCCAATTCGCTCGGCGATGTTGCCGATTGGTGTTACAAGCAATCTCTCGACTTGCGCCGCAATCACGGCTTTGACGGTGTTTTCGGTTTCCTGATGATGGAGAATATTGACCAAAGTTTTCGTCAATACGTTCTTCAAACGCGGCTCTATATCCGTGTGCGTGCGTTTTAAAATCGCGCCCAAGCTGTGAGGGCGCAAATTATGCAAAGTGTCGAACAAATAAACCGAAACCGAATTTGAAACGTTTTCGCTGCGTAAAACTTTTACGATGTTTGCAGTAATCTGTGTTTTTAAAATTTCGAGCTTGTCGGGTACGATTTGACCGATAATTTCGGGCAAGGGCTTCTGCAGCAGATTATCTATCGAACCGAAAAGAAACGCTTCGGCTTCGAGAGCAAAAGCTTCGCCTTTTAAGGTTTCTTCGATTTTTCTTGGCAGTGTCGTGTTTACCAAATCGTCAACTTCATGAAAGAGCTTTTCGCGTGACACGAAAAATTTTTGATAAAACGGAAGATGCTGGTAATAATCGTTGATTTCGTGTTTGATCAATGAGCTGATTTGCTTGCGCGTGCGTTCCTGCGAGGCGATTTCGGCAATTCGGTGAACAATTGGCTGAACCTGTTCGCCCAAACGATCTTTGACGAGATGAACCGCGTCAGCCGTTAACATTTCACCAAGCGGGACTTTCGTACTTGTTAAATCGTCGAGTCGCTCGCTAATAAAATCTCGAATCTGTTTTTCAAGCTGGCGTTCCTGCAAAATGCCTTTGATGCGAGTTTCAAAAAAACCCAAAACCTGAGCAAAAGTTTCTTCGTCTGTAACTTCCGACACTTTTTTCGAGAGAAAATCATCAACGCGACGCTCAACAAATTCGCGCACGCCTTGCGCGGTTTCTTCGCTGCGAAGAGTTTGCACGATGTATTCGCCCAAGCGATTCTGCAGCGTCGTAATTGCATCAAGAACGGCAGGACGTGCTGAAGCCGGTAAGGCTTCAAGCAAAGACGGATAACTTTTTGATAAATATTGGTCGGCGTAAGAATTTACCAGATTTTCAACCTTGCCCCGCAGAAAATCTTTTTCAAAAAGTGCATTAACAATCGTCTCATGCGACATCAATTCGTTGCCGACGGCGTTACCGATTGCTTCCGCCAGACGGTCGCGGTGGCGCGGAATCATTCCCTGCGGAAAGATTGTTATTCCCAAAAATTTGACAGCCTGTCTCGGACGAAACAGCATCCGCACGGCGAGCCAAGCCGCCGCGTAGCCGTGAACCGTCGCAAACAGAATCATAAAAGACATCTGAAACCAAAGGCTGCCGACAATTTGTTGAAACTGTTCCATCAAATAAAAATGCTAAACGCGAATTACGAATTGCGTCAATAATTTGTTTATAATTACCACAAGATGAGCGAATCTATATCATATTCGGACGCCGGCGTTTCGATTGACGCCGCGAATCAGACCACGGCTAGAATCAAAGAACTCGCGAAACGCACTTTTAACAATCGCGTTTTATCGGAAATCGGCAGCTTCGGCGGAATGTTCAGCGCCTCTTTTCCCGAAATGAAAGAGCCGATTCTGGTAGCTTCTGCTGACGGCGTCGGAACAAAATTAAAAGTCGCGTTTCTGGCAAACGTCCACAACACGGTCGGGCAGGATTTGGTCAATCACTGTGTCAACGACATTCTCGTTCAGGGTGCGCGCCCGCTGTTTTTTCTCGATTATTTCGCAACCGGAAAGCTTGAACCCGCAGTTGCTACGGATGTAATTGCCGGATTTGCCAAAGCGTGTCAGGAAAACGGATGTGTTTTATTGGGCGGCGAAACGGCGGAAATGCCCGGAATGTATTTGGCGGGCGAATACGATCTGGCGGGCTTTATCGTCGGTGTGGTGGATAAGGAAAAAGTGATTGATGGGAAGGGAATTGAAGCCGGAGATGTCGTCTTAGCTCTGCCTTCGAGCGGTTTGCATACAAACGGTTATTCGCTCGCCCGCAAATTGCTGTTTGAAACCGGCGCTTACAGCGTTTCGTCGGTTTTGCCAGAAATGCATTCGACGCTCGACGACGTTTTGCTTGAACCGCATAAAAGCTATCTCCGTCCGCTCGAAAATTTGCTGGATTCAGGAGTCATCAAAGGCTTGGCGCACATTACCGGCGGCGGGCTTTTAGAAAATATTCCGCGCATTTTGCCCGCAAACGTTTCTGTCCAGATTAAGCGCGGAACTTGGAACGAATTACCAATTTTCGGAATAATGCAAAAGCTCGGAAACGTTGCCGACAGCGAAATGTTTCGTACTTTCAATATGGGCGTCGGAATGGTGGTTATTTGCTCGGAAAACGACAAAGAACAAATCAAATCACATCTTGAATCTCAAGGCGAAATTTGCAATGAAATCGGGCAAGTTATTGAAGGGATAAAAGAAGTCAAAATTATTTGATTTTCTCGCCGATTAAATAAACCACGTTTTCTTCTTCGCTCACGACGCGCGCCGTATGCCAAGTATCGGCTTCGATAAAATCACGATCGCCGGCATTGAGAACATAAGTCACGCCTCCGACCGTAAATTCCATCGAGCCGCTGATAACCCAATGCGATTGCGCTTCCGGGTGTTTGTGCAAAGCGTAAATCAAACCGGGATGATCCGACCATTGAGTAACTCGATAGCCTTCCGCCGCTAGCTTCATCCGCAAAACCGCAGCATTCGGCGCATAAACCTGGCTCCATCGTTCAATCCGAAATTTGGGTTTATTTATCATAAAAACAAATACCTCGATTATTCCGTAACGGCGATTGGCGAAAGGATTCTGTCAATCGCAGCCAAAACGTCTTCCGAAAGTCTGACGCCGGAAGCGGCGGAATTTGCCTCGACTTGTTCCGGACGGCTCGCTCCGATGATTGCAGACGATACGCGCTCGTCTCTCAAAATCCAGGCGAGAGCCATTTGCGGCAGAGAAAGTCCCGCCTGGTCGGCAACAGTTTTCAATTCTTGAACAGCGGATAAAACGCGGTCATCAAGAAATCTTTCGATAAAACCGCCCATTTCATTGCTCGCAGCGCGTGAATCCTTCGGCGGCGGCTGACCGGGTTGATATTTCCCGGTCAAAACGCCTTGCGCGAGCGGCGACCAAACGATTTGTCCGATGCCGTTTCGAGCGCATAGCGGGAAAATCTCACGCTCCCATTTGCGATAAAGCATCGAATATTGCGGCTGGCTCGAAACAAACTTTTTGACGCCCGACATCGAAAGCGCGGCTTCGATTTGTTCCCGATTCCATTCGCTAAAACCGATATATCGCGCTTTTCCGGCTTCGACAACTTCCGTTAAAGCCTGCATTGTTTCTTCGAGCGGCGTTTCCGTGTCGTAACGGTGGCACTGATAAAGATCAACGTAATCTGTTCTAAGACGCCGGAGCGAGTCGTCAATTTGTTTGAAAATTTGTTTGCGTGAAAGCCCGTAATCTGTTTCGGACATCGGAAAATACAATTTCGTCGCCAGAATATAAGAATCGCGCGGTCGCTGGCTTAAAACTTCGCCCAAAAACGTTTCGGCTATTCCGCGCCCGTAAACATTTGCTGTGTCAATAAAATTGATTCCGACTTCAAAAGCCTTGTTAAGACACGCTTCCGCCCGTTCGCGCTCGACGCCGCCCGAATATGTGAGCCACGAACCGAGACTTATCTCCGAAACCTCCAAATCGCTGTCGCCCAAACGTCTGTATTTCATAAAAACCCTTTGCTCGATAAATTTGATATTTCAGCTATTAATTCAAAATCGGAGGCAATTGGCAAGAAAAATTTGAACAAAAAAAAGCCCGAAACACGAAGGTTTCGGACTAAACTGAAAGACAAAATTTAAACTGCAAAATTAAAAAACGTTTTTGTTTGCCGAAATTAACACATCGGCAATTCGCTGGCGTGCGGCAATGGTGTTGATCGGAGTTTGATTTTTGGTGAAACGCCGCAGAGCCGCGAGCATTGTGCGGGCTTCGTCGCCTTCACTCATTGCCGCGAGCGTGTTTTTGGCTTTGGCTTCAACTCGCTGAATCGCGTCATTGCAGTAAACAGCAGCCATATCTACATAACGGTCAGCGTTTGCGCTTCCCGACGCGGCGAGCTTTTGCGCGCGCAAGATGGCTGTTTCCATCGAATAGGCTTCGATGATAATGTCGGCGGCGTTAAGCAGAATTTCCTGTTGTTCGGCAAGAGCCATCATGTATTTTTGTCCGGCTGTTCCCAAAATCATCAACGCGACTTTTTTGGCGTTTGCGGCGAGTTTTGCTTCGGCTGCAAGAACCGCTTCGTCCTCGTCAAACGTCGGCATAGCCGGATTCATCACTTCGTCCATCAATGCTTTTGCGGCGGGAATCAAGCCAAGCTGTCCTTTCATCGCGCGTTTCATCAGCATTCCGGGAATCAACATCCGGTTGATTTCGTTCGTGCCTTCAAAAATGCGGTTGATGCGCGAATCGCGGTATGCTTTTTCCGCCGGATAATCTGCCGAATAACCGTAACCGCCGTAAATCTGCACCATTTCGTCAACAACGTAGTCCAGAGCTTCTGAACAGGCGACTTTGTTAATCGAAGATTCGACCGCGTATTCTTCAATCGAGCGCAATTTCTTTTCATTGTCCGCACCGTCGCCGATAAGCTGGTCAATCATTCCGACCGTGCGATACGTGATTGATTCGGCGATGAACGTTTTGACCGCCATCTCCGCGAGCTTGTGTTTGATCGCGCCGAAAGATGAAATCGGTTTGTTGAATTGGTGACGTTCGTTGGCATAGCGAATTGATTCGTGAAGCGCCAATTTCATTCCGCCCGTGCAGCTTGCACCGAGTTTAAAACGACCGACATTCAAAATATTAAAAGCGATCTTCGCGCCGTCGCCGACTTTTCCAAGCAGATTTTCGACCGGAACGCGAGCGTCGGACAAAATCAAAGGCGTCGTCGAAGACGATTTGATTCCCATTTTGTGTTCTTCCGCGCCGGGACGACAATTTTCCGAGCGTTCGACGACAAAGGCGGAAAACTTTTCCTTTTCCCCGTCAACTTTGGCAAAAACAATAAACATATCGGCAAAACCGCCGTTTGAAATCCACATTTTCTCGCCGTTTAAAATGTAATGCGTGCCGTCTTCCGAAAGTCTGGCATTAGCTTTCGCGCCCAAAGCGTCGGAACCCGAACCGGCTTCAGACAAGCAGTAAGCCGTTACTTTTTCGCCCGAAACAATTGGCGGTATATATTTTTGTTTTAATTCTTCGCTTCCGAAATAAAGAATCGGCAGCAGCCCTATTGAAGTCTGCGAACCGAACGTGACACCGAAACCGGAAGCGCGTCCCATATTTTCAGCAACGACGACGCCGGAAGTCTGATCGAGCGCCAAACCGCCGTATTCTTCGGGAATATTTGCGCCAAGCAAGCCAAGCCCGCCTGCCTGTTTGACCAACTTTCGGGCTACTTTCCAAGCGTGCTGTTCCATCGCCGGAATTTGCGGACGCACTTCGTTGTCAATAAATTCGCGGCACATCTCGCCGATCATTCTTTGTTCTTCAGTCAAATCTTCGGGAGTGAAAATTTCTTCAGGCGCGCTTTGCTCAATCAAAAAGCTGCCGCCGATAATCTCCTTTTTCGCCATCGTTGCATCCATTGTTTTGTCTCCTTAGCTGTTTAAATTTTCGCTTTCGATTTCGAGGGCACGATTAAAACGTCCCCGATAATTTGCAGCGGCAATGCTCGCCGTTAATTCAACAATCTGGTCTTCGTTGAAATATTTTTTCAGTCTGGCAAATAATTCATCCGATACGCGAACCGGAGTTTTTGACATTTCTTCAGCGTATTCGATTGCCGTTTTCTCTCGCTCGCCCAAAATGCTGCTGTGCTGCCAATTCGCAACCTCGCCAAACTCTTCCGCCGTCACAACTCCCCGTTTCCTGCCGACCGCAGGAATAGCGTCAATTCAGAAAGGGCATTCAACGACTTGCGACGCTCGAAACTGCACCAGAGCGTGAATTCTGAGTTCTACTTTGCCCGATCTTTCAATCGTCACATTAAGTAAATTGCCGAACCAAGCGATTGCCGGGCGGCGCGCCTGCACTTTAATCGGCTCGATGACCTTTCCGAGAATTTTGCGAACCGCCGCGTAAAGCGGTTTAACCAAAATGGAAGCCTCGTTTTCTTCCAAACCGCGAATTCGTTGTGCTTTGCTCATATTTTGTTTTGTCAGCTTTAGAAAATTGAGGTTTTCCTCATTTTGAGATTCCGTTGAAAAGCAGGGAAAATAAACCGATTAAATTTCAATAAAATTCGGCGACGTTTATCCCACGCCGAATTTTTTGATCCATTTAAAATTTCTTCAAGCTTTTTGCCAGAGCTTCATACTCGGCAGCATGTTTTTCCAATTTATCTGGTGCTGCAATTGTAACTACGAATAAAGGCTTTTTCGCCGCAATAACCGTTAAATCCCACAAAACCGAACTGCCTTCGTATTCGCCGGTTCCATTGATTTCGTAGGTTCTCATCCCGTTATGAGTGCTCTCTTTCCCTTTTTCGGTGAATTTCACGTTTTTGATATATTCGTCCAGGCTGTCCGCAACGTCTTTGATTGCGGTTTCAAAATCGTCGTCATCTGGAATGTAGAAGAACATCGAAAGCTCTTCATCGGGCGTCGAAACGGTCAGCAGATTCCCGTCTTCTTCGATAAGCCAGCCTTTCGGAACGGTAAATTGAACACCGCCTTCGTTGTGTTTGTAAGTCTCGGCGGCTTTCGCCACTTTCGTTTGGGCAAAGGTTATTTGCGAAGCTCCGCCGATAAGCAGAGCCGTTAAAATGAACAGTAAAAGGGTTGTTTTTTTCACTAATTTCGATTTTCCTTGTTGAAATTTTAAGTTTATGGAAGTGGCGCGAAGGGAAATATGCGCGGCTTCCGGTGAATATAAATTTTTTATGGCAAACGTTCAATGATTCCCGCCGCTCCCATTCCGCCGCCGACGCACATTGTGACCATTCCGTAACGCGCGTTGCGCCGAATCAATTCCTGAATAATCGAAGCCGTCAGTTTCGCTCCCGTGCAGCCCAAAGGATGACCGAGCGCGATTGCGCCGCCGTTAACGTTAACCTTTTCCGGATTCATTTCGAGCAGCTTCATTACCGACAAACCTTGCGCGGCGAACGCTTCGTTCAACTCGATAATATCAATATCGTCCATTGTCAAACCTGCGAGTTTGAGAGCTTTCGGAATCGCATAAACCGGACCGATGCCCATTTCTTCCGGAAGGCATCCGGCAGTTGCATAGCTGACAAAACGGGCGAGTGGTTTGATTCCAAGTTGTTTCGCCCGCTCGTCCGACATCACAACGGCAGCCGCCGCGCCGTCCGACATTTGCGAAGCGTTTCCAGCCGTGACGGTTCCTTTGGCGTGAAAAACCGGCTTTAGTTTCGCCAAGCCTTCCATCGAAGCGTCGTAACGCACGCCTTCATCCGTGTCGAAAGTAATTGTCTGCGTTCGTTTGCGCCCGCGCTCGTCCAATTCTTCGATTTCTACAGTCAAAGGCACGATTTCGTCTTTGAATTTTCCACTTTGAATTGCCGCCGCCGCGTTCTGATGAGAGCGGAGCGAAAACTCGTCCGACTGATCGCGCGAGATTTCATATTTGTTTGCGAGATTTTCCGCCGTCAAGCCCATATTCAAATAATAATCCGGGTAAGAATCAACGAGTTTCGGATTCGGACGTACGACGTTTCCGCCCATCGGAATCATTGACATCGTTTCCAAACCGCCCGCGATTATCACATCAGCCGCACCAGTGCGAATCCGATCAGCCGCAAGCGCAATCGTCTGCAAACCCGACGAGCAGTAACGATTCACGGTCATTGCCGAAGTCTCAACCGGAAGACCTGCCGCAATCATCGCCGTGCGCGCAACGTTCATTCCTTGCTCAGCTTCGGGAAATGCGCAGCCCATAATCACGTCTTCTACTTCCGCTGCCTGCAAATTTTCCACCCGCGCCACGGCTTCTTTAATCACGGCTGCGCCCATATCATCGGGTCTGGTGTGTTTGAGCGTTCCTTTCGGCGCTTTTCCGACAGCCGTCCGCACGGCTGAAACAATCACTGCATCTCTCATCTCTGATTTACCTTTCAAAAAATCCAATATTCAATCTGCTCACTTATTCTGTTTAAAAACCTTACCGTTTTTCATAACAAAGGCGACCGTTTTCAGCGTCTCGATTTTCTCCAGAGGATTATCATTTACAGCAATAATGTCGGCTCGCATTCCGGCGCGAAGCGCTCCGCGTGTTTTCTCGACGCCCAACAATTTTGCCGCATTCGTCGTTAAAGCCTGCAAAATCGTGCGTGACGGAATACCTGCCGCAACCCAATTATCAATCGTCTCAATTGACAATCTGCCGCGCGGATATTCCGGGGTATTGAAAATCACGTCGGGACCGAAAACAAGAGTCACGCCGTTTTGATAAGCGCGTTTAACTGGGGTCGCGAACCAGCGTTGATTAACTTCTTTATTGCCGTTTGTGTTTCCACTCATTTTAGCGTCAATTTCCGTAAACGGCGTCGGGACGAGCGCGACGTTGTTGCGCTTGGCGATTGCCATAATTTCATCAGTCATTTCAACGCCGTGTTCTATCGAATCAACTCCGGCTTCAGCGGCATTGCGCGCACCGTTCAGAGTCCAGGCGTGAGCTGCAACTTTCAAACCTGCAAGTTTTGCTTCTTCGATCACAAAGCGAATGTCGTCAACCGAATAAATGTATCTCTGGTCGTCAACTACGAGTTTGATAACTCGCGCTCCGAAATGAATGTTTTCGCGGATGGCTTTCTTCAATTCGTCGCGCGTGTCGGCGTAAAGATATTCGGGATTTCCGAGATCGCGTCTTTCTGGTTGAAGCTGAAACTGCCCGCCAAAAGGCGCAATAATTCGTCCGGCATTGATGATGGTCGGACCGGGAATTATTTCCTGTTCGATAGCGCGGCGCAAATCCGTATCGGCATAATTGGCGGCGTTTCCGATGTCTCTGACTGTGGTAAAACCGTATTCAAGCATCGAACGGGCATTTGCGACGCCTTGAATGGCGCGAAATCCGGTTGTGTCCCGTAGGGTTGTGACGAAATAATCATTCGCATCTCTTTTGTGCTGCAAATTCCAACACAAGTGTGTGTGCGCATCAAACAAACCGGGCAATACCGTATATTTTGACAAATCAATAACCGTCGCGCCGTTTGGTATTCGCTCGTTTGCGCCAATTGATTTGATGTCTCGCCCTTCAACCAAAATAATTTGGTTGTTTAAAACCGTCGCTGTTTCCGGATCAACGATCTTGCCCGCCCGAATTGCCGTTACTTGCGCGCGAATAATCAACGACGCTGACAATACGAGCAGAAGAGCAAAAAACGCTTTTAGCGCGACCATTTTAAACTTCATTTTGTTAGGTTCCTTTCACTTCGCGTTCGGCTTGTTTTTTTATTAACTTTAAAATCTCATTGCGAACCATTGCGCTTGGCATCTTCAACATTCCCCAGACGTTTTTGACTTTTGCAACACTCGCTGCATCGGTTCCGTGAATTCTGATTTCGCTGGTTACGCGTCCCTTTCCGTTTCCGAGGTCTGCAACCGCAAAATTCCAGCAGGCTTTAATGAACCCCGGATTGTTGAACGCTTTGAATTGTTCGGGCGAAAGATTGAGCAAACCGCCCAGCAAAGTCTTAAATTCGCCAGCCAAACCGAGCACCAATTCCTCACTCTGCCGTTCGCCCAAAACTTTAAAATTCACACGTTCCAAATCACGCAAAGTCAAATTATTTGTCGGAATTCCTCGCATTTTAAAGAGCCAGCGAATCGTCATTGATTCCGCCATATCAAAAGTTCTGAATGCGCGAAAAGCCGCTTCTGGTGTAGCTTTTACGTCGGTCTTTTGTGAGTCGCTGAACTCAAATGTCGGCATAAAATCGTCAATTAGCATTTATCTTAATTTGCTTTCTCGGCGTGTTTTTTGATTATCTTCAACATTTCCTTTCTGATCCAGCCGCTAAAAGGTTGAATCAGAGTCCAATAAAAACCGAAATCTTTCCGGCTTTTTTCATCCAAACACCGGACTCGCGTTTCTGTCTTCAAGCGAGTTGTGCCACCCTTGTCATCGAGCGAAAAACTCCATGCGGCTTTGGCAAAACCTTTTTCGCTAAAATTCCGAAAATCTTCAGATTTGATTTGTTGGATGTCACCTTTAATCTTCCAGAATCTGCCCGTCAAACCGAGAACTATTTCCTGATTTTCATTTTCACCCAAAATCTCAAAACGCATTTTTCGCAATTCCCGCAAAGTCGTTTTGCCCGCCGGCATCCCGCGAAGTCGAAAAAGTAAGCGAATAACAGGCGATTCGCACAAATCAACTGTATTCAGGACTCGATAGACATTATCGGCTTTAGCTCGGATTTTGATGTCGTGCGTCTCGCTGAAATCGTAGCTCGGCATAAAATCGTCAATCAGCATTTTGTTTGACCTCGACTTCTTCGACCTGTAAAACCTCTTTCAAGATCTGCGGCTCAATCTCGATTAAGAATCCGCGCTTGCCGCCGTTAATGTAAATTCGCGAAAGCTCGAAAATGGTTTTTTCGGCGTAAATCGGCATCTTTGTTTTGATGCCGAACGGTGAAGTTCCACCTATCAGATAGCCCGTCAATTTGTTCGCTCGTTCGGGCGAAGCTGGCGCAACCGTTTTGACGTTCAAAAATCTAGCCAGATTTTTGGTCGAAACCTGTGCATCGCCGTGCATCAAGACAATCAAAGGCTTTTTCGCATCAATTTCAAAAACCAGAGTTTTGATAACCGCGTGTTCGTCAACGCCCAAAACTTCGGATGAATGTTTCGTTCCACCTTTTTCGACGTACTCAAAAATGTGCGGCTCAAATTCAATTTTCCTATCGCGCAGAATGCGAATCGCGGGCGTCACCGGATAATCCATAAATCAAATCTCTTTGTATCGAAAACAAGAAACCAAATGGTCGTTGACCATTCCGATCGCCTGCATAAATGCGTAACAAATCGTCGAGCCGACAAAGTTAAAACTGCGCTTGCGTAAATCTTTGCTCATTGCATCGGAAAGGTCGGTTTTCGCCGGAAGTTCCTTCAACGTTTCCCAACTGTTGACAATCGGTTTTCCTCCGACAAACTGCCAAATAAAGCTGTCAAAACTGCCGAATTCTTCTACAACCATTAAATACGCTTTTGCGTTTTGAACCGCAGAAGCAATTTTTAAACGATTGCGGACGATTCCCGCGTTGTTTATCAACTCACTTAATTTACGCTCGTCATAAACCGCAATTTTCGCGGCGTCAAAATTGTCGAAAGCCGCCCGATAATTTTCCCGCTTCGCCAAAATTGTGTCCCAACTCAAACCCGCCTGCGCGCCTTCTAAAATTAAAAATTCAAACAATCTCCGGTCGTCGTGCAATGGCACGCCCCATTCGGTGTCGTGATAATGAATCGCCAAATCGTTTTTCGCCCAACTGCAGCGTGTTTTCATTTTGCTTCCAAACTCAAAGGCAAATGTTTTTCAATCAATTCTGACGGCTCAAGATTCGTAAAATCATCAATCACCTCAACAACCGACGGCAGATTTTTCAATTCCCCACTTTTGTTTACCGTCGTAATCGCAACGGATTTCATTTTCGCCGCGTGTGCGGCTTCAAAACCTTTGAATGCGTCTTCGAAAACGATGCAGTTTTGGGGTTCAACCGCGAGCTTTTCCGCTGATTTGAGAAAAATCTCAGGATCGGGTTTTCCATTCGAAATATCATTAGCGCCGGTTATGGCGTCGAAATACTTTCGCAAATCAAGACCATCCAAAACGAACTCGATATTTTCCGGTGGCGCGCTTGTCGCCACCGCCATTTTTACGCCAAGTTTTTTTGCTTTCTCCAAAAACTCGATCAAACCCGCAACCGCTGCCAAGTTCAGGCGAAACGAATTGCGATAAAGCTCTTCTTTTCGCGTGGCGTATTTTTCGATTTGCTCGTCGCTTGCTCCGTCGCCAAACATCTGGCGGAAAATTTCGTGATTGGTCATTCCGGCTGTGCGAATTAGAAACTCGTTAGGGTCGGTTTCGTGTCCGATCTCAGCGAAAAATCGCACCCAAGCCTCGCCGTGAAAACGCATATTGTCCACGATTGTCCCATCCATATCGAAAATAAATGCTCTGTTCGTAAAATTGCTCATTCTTTGTTTTTATCTTTCTTTGCAAAATAAATTGTTTTTTCAATTATCGCATGGACTTTGCCGGCTCGGTTCGTCAGCTCGATTCGGTAAACGCGGTCGAGCGATTTTCGCATTTCCAATTCGGCTTTGATTTCGGCAATTTCGGCAGCTGAAATTAAAAATTTGGCAAACAGGGTTTCTTTGCCCGGACGTTTAAAACGAATCGTTGCTGCTTTGTCCCAAACAATATAATTGCTCCCTAAGATTCTGATAAACAAAACCATCAAAATCGGATCAACCGAGGCGAACATACTTCCGCCGAAAATCGTGCCGACGTAACTTCTCGTCCGCCACGAAAGCGGAATTTCGAGATGCAGTTCGTGAAAATCGTCTGCAATATAAGAAATCCACGCGCCGGTACCGAAATAAGCCGGAAAGAAATTAAAGCTCAGGCGTTTGAGCTTTGTCCGAAACGATTCAGGCATATAATTGTCAAAGAACCTTCGTAAATCGTTTATTTGCTCGGTTTCATCCGCTCGAACATTCCCAGGAGCTGTTCGCGCGGATGTTCGATAAATAAATTAAATTGCCCGGTGCTGGTTAAATAAGCGCCGCCGTCGAGGTAAATCACTTCGCCCGTCAGATACGAGCTTAAATCGCTCAATAAAAACACGGCGAGATTCGTCAATTCTTCATATTCGCCGACGCGGCGAAGCGGAATCAGATTGACAAACTTTTCCCCAATATCGCCGCTCGGCGAAAGCCTGTCCCAGGCGCCTTTGGTCGGAAAAGGTCCCGGCGCAATTGCGTTCAAACGAATTCCATAAGTTCCCCATTCCGCCGCCAGCGATTTCGTTAAAGCGATGACCCCGGCTTTTGAAACCGCTGAGGGAACTAAAAAGGCGCTCCCGAATTCAGCGTAAGCCGTGACGATTGATAAAACTCTGCCTTTCGTTCCGCGTTCGATCCAGCGCCGTCCGCAAGCCTGCGTCGCGTAAAAGGAGCCGTAAAGATTTGTTTTGACAATCGCGTCGAAACCGTTCGGCGTTAATTTGTCGGTCGGCGCGAGGAAATTTCCCGCCGCATTGTTGACCAAACCAGTGATTTCGCCCAAACGATTTTCGGCTTCAGCGACAAACGCTTCGACCGATTCAATTTCACGAATGTTGCATTGAACGGGTTCTGCGGTTCCGCCCGCCGCTCGAATGTCCGCAACGGTTTGTTCGAGCGGCTCGGCTTTGCGCCCGCAAATCGAAACCCGCGCGCCGAGCGAAGCAAAACGAAGAGCCATTTCGCGCCCAAGTCCGGTTCCGCCGCCTGTGACGGCGATGTGTTCGTCTTTCAAAATGTCGTCCTGAAATTTATTTGCCATTACTGTTCTATGCTTTTGGAAATTCTGGTAGTTCCATTACATTTTGCGCTTGCCGAAAATGCCGCCGTTCGTGCGTGATGATGATTTTATAAGCGTTAGAAAGCGAATAAGTAATAAAGCGAGCGGCGGGCGAAGTGATGATTGTTTTCTCCAAATCAAGCTTGTTGCTTCGGCGCATTAATTCAATAACTCGCTCCTGATTGGCGACGAATCTTTCAACCGCGTCTCCGCTCACGTTGCTTGTGAACGGTTGAAAAACTTTCGGTGCTTTCAATTTGCTTTTATTCTCCGGCTGAACGGCTTTTAAAACGTAGTTGCCAAAATACTTTGAGCCGAAACCCAAACGTTCAAAAATCGTTTTTTTATGAGCACCCGTAATGTGTGATTCGACCGCGCCGAGCATTTCGTCGTTCGTTTTTATCAAATGCTCCAAACAAAGCCCGACGCTCCAGCTTTCGGCGTTCGGCTGCCAATTCAACTGCCGCTCGCTCAAACCGCCGAAAAGCGTTTTCGCGTCGTAAGCGATTGATTTTGCTGCGGTAATAAAACCGCTGAGTTCCGGATTCATAATTATTTGGCAGTTTCCATCAATTGATTTCTTCGGTTCGTTAATTCGTTATAAAGACGCACATAATTCGGAACCGTAACGTTTAATTTCTCGGCTTCCCGGACAACGTAATCGACGAGCGATTCGATTTCAGCATTTTTGCCCTGCCGAAAATCGCTGTGCATCGAAGAAGTCGCCTCGCGCGGCAAACTGTTTAGTCTGTCAAAAGTTTGCTCAAGCGCAGCTTCGGAAACGTTGATTTGCTTGGCTCTGGCAACTTCCTTTATTTCGGCGACCAAATCAAACAACAATTTTTTGCTTTCGGCGTTTTCCAAAACTTCACGGATGCTGGCATTTGAATAAGTTGTTGCGGCGGCGACGCTCGAAATAAAAACAAACTTTTCCCAAATTTTGGCTGAAATATCTTCCGCCAAATACGCCTCGATTCCGGCGTCTTTGAAAATCGCTTCAACGCGCTGCAATTTTTCGTTTTTCCCGGTTTCGCTTCCGAAAAAGATGCGGCAAACATTGCCGGTTTCTTCGACAACGCCCGGTGCAATCAGTCTCGAAACAATGTAAATGCAGCCTTGCCAAACCTCGTTTTCAGGCAGAATTTCGGCAATTCGCTTGGCTGTGTCCGCTCCGTTTAAAAGAGGCAAAATCGCGGTTTGTTTGCCGATTAAATCTTTAAGCGGAGAAACAGTTTCCGCCAAATCGTAATCTTTCGTGCAGAGAATCAGTAAATCCGCATCACCGATTTCCGTTGCCGCAAGCAATTTGGGTTTTGCCAAAAATTCGCCTTCGGTTGTGATTAATTTTAAGCCGTTAGCTCGAATAGCTTGTTTGTTTGCACCGCGCGCGACCAAACCCATTTCAACGTCTGCCGAATTTTCAAAACGCATTGCGAGCTTGCCCCCGACATAACCGCCGACGCCGCCTATTCCGATAATCGCAATTTTAAATTTAGTTTGGTTGTTCACTTGATAAATTTAACGCCCTTTAAAATTTCCGGCGCGCCGTTCGACAAACGATTGCACGCCTTCACGAGCGTCTTCGGTTTTAAAAAGCTCTAAAACCTGCGGCATCAGCGCATCAGCCGCAGCTCGAAAACCTTCCGTTCGCGCTTGCCGAGCCGAGCGAATGGTTGCCTGCACGCCGAGCGGCGCTTGAGCCGAAATCGTTTCGGCAATCTCGATTGCGCGGTCTATGTGACGTCCATGCGGCACGACTTCCTGAACCAAACCGAGGCGAAACGCTTCCGCCGCATCGAATTCGTCGCCCGTCAACAGCCAGCGCATCGCGTTTCCCCAGCCTGCGATTTCTGGAAAACGAATTGTCGCGCCGCCGAACGGGAAAATTCCGCGCTTGATTTCGATTTGCGCGAACTTGGCATTTTCCGAAGCGATGCGAACATCCGTCGCCAAAAGGAGCTCGATTCCGATTGTCAAACTCAATCCATGAACAGCCGCAACAAGCGGTTTCGTCCGCTGCCGTTTGCCGCCCAATCCGAGCGGATCGAGAGCGTTTTCCGGATAAGCGAGCTTTCCGCCAGCTGCAATTGCGGGAGCTATTTTGGCGAGATCAAGACCCGCCGTAAACATCTCGCCTTCGGCATAAATCACGCCGCATCGTGCGTCCTCGTCGTCTTCTAGTTTGGTGACCGCCAGCGCCAATTCGTCGAGCATTTGCTGGTCAAAAGCGTTTCGCTTCAATGGGCGATTTAAACCAATCAATAGCAAATGTCCGCGTTTCTCGACTTTGATTTTCGGTTCTTCCATAAGCTTAAAATTTGGCGATTTTTTCAAAGCAAGGTAAATCATGAGGACAATTCTCGTAGTTATCAGATTCCAGCTTGATTCTCTTTACCGGTATAATTCCGATAAGCTCGCCTTTTATATAAAATTCAATTTGCCCGACTTGTCCGCTTGTAGAATTAACATAACTCGCTTCACTCATTTCTCCATGTGCTTGGAGAATACGATCTCCGAGTTTTTGAGCATTACTTAGATAATTTTTGAAAAATTTCAGATTACGTTTAACAAAATCCGAAGAAACCTTTGTGTTTTTTGCGCGCCCGATCAGAATAACTTTGCTCTTTTCATCCTTTTTTGCCTCAACTGTTACAACGTCATCAAGAAAGTTCTTAACGCATCTTGAACAACGAACAAAAATTGGCTCTGTCTTCGAGCTTTGTTGGGTAAATCCTTGATTCAACCCAACAAAGCACAACAGATTAAAAAACAGAAAGAGTTTCAAGAAAGCTCTCATTTCTAATTTCTCAACGGCTTACTGTTTTTGAGCATATAAGCAATTCGTTCCTGCGTTTTGCGCTCACCGCAGAGCGACAAAAAGGCTTCGCGTTCCAAATCAAGCAGGCGTTGTTCGGAAACGTAAGTTTGGTGATTCAAATCACCGCCGCACATAATTTTCGCCAGCTTTGTACCGATTAACTGGTCGTGGTCGGAAATGTAGCCGCCGCGTTTCATAATATGCAGCGCAAGCTTGAGCGCGGCGATTCCTTGTTCGCCCAAAGCCAAAATGTCTGTTCGGGGAACGGGCTGGACATAACCGGTTGAGGCGAGCGCCAAAACATCAGCTTTCGCGTCGGCAATCAAGCGGTCGTTGTTGAAAGTGATCGAATCGGATGGGCGCAAAAATCCCCAAGCCTGTGCTTCCTGCGCGCTCGTAGCGACTTTGCCCATTCCGATGGTCTCGAAGACTTTTCGCAGGAAGGCAAACGGGTCGGCGTCGGGCGTGCGTTTCGCCAAATCCATTGCGCGCAAAGTCATTTCCTTTGTTCCGCCGCCGCCGGGAATCAAGCCGACGCCGACTTCCACGAGACCAATATAAGTTTCCGCTGCCGCTCGAACTTTGTCCGCGTGAAGCGGAATCTCGCAGCCGCCGCCCAAACTTAAACCGTAAGGCGCGGCTACGACCGGTTTTGACGAGTAACGCAAACGCATATTCGCGTTTTGAAACGCGCTAACCATCAAATCAATGTCGTCCCATTCTTCTTCCTGCGCTGTCAAAAGGACGAGCATAATATTTGCGCCCGCGGAAAAATTGCCGCCTTGATTGCCGATAACCAAGCCTGCGAAATTCTTTTCGACTTCCGAAACGGCGAAATTCATCATTTGAACCGTGTCGCCGCCGATTGAGTTCATTTTCGAGTGGAATTCGAGACACGCCACGCCGTCGCCGATGTCAACGAGCGATGCGCCCGCATTTTTCTTAATAACGCCCGTGCGGTCTTTGATTGATTTCAAAATTATCACGCCGGGTTTATCTTCAATCGGTTTGTAAGTGTTTGTGGCGAAATCGAAATAAGATTTCTGTCCGTTTTCGGTTTTGTAAAACGAGCCAGCGCCGCTTTCAAGCATCTTTTCGATGTTTGCGGGGACAGGCTGATTTTCGGCGCGCATTCTTTCAACCGATTCGCGGACGCCGATTGCATCCCACGTTTCAAAAACGCCGATTTCCCAACCGAAACCCCATTTAATCGCGTTATCAATTTCGACAATTGTGTCGGCGATTTCGGGCAGGCGGTTTGCTGCATAGCGCAAGGTTCTGGAAGTTGTTTTCCACAAAAACTCGCCGACTCGATCTTTGCCCCAAACGAGCGTTTTAACGCGAGTTGGCAAATCTTCGATTCCTTTGGCGGTGTCAATCGAAGGGAATTTGGTTTTCTGCTGCGGTTTGTATTCAAAAGTTTGCAAATCCAATTCGAGAATCTCGGTTTTGCCTTCGGCGTTCTTGGTTTTCTTGTAAAAACCGCCTTTGGTTTTGTCGCCCAAAATCTTGTTTTCGAGCATTTTGTTCAAAAAATCGGGAATCAGAAAAGCGTCGCGATCTTCGTCGTCCGGCACTGCGGGATATAAATTCTTATTGACGTGCGCAAGAACGTCCAAACCGACTAAATCCGCCGTTCTGAATGTCGCCGAAGAAGCATGTCCGATTGCTTTTCCGGTCATTTGGTCAACTTCGGTCGGCGTAAAACCCATTTCAAGCATAGTGTGAACCGTCGCCATCATTCCGAAAGTGCCGATTCGGTTGGCGATAAAATTCGGGCGATCTTTCGCCAGAACGACGCCTTTGCCCAGACGGATGTCGAGAAATTCCTGCGTTTCGCGCAAAACGTTTTCATCAGTCCATTCGGTCGGAATCGTTTCCACCAATTTCATATAGCGCGGCGGGTTGAAGAAATGAATCCCAAAAAAGTTTTTGCGGAAATCTTCGGAAAAGCCTTCGGCGATTGAGCGAATCGGGATGCCTGAAGTGTTCGAAGCGATGACAGAACCGGGCTTGCGGTGTTTTTCGACCTGTTCGTAGAGCTTTCGTTTGAGTTCGAGATTTTCGACAACGGCTTCGATTACGAAATCGCAATCTTTAATGTGCGCCAAATCGTCTTCAAAATTGCCGATTGTAATCAAATTGGCGTTGTCGTTGTTCATATAAGCGGCGGGGCGCGCTTTTTTCAATCCTTCAAAACCGTTTTTGACGATTTTGTTTTTATCCGCTTCGCCCTGCGGGGCGATGTCGAGCAGAATTGTCGGCACGCCCGCGTTTGCTAAGTGAGCGGCGATTCCCGCGCCCATTGTTCCGGCGCCTAAAACGGCGGCTTTTCCGATTCGAAGCATAAAATTTCTCCTGTGATTAGACCAAAAATGCAGTGACGAAATAATACTGAATGAGCGTTCATTCAGCAAGTCTGAAAATGGTTCCAATAGAATAAATTCGTCAGCCGGATTCAACTTTCGGGCATCTTTCGTTATAGAATAAATTTGAGCCTCAGGTTTTGGCTAAAAAGATGAGCATTTATTTTTTATTTTTAGAATCGCTTGGCACACCCGAACTGATTTTGATAGCGTTGGTGGCGCTAATCGTCTTCGGACCGCGAAAGCTGCCGACCATCGGTAGGACAATCGGGAAGTACACGGCTGAATTTAAGCGGGCGTCGCGCGATTTCCGCGAAACTTGGGAGCGCGAAGTGCAGGAAGCCGAAGCGGGAGAAAAAGGTTCGTCGGCAAGCGAAAATAGTCTGGCAAAGCTCGAAGCCGATTTTACGCCATATACAAACGGCGTTGAAAACACAATCGGTCGCGGTGCGCCGTGGGCGCAAAACACAGAACCGGAAACTTTTACAGCCGAACCTGTAAACGAACCGATTGCTCTACCCGAAGTACGCGCGGTCGAAAACAGCAATTTTCATGAAATGCAAAACGGCAATTCCGTCGAAGAAATTACAGAAACCGTCGAAGTTGCTGAAACCGTGCCCCAACGGAAACGCGATTGGCTCTAAGACAAATGATGAATGATGAACGATAAACGATGAATTTACTTCTATAATTCATCGTTTATCGTTCATCATTCATCATTCTTTGTTGTGTCGGCAGTTTATAAGAGAAAAATTGGAGCGCAGGAAGCCGAAGCGGAAATCGGCGGACAGATGTCGTTTCTTGAACATCTGGACGAGGTGCGAAAGCGCTTGATGCGCTCGGCGGCGTTCATCGCGGTTGGGTTTGTCTTTTGCCTGTACTTCTCACAGACAATCTATAACTTTCTGGCGCGACCGGCTCAGGAGGCGTTGGCTACGCAAACTCAAACGAGAGTCGAAGTGGGCGGTATTGAAGGCGATGTTCAAATTCTTTCGCTCAACGCTTTGAAGGAAGGCGACGCCGGGCGTTTGATTTTCGACCGCGAAACGAAAATCGGAACGAGCGTGATTCCGGCGGGCGGAAGCGTCAATACTCGCGTCGCGCGAGATTTTGAAGGAAATATCGGGCTTTTTACGGACGAAACGATGTTCACCGGCAATACGATTTTGCCGAAAGGCGTGAGGCTTCCGTTTGACTTTAACGCGCAGCCGGGCGATCAATACAGCGCCAACCAGCGAATGATCGTCACAACTGCGATGGAACCGTTCACGCTTTATATGACGGTTTCGTTTTACGGAGCGATTGCGCTCAGTCTGCCGTTTTTGCTGTGGCAAATCTGGGGTTTCGTTTCGCCAGGACTTTACCCGCACGAGCGCAAATATGTGACGCCGTTTATCGGGCTTTCGACGATTTCGTTCGTCATCGGGGCGGCGTTCGCTTATTACGTTTTGCTGCCGCCCGCGCTCGTTTATTTAATTGGACTCGGAGACGATTTTCGCGTTCTCTTGAGAGCAAGCGATTATCTGGATTTTATTACGATTTTAATCCTCGCAATGGGTTTGGTTTTCCAGATGCCCGCAATTACTTATGTCCTGGCTCGAATCGGGCTGATAACCGCCGGAATATTGATTAGCAACTGGCGAATCGCGCTGATCGCCATCTTAGTTGTTGCCGCCTTTGCTTCACCGACGCCAGACGTTATTAATATGATGTTTTTTGCCGCGCCGATGCTTGGGCTTTATTTAATTTCGATTTTTATTGCGTGGCTTTTCGGCAGAAAACGAACCACAAACGCTGTAGCGTAAAGGAAAAAGGGAAAAGAAAAAGGAAAAAATAAAATCAAACTTTTGCCTTTTACCTTTTGACTTTTGCCTTCGCTCGCAGGCAACTGCGAGCGCGGCGCGCCGCATCTTGACTATTGTTAAAATGGGATTCTAAAATTTGACTTTCGGTTCCGAAAGATTTTCCAACAAAATGTTCAAAGGGAAAGCATTTCGCGCTTTCGAGGATTTAATTAAAAAGGAGTTTTACAAACAATGTCTGGAAAGATGTTGATAAAAAATATTTCAATCGCTGCTTTAGTTTGCGCTGTCGGAGCGTCTGCAGCTTTTGGTCAAAAGGAAAAAGAACGTCCTAGCCAAGACCCAAGCACTAAAGTCCGCAAATTCGGCAAAGAAACGCACAAAGCCTATAAAGAATGGCTCGAAAAAGACGTGGCTTATATCATCACCGATCAGGAGAAAAAAGCTTTTAAACAATTAGCCACCGATGAAGAGCGCGAAAAGTTTATCGAAAACTTCTGGCTCCGCCGCGACCCTGACCCGGACACGGAGGAAAACGAGTACCGCGAAGAGTATTACGAGCGCATCGCCTACGCCAATGAACATTTTACGTCCGGCATTCCGGGCTGGAAAACCGACCGCGGGAGAATTTATATTGCCTGGGGCAAGCCCGATTCAATTGAATCGCACCCATCGGGCGGCAGCTACGACAGACCTAGTTATGAAGGCGGCGGCTCGACCACGACATATCCGTTTGAAATTTGGTTTTATCGTCATCTCGATGGCATCGGCGACGGAATCGAGATCGAATTCGTTGATCCGACAGGAACCGGCGAATATCGCATTGCGCGAAGCCCGAATGAAAAAGACGCACTTCTGCACGTTCCGGGCGGCGGTTTAACTCTCGCCGAACAGCTCGGAATGTCCGACAAATCCGACCGCGTTGCCGGTTACGGTTATCAAACAGCCGCCGGTTATTTTATGGGGCGCGAACAGGATTCGCCTTTCCGCCGGATGGAAATCATCAGTGGATTGCAACGTCCGCCGCAGGTTAAATACAAGGATTTGGAAACCGCTCTCGGTTTGTCCGATACGCCGATTATGGCAGACGATCCGCTCAGATTCGATATGCGCGTAGATTTCTTCCGCCAATCTGACGAGCGCGTGATTACGACTTTCACGGTTCAAACCGACAACTCAGACTAGACGTATGAAAATGTCAGTGGCATTGAAACAGCCCGCCTTAATATTTTTGGGCGCGTCACGGCTGTCAACGGCAAGCGTTCAGGCATTTTTGAAGATCCGGTGACGACGACCGCCACGTCTGAAGAATTGGCGGAAGCGAGATACCGCAAGTCGGCTTATCAAAAAGCGATTGCCTTGCAGCCGGGAACTTACAAAGTTGACGTAATCGTCCGCGACGTTAAATCGGGCAAAAAAGGCGTTCGCAGTCTCGGATTTACGGTTCCGAAATACAATCCGGAAAAACTCTCGGCGTCAACCTTGATTCTGGCGACCAGGTTATACACTGCTACGGACGCCGAAATTGGTTCGCAATTCACCATCGGCGATAAAAAAGTTATTCCGAACGTTGCGGGCGAGTACAAAAAAGGTCAGGAAGTCGGCATTTATATGCAGGTTTACAATGCCGGAGTTGACCAGACTACTTTGCGCCCGGCGATTGATGTCGAATACGTTTTAATGAAGGACGGCAAACAAATCGGTGTGCAAAAAGAAGATTGGCAAGGCTTGAGCGACGCCGGACAGCGTTTGACTCTCGCGCGTATGCTCCACACCGAAAAGCTCGGCGTCGGTGAATACGAGCTGAAAATCAACATCAAAGATCGCGTCAACAATCAACAGCTAACACCGACCGCGAAATTTGTTATCAAAGAATAAATTCGCATAAAGCTCGGAAAATCAAAGCCGCTGTTAAATTAACAGCGGCTTTGATTTTTTGAAAAGCTGATTTTATCCAAAATTTTCCGTCCAGAGCTGGAAAACAATCAGTGTCCAGAGAGTTTTGTAATGATTGGCTTTGCCCTTTTCGTGTTCGGTAAGCAGCTTTTCCACAAAAGTCGGATTGAAAAGACCTTGTTTTTTCAAACGTTCTGCGGCGAGCAAATCGCGTGTGAGCGGATTTAGTTTTGTTTTCAACCATTTGGCAACCGGAATTCCGAAACCTTTTTTCGGTCGTTTTAAAATCTTCTCCGGAAGAAGTGGCTCCATCGCTCGTTTCAAAATAAATTTGGTTGTGCCGCCGCGTAATTTGTAATTTTCGGGCAGGGAAGCGGCAAACTCGGCGACTCTATAATCCAGAAAAGGCGCTCGCGTTTCGAGCGAAACTGCCATCGCTGCGCGGTCAACTTTGGTTAAAATGTCTTCCGCCAGATAAAATTTCTGGTCGAGAAACTGCATCTTTTCGGTCAGATTATCCGCGTCGCAGACCTCAAACCAATGCCGGGCTTCTTTGTAAATATCCGCTCCGTTTTGCGCTTTAACTGCTTCCGTCAACAGATTTTCCTGTTCTTTAGCGGTAAACGAACCGAAAAACGAGTGATGCCGCTCGACCAGATCTGTTTTGGCGACCGAATTGACAAAGCGTTTGGCTTTAAAATCAAACGACATATTTCCGGTTGCCGTCGGCAAATTATTGACAACGGCTTCAATCAGATTTTTCCTCAAAAACCCCGGAATTTTTTCATATCTTGCGGCTAATTTGTGCGCGCGATACATCGGATAACCCGCAAAAATCTCGTCGCCGCCGTCACCGCCAAGAGCGACCGTGACGTGCTGCCGGACGAAACGCGCGAGCAGAAAGGTCGGCAAAATCGAAGCGTCAGACATCGGCTCATCAAGCCAGGCGGCAATTTCGGGCAACAAATCTGCCGCTTTTTCAACGCTCAAACGATCTTCGTAATGCTCTGTTCCGAGATGTTTTGCAACTTGTCGCGCGTAAACCGATTCGTCAAACGAGGCTTCGTCAAAACCGATGGAAAAAGTTTTAATCGCTTTGCCGGAAAACTTTTGTGCAAAAGCGGCGACCGATGAAGAATCAACGCCGCCTGACAACAGCACGCCGAGCGGAACATCAGAAACAAGTTGCGATTTGACCGCATCAGCCAAAAGCGCGCGCAATTCTTCTGCGGCTTTTTCAACCGAAGGCGCGGGCGATTGTTTTTTAAAAGATAAATTCCAATATCTTTCAATTTCGATTTCGCCGTTTTCGAGCGTTAATGAATGAGCGGCTGGCAGTTTGTAAATGTTTTCGTAAATCGAAGCGGGCGCGGGAACGTAATCAAACGCCAAAAACTGCCGCAACGAGTTCAAATTCAATCTAGTTTCAACTGCAGGATGCGCCGCAAGTGCTTTTAATTCCGAAGCGAAAATCAATTTGTTTTGAAAAACACCGTAATAAAGCGGCTTTTCGCCAAAACGGTCGCGCGCCAGAAGCAGTTTTTTTCGGCGCGCGTCCCAGAGCGCAAACGCAAACATTCCGCGCAGCTTTTCCACAAAAGCCGCTCCGTGTTCTTCATACAAATGCGGAAGAACTTCTGTGTCCGAACGCCCGCGAAACTTATGTCCGCGTTTTTCCAAATCTGCTCTCAGTTCCTGAAAATTATAAATCTCGCCGTTCATCACAACTGCGACGGATTTGTCTTCATTAAAAACCGGCTGCTCGCCCGCCTCAGACAAATCAATAATCGCTAAACGACGCATTCCGAGAACGACCGCTTCCGACAAAAAAAAGCCTTCCGCGTCTGGTCCGCGATGACGGATTTTGGCGCACATCTGCCGCAAAAGCGTCTCGTCCGCATCATTTGGCGAAGAATTAGAATTTAAATTTGCCCAACCCAATATGCCGCACATTTATTTTTAATCAAATTCGTACATTCCCTGTTCTGCCTTTTCGACGAATTCCGCAAATGTTTTCGCTCTATCTTCAATTTCTCCAGTTTCGTGCGACCATCTGACAATGAATGCTTCTCCGTTTTCATTCATTCGAGCATAATCAAAACAGTAAAAATCTCCTGTTCCGTAATCGGCAAATGGAAGTAAATGATCGAAACTCATTTCATCATCTTCAAAATTAACAAGCCAATCTTTCCAATTCTCGCGGTAATTTCTAACTATTGAGTCCCAAGTTTTACGCGCGTCGCGCTCATCATAAATCGGAAAGATAGTAATGCCTTCAACTCCTAATCCATTATTTTTAAGAATCCAAGCGCGAAAAGAAGGAGGAAAGCGAAAGCCTAATTCAATTTCAGCTTTATCAACAGCTTCGTTTGTTGTTCCGATAACTCTTTGTCGTTTCCGACTCATTTTTATGCGTTTTCATCAAACCCGATCTTCTCGCGCACGGCGTAAATCGGTTTTGCTTGCGATTCGTGATAAGTCCGGACGAGCATTTCTGCCAGCAAGCCCATCAAAAAGAACTGCACCGAAATCGCCAGCATCACGACCGCAATGATTGGCAAAGGCGTCAGAATAAACGAAACGCCTTCGACAAATTTTAAAAACAAAGCCCAAATTCCGGCGACGAGCGATAAAGCAAAAGCGATCAAACCGAAAGTGCCGAAAACGTAAATCGGTTTGGTTTGATACGACGCCATAAATTTGATGGTCATCAAATCCAGCACCACTTTGATCGTTCTGGAAAGACCATACTTCGATCTGCCCATCGTCCGGGCGTGGTGCTCGACGGGAATTTCCGTTACTCGGGCGCCCGCCCAAGCCGCGTAAATCGGAATAAAACGGTGCATTTCGCCGTACAGCCGGACATCCTGCAAAACGTCGCGGCGATACGCTTTTAAGCTGCATCCGTAATCGTGAAGCTCGACGCCGCCGATTTTTGAAATCAAATTGTTTGCCAGCCACGAAGGGATTTTTCTCGTCATTAACTTGTCTTGACGATTCTTACGCCAGCCGGAAACAACATCGAAACCCTCGTTTAATTTTTCCAAAAGTCTGGCAATATCCGCCGGATCGTTCTGCAAATCAGCGTCCATCGGAATCAGAATTTCTCCTGTTGCGGCGTCAATTCCGGCGCTCATCGCTGCCGTTTGCCCGTAATTGCGACGAAACGAAATCACGCGCACCCGCGCGTCTTCGGCGGCAATTTCACGCAGGATTTTTAAGCTTGCGTCAGTCGAGCCGTCGTCGACGTAAATCACTTCCGCCGTTTTTCCCAGACTTTCGAACGCTGCTTGAATTTTCGCGTGGAGCGGGCGCAAATTCGGTTCTTCGTTGAAAACCGGCAGAAATAAAGATAACTCCGGCTCAGTCTGGCGAGATGTTTGAACCGTTTTTAAATTTGCCGATTTAAATTCTAGCGTTTTCATTCAAAATTAGTTTTTCCTGGCGACAGCAACAATCGAAACGCCAAAGGGAAAATTGAATTTTTTGAGCCAGAAACGTTCCGCGCCGAAAAACCTGCCTAAAATCGGGTTGAGCGCGGAAACATTGACGTTATTTTCCGATTCGGGCTTGATGCCTGTCAGTTTCATCAAAGTTCTGCCCGCCAAAATCGGGGCGAAAAATGTGATGTTGGCGTAAGTCGCGCGTTCAATTTCAAAACCGGCTTTTTTCAGTCTGTCGGTAATTTGCTGTTTCGTGTAGCGAATACGGTGATTTGAAACATCGTCCTGCACGCCCCACAAAAACATAAACGCGGGAACAAAAATCAAAGCGTGCCCGCCGCTCCGCAAAACCCGATGCATTTCTTTTAATCCGGCAACGTCGTCGTCCAAATGCTCGACGACATCGAGCGCCGTTACCATATCGAAGCTTCCGTCCTGGAACGGCAAATCTTCGGCTAAGCCTTGTTTGACCTCGGAAAATCCGCGTCGTCGACAAAATTCGAGCGCGTCCGCCGAAACGTCAACGCCCACCGCTTCGCCGAATTTTCCGAGCATTTCAAGATTTGCGCCCGTACCGCAGCCAACGTCCAAAATTTTCGGATTTCGGATTTCAGATTTCTGATCTCGGAATATCTGTTTCAAAAAAGTTTCCAAAATCGCGCGCCGCCCGACAAACCACCAGTGCGAGCCTTCGACCTCGTACATCAAGGGATAAGTATGCGACTGCATTTCCTGCGGCAGCGATGCGTTCATATAACTGAATTTTAAACTACTGAGAAAAATAAATTCTATCGCTGACGAGTTAATCCGGAAAAAGTTCGCAGGGCGACGGACTATTAACAGCTTGATTTGTTTTCGGAAGTGATCTCCAAATAGCTTCAATCTATTTTTACGTATGATTAAGCAAAAAAGAATTG
This sequence comes from Acidobacteriota bacterium, assembly GCA_030863175.1. GTDB lineage: Bacteria > Acidobacteriota > Blastocatellia > Pyrinomonadales > Pyrinomonadaceae > JALZCH01. The sequence goes on along the minus strand of JALZCH010000105.1, from coordinate 157,719 downwards.
AGAATCGCCTGTCACGCCGATCCTCAGATTGTAATCGCACACATCTTCGGATTGCTTCGCCGCCGTTCCTTTTTTTATCCAATCGCTGAACTTTTTAATTCCTTCCTCGATTTTTGTTTGCGGATTGTAGCCGAGCATCCGGCGCGCTTTCGAAATGTCGGCAAAAGTGATGGGAACATCGCCCGGTTGCGGCGGCAGATGTTCGATAGCGGCTTTGCGGTCGAGATGTTTTTCGAGCAGGGAAACCAACTCGCAGAGCGAAACTGTTTCCGATTCGCCCAAATTAAAGATTTCATATCGGGTTTCAGCATAATTCATCGCCGCGCGGATTCCCGCAATGATGTCGCCAATGTAAGTGTAATCGCGCCTCGTCGTTCCGTCGCCGAAAAACGGAACCGGTTTGTCTTCGAGAATCAAGCGCGCAAATTTATGAATTGCCAGATCGGGGCGTTGCCTTGCGCCGTAAACGGTGAAAAAACGCAGGCAGATCATTTGAATCCCGTACAAATGTGAATAGGTGTGACAAAGCAGCTCGGCTGCTGCTTTCGACGCCGCATAAGGTGAAATCGGATTTGCTATGCGGTCGCTTTCGCTAAAGGGCAGCTTTGCGCTACACCCATAAACGCTCGATGATGAACCCAAAATAAATTGCGGGACGGCAAAACGCCGCGCCAGTTCCAGCAGATTAAGAGTTCCGTTCAGGTTCGTCTCCGTGTAAAGATGCGGTTTTTCAAGCGAAGGGCGGACTCCGGCTCGCGCGGCAAGATGAATGATGATGTCGAAATTTCGCTGCTTGAAAATGCTTTCCAGAACAATTTCACTGCGAATATCGGCTTCAATTAATTGGAAATTTGGGTTGCCGAGATGCGGTTGGATGTTTGACCGTTTGATTGACGGACAATAAAAATCGTTAAAATCATCAACGACGGTAACTTGCCAATTCCGCTCTTCGAGCAGCCGATCAACCAAATGCGAGCCGATAAAACCGGCTCCGCCGGTGATTAAAACGTTTTTCATCCCGTTTTTCGATTGAATTCCCAGACTTCAAAAGGCAAAGTAGCATAGCAGTTGCAAATGCGTCAAAAATTGGGAATTTACGGCGGGAGCTATCAAACCTGCCCGAATCCGCACCATGAATTTTGATTGTGCCATGTGATTTTAACCTCTCTGGCATTGATTTCTTTCCACCACATTTCAAATTCCGGTTTTGAAATGTAAAAAGCTGTAGGTGCAACAAGATGATCAAAGACTATGTTGTGCTGTTCGCGCCAGCCGAAACTGCCGAGATGATTTAAATACTCGTTGTAAAAAAGATGTTTGGCGAGCGGTTTCGACGCACGGTTGAGCGGTCTGTAAATTAATTTGGTTGAAAGAAAAACGGCGGCGGTCGGAATTGCAGAAAGCAGGAAAAGCATCGGCATGTCCAGTTTCGAAGTAATGTTCTCACGAACCGGACTGACAAAACGCGTAATCCACTCATTGTTTTCCGCTCCGTAAACCCAAGCCGAAATGTGTCCGGCGGTTTTGACTTTGGCAGCGAGCGACAAAAAAGCTTTTTTCGGATCCGGCGTGTGATGCAAAACGCCGACTGAAAAGGCATAATCGAAGACTTGTTTAAACGGCAGATTAAAAATGTCGGCTTGAACAACGTGGGCGTTTGGCAGATTTTTAGTTAATTCAAAAGCCGATTCGACGCCGTCGCCCAGATCAACGCCAACAATTTCGCGCGCGTCCCACTCAGCGGCAAGCTTCGTATGACGACCTTTGCCGCAACCGCCTTCAAGTATGATTTTGCCGCGAAAAAAATCGGGTTTCACCGGTTGCAGCCAGCCTAAAAACTGCTCAGCGTAACGCTCATCTTCCTGTGTAAATCGTGTCCACTGCCAGCCAAAATTTTTGGCGGTTTGGGCTTTGTCAGTTTCAATTTTTCCCAGCTCGGCAAAACGCGGAACGCCGCGTACGACGGGGAAATTTTGCCGACAGTTTTGGCAAGTCAATTTCCCGGATATGATTTCGGTGTTTTCTTTTGCGGAAGCTTCGGCGAGTGCGATTTCACCACCGCACGCGGTGCAAGCGAGCAGTTCAATCAAGCGTTCTTTCATTCTGCGGTGCTTAAGAGTTTTTGTTTGAAACGCTCGAAAGCGCGAACTGGAAACGGCTGACGCCAGTTTTGCTCGAATTCGTCGGTTTCACGGTCTTCGTACATCTGCTCGAAAGTCTCGTAAAACGCCGCGGCAACTTCGCGCGTATCGCCTTCGTGCTGAAAAACAATTTCGCGTTGAGCATTTAAACGCCGTCCGGTCGGATATTGCCAGATTTCAATGCGGATTTTGCCTTTGGAGCGCCGCACCCAAAAATCAAATTCTTCCGGGTCGCGGTTCCACTGGACGAGCGTTTCCTGACCTTCCGTCGTTTCGTCCAGCAAATCGGTCAGGGTGTTCATTAAATCAGTCAAAGCATTGCGGTGAGGCGCGTGTGCCGTCGTCGTGTGAAATTCGCTTTTTTCATCTTCAAAACCGATTGACATCCAACCGCATTGTGGGCTGTTAAAGCTGACTTTTAATTTCTCTGCCATTTTTAGTTAATAGTATTTAGCGAATTATAAATTGAAAAATCCTAATTACGATTTACTAATTATGGCTTTTAGCAAAGGATTCGACAATCTTAGACAGAAATAAAAAATAAGGTGAGTTAAACGTAACGCCGCCATTAAGGCGGCGTTACGTTTAACTCAGATGCGTTGAATTTGCGCTATTGGGATTATATCCAAGGTGAATAAAAAGCAGCGTTAAAGTAATCCGACTTTTGATCTAACTTGAATATTGTACCCTTCTTGGAACGGCACGAAGACCGCTAACAGCGGATTGCTCGCCCGCATTTCCCGATTCGTGATATTCGGCATCTTGATTAACCTGCCAGACGTCGTAGAGTCGTTCGCCCGCCAAAATATTTTCCGCACAAAGCATTGCCGTCATCATTGCGTGATCTTGATTGTTGTATTTATGCATTCCGTTTCTGCCAACAACATGTAAAGTGGGAAAACGTGTTTCCATCTCGTTTTTTAACGATTCGACATGAGCGGCATACTCATCATCATAAATCGGGTAAGCTTTAGCCTGTCGAACGACGCAGCCGTCAACAACATCAACTGCTTTCGCCAAACCGATCTTCTCGATTTCAGATTTTGCTAACTGAAGCAATTGCTCATCTGTAGATGACCATAATCCATCCCCTTCGAAGCAAAAATATTCAAGTCCATAGCAGGAAAGCTCGGGATTTGGAACCATTTCCGGCGACCAGGACTTGAAGTTTTGAATTCTTCCGACCTTCACATTCGGGTCATGAATATAAATCCAGTTATCAGAAAATTGTTCGCGGTCTTTAATAATCAGCGCGACGGTTAGAAAATCCCTGTATCTGAGAGAACCTGCCGCTTTCAAGGCGGATTCCGGTAATTTGGGCGTCAGCGATAAGCCCAATTCTCTAAGCGGAGCCGAAGAAACTATATGATCGGCTTGAATCTGATTTTCCTCGCCATTTGAGTCCTGAAACTTGACCGACCAGGTTTTTCGGTGATCATCCCAGTTACAACCCGACACGCGTTGCCCCATTAGAAGCTTTCCGCCCATGTCTTTAACTTTTTCAGCGCAGGCTTCCCACATCATCCCTGGACCGAGCCGCGGATACCTGAAAGTATCAATCAGGGTTTTAATAACTTCGCTTCGGTTTTTCGGTTTCTTCTTCGGCAGAAGCGCAGTTTTGACAGCCGAAGCGAGCGAAAGCCCTTTGATTCGTTGGGCAGCCCAGTCAGCTGAAATGTCTTTGCAGTTCATGCCCCAAACCTTTTCCGTGTAAGTCTTAAAGAAAATGGAGAAAAGCCGTTTTCCGAACTGATTGCTAACCCAATCTTCAAAGTTTTTGGGATTAGAGACGGGTTTCAAACGGGCTTTGCCATAAGACATCATACACAGCGCCGACTCCATAACACCGAGTTTTAAAAGCGCATCAAAGGCTTTGAGCGGATAGGAAAAGAATTCTCCGCGATAAAAAATACGGGAAGATCGCGGGCGGTCGAGCATATCGTTGGGAAGAATCTCCGTCCAGAAGTCTTCCACTTCTTTCGATTTTGAGAAAAAGCGATGCCCGCCGATATCAAAACGGAAATCCTTGTATCGAACGGTTCTGGAAATACCTCCGACGTATTGAGGATCCGCCTCAATGATGGTTACTTCTATTTCTTTATCTTTTTTTAAGAGAGTGTATGCGGCAGTTAATCCGGCTGGTCCCGCGCCAATAATTGCAACCCTTTTAGGTTGCAGTTCAGTTTTATTCATTCGTTAAGGAATTCCAATAACTATAAAGTTAGAATTTGCTTTTAATAATACAATGTTTCGACGCAAATCACTGTACTCTTTCAAACATAATAACGATGAATGATAGAGTTTATTGTGATTAAAAGAGAAACAATAGTCGTTAGATATACAATTATGTGGGCGTATCTGTCAAAACTATCCCAATTTATTTTCCTGTTATAAAACAACAAAAAGAAAACGGGCGCAATCGGAATGAAATATCTTCCCTGGATTCCTTCTATACTGCTGCCCCGAATCGGCGACCAGCTCATATAAAGCAAAGCGCTGATTAAAAGTGCGGTGCAAACAAAAATTCCGGCAAAAATAAATTTATCCGACCTGCCAAAATAGAATTTTGAATTTTTATCAAAAAGCCCAAATCCGAGTAAAACTATGAAAATGACAACAGGCAGAAAGTCCGGCACATACAAGTCAAACCACGTCAATTGTCCTGAAAAGGATTTGAAGTAGAACCAGAAATGAAAGAAGTAGTCTGAAACAACCATTTTAAGAAAAGTAAATGGATGGCTCAGGATAAAACTTGCTTGCTCTTCGGGACTCATTGGCTGGTCAATCCTATATGGAAGATAAATCGGTTTGACAGCCGCCGACCAGGCTGCTACAGCGCCAAAACTTGTTAATAACAAGATGAAGAAGCTGAACAGGTAATTTCGTAATGATGAAAATTTTCGCCGAGGAATTAAGAGGAAAAGAAAAGGAAGAAAGATATAAGCTTGTTTGGTTAAAACTGAGAGCAAAGAAAGAATAAATATTACTGCAATTCGAACGTGACTTAATTTCCTTTGCTCATCAAGCGCATACGATAGAAAAAAGGCAATTGTGAGAAAGCAGATTCCATAAGTAAATGTATCGGCTGAAGCCGATGCTACCTGAAAAACACTTGTCGGCATCAGGCAAAGCAGACAAAGAACCCATTTATGAACCGGAATTTTTTTGATTGCGAAATATGCAAGACCAAGAAAAAAGAAAAGGTTCGCAATTCTTGCTAAATAAATTAATACCAATGCCGGTGTATTAAAAAATTTTCCGACGATGATACCTAGAACCTGTGGAATATAAGGAATCGGTGAATAAATAACAGTATTTGGAAAACGTTCAAAAACTTTATCTTCGTCGTTTAGCGGAAGATTGATTAATTCCGAAAGAAGCGCCGTATCAAATTTGACGTGATGCTTCATTTCAATATCGCCCACTAATTTCCTGTTTGTATAAAGAACGCTTTTCGGTATCCAGCCGCCGCTCAAATCATCGCGTTTTTCCCCGATAATTTGCCCTTCTGAAATTTGATACGCTCGGAAAAAATGATGCGGTTCGTCACCGACCAGAGCCGGAGGCGTCACGAAAACAAACAAAAGCCCGAAAAATGTTCCTAATAAAAGAAACACATTCTGAGGTTTGGAAATAAAGTGGAATCTACCTGGCGAATGTTTCTCAATACTCATTTCGGCAATCAGAAAGCTTCAACTTATATAAAACAACGCGGCTTGAGAAACAAATTAGCGTGAGTGTTGCTGATAAGGTTTCCGGGCGATAATATCATACGTTTGAATAATACCTTATGGCAGTTGATAAACCATATTCGTCAGAATTTAGCAAAATTGAGGCTTTCAAGAGTAAATATTGGATTTTAGTTTTTCTTGCTTATGTAGTTTTACTTGCCGCTGTTGTCTCCAACCATGAGCCGTGGATGGATGAAGCTCAACCCTGGCTCTACGGACAGGATTTAAGCGTTCGGGATCTTTTGGTTAAGTATCTCAGGTACGACGGACATCCGCCGCTCTGGTATGTGATCGTCATGATTCCGGCTAAACTCGGTTTTCCATACTTCACGATAAATGTTCTATCAGCATGTTTTTCTGCATTAGGTGTCTGGTTGTTTTTGCGTTATTCGCCTTTTCCGGCAACGGTCAAAATACTCTTTCCTTTTTCGTTTTTTGTTTTTTATCAGTACGGAGTGGTTGCGAGAAGTTACTGCTTAATTCCGCCACTCCTGTTTTTGATTGCGATAGTTTACAAGAAGAAAATGGAGCATCCCATTTTATACAGTCTGCTCCTTTGCCTTTTAGCAAACGTCAGCGCTTATACCTTTTTGATGGCGGGCGCATTTCTTTTTGTCCATCTTTTAGACATCGTGAAGCAATGGAAGCAACTCGACAAACAAAATAAGGTTTCTCAGGCGCTCGCCGTTTTAATGCTCGGTTTGACGGCTTTTCTTGTTGTTCTGATACTCGCTCCGCCGCCGGATCAGAGTTTTGCTCAAGGATACAATCTGAGCCTGATGAATTTCCTTGATGTCAGCCAACGAAGAATAGCCGGAGCGCTGGTGATGGATGAGTTGGGAGATAATATTTTGGCGCAAACGATTATTTCCCTGGCAATATTCGTCGTCACGTTCTTATGGTTCTGCTACAAAAGGCTCACTCTTCTTTTTTTGCTTCCTTCGCTTCTCATTTTAACTCTCTTTGCAGTCAAATACAGTAACGTTTGGCATGAAGGAATTTTGTTCTTTCTCTGGATTTTTGTTCTCTGGATAAGTTTTGAACGGGACTCGAAAAAGGAACCGGCTGTTCTGTCGAAAACCGTTCTGGTATTGATGACGGTTGTACTTGCGGTACAGGTTTACTGGTCAGTTTTTGTAATCCGTTATGATCTCAACCATAATTATTCAGCCGGTTATGAGGTTGCCCAGTACATTAAGGAAAATCAATTGGAGGATAAAAGATTATTTTTGAGCGGCTGGAAATCATTAGCTATTTTGCCTTACTTCGAAAAGAATATTTTTTACAATCATAATAACGGCTCAAAAGAACGCTTCTGGTTTTTGTCAACGCGAAATCCGGCAACATACGGCGCCGGTCCCGAAGTTATCAATCGAATAGAAAACGAACAGCCGGACCTTGCCGTTTTTGCCTCAGATCATATGGAGCCGAATACCACGATCGAAATAAAAGGCTATCGGTTCGTCGGAGCCTTTGAAGGAAACTTATGTTGGAAGACAGGTTTATTTGAACCGGACACTTTTTGGGTTTTCCGAAAGATTGAATAAATGAAGCAGTTTTTGGCAATTAAGCTTTTTCAGCTATTAATAGAATGTTTTTACCAATTGGAGGTTTAATAACCGATTCAACGACTTTGTTGATTGGAACAGCGAATTTATCATAAAGAGTCACCGCGCTTCCGCCTAGCTCTGAGGAATTAAGCAAACGGTATTTTATATACCATGGCAGCACTCCAAAAAAATCGAAATACTTAACTTTTAAAATTTTAAATCCTGACTCGCGACATTTCTGGACGATTTCATCTTTCGCATACCGGCGGAAGTGACCGACCCTTCGGTCGAATTCGCCATACAGCCAGCTCATTGCGGGAACAAAAATAAAGACCTTTCCCTTAGTGTTTAAGGTTTGATGGATAATTCGCAATTCTCCAAGGTCATCTTCGATATGTTCTAAAACGTTAACGTAAACTATCGAATCTGGCGCGCCCGCACGGTGAATTCTGTCTGCAACGCTTTCAAAAATAGCTTGAAAAGTTGTGATTTTAGGAATTGCGCCGAATTTACTCTGTAGAGCCTCAAACATCTGCGAAGGTTCGACCAATGTCAGAGAAGCTGGGTTTTCATTAAGCAGTAATTCGGAAAATGAGCCGGTCCCTGCTCCTACTTCGACAATGTTCTTTCCTAGAAATGGACGGAATTCGTCGAGAATCCATTTGTGGTAATTAACGGCGAAAGACATTACTTCCAAGTCTTTGCCCACATATTCAACTGTTTGATTCATTTCTATTCCTGAACGGATTTAAGCAGATAGTTCGGTGACGTGGCGGGTACGAGCGACGGTAGTTCTTTATAAGATTTCCGCACATCGGTAGCTAAATTGAATTTGAAAATGTACCAAAGAGCAGCTATCCCGTCTTTCAAACCGATCTTCTTTCCTTCTTCATAAGTTCTGCCGTAGTAACTGATTGGAACTTCATAAACGGCACAGTTAATTTTTGCCACCTTTGCCGTTACCTCTACCTCAAAGCCAAAACCGGTTGAAGTGATTATCATATTTCTAATAATCGAACCCCGAAAGGCTTTATAACACGTTTCCATATCAGTCATATTAAGGTTGGTGAAACAGTTTGAGAGAAACGTAAGAGCTTTATTTGCAAGATAATGATAAAAATATAATACTCTCGCCGCGCGTTTGACCAGAAAGCGCGAGCCGTAAACGACATCGGCGTGTCCCTCTAAAATCGGCGCAATAACATCTGCAATTTCAGCCGGATTATATTCAAGGTCGGCATCCTGTACAACAACGATGTCGCCGTGAGTTAAGGCAAACCCTGTTTTCAAGGCAGCCGTTTTTCCGCCATTTTTTGTTTGTCGAACATATTTAATGCGAGAATCCTGCTCGACAAGTTTTTCGATGATCTGAGGAGTTTTATCTGTTGAGTGATCATCAATGATAATAAGCTCCAGCAATTGCGGAAGAGCGAGAACTTGGCGAACGACTTCTTCAATGGTCGCCTCCTCATTGTAAGCGGGCATAACAACGGATAAGCACTGTTTTTGCGCCCAATTATTAATATTCATTTCTCTATAGAAGTTAGTATATTAGACAAATGCAAATTTATACTACAAAAAACTGCACTTAACAATTAACCTTTTAAACCTGCAATTAAATGTTGAGAAATTCGGAAACATGAGCTACCCGAAAGTTTGCCATCGGATTTTCAGAGCCGCAGGGTCAGATATTTTTCACGAGACTGTTTCTAATTAAACCGCTACCGGCGCGCTGATTCGCGGATGCGATTGATAATTTAGGATTTCAAAATCCTCAAATTCGTAATCGAAAATCGAAGCAGGCTTACGTTTTATTTTTAGCTGCGGAAGCGGAAAAGGCTCGCGTGAAAGCTGCAATTTAACTTGTTCGAAATGATTTGAATAAATATGACAATCGCCGCCCGTCCAGATGAATTCGCCCGGCTCTAAATCGCATTGCTGCGCGATCATTTCCGTTAAAAGCGCGTAGCTCGCGATGTTGAAAGGAACGCCCAGAAAACTGTCCGCAGAACGTTGGTACAATTGGCAGCTTAATCGCCCGTTTGCAACATAAAACTGAAACAGAAGATGACACGGCGGCAAAGCCATTTGGTCAAGCTCTCCAACGTTCCAAGCCGATACGATCAGACGGCGCGAGTAGGGATTCGTTTTTATCTGCTCGACAACTTCGGCGATTTGATTGATCGCGCGCCCGTCCAAAGTGCGCCACGAAACCCATTGCGCCGGATAAACTCTGCCCAAATCGCCGTTTTCATCAGCCCATTCGTCCCAAATCGTGACGCCATTTTCTTTGAGATATTTTATATTCGTGTCGCCACGCAAAAACCACAAAAGCTCGTAAATGACCGAGCGCAAATGGATTTTCTTGGTCGTTACCAAGGGAAAACCCGCTTGCAGATCGAAACGCATTTGATAACCGAAAACCCCGATTGTTCCGACTCCGGTGCGGTCTTTCCGCTCAATCCCGTTTTCCCAAACGTGCCGCAGATAATCTAAATATTGCTTCATTAAAAATGACCTTTGCCAACCACGAAATTTACAACTCGCTTCGGTAAAAGGTCAAATACGATAAAATAGCCGGCATATTTTAAGATAGAAAATGAATTCTGAAAGATACGCGAAGAGTCTTGTTTTACTGTAATTTTTAACAAATGAAATTTAATTATGAAGCTAAGAGTTAGAAATAATTCAATAAGACTGCGGTTGACCCAACCTGAAGTTGCAGCATTCGCTGCGACTGGTAAGGTTGAAGAAGCAATTGAATTTGGATTAACCGATGATAAAAAATTAATCTACAAAATTGAAAAGGCTGAAGCTTCTTCTGTTCGCGCTGAATTTGAAGATGGCGTCATCACGATTCTTGTCCCAACGGCTCAAGCGGAGAATTGGACGAGTACAAGCGAAATCGGAATCAAAGCCGAGCAGGATTTGGGCGGAGAGAAAACGCTTAAGATTTTGATTGAAAAAGATTTTGCTTGTCTTGAAGCGCGCGAAGGCGAAGAAGACAATGACGCTTTCCCGCACCCGGAACAGAGAAAAGTGTGTTAGTTGTTTTTGCCCGACGTTATGAAACGGAAAATTGTCGGTTACAACCGGGACAACGAAAACGATTGGCGTGCCGAGCTTGAATGCGGACATTTTCAGCACGTCCGCCACAAACCGCCGCTCGTTTCGCGTCCATGGGTGCTGACCGAAGCCGGACGCAATTCGCGTCTCGGCTTTGAGCTTGAGTGTAAAAAATGCGATGAAGCTGCGGCAGTTGATTATAATCGGAATGCGAATGCTTCCATTTAGCAAATCATTACTGATTCTTAGAACAATTCTTTAAAGTTTATCGCTGAGCCAAACTACAACGTCTCGCAAGCTTTCTTCCGAAACATTATGCGCGTTCGGATATTCTTTGTAATCAAGCTTAACTGGCAGTTTTTCCAACTGAGCTTTCGCCTCACGCCCGAATTTAATGGGCAAAACCGCATCATAAACTCCGTGCGAAACAAAAATCGGAAAATCTTTCAAACGCTCGTCAGGCGCGCGATAATCCAAATATTGCGGCGGGAGAACTCCGCTCATCGGAACTGCTCCCGCAAATTTCTCCGGTGCCGTCAATATAAGGCTGTAAATCATAATTGCGCCCTGGCTGAATCCCGCTAGATAAACTCTTTTTGCGTCCAAATCGTGTTCTTCAACAAGCTCACCAACGGATTTGAGCAATAGATGGCGGCTTTCTTCGGCTTGTTTGGCGTCAATCTCCATTCCGCCGACGCCGTAGCGAATCTGAAACCAGGCGAAGCCGCCGAAATCGGTCGTAAAAGGCGCGCGGGCACTGGCAATGAAAAAGCGTTTGTCTAGATAAGCCGCAAAAGAAATCAAGTCCTGTTCGTTGCTGCCGAAACCGTGCAACAGCAACAAAAGCGGCGATTTTTCACCACTTTTTTCTCGTGGCTCCTGAAAAACGTAACGAAGAGTTAAATTCCCTGTATTCATAAATGAAAATGCTCGAAAAATTTTAACGTTTATTGTCTGATTAAAACAAAAAAGGCGCGTCCTGAAAAAATCAAGACGCGCCTCTTTTAAATTTTGAAAAATTATTTGGTCGCTGCTGCCGGTGTAACCGCCGGTTTCGGAGCTGCTTTCGCGGCTTCGACTTGGATATTGATTTTTACGTCGTCCGACAAAACGGGCGTACCGTTCGGCAGATTGCTGCCGTAATTAACTCCGTAATCGCGGCGGTTGATTGTAGTTTCAATCGAAAAGCCCATTTTAATGCCTCCGCGCTGGTCTTTGAGCAAGCCGTTGAAAGTGACGGGAAGCTGAATCTGTTTCGTCACACCCTTCATCGTAAAATCGCCTGTTGCAACGAAATTGTTCGCGCCGCGTTTTTCAATTTTGGTTGATTTAAACGTAATGTCCGGATATTTTTCGACTTCAAAAAAATCCGCCGAGCGAAGATGATCGTCGCGCCTTGCAACGGCGGTATTGATGCTCGTCGCTTTTGCCGTAAATTCGACCGAAGATTTGGTTACGTCTGCCGCGTCGTAATTAATCGAGCCGGTAAAATCGCCGAAATAGCCAGGAATTTCCGCCAAGCCCATATGTTTGACACGAAAACCGATGCTGCTGTGCGCTTTGTCAAAATTGTAAGCACCCGCTGCTTCCTGCGGCGATAATTTAGCGTCCTGAACTTCAGCCCAATTGATGCTCGGTTGATTAGCTGCGATTTGATTCACAGGGAAAATCGCGAAAGCGGCAAAGGCGACGAGCGCCAAAAAGCCGATTGAAAGAAAAGCAGTTTTTTTCATTGTTTGTCTCCTAGAGAAAATTAAAAGTTTTATGTTGAATTTTAGAAAACGTTTTTTGTGAAAAAATCCATTTGTGGGAGCGTGGATTTTATTTGCGTCTTAGCGTGAAAATACAGCATTTCGAGCTAAGACGCAAAGCTAAAACAATAGGCACAAAAAGAATTTATTCAGCGCCGCGACCGCGTAAGAATTGAGCCACAACTTCCGCTACGCGCCGACCTTGAAAACGAGCGGCATTGAGAGTCGTTTCATCCGGTTTCAAGGCGCCATTGTTTGATGTAAACGAAACGCCGTACGGATTGCCCATTTGAAACTGAATCGGGTCGAGATAACCAGGCGAAACAATTATCGCGCCCCAGTGATAAAAAGTGGTGTTCAGATTGTTAATCGTCGTTTCGTGACCGCCGTGAAGCGTTGCCGCGCTTGTAAAGGACGAAACGATTTTGTTTGCCAGCTTGCCTTGAAACCATAAACCGCCGGTCTGGTCAATAAACTGTTTTAATTGCGCCGTCGGCAAACCGTAACGAGTCGGTGTCCCGAAAATGATCGCGTCCGCCCATTCCAAATCATCAAGTTGCGCTTCCGGCTCTTCCTTAACGGCTTCAAAATGATCCGCCCAGCCTTGATTCGATTTGATCGCTTCTTCCGGCGCGAGTTCTTTGACTTTCAAAATCTTTGTTTCTGCTCCAACTTCCCGCGCGCCTTCTTCAATTGCCTTTGCCAGCGCGTAAGTCGTTCCGGTCGCGCTGTAATAAATAATTGCTACTTTCGGTGCCATCTCAATTTCTCCTCGTTTGTTAAATTTTGGAAATTAACTTTAGTGTTTATCAAATAATTTTTCAGTACAACTGACTACTTTTCATTTCCAACCAATTATTAATCATGAAAATGCAATTGCAGTATTCGTTGTGACGAGCATTTCTTAGTCGGCAAATCTGTTATCCGGCATTTTTCCGCGCCAAAACGAGCAGTGCGTTAAACTGTTCAAGCAAATCAGCGCCCAAATGCCCAAGCTGCCTGCGGATAGCATTTGAAACCGGTTCGTCCAATTCTGCCAAAAGCTTTAAACCTTCTTCGGCAATTCGTACGACTATCACCCGCCGGTCGCGTTCGTTGCGTTCGCGCGTGACCAAATTTCTGGCGATCAAACGATCTAAAAGCCTTGTGATATCGGAATCTTTCGTGACCAGACGCTCGCTGATCTCGCTACATTTAACGCCATCTGCGCCAGCTCCGCGCAAAATTCGCAGCACATTATATTGCGAGCTGGTCAATTCATACGGCTTGAGCGTTTCCACCACAGACCAGCGCAAAGCCTCAGCCGTTCGCTGCAAATTCAGATAAACTTCTTCCTCTTTGCTCGCAAAAGGTTTTGTCTGTTTTATTTCCTCAAGCAATCCAGCCATAAAAATAATATAGTCGTTACAACGACTACTGTCAAGCTGTTTTTTTCGAGCAACAGAGAATAGTTTGTGATGTCTTTGTTGTGGAACAAACTGTGAAATCTATAAAAATACTTTGTTGCGAAAAAATCTGTCACTTTGACTTAATTCAAACAAATTGTTGGAAAAAACCTTTGACAGACATTATTTATAATGATTAGATTTAAATCGATTAGTACCTCACAGTCCTACTTGAACAACTCAATCTCATTCTTTTACAAATTAAGATAGAGCTATGCAAAACGATACCTGGCAGGTTTTTGTCGGAGACAAAATCTATGAAGCCGATTTAATCGAATTAACTCACTGGATCGCTCAAAATTCTCTACTCCCAACAGATTTCGTAAAAAAAGGCAATTTACGCTGGATAGAAGCTGAAAAAATTCCGGCATTGCAAAAACATTTCAGCGGTGAAGCCGGTCCTCTGGAGCGCGGCGTAAACAGAGAACAAGTCAATCTCGACTTTTGTTATTTTCACGAAGAGGATGAGGCGGTTTTCACTTGTAAAAAATGCGCCAAATGTTTTTGTGAAAAATGCCCCAAGCATTACGTCAAGATTCATAAATGCCCCGTCTGCACAAATTGCAATCACAAAAAAGAAATTGTACACGACTTTATCAAAACCAGGTTCTGCCCGATTTGCAGCGAAGTCGTTGAGAAAAAGAATTTGCCGCAAAAAACGGATAAAAGAGGAATTTTAGGCTTTGAGAAGCTAAAACGAATGTTTGCTTCCAGATAAAATTTTATTTTTTAGTTCGGACGGATTATCAAGCCTAATTGTATTCACTCGCAATTGGTTAATGGGTTAGCATTTCTCAATTTATTAAAAGTCAAAAGCGTTCGACAAAACTGGGTAACAAAAAATCTGTCAAAATTTCTAAGCTTGTAAAACATCAACAAATACTGATTTATTATTCGGTGATGCGTATTTCCTTTTGTTGATGAGCGAAAATTACGATTTTGTGGTGATCGGCGGCGGTTCTGCCGGACTTGTTGCGGCGGGTGGGGCTGCGATTTTGGGAGTGAAAGTTTTGCTCGTTGAAAAACGTGCGCTCGGCGGCGATTGTCTTTACACCGGCTGCGTGCCGTCGAAAGCCCTGATTCGCTCAGCGCGTTTTGCCGCAGACGCAAAGCGAGCCGCCGATTTCGGATTTCGGGTTTCGGATTTCGGATTTGAGAATGACACTTTTGAGTCGGTTACAAACCGCGTGCGGCGAGTCGTTGAAACAATCAAGCTGCATGATTCGCCGGAACGCTTTGAGAAAGTGGGTGTTGAAGTCGTTTTTGGCGAGCCGCGATTTTTGAATCCGCGCGAAATCGAAATTCGCCTTAATGCGGGCGAAACGCGGCGCGTCAGCGCAAAGCGTTTTTGCATAGCAACAGGATCGAGCGCGGCGATTCCGCCGGTGGAAGGTTTGGCGGAGACGGGTTTTCGGACAAATGAAACGATTTTTGAAATTAAAGATTTGCCCGCCAGACTGATTGTTTTGGGCGGCGGCGCAATCGGCGCTGAGCTTGGGCAAGCGTTCGCGCGTTTCGGTTCGAGCGTGGCGATAATCGAAATGGACGAGCGCATTTTGGCGAAAGAAGATCGGGAAGTTTCGGAGTTCGTGGAGACCGTTTTTCGGCAGGAAGGAATTGAAATTTTGACCGGCGTGAAAGCCGTCAAAGTCAGAACAGAAGGCGGCAAAAAGTTTGTCGCAATCGAGCGAGGGGGCGAGCGGTTTGAAATTGAAGCAGACGAGATTTTGGTTGCGACGGGCAGACGACCGAATCTCGACGGTTTGAATCTGGAAGCGGCGGGCGTTCGATTTGAGAAAAATCGAATAATCACGGACGAATATTTGCGAACCACAGCGAAACACATTTTCGCGGCGGGCGACGTGACCGGGCATTTTCAATTTACGCACGCCGCTGATTACGAAGCGCAAATTGTTCTGAACAACGCATTTTTGTTTCGCCCATTTTTGAAAAAGGTTGATTTTGGAGCCTTGCCGTGGGCGACGTTTTGTGAGCCGGAAATCGGGCGCGTCGGTTTGACAGAAGCTGAGGCGCGCCAAAAGTTCACCAATAAAATCAAAGTTTATCGAGTCAATTTCGACGAAAACGACCGCGCGCAAACCGACGGCGAAATTGCCGGTTTTGCGAAAATCGTTTGCAAAACAAATGGCGAAATTGTCGGCGCTCATCTGGTCGGCGCCGGGGCGGGCGAAATCATCCACGAATTTGTCTGGGCGATGACAAATCGTTTGAAGATTTCCGAGCTGAATCGAATCGTTCGGGTTTACCCGACGCTCTCGAAAATCGTGCAAGCCGCAGCGACGGAAGCGACGATTGAAACTTTTAAATCGCCGTTTTTTCAAAGTTGGTTTAAGCGTTATTTGAAACTTTGGCGATAAAAGAGCATGAAAAGCTGTTAAGATAGCTGAACTCAAAACGAGCAATAATCCGCGTTAAAAGATAACGGGGAGTACTTCGGAGCGAATGAAGCAATTATTAATATTCTTTGTTATCACAATTTTTTCGATTTGTTTTTGTCAGTTTGCCGCCGCGCAAAGCAGCATTGTAAAAAAAGAAACCCTAAATTTACCTCTCGGTGATTCGATTGTAAAAATCAATGTTTATGAGCGAAAAGGCGCGCGTGTGACGTTTTTTTCGCCGCATCACAACGAGCAAATTGCGGTTCGTCTGGGGCGCGAAGCAATCGAAAAAACAGGCGGCAGGTTTGTTGAAATCGAATCGCTCGACGAAAACGGAAACGGGCAGCGGCGTTTGAATTTTAGTTTTAAAGGCACCAATTATAGCCTCGACCCGAACCGGATTTTTACCGAAAACGGGCGACAATGCGCCCAGTTTGCACCGGAAATCGAGCCGCTGGTCAAAGATTTTGCCGAAAAATTGTTAAAAATAATTCTCGCCGACGGCACTCGTTTGCGCGAAGGCGAGCGGTTTCTCGTCGCTATCCACAATAACCGCGACGTTGACGAAAGCGTCGAGCTTGCCCAAAAAACGAGAGATTTAACGGCGCTCAGTTTTTCCTCCGGTTTTGCGACGATAACTCTTTCACAAACCGAATTTCATCATCAAACGGAAGGCGTTTATGTTTCAAACAACGAATTTGATGCTGATAATTTCGTGTTTCTTTCGACTCCGGCGCTGATGAGTTTTTTCATTGCCGAAGGTTTTAGCGTCGTGCTGCAAAAACCTGCGGCAAAGCTCCAAATCAAGAATTGCACGGTTGATGACGGCTCGCTTTCGGTTTTCGCGGGAGTCAAAAACATTCCTTATATAAATCTCGAAGCCGATTCAAAATACGGCGAGTTTCGCCAGCGGCAAATGATAAATGCCGTTTACCGACTGTTTTTCGAGCTGCAGAAAAACGCGAAAAATTGATTGGAAAAATGATTTGACAATGCTTTGGATTTACGAACGAATATCCGGTTGTTATACTCGCTTTCGATTCGAGAAACCCGGTTTTAATTCAAACTTTATGAAAAAAACAATTGTCCTGTGCCTTTTGATTTTATGTGTGTTTACTGCGGCGGCATTGAGCCAGACGCGGAGAAAAACGACCGCCGTGCGCAAGAAAACAACCGCCAGAACAACAAATTCAACAGCAAAACCCGCTGTTTCGGCGGCGAAAACACCGCAAGCCGCAATCACGACCGCCACCGGTTTGACCTACATTATTACGCAGAAAAATGAAGCCGGACAGCAGCTAAAGGCAGGCGATAACGTCCGGGTTCATTACACGGGTTTACTGACAAACGGCGTAAAGTTCGACAGCTCGCTTGATCGCGGCGAGCCGATTTCGTTTCCGCTCGGAGCGGGAAGAGTTATAAAGGGCTGGGACGAAGGAATCCAGAAACTGCGAATCGGCGAGCGCGCCACGCTGGTTATTCCACCTTCGCTCGGTTATGGTTCAAGAGGCGCGGGCAACGGCGTTATTCCGCCGGATGCGACACTAATCTTTATTGTTGAAGTGGTCGGAGTACAATAGTTTTATGAAAGCGTGAAAGGATTATTTAAAATCTCTTCACGCTTTCACCTTTTCAACGCTTTCATCTTAGGAATGATCATGGATCATTCGCCAGCCGTCTTTGGTTTTCTTCCAAACTGACGTAAACCAGCCAGTGCGGTCGGGGCGGTCAGCGCCTGAAAGAACGTATTGCCCGGTAACAAGCGCCCCTTCTTTGCCGAGCATTCGGACCACTACGCTTTCATACCGCAGATTTTGCAACGGGCGTCCGGTTTTCCAGAAACCTTTTTTCATCGTTTCTTCAATCGCTTCGACTCCGCCCGCCGGTCCCGTAGAACGCATTTCTGTTGCATCAGGCGTATAAACCGAAAGATACTGCGGTAAATCGCCTTTGTTCCAGCCTTCGGCAGTCCCGTTTAAAAGCGCGCGTATTTGCTGTTCGTCTTTGCTCATTTTCGCGGTTTGAGCCGAGGCGGAAACTGACAGCAATAAGCAAAATGCCAGTAAAAATAATGATTTTTTCATAGTTTTTCGTTTAGGTGTTGAAACTGACCGGGCGTTTTACGCTTTGAAATGACAAAAGGTTTCCGCACTTTAAAGCTGAGTTTTCAGGAACTAACCGGCTCGGATTGTGTCTAAAGACCGCAGAAGGAGAAAAATCTATGAAAATCGAAAAGATGAAAGACGCCGCGCCGCAGATCAACATCACGCCGCTGATTGATATTTTGCTTGTGCTGCTGATTATTTTTATGGTTATCTCGCCACTCAAACCCACTCGGTTTGAAACAAAATTGCCCGCTGAACCGGATGAACGAGGACAAACAAATCCGCGTGCTTTGATTGTCAGCATTGATGAAAAGCTACAGCTTCGATTGAACAACAGCGAAACGCTTGGCTCGGCAGAAGATACGAGCAAGCTCAATGCGCTCCTCGCGCAAACTTTCGAAGAACGTGTTCGCAACGGGGTCATCAAACAAAATGCGAAGGGCGGGACGGAAACCGAAAAAACCGTTTTCATCAAAGCGCCGCGTACCGTCAATTATGGCGCCATTGCTAAAGTGGTTGACGGCGTGAAAGGCGCGGGCGCAAATCCAATTGGTCTTCAGATTGACGATTTGGCACAATAACGCAGTTGGGCAGAAAACGATTGGGGCACACTTCGCGCGTGCCTTTACACATTTTTGAAATGATCGTCACCTCGATTCTGATTCTGCCGATTGCCGTAACCTGTCAGCTTCTCGGTGCGATTAAGTTCAAAGTTTTATTTTTCTAAGCTGCTTTCCGATGAAAATTTCGGTCATAATCCCGACTTTAAATGAAGAGCTATCGCTTCAGGAGACTCTAATCGCGATTTCGCAATTGAAAAATGTGTCCGAAACGATTGTCGTGGATGGCGGAAGCTCGGACAACACACTGGAAATTGCGCGGAAAGCAGATGTAAAGATTATGAAAACCGAAGCGGGACGCGGTCTTCAGTTGGACGCCGGGGCAAAAGCGGCGGGCGGCGATGTTTTCTGGTTTCTGCACGCCGATACTTTGCCGCCGAACGATGCGGGCGAACAAATTTTACGCGCTTTAAGAGACGAAAAAACAATTGGCGGAAATTTTGAGATTCGTTTTGACGGAGAAAGACGAGCGGCTCGTTTTCTGACCTGGCTTTATCCGAAGCTCCGCATTTTGGGTTTGTGTTACGGCGATTCAGCGTTTTTTGTGCGGCGCGAGATTTACGAGAAAAGCGGCGGTTTTTCTGATTTACCGCTTTTTGAAGACGTTGAATTTTACCGGCGATTAAAAAAGCGCGGGCGTTTTGCTCATCTGAAATCTTTTGTTAAAAGCTCGTCGAGGCGGTTTGAAAAGCGGAGTTTTGCGTTCACATTTGCGCGCTGGGCTTTGTTTCAAGGGCTTTATTGGGCGGGCGTGTCGCCCCATTTTCTCGCTCGACATTACGCTCACATTAGAAAATAAATTTGCGAAAAATTTTTTGTCACAAATTTCGGGGAAGCGGTGTTTGTTAAATTGAGAAACATTTTTGAGTGAGGAAAAAACAAATGCCAGCCGTCATCGTCGCCGTTATCTTTTTCATTATCTCGCTGCTCCCGGCAAATGCTTTCGGGCAAGAGCAAAACTCTCAGCAACGGACGCAGGAAATTGTCGCTGAATTTAATAAAACCAAGCACAAAGTGAAAGAGAAAAAAGGTTTTCGAGTTGAAGTTTACGTCGAAACCCGCAGCGAAGCCGCCGTCAAAAGACCCGAAGAATATTCGGGCGTTTACCGGATCGAGGGCGCATCTCTCGAATTGCGCGTTTCTGCAAACGGCGCGGTCGAAGGCAAAGGCGTGGACTCGGAAGGGCGGCATTTCACTCTGACTAACGGCAGAATCGAAGGCGCGCTGCTCACCGCAACAAAAACTTATGCCGGCAGCGGCTCGGAAAAATTTGAAGGCGTTTTCATTAACCTCACGGTTCGTTCGGGTAAATCGCCCGCTGATGCAGTTGAAAACGGCACGAAATTCGGTTTGGGAGTTGTTGGTCAATTGGTCGCTTATGGCGATAGAATTTACGGTGACAGAGTTTTTTACGAGCGCAGATAGTAAGAAATTTAGACGTTTTCGACAAATCATTGTAAATTCGAGAACGTGGAGACAGTCGGAAAAATTCTCGCAGTTACGGCGGGCGGCGCTTTAGGAGCAGTCGCCCGCTTTGCAATTAGCAGCTCTTTTTTAGCCTTCCTTTTCAAATCATTCCCTTTACCGACATTTTTAATAAATATTACCGGCTCATTTCTGATCGGTTTTCTGTTCACTCTGGCGACGGAAAAATTGAAATGAGCGAAGATCTTCGTTTGTTTTTAGCCGTCGGTTTTCTCGGAGGTTATACTTCGTTTTCGACTTTTGAATTTGAAGCTTTCGCGCTTGTTCGAGCCAAAGAGTTCCTAAACGACGCGCTTTATGTTTTTTTGAGCGTCGCCGTAGGCTTCATCAGCGTATTTGCCGGAATCTGACTGGCAAGGAAAATCTAAAAACCGGCAAAACTTCAATGACGTTAATTTAAAACTTTTCCGGAGACTCGATCAGGCTGTTTCGCGCGTTGAGAACGGTTTGAGCGGCAAGCTCAGCCGTTTCGGACAAAGCGGTTAAATGTCCCATTTTTCTTCCCGCTCGGGCTTCGGCTTTGCCATAAAGATGAATTTTGACATTTGGAAATTTCAAAGCGTTTTCCCAGCGCGGCTCACCTTTTTCCCACAAATCGCCCAAAAGATTCGCCATCGCCGCCGGTCGCAGAAAATCCGTCGCGCCGAGCGGCAAACCGCACACGGCACGCAATTGCTGTTCAAACTGCGAAGTCAGGCAGGCGTCAAACGTTAAATGCCCGGAATTATGAGGGCGCGGAGCAAGTTCGTTGACGAGCAGCTTTTCGTCTTTGGTGAGAAAAAATTCGACGCAGAGAACGCCGACGACTTCGAGCTTATCGAGAATCGCGCGTGCAATTTCAATTGCTTCACGATGGATTTTTTCCGACACAAAAGCCGGAGCGACGGAAACGTCCAAAATATGCCGTTCGTGTTGATTTTCAATCACGCCCCAATCGGCGAAATTTCCAGCCGCATCGCGCGCAGCGACGACCGAAACTTCTTTTTCAAAATCAACAAACGCTTCCAGCACGGCTTCCTGTTCGCCGATAGCCGTAAACGCCGTTTCTACATCCGATTCGGATTCGATTTTCGCCTGACCTTTGCCGTCATAACCGAATCCGGCTGTTTTCAAAACTGCGGGAAAACCGATTTCGGCGATTGCCGATTTTATTTCATCCACAGTTTTTACGTGGCGGAAAGGCGCGACCGGAAAGCCGTTATTAGAAAGAAAAGTTTTTTCGCGCAAACGGTTTTGCGTCGTATGCAAAACCTCGCCGCGCGGGCGAACCGGAGCAAACCGCGCCGCCGCTTCCACAGTTTGAAAAGGCACGTTTTCAAATTCAAACGTAATAACGTCAACGTTTCTGGCAAATTCAAGCACTTTGTCTAAATCCTCATATTCGGCGCAAACTTCAAAATCAGAAACCTGTCCGGTCGGCGTGTCAAAATCAGGGGAAAATGTGTGTACGCGATAGCCCATCCGACGCGCTGCAATCGCAAACATCCGCCCAAGCTGCCCGCTTCCTAAAACGCCGATTGTCGAATTTGGCAAAATTAAACTCATTTAATAAATCTTCAAATTACATTGCTTTGAAAGCTTCAATAAAACTATCGTACCAACCTAAAATTACATCATACGGTTCTGAAAATTGCGCTAACCCGAACCGTTTTGTCTTTTCATCAAAAACTATTTTGTAGCATTCCAAAGTTTCCGGACATTCTTCCAAAATCAGCCAAAATTTCTCAGGTTCGTTTTGGTAACTACTATAAAGTTTTTTTCGTGGGCGAACGAGACATCTTTTTAGGTCAACATTATGCCAGTTGGTTATTAACCAATCACCGTTTATTTCCTTTTCAATAATGCGTGAAATTTCTTTTGGAGTCATTTTGCAAAAACTAAAAAAAGATTTCACAAAACGCGGGAAAATTCCATATCGAGAAAATTCTTTGTTTTTAGAAACCACTTTTCGAGTTCTTCCCATTCATTCGGCGCTCTGCACCACCACGAAAAGCTGGCGTTTGCCATGAATTTTCTAAATTCAAAGCCAAATTGAATTCCGTCAACTCCTAGACCGTCTTTTAAAACAACCGGATGAATGTTTATTTGAAAAAGCTCTTCGAGATACGGATTAATTAACGCAGAATCTAAAGTTTTGATTTTAGTAGAAATGCTTGGTTTGGTGTGAAATCCCTGTTTTAAACCGACGAATGGATTGGATAATCTTCTGCTGTCGCTCGGTCTGTTCCAGATAACTCTTTGTAATAAAAAAGCTTCTTCCACGCCCGTTTCAATATAAATAGCCCAAACTTTATATCTTTCAAAAGAAGGGAACTGCCAAAAGCGAAAAAGCAGATTTACTTTCTTGTCACTTAGGAACGATTCGGGATTTAAGAGCAGCTTCATTGCGCTTTCTTCGAGTATTTCCCATTCATTTTGCCTTTGCTCGGACATAAGTTTTTGGTTGGGTTAATTGCCGACTCAAATCGCATTTTGAACGCTGAGTTCGCAATTTTCTCAATCAAATCAAACAATTTACCGTTTATTCGAGAGCCGTATTTAAAACGGTATCGGTTTGTTCCCGGCGAAATTGTCGGAGCTTTTCGCGCATTTCGGGGCGTGAATTGGCGAGAATGGAAACGGCGAGCAAAGCGGCATTTGTCGCTCCGGCTTGTCCGATGGCGAGCGTCCCGACAGGAATTCCGGCAGGCATTTGAACAATCGAAAGCAGCGAATCCATTCCCGACAAAGCTTTGCTTTGAACGGGAACGCCCAAAACCGGCAAAACAGTTTGCGAAGCGCACATTCCCGGCAGATGTGCCGCGCCGCCGGCGCCCGCTATGATAACTTCAATTCCACGCGATTCCGCCTCTTTTGCAAATTCAAACAATAAATCCGGCGTCCGGTGAGCCGAAACAATTCGGCATTCGTGCACAACGCCGAATTTTTCCAGTGTTTCGGATGCTTTCCGCATCGTCTCCCAATCTGAACTGCTTCCCATAATGACAGCAACGAGCGGCTTCTCAATTTCCGTTTGATTTTCCATTTTTAGAGATTCAGAATTTTTAAATACTCTTTCCAAGGTCCAACGGCTGCTTTATATTGCTTCGCCATTACACGCGAGATTTGCGCAATATGATCGAGATCGTGAACTGTCCAGGTCGCTAAAAGCTGCGCGAGAGTGACTTCGCCGAAAGCTGGATGGACGCCTTTTGCTTCCAGATTTTCGGCAGTCAATTTTTTGGAACGCAAAACGGCGACGTTCTTTTTACGCAGGCTCTTGAATTCCTCCAAAAGCTCAGAAAGCATTTTCCCTTTGCTCTCTTCAAACTGGGCAAACCGGTCAAAAGGCTCGAATCTTTTGTCCGGCGCATCCGAAAGAATAATCTCCATTCTCCCCACCCAATCGGTTTTTTCTCCGTGAACCAGATGTCCCAGAACATCAAATACGCTCCAGGTTTCGCCGCCTTCGTTGTTTTCAGTCCAATCGGCGGAAACGTTTTGGAGCATCGTTTCCAAAACCGACGGAGTGCGTTCGAGAATTTCGATTGTTTTTTCGACTGTAAACCTCATAAATCGTCATTGCTCGAATCATTTATAAAGCAAATATTTTTGCCTCATCTTTTTATAATTTGAAAGTCCCGGCTCCCAGCTTTTACGGATTTCTTCTTCCGTTTTTCCTTCTATAATTTGTTGTTTGAACTCTCTGGTTCCGGCTAGTTTATCAATATCGTTGATTTGCTTACTAAAGCTTTTATCAAAGAATTTTCCCTTTTCGGGATAAGCCTGATAAAGCTCCATCATCCATTTGAGGTTGAGTTTTTTCGATTTGCGAAGCTGTTGGGTGTCGTAGTTTCTCAAATCCAAACCGTAACAAACTTCGTTCATGTACAAAGGAGTTTCGCTCATACCGGGAATACTGACTGGCGTGTAAGAAAATGAATATTTGCCTTTTAACAAAGGGCTGCCAATTACCGCAAACGGTGAATATGTTCCTCGCCCGTGATTAAGCTTTGTCCCCTCAAACAAACAGGTCGAAGGATAAAGATCGATGCTTTGCTGCGTATTTAAATTCGGCGAAGGTTTTACGGGCAAAACGTACTCCATATCGTGTTCGTAATTGAGATTTTTGATTATTTTCAATTTGGCAATCATTTTGCCGGACAGCCATCCTTCGCCGTTAATCATTTGCGCGAATTCGGCAACCGTCATTCCGTGAGCGATCGGAATCGGAAACTGCCCGATGCCTGATTTTAACGTCATGTCCAGAATCGGTCCGTCAATTAAATATCCGTTCGGATTCGGGCGGTCTAAAACCATCAACTCCTTTTTAAACTCCGCGCACGACTCCATAACGTCTCTGAGGACATTTATGTAGGTGTAAAATCTGACTCCTACGTCCTGGACGTCATAAATCATAACGTCCACATCGGCGAGGTCTTCGCGCGAAGGTTTTCTTTTTGGACCGTATAACGAAATTATTTTTATTCCCGTCGCCGGGTCTTTCTCGTCGGTTACTTTTACTCCGGCGCTGGCGTTGCCGCGAAAACCGTGTTCAGGTCCGAATACTTTGACGACGTTGATGCCTTTCGACATTAAAAAATCCACTAAATGCTTACCGTCACCGGTAATAGTCGTCTGATTGGCTAAAATCCCGACTCTCTTTCCCTTCAAATAAGGCAGATATTTATCGGGTTGTTCCGCGCCTGTAACGATTTTTGCAGTCTTAACGGTGGTTTGATTTGAAATGGTGGATTCATTGAATGAATGAACCGAGACGCAAAAAACAAGTAGTGTTAAAAACAAATGGAGTAATTTCATAACTTTCTACAATTATTAATAATACAAAAAGGGATGCAGGGAAAACTTAATCCTTCATCTTCGGTGATTTTCTTTCGATTTTTTTGCCGCTTTGACATTATTTTACGGAAATTAAACGCCCCGCTTTCGGAAGGTTTTCGATAACCTTTCTTTGCTGTAAGTATT
The DNA here is from genome assembly GCA_030863175.1 of Acidobacteriota bacterium. GTDB lineage: Bacteria > Acidobacteriota > Blastocatellia > Pyrinomonadales > Pyrinomonadaceae > JALZCH01. The sequence goes on along the minus strand of JALZCH010000105.1, from coordinate 132,461 downwards.
TCATCACAACTTCTGATAGCAAGCCGCCCGCATCTGTTTGTTTGGTTTGCAGAAATGTTTGATAAAGATCGCCGCCCTGAGCGACAAAACTGTTTGTCGCTATGCGATAAACTTTCGCTTCATCAGCGGTTTTGCCATTGATTTCCAAACTCACGAGTCTTGAACCAATCGGTTTCGATAAATCGTATTTTGCCATTAATCCCGAAACCTGAATCATTCCGCGTTCGAGCGAAAAACCTTGTTCCAAAACCTCTTTGATTTGCCTGCCCGTCATTTCGCAAATAACCAAAGAATTAACAAACGGCAAAGCATCATAAACATCGCCGTTTGTAACCTCGCCCGCCGGCAAATCAGCGCGCAGCCCGCCCGCGTTGGTCATTCCGACATCCGCATTTGTCACTTCGCGTAAAACATCGGCGACAAAATTTCCTAAACTTGATTCGCGATTATAATCGCGCACCAGACGATTTTTCAAAACGCCTTGAACAACGCCGATTTGGGGCGCGGTCAGTTTTTTATAATGAGCAATCTTACGGGCGACCTCTTCATCTGGTTTAAATTTATCGCTCCAGACCTTTAGCAATTCGCCTTGATGCGAGACGACTTTTTTACCGTCGAGCTTTAATTTCAGATAACCGAGCCGCGTGCCGTAACCATAAGTTTGAACGATTAAAGTCCCGGTTTTCGGATTCACGAAAGGTTTTTCAATGCCGCGATGCGCGTGTCCGCCAACGAAAACGTCAATGCCCTCGACTTCCGTGGTGAGTCGAATGTCTTCATCAAAATCGCGCTGAACTTCAGGGCGATTTTCGGCGTCCGTTTGCATCGGTCCGGTTTTGCCCTGGTGCGCAAGAACGACGATTAAATCAACGTGCGGTTTCAGCTCTTTGACTGATTCGCGGACAATCGGAATCGGATCGGCAAAATCGAGATGCGTAATTCCCGAAGGCAGCGCAACGCTACGCGCGTCTATTCCGATAATGCCGATCACGCCGAGACGCATGCCGTCTTTTTCGATAATCGTGTAAGGTCGGCTGTAACGATTCTTTGTCCCTTTATAAAAAATATTTGCGCCGAGAATGGGAAACGGCACGCGGTTCATCTGTTTTTCAAAATTATCCGCTCCGTAATCAAATTCGTGATTCCCGATTGCCATCGCGTCGTATTTCATTGACATCATCATTTCCATCAAGGCTTCGCCTTTGGTCAAAAACGACAATTGCCCCGTAAACATATCGCCAGTATCGAAAAGAAAAACCGCTTTTTCCCGCGCCCGGATTTGGTTGATGTATGTCGTCAACTGAGCCGCGCCGCCGAGCTTCGGAGAGCCTTCGAGCCAATAAGCCGGAATCGGGTCGAACGCTGAATGAAAATCGTTGGTGTAGAGAATCGTAACGTCTTTTGTTTGGGCGAATGCCGCGAGATTCAATAAAATTATCGAAAACAAAACGGAAATGAGCTTTTTCATACAGCTATCTTTTAACAGGTTTTCGGCGAAAATAAAAAAGGATAAAGCCGAAACTTTATCCTTCGATTTATGCCTGATTTTTTAGCTCACTCTAAAAAGGAAAGCTTCGCATAAATTGTTCCAGCGCCTCTGGGCTTGAGGCTTTGGCATAAAAGAAATATCTGCCGCGCGTCCAAGACATAAAATCGGCGATTCGGAAATAACTGGGATTTTTACCGATTTGATATTGCTCGTTTTTGAGGCTTAAGCTGCTGTCAATCGCTTCCTGTCTGGTGACTTCTATCGCTTCAAAAGCGTCTTTTTCTGTTTCGGGAATGCTGAAACCGAAAAATATTTGGTCTTTTCCCGATGTGTATTCGACGTTCAAATCTTCATCCGAACGCGGTTTCGCCCCCGCAGGCAAATCTTCTCTCGTAAATGTTCCGACCTTTTTCGGTAATAAAACGTTCAAATCAGTTCCCGTTGGCTGCGGACGTTGATCAATTCCGAATGGCGCTGTTTTTTTCTGTGCGAAGCTGTTCGGCGTGCAGCCGAAGAGCAAACTTCCCAAAATTACTGATAAAACCAAAAAATGAATACGCATAAAAAACTCCTGATAAAAATAACTTTCACGTTCAAGTTACCCGTAGATTTTCTTTCGCGCACTATGTATTTAGCTAGTAATCTTGAGGCATTTAAAGTTCATCAAATTTTAAATGTTTGCTGAACTCGGTTGAAACGATAAATTACCAGAATTGCCACCAAGGCTTTTGGATTTTCGGCTTAACGTTCTTCGCCCATTCGTCATATTCCTTTTGTTTTTCCGCGAGCGTTCCGTTGTCTTCGTAAATTTTCCAGGGATCGGTTTCGCCTCGGTCAAGATCAATTACTCTTTCCTGATGAGTTATCACAGCAAGACCGTGTTCCTCGTCCCAAGCGCAGTTGAAATGCCATTCGAGATATGAAATGCCGTTTCTGCTCTCTTCATCGTGGAAGCTCACCCCAACAGGTCCTATAAACGGTTTGAAATCAAAATCAGCTTTCGTTTCAGGCGTAAAATCATCATCTTGATCCCAATCGTAAGTCTCCTTTAGCCACTCAAATTTGTCGATCAAAGACCTGATAATGCTGTCTCTTATTGCGTATTGGTTTTGGATTAAATGGTGATAAGCATTTATCTGCGGCAACCAATCTACGGAAATATCGCGATTGTAAACACCAAAATCTAAATAAATCGTTTTGTCCGTTATTTTTTTTCCATTTGCCCAACGCTCATACAAGTATCCGTCCCAAGCCTCTAAAATTATCGGTGCTTGGATAATTTCATACGAATACCGTCTCGTTCCAATTTTGCTGATTTTGATGTCCGGAATTCCGCTGGCAAATATATCCATTTTAGGTTTTCATTTAAAGATTTATTTACAACACCGACTTAGATTGATTTTACATTTTAACGAATTTCTCAGGCTGATTTTCCTGATTTATTTTCCGCTTATTCATACGTTCCATCCAACGTTTATCAATTTCAATTTGTCTAAACCTTTCTCGAATTGCGAGAATAGAATCAATGAAATTAAACCTCAACGACACCTTTAACAAAGCGCTCCCGGCTGATCCGGTTACGAAAAATTACGTTCGCCAAGTGCCGAATGCCTGTTTTTCTTACGTTACGCCAAAAATTCCGGGCAATCCTTCGCTTGTACATTATTCGCCGCAAATGCTCGAAGCCGTAGGTTTGACCGAAGCGGACGCGAAAAGCGAAGAATTCCTGAAAGTTTTTTCGGGCGCGGAAATTTATCCCGAAACCGAGCCGTTTGCGATGTGCTACGGCGGGCATCAATTTGGCAGTTGGGCGGGACAATTGGGCGACGGCAGAGCGATCAACTTGTTTGAAGTTAATCACAACAATCAGCAATGGGCTTTGCAGTTAAAAGGCGCAGGCAAAACGCCGTATTCGCGCGGTGCGGACGGGCTTGCGGTTTTGCGTTCTTCGATTCGTGAATACCTTTGCAGCGAAGCGATGTTTCATCTCGGCGTTCCGACGACGCGTGCTCTGTCGCTTGTTTTGACGGGCGATCAGGTTTTGCGCGATATGTTTTACGATGGAAACCCCGAAATGGAAAAAGGCGCAATCGTTTGCCGAGTCGCGCCGAGCTTTGTTCGTTTCGGAAATTTTCAAATCTTTATGGCGCGTCAGGATTTGGAAAATTTGAAGAAACTAACCGATTACACGATTCAAAATTTTTACCCGCATTTGGGCGAGCCGAACAAGGAAACTTACATCGAATTTTTCCGCGAAGTCACAGAAAAAACGCTCGATCTGATGATTCACTGGGAACGCGTCGGCTTTGTTCACGGCGTGATGAATACCGATAATATGTCCATTTTGGGCTTGACGATTGATTACGGTCCTTACGGCTGGCTTGAAGATTACGATCCGAACTGGACGCCGAACACAACTGACGCGGGACAAAAACGTTACCGCTACGGCAATCAAGCCAACATCGGACTCTGGAATCTGCTCCAGCTCGGCAACGCGCTTTTTCCGCTGATCGAAGACGCCGCGCCGCTCGAAGAAATCTTGGACAAATATAGAACCGGCTATTTTCCGAAACACATCCGAATGATGTCCGATAAATTGGGTCTGAAAAACGAGGCTGAAGTTGATTTCATCGTCGAACTCGAAAAACTTCTCTACCAGAGCGAGATGGATATGACTTTGTTTTTCCGACGACTCAGCCAATTTGACGAAAACAATCCGAATGAGTTTTGGACGAAACTCGAAGAATCGAGTTATTCACCCAACCTCGAAAAAATCAAACCACAATGGACTGATTTTCTGACAAACTACGCCGAAATTCTAATCGCCGAAGCTGGCGAAAAATCGGAAAGAACCGCCGCGATGAACCGCGTTAATCCGAAATACGTCCTGCGAAATTACATGGCGCAACTGGCGATTGACGCGGCGGACGAGGGCGATTATTCGCTTGTTGACGAACTATTTAAATTGCTTCTCAAACCATACGACGAACAACCTGAATCTGAAAAATGGTTTGCAAGACGCCCCGAATGGGCAAAGGAAAAAGCCGGATGTTCGATGCTTTCGTGCAGTTCGTAGAAAGATAATTCTCAAAGGATAAAGGACGAAGTCGAGACTTCGTCCTTTCAAATTTATACTTTTAATGAATTTCTCACTCGGATTAATGTTCTAAATAATTTGAAATGAATAATTCTTTTCCGTTTTGGTCAGAATTCAGGGTTACATTTCTCATGCCGTACATTAAGTCCCAGGGAATTATATTCGCGAAGGAGAATAAATCTTTAATGTATTCACTGTCGTCACAGGTAATTAACCATTTGTGTTGGCAGTTTTTCATAGTTTCCGCGAATTTACAGTGGTCAAACGATTTATGCATGTTGCCGTTTTTTCCGTATAGCGCGGATTTTTTCGCCGAGTAATAAGGTGGGTCAAGAAAAATAAAAACATTTTCTCCTTCGCACTTTACTAATTCTTCATAATCAAGATTGGTAATGGTTGAGCCATTTATAACCTTTGCAAAATCATTCAGACGTTGAATACTACTTTCGGTAAATCTTCCCGTAAATGCGCCTTCGCTAAAGCCCCCGCTTAAACTTGTCCCCGAAAATGTAATGCGATTGTAAATAAAAAATGCCGCTGCTCGTTCTAAATCATTAAAACTCGCTAAATTTTCATTTAAAAATCTGTGCAACTCTTTTCCAACGGGAAACTGGTTTCTCCATTCGTAAATTTTATCAATCAGCGCGTCAACATCTTTTTGTGCCATTTCCCAAAATTTGAAAAGTTCTAGGTAAAGATCATTGACCCAAAATTTTTTGTTTGGAAATCGCTGTTTCACATAAATAAAGACTGAACCGCCGCCTAAGAAAGGTTCTCTGAATTCATCAAAATCGGGGATCAACGTGGAAATCAATCCCGCCGCTCTGCTTTTACCGCCTGGATATCTTAAAGGACTTTTAATCATCTTGAAAACTGAATTCTGACGGTAAAATTATTTTGCTTTGCTTCTGCAATTACCGTTTCAATTAAATTTTGTTGAGACGCCGAGATATTGTTTTCTTTTACAAAATTAAAAATTTCTTCTTTTGCACTTAAATTGTCTATCGAGCCTTTTAGTTTGGAAGAAGTCAAACTTAAAACTGCTTCACTCTGCAACTCTTTTCCATCAACGGTAACTTCCGAAAGATTGCAATATAAAATCATTTTTAATAATCCGTCTTTTATATCGCCCTTACTTGGAAGAACTGCACTTTTACTATGTTTTCCTTCAATCAAAAGTATTTTATTTTCTGTTAATAAGACTTCGTCAACAGTTAGAAAATATTGTCCGCCCAAATAGTTTGCAATTGTAATTTTCGCTTTTGAAACGGTTAACAAACTCTCCTTCGGCTGTCGCGTCACGAATTCTCTTAATTGTGCCTTTTCTGCTTTACCTCTCGAAAAAGCCATAAAAAGCGATACGTCTTTGCCAATTTTTTCTTTGAAGTTATCTAATCCGCTTAAATTGTGAAGTTTTACGCCAGTTGATTTTTCGATGTTTGAATATGATTCCTTAGCTTTGTCAATAATGCTATGTAAATGCGTGTTAAGCTCGTTCAAATTCCAATGCAATGCCGAACTGTGATACTCCTCGATTTCCCTAATTTTTGAAAGCACGTAGTCATTATTAAACTGCTGGTTCGTTATCTTCTGGTTTTTCCTCTCGGCTTTGTCGTAATAAGCGAAAATTACGAACACATCCAACAGCGACATTAAGGATACTGTGTCCCACTGTATAAAGTCCCGATCACCTTTTGATCCTTCGTCTTTAACTATCGGAATTACCGTTATTTTCTTTGAAATATGTAGAGTGTTAAAGACACGCTCAAACGGATAAGAACGCGTTCTTTTGGGCGAAACCCATTTTGAAATTGCAAAAATATTTTGGTCGTCTATCACCAAACATGCTGAAGGCATTTCGTTGATATCAAAATTCTCAATATCAACTGTCTTCAATTCGTCTGATAGAAGGATTTTGTATTTTATACCTGTTATTTTGCCTACTATATTCATCTGTGATAATTGCTGAAAAGGCAAGGAATTTGAGTTGAATATACAATAAAAAAGATGAAGCCGAAACTTCATCCTTTTTTATTCCTAATTCACCCTTCAGACTTACGCCGAGGTGAAATCATTTTACTTTGTCGAATCTTACATTTTTAGCGCCGAAGTTTGAGATTTTGAAGCCGGTGACCGCATTGTCTTTGTCTCTTGTAAACTCGACCTCAACGGCAAATTCGATGTTTCCCGCAAACTTGTCTTTGCCGGTTTCAGTTAGCTCCGCATCGCTCAATCTTGTATGAGAAAGAACTAATTTGCCGTTTCGTGGCTTTGCCGTGTAGTCGGTGTTTAGTTCTTCACTGTAAAATCTGCCTTCGAAATCCTTTAGATTAGTGTTCGATTCTTTAACGGGCTGGTCTTTTTTACTTGTGGGATTAACAGGATTTACATTCGGCATTTCTTTTAAATCATTTTTGAGATAAAAGCGGGCGATGGTGAATGATGTTTGGAATATGTTGATGTGTTCATCATTGCTTAATGCGATTATCGAAAGTTTTTTTTCGGGGAAGCGCAGTAAAAACGTCCGAAAACCGGCATCGTGTCCGCTGTGATTCAAAAGATCAACGCCTCTGTAATTTCGGGTAAACTGCCCTTTGGCGTGATAGCTGTTTTCGCCGTTGATGACCGCGAAAAGCACGGGTTGACCGTCGTTGAGCAGCGAAGGTTCGTTGAATCTCCTGATTAGTTCAGCATCGCCGACCGACGGGTTTTCAAAGTTTAACGCCCATTTACTTAAATCTTCGACGGTTGTCAGCAAGCCGGTTGCGCCGACCGTCGAATGGTTCAGGTTCATCTTCTGATATGCGCCGTTTACTTTTTTGTATGAGCCTGCCCTGTTTTTGACGATCCGGTTCGCGTCATCATAAAACTGCGTGTCGTTCATTCCGAGTGGCGCGAAAATATTTTCTTTCGTATATTCCGCAAATGTTTTACCACTGACGCGCGCCGCAATTTCCGCGAGCAGCGTATAGCCCGAATTGCTGTAAAGGAATTGGCTTCCGGGTTCGAAATTCAGTTCCTTTTGGCGGCTGATTATTTTCAGGATTTGTTCCGTCGTAAAACGGTCGTCCATTCGCCAGCCCGCGAGCGTCAGCAGCGACCACTGATCCCTGATGCCGCTGGTATGCGCGAGAAGATGTTTTATCCTGACCGTTTTTCCAAAATCCGGCACTTCCGGGACATATTTTCGAATATCGTCTTCGAGCGAAATTTTGCCCTGTTTTTCCAGCAGGTAAATCGAAAAAGCGGTGAATTGCTTGGAAACCGAAGCGATCTGAAAAACCGTCTTAGGCGTGATCGGCGTGTCATATTCCAGATTAGCCGCACCGTATCCTTTTTTGAAGACTGTTTTCCCGTCTTTAACGACGGCAACAGCTATTCCCGGCGTTGCCTGATTATAAGCGGAAAAAAGATTATCTATTTGTTTATCAATGTCGGTGTCATTTGTCTGCCCGTACAGAACATTGCCGTTTAAGATTATAAAAGTTATCAATAAACACGATTTCAGTATTGAATTTTTGGATTTATACATATTGTTCTAAATATAATGACCGCTCTGCGTTTGCAGATTATGTAAAATTGTAAGTTCTCTTGGATTAATCCAAGAGAACTTTTCGATAAACGGCACAAACAGCCGTTAAGCGGTCATGGAATTTAGATTAATTACTAGCGATTAATTTACGTTTTGACTAAAAGAAGACTAAAATATCGTTAAATACTGATTGTCTTTAACTCGTCTTGTGTTTTAACCACAAAGATTTGGCGATCAAAATTAGTTCAATAAATATAATAATTTGAATAAAATGTCAGAAACATCAAAAATCTACTACACTTTAACCGATGAAGCGCCAATGTTGGCGACGCATTCTTTTCTGCCCATCTTAAAAGCTTTTACAAAAGCCGCAAATATTGAAATCGAAGTTCCGGATATTTCCTTGGCGGGAAGGATTTTAGCCAACTTCCCCGAATTCCTAAAAGACGACCAAAAGGTTCCTGATGCACTTGGGGAATTGGGCGAATTGGCAACAAAACCCGAAGCCAACATCATTAAACTTCCGAACATTTCTGCTTCTGTGCCACAGTTGGAAGAAGCAATTGCCGAACTTCAGAAACAAGGTTTCGCATTGCCGAATTATCCAGCCGAGCCTAAAACGGACGAAGAAAAAGCCATCAACAGAAAATATGCGAAAGTTTTGGGAAGCTCAGTAAATCCAGTGTTGAGGGAAGGGAATTCTGACAGGCGCGCCCCGAAATCCGTAAAAGATTACGCCAAAGCAAATCCTCATCGAATGGGAGTTTGGAATGCGGATTCCAAAACGTCTGTAGCGCATATGAATTCCGGAGATTTTTACGGAACCGAAACTTCCACCACCGTGGAAACGGAAGGAAAATTCAGAATCGTTTTTTATCGAAATGATGGTTCTGAACAAGGGTTGAAAGATTACGCTCCACTAAAAGCAGGTGAGGTAATTGATTCTTCCGTCATGAATCTTTCTGCATTGAAATCTTTTGTTCAAGACGCAATTCATGAAGCCAAAGAAAAAGATGTTCTACTTTCCGCACACTTAAAAGCAACTATGATGAAGGTTTCCGATCCGATTATTTTCGGGGCGATTGTCGAAACTTACTTCAAAGATGTATTTGAAAAACACAAAGACACTTTTGCTGAATTAGACATCAATCCAAATTACGGATTAGCGACGCTTTTCGAAAAAATTGCCGGACATTCGAAAGAAGCCGAAATAAAGGCGGACATTGAAAAAGCCATAGAAAACGGACCGAGAATCGCGATGGTAAATTCGGACAAAGGAATTACGAATTTCCACGTTTCTTCGGACGTGATTATTGATGCTTCAATGGCGGCGCTTGTTCGCGGCGGCGGAAAAATGTGGAATAAGGACGGAAAAGAAGAAGACGCCGTTTGCATTATTCCCGACCGAACTTACGCCGGTTTCTACGACGCGATCATTCAGGACATGAAGCAAAACGGAGCAATCGACCCGAAAACTTTCGGTTCTGTTCCCAATGTCGGTTTGATGGCGCAAAAGGCTGAAGAATATGGTTCGCACGACAAGACTTTCCAAATTTCAGGCGAAGGAACGGTAAAGGTGGAAGATGAAAACGGAACGGTTCTTTTCTCGCAACCGGTTCAGAATGGCGATATTTTCAGAATGAGCCAGACCAAAGATGCTGCGATCCGGGATTGGGTGAAATTAGCTGTCAACCGTGCAAGACTTTCTGATACTCCTGCCATTTTCTGGTTGGACAAAGGAAGAGCGCACGACAGGGAGATAATCAAAAAAGTCGAAAAGTATCTCGCAGAACACGATACAACAAATCTCGACATCAGAATTATGGATGTGCAAGATGCGATGACCGAAACTTTGAAACGTGCCAGGGCTGGCAAAGACACGATTTCAGTTACCGGAAATGTTTTGAGAGATTACATAACAGATATGTTTCCGATTTTGGAACTCGGCACTTCCGCAAAAATGCTTTCCATCGTTCCGCTTATGAACGGAGGCGGTTTGTTTGAAACCGGAGCCGGAGGCAGCGCGCCAAAACACATCGAACAATTTTTGCACGAAGGATATTTGCGCTGGGATTCTCTCGGTGAATTTCTTGCATTGCAGGCGAGTTTCGAGCATTTGGCTCAAACTCAGGGCAATAAAAAAGCGCAAATTTTGGCGGACGCTTTGGATGAAGCGAATGCGAAATTTTTAGCAACCGACAAATCTCCGGCAAGAAAAGTCGGGCAAATCGATAACCGCGGCTCTCATTTCTACCTGGCAATGTATTGGGCTGAAAGTTTGGCAAATCAAACAACAGACTCTGAAATTGCTTCCAAATTTGCGCCGATTGCCAAAGCAATGCAGGAAAGCGAAGCAAAGATTAATGAAGAATTGATTGCCGCTCAGGGAAAATCACAAGATATTGGCGGTTATTATCACCCAAATTCTGAGAAGACTTACGCTGCGATGAGACCTTCTGCTACGCTGAATGCAATTGTGGACGGAATTTAAGACTTTAAATACAAAATGCATAAAAACTCCTGGAATTCCAGGAGTTTTTTATTTTACATGGTTGCGGCAATTGTGCGTCTTGAGAATTAAAACGATTAATGACGCGAATTGAAACCAAAACTTTAAAATTTTCTAAATAGTTTTCATAGACCTTTCTGATAAAAATTAAACCGTAAAGACACAAAAGACGCAGAGGAAATGGCAAACAAAACAATTTAAAAATCCGAAACAAAAAATGCTCTTAACTTATTAAACTCTGCGTCCTTTGTATCTTTTGCGGTTGATTTTGAAAAACTACAACTTGTCAATTTTCGCAGCCAATTCAAAATCTCTCTCGGTCAAACCGCCCGCTTCATGTGACGTGATGGCGATTTCGGCGTAGCCATAGCCGAAGAAAATATCCGGATGATGATCGGCTTCTTCTGCGAGTGCGCCGACCGTGTTAACGAACGCGAGCGCTTCGGCGAAATTCTCGAATTCGTATTCTTTGTTGATAAAATCGTCCTGTACTTCCCAGCCTTCTTCCAACTCGGCGAGCTTTTGGGCGATTTCCTGTTCGTTTAATTTTTGAACTTCCATTTTTCGTTATCCCTTATTCGTTTATACTTGGTTTGTTTTAAAGTATAGCGATTCGCCAAAGTTTTGTTCAAAAATTGATGAAAATAATTGTTTGTCTGGCATTTTTGATTTTGTTTTCGGCGGGTTGCGCGAGCGGCGATGCGGACACGCCGACTAACGTTTTTCGCAAATATGTAGAAGCCGTTGGCAAAAAAGATTCTGCGGCGATGCGTGAACACACCACGCGCGACTCACAAAAATTGGTTGATGAAACGATAAAAAATCAAATCGCCAAAATGAGTGAGCCGGAAACGCGAAACGAAAAGATTGAAGGCGAACTTGCCACTCTTGAATATAAAAATGCGGCGACCGGAACTTGGGATACAGTTTATTTCGTCCGCGAAAACGGACGCTGGAAGCTGGCTCTATACGAATCTATGAAAAAGGTTTTGAAATAAGCCAAACAGCAAAAAATAAAGCTATTAAGCGTTTTGTAATATCAATCTTTTTCCTTTTTCTGCTTTCTTCTTCAGGATAATTTAATGAACAGAGATTTGCTTTCTCCATTCGAAAATTAGTTTTCTTTTCCACCCTAAAATTTTTTCTTACGATTTACAGCACAGCTAAGAAATTTTGGTTTTCGATTTCTTCGCGGATCATTACGGCTTCAGGCTGGAATTGAAACCGTTTAGAGAAAACATTGAAGATGTAAGTTTCTCCAACTGCTACATCTTCAAAACGATAATAACCGAAGCTGTTTGTCTTAGCTGTCCGTGTATTGCCATCCGAATCTGTCAAATAAACAACTGCTCCGGCAATCCCACTGCCTTTTCCTGACAAAACTCTTCCTGAAACCGTAACGGAAGCAACTGTCGTTGTACGATTAAATTCGTATGCGCCAATATCAACTGTGGGTATCCCATTTGAGTCTCCGTCAACATATCTTTGAGAGCCGCGCTGGTCTGTTGTTATAGCCGCGTTTCCGTTTGAAGGATCAATAGCTTGAACGTTGTTTCCCATATCAATCGCGGGACTTCCAGAAAGAAGCGCATGAGTGGGAGTCAATCCGCCGTTGTTTTGCAGCGCGCCGAGCAATGGATTTATATCCCGTTTATCTGATGGTTGATAGGTAATCGGCAAGACATCTAGTATTGAATCTCCCGGCTCGTCTCCCACCAGATTATTTCCATCTGATACCATGTGGCTTCCTGGTGCCCTAATAATTTCATGTCTTCCATCAATACCAGTATTACCAGCAATAATGGTGTTGGCAAAGTTTACAGTTCCAAAACCGTTGTATAAGCCACCGCCAGCTTGACCTGTATTTCTGGTTATTGTCACATTACGTAAAATTACGGAACATTGGCTGTAAAACCCAGCCCCCCCATGCGATACCACATTACCAGATAATGTGGTATTGAAGACTGTTAATGTGCCGTTAAGACACGTAAAGGCGCCTCCCGAAGATGCATAATTTGCTGAAAAGGTGGAATGTCTGATGGTATTTGTTCCGTTAGAGAATAAAATCCCCCCGCCAGTTTCACCACTTGCTGCATTTCCCGTGATATGAACGCGGTCCAGCGTTAAGTTGCCATCAGATGCAATCGCTCCACCGCGATTAGGGAAGTTCTGGTTTGTGCTTATTCCATTTCCGCCCGTTAGTGTAGCGCCTGTAATTGTGACTGTTGCATTGAAGTTAATGGAAAAGATACGGTTTGTTCCATCTCCACCATTAATCGTAAAGACATTTGCTCCCAATCCGGTGATGGTTAACGCTCCATTGTTGGCTATGACAATTTCGTCTGTCAGAGTGATTGTTGTTAACCCGGAAGCAAATTGAATTATATCATCCGCACCGTTAGCATTTGCCGCATTGATGGCTGCTCGCAAAGAGCAATCCGAGCCAGAGAAGCAATTGACGGTAAAATCATCCGGTCGTGTAACGATAAACGTTGCCCCTTGCGTCTCTGTCGAAAAAACGAGAAAACACGCTAAGATTAGAAGCGAAAAGGAGAAAAGTTTCATAGGTTAATCCGTTTGAGTTTGTTATGAACCGAGGCGCAGTTGCGATGCATCTTACGCCGAATTTCGTAAGATTGCAAAAAAATACTTTTATCAATCATTTAATAATTGAAATAAAGTCGCGGTTCTTTTTTTCGGTAACGGATTTTAGCCTAATTGAACTTCTCTTTCTCTCAAATATTTGATTCTATCTCGTAATTCCGCAGCTTTTTCAAACTGCATTTGGCGGGCGGCTTCGCGCATTTCCTGTTCGATGCGGGCAATGGTTTGTTTGATTTTAGCGTGCGAATAATCTTCAATGGCGTCGAGTTCGAGCGGGACTTTGAAATAATCCGCTTCGTAAGCCGTAACCAAAGTTGATTCGATTGATTTAACGATAGTTTGCGGCGTGATGCTGTTTTCTTCGTTATATTTTTCCTGAATTGCACGACGACGCTCGGTTTCGCCAATTGCGCGGCGCATTGAATCAGTGATTTTATCGGCGTATAAAATCGCTTTTCCTTCAGCATTGCGCGCCGCACGTCCAATGGTTTGAATCAAAGAGCGGTCGGAGCGCAGAAAACCTTCTTTGTCGGCATCGAGTATCGCGACGAGCGAAACTTCCGGCAAATCCAAGCCCTCGCGCAACAGGTTAATTCCGACAAGCACGTCAAATTCACCGCGTCGCAGATTTCGCAAAATCTTGATGCGTTCGAGCGTTTCGATGTCCGAGTGAAGATACTGAACGCGGACGCCGACTTCGGTGAAATATTCGGATAAATCTTCCGCCATTTTTTTTGTCAAAGTCGTAACCAAAACGCGCTCGTTTCTTTCGGCTCGCACGCGGCATTCTTCTAAAAGATCGTCAATCTGACCTTTGACCGGACGCACTTCGACAATCGGATCGAGCAATCCGGTCGGGCGAATGATTTGCTCTACAAATTCGCCGCCCGATTTTGTCAATTCGTACGGTCCGGGAGTTGCGGAGACGTAAATCGTTTGCCCGATGCGCGATTCAAATTCTTCAAAATTGAGCGGGCGGTTGTCCATCGCTGAGGGCAAACGAAACCCGTAATTAACCAGCGTTGATTTTCTTGAACGGTCGCCTTTGTACATCGCGCCGAGCTGCGGTACTGTTTGGTGTGATTCGTCAATTACGAGCAGGGAGTCATTCGGCAAATAATCAAGCAATGTCGGCGGCGGTTCGCCCGGTTTTTTGCCCGTCAAATGGCGAGAATAATTTTCGATTCCGCGACAAAAACCCATTTCCTTTATCATTTCCAGATCGTACATCGTACGCTGATGCAGCCGCTGAGCTTCGACGATTTTGCCTTCTTTTATGAGTTCGGCTTCCCACCATTCAAGTTCGTCTTTGATTGTTTTAACCGCGCGTTTGATAGTCGGTTTCGACATTACAAAGTGCGTTTTCGGATAAATTGGCAGCCGCGATTCGTGGCGAAATTTGACTTCGCCCAAAAGCGGGTCAATCGTCGAAATCTGGTCAATTTCGTCGCCCCAAAATTCAAAGCGATAAGCGTTTTCCTGATAACTCGGATAAACCTCGACCGTGTCGCCGCGCACGCGGAAAGTTCCGCGATAAAATTCGATGTCCGAACGCTCGTACTGCAAATCAACCAAGCCTTTAATAAAATCCTCACGCTTGATTTGCTGTCCTGGCGTGACGAACATAATCATCCCGTAATAAGCGTCAGGATCGCCCAAACCGTAAATGCACGACACGGAAGCGACGATAATCACGTCGCGCCGCTCAAACAGCGCGCGGGTTGCGCTCAAACGCAAACGGTCAATTTCGTCGTTAATCGTGGCTTCCTTTTCGATGTAAGTGTCCGACGCCGGAACGTAAGCCTCCGGCTGGTAATAATCGTAATAAGAAACGAAATACTCGACTGCGTTTTCGGGAAAGAAGTTTTTAAATTCCTGATAAAGCTGTGCGGCGAGCGTTTTATTATGAGCCAAAACAAGAGTCGGACGTTGGACGCTTTCGATTACATTAGCAATCGTGAAAGTTTTTCCCGACCCGGTGATTCCCAGTAAAACTTGATCTTTTACGCCCTCGTTCAAGCTGCTGACGATCTGTGCTATTGCCTGCGGCTGGTCGCCTTTCGGCGTGTTTTCAGAAATGAGACGAAATTGCATTCTTTAATTCTAAACCAAGAGTTTCAAAGATGCATTCTGCTAAGACAAGAATCTTGCTGTTATTGTGAAGCAGTTTCGAAAAAAAACACTTTGCGTCCTTTGCGGTTAATTCCCATACAAAAAAACAAATTTGCAAAGGACGCAATGTATTTTCACAAAGAATAAAAAGTGATCTTTGAGTTAGTTTTCAAACAATTTAATTGAGATACTTCGAAACGACCGAATACAAAATGGTGGAATCAACCGGTTTGGTTATTATTTCACTGCCCCCGGCTTCTAAAGCTTTGTCCCGGTATCGGTCTGCGTGCGCCGTAACAAAAACGACGGGAATATGGCATCTTTCTTCATCTTGTTTGATCAGTGCCGTTGCAGTAATGCCGTCAACATCCGGCATAGAAACATCCATCAAAATTAAATCGGGGCATTTTTCTTTGACATATTCGACCGCTGCCCAGCCGTTGTCCGCCTCGTCAACCAAATAGCCTTTTATTTCGAGCATAAAACGCATCAGTTCGCGTGTATCGTCGTAGTCTTCAACAACTAAAATTGTTTTAGGCATAGTCTGTTCATTTTCGAAGCTAAAAGGAAATGAAAATGCTACCAATTTCTCCTAAGCCTTTTTGTGCGCTAACGAACAATTATAAAAGCAAAATCAAGAGTCAGAAAGCAAAATTTTCTGACTCTTGAGATTCGTCGGGTTTTGATTGTTGCTTCAATGAACGGCAAAATAACCGGACGTTATAGGAAAATGCCAATTTTGTCCAATTTAAGCACACTAAAACAGCGTGAGTTTTGTAACAAATACCAAATGCCGCTGCGGAAAACTGTGATGTACGATTTGCCGTTGCTGTCGAAATGACAACAAACGAATTGCTTCATAACGCGCTGACAGCCTGTTCGCCGTTATTGTACAACTGCGAGGTTAAAAAGTTGAATTGAATTTTATTTAAGTTTTTCGTTCAAAGTCAGACTGATTTCCATAAACCTTGCTGTCCCGTCAAACAAGCTGCCAAAATCAAGCTGGACGGCAAACAAGCCGTCGTTGACCGAGATATTTTCGATGACGATTGGTGAATTATTCAGAGGCGAGCCACCGGCTTGCACGGAGAATAAATTAAATTGCAAATCGTATTCGGCTGTCGGTGTTTGATCAGACCCGTCGGTCAAGCGTCCTTGATAAGTAAATGCGGTGGTTTGCGCGTTTGCGGAGAATGCGCACAAAGCGATGATAAAGAAAAAGGTTAGGTGGATAAAAACTTGACTTTTCATTTCAATTCTTTCTTTCACTGAAACAGAGAGTTTTTACAAACGCGCGAATTGCCGCTTTCGGTCTGGGTTGCGTGAACATTGCCAAGAGTGAGAAGCCAATTAAGCTCAGTTTCGTCAATCTGCAGAAAACGAGCAGCTTCGCTTGTCGTGAGCATTTCAACTTCGTTTAGACAAATTGGACAATTTGCGCGAAAGACAATCGGAAAAACGGCAGTTTGACGGTAAATTTTGGTAATGGTTAATTTAAGCTTGCGCTTCATTTGTTTATTCGGCTGTCGTTTGAAAAATTAGGTGACAGGCTGTAGAAGCCTTCAAACTAAATGCAGCAATTTGATCTCGACAAGATTCATCTAAAAAGCTGAAAAAGTAATGACAAAAATACGAAATTTTGACGAAATTTTATGGATTTCTGCTTTTCAGAACGTAATTATCGTCTTTGACTATTTTTCTTTTACAGGCTTGTTAAAAGATTTGCAGAATTAACTTTATCGCTTTGCAATTGGCGGAGTTAGAGAGTATTATCAGCTAAACTTCAAGGCGGTAGAACAGAAACAAGCGACTTTCTGAAAAATTTTTAAGATAAATTTTTTTTCAGATGGTTTTTCAAAATTGGTATTGCGCAGTGATTCAAACTCTTACGGAAAAACAAATTTACAGATTTCAGGATATTGAGGTTGACATTTCACGCGGCTGTCTTCGACGTGGTGACCGTGAGGAACATTTGCGCCAAAAAGCTTTTCAAGTGCTCGTTTATCTGATTGAACGGCGCGAGAGGCTTGTGACCAAAGACGAATTGATTGAGGTCGTTTGGAAAGACACCGCCGTCACAGACGATGTTTTGGTGCAGTGCATTAAGGAAATTCGCCGTGTACTCAGCGACAGCCCGCAGCAGCCCAGATTTATAAAAACAGTTCCGAAAGCCGGTTATCGTTTTATTGGTTCGGTCGAAGAGTCTTTTCCGCTCATTCCCACCATAGTTCAAACAGAAGAAATCACGCGCGTCGAAATTGAATTCGAAGAAGACAGCGACTCGCCGCCGTTGGTTTCCGAGATGCCGAAATTTATTCCGGCACGGAAACACCGTTTTGAATTTAATCCGCGAACCGCTTTTTCGGGAGCGGCAATTTTAATTTTACTCGTCGCCTCCAGTTTGTGGCTTTATTTCAAGCCTGGTTTTAACGCTTCTGAAGCCGCCGAAATTCGATTGCCGCAAGTACCCGGAAAAAAAGCGGTCGCCGTGATGTTTTTCGAGAATCAATCGGGAAATGCCGAACTAGATTGGCTGCGCGAAGGTTTGGCGGATATGTTGATCGCCGATTTATCGCGTTCGGAAAAATTAATTGTTCTCAGTCGCGGGCAGCTTCATCTTTTGCTTGGCAGAAACAGGAAAGAAGAAAACGCAAAAATCGAGTTTGACAAAGCAATTGAAATCGCCCGAAAAACTCAGGCTGAGTCAATCGTAACCGGCAATTTCGTTAAGCTTGGCGAAAAAATTCGTCTTGACGTTCAGCTTCACGACGCGAAAACAGGTGTTTTGACGACTTCCGAGACACTGGTTGTCGAGCGTCCCGAACAGATTTTGAGTGAAATTGATTTTTTGTCGCTAAAACTTTTGATGAGATTAAATGCTCTGCCTGAAGCTCAGCAAAATCCGGTTCTGCTCGCGCAAACGATGACCGATAATCTCGAAGCTTATCGTTATTATTCAATCGGTGTTGAAAAAGCGCAGGCGCTGCATAATCAAGAGGCGATTAGTTTGTTTGAAAAAGCAGTTGCCCTCGATCCGCAATTTGCGCTCGCTCACGCACGCATCGGTTACACTTATGCGGTCGCCTGGGGGCGCGTTAACGAAGGCAAGCCGCATCTGGAAAAGGCGTTTAAGCTTTCGAGCCGATTGACGGAAAAAGACCGCTTGAATATCTCCGCTTGGTATGCGATAGCGAATCTCGATTTTCCGAATGCGATTCGCCAGTACCGCGAAATCATTAATCAATATCCGCTTGAAACCGAAGCATATTGCCGTTTGGGACGCTTGCTCGCGGGCGAAGGTCAATTGGAGGAAGCCGTCAATGTGTTGCGAAAGGGAGTGGCGATTGATTCGGAAGCCAAAGACATTTACAACACTTTGGGCGGTCTGCTTTCCGAATTGAACAGACACGAAGAAGCGATCTCCGCTCGCCGCCGTTACGTTGCGCTCGCACCCGAAGAACCGAACGCTTACGATAGTCTCGGATTGGCTTATCAGTGGCAGGGCGATTACAAACAGGCGATTGAAAACTATGAACGCGCGCTCGAATTAAATCCGAAATTCGAAATCGCTCTGATTCACCTGGCAAACGTCCGCGCGCAAATCGGACAATACAGCGAAGCGATAAATTTGTTTGACAAGTACGTCCAAATCGCGCCTTCAGAAAGCGAACGCGTAAGAGGCTACGATAATCTCGCCGCTGTTTATCTCAAAAAGGGCGACCTCGACCAAGCGGAAAAATACGCCCGCGAAACTTTAAAACACAGAAAAGATGTTGTTTGGCATTCGTTTGTGTTAGCGCGGCTTCGGGGCGATTTGAAAAGAGCAAATGATTTGGAACGACAAATTTTTGATCGGGTGCCTTCTACTGACCGCGGAGCCCGCCAGAAAAGAAGATTTGAGTCTTACCAGCGCGGCTACATCGCTTTCATTAACGGCAAAGCGGACGAAGCGATTGCTCATTTCAAAGAAGCCGTCAGCTTGCCCGCACCGATTTGGCACATTGATTCTTTCGAAGATTGTCTCGCCAAGGCTTATCTGGAGCTCGACAGATTAGACGAGGCGATTGCCGAATACGACCGCATTTTGCAACTCAATCCGAACTATCCGCTCGCGCGTTTCCATCTTGCACAAGCTTTTGAAAGAAAGGGTTTAGCAGAAAAAGCGACGCAAAATTACAGACTCTTTCTTCAGATCTGGAGTCAAGCCGATGAAAATATTCCCGAATTAAACCATGCCAAGAATTTTATTAGTCAAAACTGATTTCACCTAATTTAAATAAGTCGAAACTGCCTGCTGTAACAAGCTGTTTAAAATATTCAGCGATATTTCTCTTCAATAAAATATTTGCTCAAATTTAATTTTAAGCTAAAATTTCGAAGCTTTATTTTAGAGGAAATTGGAATGAATTCTTTTAAATTGTCTTTTGCATTTTCAGCTTCAATTTTGTTCGCCGCTGCCTGTTCGGGCGCAAACGTTTCGCAAAATACAGCAAACGCTCCGACAAATACAGCTGCAAGCAATATGACGGCAGCACAAAGTCCGACATCGGCGGACGAATTCGCCGCCACGCGCGAGATTTATTCAAAACGTTGCATTAACTGTCATCAGGAAAACGGCGAAGGCGGCGCGAAAGAATTTGACGGCAAGAAAATCAAAGTCCCGAATTTCAAAGACCCGCGCGTTGCCGCGGAGTCCGATTCGGAATATATCGAATACATCGAAAACGGCGAGGACGGAATGCCTGCCTTCAAAGGCAAGATAACTGATGAAGAAATCAAAAACCTAGTCCGCTTTATTCGCAAAGAATTTCAAGGAAAATAGCTCTCAAACAGGATAAAGAGTCGTAATCGAGGCGCGGTTTCTGGCTTCTTCGAGAAAGCGGTTAATCTCCGTTTCGATTCTCATTTCGGTGATTTGCTGATTGATCGTGTTGCGAATCGAATCGAGCTGCGGCGGTACGACATTGGGATTTCGCCGCCGAAATTCCGGTAGATAAACTTCCCGGTAATATTGTTCTTCGTCTGTCGGAGTGACGACGATAAACGAGCGAAAACGAAAATCAAGATATTTTTCAATCGCCAGCCGCTGTTCGACGATCCGCCGAAAGTTCGGGTCTTCAATTGATTTGAAACCGACGCGCCGGAGTCTGGCTTCAAAAACCGATGCCGCGGGAAACTGCTCGACAATCCGGCGGATTTCCGCCGTCACTTCGGCTTCGCTGGGAGTGACGGTCGGCAGGCGTTCGGCTTCGAGCGCAATCAAGCGCTGATCGGTGAGGGTTCTCAATGCGCCTTCCAAATCTTCTTTGCGCGGCTCGTTGATCGGCGTATCAGGCTGCAAAGCAAGCTGCCAGAGCAAATCCGAATAAGTTATCAATTCGCTTTGCACGCCGTCGCTCACCGACGCCACGGTTTTATCAACTACCGTTTGTGCAGTCGCCGGAATAATCGCGAGGGCGAAAAACGCGAACAGGGAAATTAATTTGACCGACCTCTTCTCTCGTTTCATCTGAGGAAACTCCGTAAATTCAATTTTGACTTTCTTTTCTACCGCACGTCAAACAAAAAAATAGTTTTCTCAATTCAAAACAAGATGCTACAATTCAATTGCCATTTCGACCAAGTTTCAGACTTGGTCTTTGCATCAAGAGCTTCACTCAAATGAATTCAGAAATCGTTACTGCCAATCCGGCGGCGAAAGCCGTAATTTCAGGCGTCGCGCCGCGTACAGCCCGACTCGCAGCCGCCAAAGGTCATCTTCCGCTGCCACTTGTTGATTTTCTCGAAGTTTTAGCTTTTCTTTCATCCGACGAAGACCCTGAGATTGCCGAATCCGCGCGCGAGACTTTTCGTTCGCAGCCAACCGGAAATCTTTTGACTGTTGTTTCAAACAAAGAAGTTGCAGGAAAAATTCTGTCGTTTGTGGCAGAGAATGATTCGTTCGACCGAAAAGTCTACGAATCTGTTATCACAAACTCCAAAACGCCGGACGAAGCGATTTTAAAATTCGCCCGCAAAACGAGTGACGCGAGCTTGCTTGAGCTTGTTACGGTCAACCAGCAGCGATTGATTCGGACGCCGGAAATTCTGGACGCCGTTTTTTCAAATCCGGCTGCGTCGGCGGAAGCGACGCGCCGCGTGCAGGAAACCAAGCAGGAGTTTTTTGAAAAGAAGCGCGGTGCAGAGCAAGTCGCCGCCGAATTGCGCGCCAAAGGAAATACAGCAGCCGCCGAATTTATCGAGCAGGCGGAATTCGCCGTCAATCTAAACGAATCCGACGAAGAACCCGACGAAAGCGGTTTCACGTTTGAAGATATGCTCGCCGTTGCCGAGCATATCGAAGTTCCGGACACTGAGATTGATGATTCGTGGCTCGCTCTCGAGCTGATCGAAGAGCTTTACGCGGAAACCGAAGAACATCGCCGAGCAGTTGCCGAAAAAATTATCAGCCAAGCTTTGCTCGATGACAACATCGCGCCCGAACGAGTCGCGCTGATTCGCCGTATCTTGATGATGCCGATCAAAGACCGCGTGAAATTAGCGATGAAAGGCGACCGCGAAGCGCGCAACGTTTTGATCCGCGACCCGAACCGAATTGTCGCGCAAGCCGTGTTGTCAAATCCGCGAATTACCGAAAATGAAGTCGAAAGAATCTCCGCGATGCGAACCGTTCCGGGAGAAGTCCTGCGGCAAATAGAGGGCAACCGAATCTGGGCGCGGAATTACGTGGTTATTCATAATCTCGTCCGCAATCCGCGCACGCCGCTTCCGACCGTTTTGCACCTTTTGCCCCGCATTCACGCCAAAGATTTACAGGGAATCAGTAATAATCGCAACGTCGCCGAAGCTGTCCGCAAACAGGCTTTTCGGATGTTATCGGTACGGAAGTGACAAACGGAATTACAAAAATTCCTTAACCTTTCCCGTTTTAAGAAAAGTTCCGATTAAATCGGTGAAAGTGTGGCTCGCCGCGCCGAGCCAGAGTCCGAGAAAAATTGCCGCGAGTGCATAATCTCCGACGTTTAACCGAGTCCAAGCGCCAATTGTTTCCCACAATTCTCGAATTTGATCGAGCGAAGGCGGCGCGGCATTTCTGAACATTGCGGCTAAGTAAAAAAGAAACGCGCCGAACAAAGTTACCGCGCCGCAAAAATATACGACTCGAAACAAAGTGCCAAAAACAAGCCCGTGTGACCAGCGAGAGCGATGCGCGAAAACGACTTTGTAAGGAAACCAGAGAAACCGAAAAATTCCCCAGCGCGTGTATTGAACCGATTGCGTGTCCAAATCAGGACCGAACATCAAACCGCCAAACAAAAACGCGCCCGTCGTAAAAGCGGCGAGTGAAGCATTATCGGTTAAACGCCAGGCGAGCAAAAAGGTCGGCGGCGCGAGGAGAAATGTAATTGCGTCGTGTGTTTTTCCTGAAGGCATAAATTTCTAGCGCACGCCCCATTCCCAGATTCCGAAAAGAATTTTTTTATCAAGCGGGCAGCCGGATTGTTTGAGAGCCATAATCGTCTGCGAGCGATGATGCGCTTCGTGCGAAATCAGATAGCCCAAAAATGCGGTCGCGTGCGGCTTAAAACCTTTAATTTTGCCGTCTTTTTCAAGTGCGGCAGCGAACAACTGTCCGATTGCTTCAGCAGAATTGGCGAGCGCGTTTTTAAGCAAATCTTTATCTCCCGCATTTTCTTTTTCGATTTTAATCTGATTTTCAAGCGATTCCGGCGCTGCTTGTTTGAGCCACATCAAACGAACGTTTTGAATATGCGCGAACTGCTCGCCTGCATTACGTCCTTTTGACACAAGCGTCGCTTGCAGATTTTCCGGTGCAATTGCTTCAAGCAAATAAAGATTGACGCGATTGTTAATCTGCCAGGTTTCGAGAATTTGATTTGTTTCCATTTGTTTTCCTGCCAGAAACGGGCGCGTCGGATTGTAACAAAAAGATAAAAAAACGAGAAAAGCAAATTGCATTTTCGAGGCTGAAAGTTTTGCGTTTTGCCAAGCCTCAAATGCTTTAAAAAACGGATTTTGTTAAGATTTTTAACTTGGCATTTGTTTTGCAATTCCGAATTTAAGATGAGTTCTTTCTGGCAAAAATTAAAAACAACACTCGAAATGATCAAATTCGAGCATACTTTGTTCGCGCTTCCGTTTGCCTTTCTGGGCGCGGTTCTGGCGGCGGACGGTCTGCCGATGCTCTGGCAGATTTTTTGGATAACAATGGCAATGGTCGGCGCTCGTTCGGCTGCCATGTCTTTCAACCGAATTGTTGACCGAAAAATTGACGCCGCCAATCCTCGAACGGCAAATCGCGAGCTGCCCGCCGGAAAACTTTCCGTCAATTTCGCGTGGGCGTTTATGCTCGCCTCGTGCGCGTTGTTTTTTCTCTCTTCGGCGATGCTCAATCAATTGACCTTGATTTTATCGCCCGTCGCTTTGTTCAGTATTTTGTTTTATTCCTACGCCAAACGCTTCACCGCGCTTGCGCATATGATTTTGGGCTGGTCGCTGGCAATAACGCCGACTGCCGCTTGGATCGCCGTGCGAGGCGCGATTGACTCACCCGTGCCGGTTTTGCTCTCGCTGCTCGTGATGATGTGGACAGCAGGATTTGACGTAATTTACGCCTGTCAGGATTATGAATTCGACCGCAAAAATGGACTTCACTCGATTCCGGCAAAACTCGGCATCGCGGGCGCACTGACGATGGCGCGAATCTTTCATTTTCAAGCATTTCTGGTTTTGATTTTGCTTTATTCATTCACCGCGCTCGGCTTGCTTGCTCTCGCCGGAGTCGTATTAACCGGCGCGCTTTTGATTTATCAACATCTGCTCGTCCGCCCGAACGATTTGAGCCGTTTAAATGCAGCATTTTTTACGACAAATGCTTTCGTCAGCGTGATTTTGTTCCTGACTTTCGGCGGCGCAGTTTTTGTTAATAACTTAAGATAAGATTCAAAGATTAGATAAAATAGATTGAAATGCAATTTTCACACGATACAAAAATAAATTTTATTGTTCAAAAAGTTGAGCGCGGCGAGCGGCTTTCATTTGATGAGGGCGTGGCGCTTTATGAAACCGACGATTTAAACGCGCTCGGAAAACTGGCTGATTTCGTGCGGCGCAAAAAGCACGGTCGCACGACTTATTTCAACGTCAACCGCCATTTTAATCACACGAACATCTGCGTTGCCGACTGCAAGTTTTGCGGTTTTTACAAACGCGCACGGCAGGAAGGCGCATACACGCATTCGATTGAAGAAGGCGTCGAGATTGCGAGAAACGCGGTTAAAGAAGGCGCGACCGAATTGCATATTGTCGGCGGTTTGAACACAAAGCTGCCTTTTTCTTATTACACCGATTTGTTTCGCCGTTTGAAAAAGGAATTTCCCGCGCTGCATTTAAAAGCTCTGACGATGGTCGAATTGGACTTTTTCGCCCGTTTTTACAAGATGTCGGACGAAGAAGTGATTGAAAAACTAAAAGCGGCAGGAATGGATTCGTGTCCGGGCGGCGGCGCTGAGATTTTTGCTGAACCGACTCGCTCACGCATCTGCGACCACAAATGCGACGGCGCGCGCTGGCTCGAATTAGCCGGAAAAGTCCACAAAGCTGGATTGAAAACCAACGCGACGATGCTTTACGGTCACATAGAATCAATCGAAGACCGCGTTGACCATTTTATAAAACTGCGCGAACAGCAGGATGAAACAGGCGGGTTTCAATGTTTTATTCCGCTCGCGTTTTATCCGCCGGGAACTGCGCTGGCTTCTTTGCCGGGACCTTCGGGCGTTGATTCGTTGAAAACAATTGCGGTTTCGCGTTTGATGCTCGATAATTTCGATCACGTAAAAGCGTATTGGGTAATGCTCGGCAAAAATCTGGCGCAAACGGCATTGCATTTCGGCGCCAATGATTTGGACGGAACAATCACCGACGGCGGTGAATTAACTCACAGTTACTCAAACGAAGACGAAGTCAAAATGTCGAAACAAGAATTGATTTCCTTAATCGAAAACGCGGGTTTTGAAGCTGTTGAGCGTGATACGGTTTATAATCGCGTCGAACGAGTCGCAGCCTAATTTTTGTAATTGCGGATGAATGCCAAAAAAACGCAGCAAAGTTCAGAACAAGTCGGAGCTTTTAGCAGTTCGCAGCTTACTTGGTGCAATCGGCTCATTGCCACTCGAAACTTCAATGCGCTTGGGCAAATCGCTCGGCAGATTTTTAGGTTCTCGTTTTCCGAAACTACAAAAAATCGCTCGCCGGAATTTGGACATCGCATTTCCCGAAATGCCTGCGGAGGAAAAAGATCGAATTGTTCTCGGCACGTTCGAATCTCTCGGAAGGCATCTCGGTTTTGTCTCGCATTTCCGAAAATTTAAGCTCGAAGACGTTCGCCGGGTTGTCGAAGTTGTCGGGAAGGAACATTTTGACCGCGCACACGCGACGGGGCGCGGAATTTTGTTTTTCACCGGACATTTCGGCAGTTGGGAAGTTTTTAATTTGCTGCCGCCCGCGTTTGGTTTCGGGATGAATATTCTCGTTCGGCGGATTGATAATCCGCTGCTCGAAGAATATGTGGATTCGTTTCGGACGAAATTTGGCAGCGTCACTTTGGACAAGACTCGTTCGGCTCGGCAAATGTTTCGCGTGCTTGAAAACGGCGAGCTTTTGGGAATTCTGGCTGATTTAAATGCGCAGGAAAAAGAAGGCGTTTTCGTTGATTTTTTCGGTGTTCCTGCTTCGACAACCGTCAGCATCGCCAAGCTTGCTCTGAAAACAAATGCCATTGTGCTTCCGGCTTTTGCCGTTTGGGAAGAAGCGAAACAGAAATACGTCATTTACCTCGACCCGCCACTCGAATACGAACCCGGCGACGCTTCGGATGAAAATGTTCGCGAATTAACTCAGAAAATTACGAATGTCGTTGAAAAATATGTGCGCCTTTACCCCGAACAATGGCTTTGGATTCACAAACGCTGGAATACGCGACCGCCTGGAGAAGAGAGCATTTATTAGTTGAGGCAGCTTTAATTAGTCTCATTTTATTTAACGATGAAATAAATTTTCCGGTTTAACCTGATCGGTTTGTGTGTTAATATTTTCCGGCTTCAAGCCTTCATCACCTTCAGGTAGGAAACACTCAAAATGAATTCGATAATAAACGATCTTCGTCGTTTCAATAGGCGATTGGTTTTCGCTGCATTTTTTCTTCTGTTAACAGTGGCTGGCGTTTCGGCGCAAAATCTCGACCGCATTGAGCGTTCGCGCGCCAAGGATATGCTTAAAGCCATTAAAAGCGAGATTAAAGATAAATACTACGATCCGGCTTTCAAGGGAGTTAATCTGGACGAGCGGTTTAAAATCGCCGAAGACAAACTCGACCAGGCGACTTCTCTCGGGCAGGCTTTTGGAATCATCGCGCAGGCGGTTCTCGATTTAAACGATTCTCATACGATTTTTTATCCGCCTTCGCGCTCGACTAAATTCGATTACGGATTTCGGATGCAAATGATCGGCGACAAATGTTTTGTCACCGAAGTCAAACCGAACAGCGACGCCGAAAAGAAAGGTTTGCAGCCGGGCGACCAGATTTTATCAGTCGAAAAATTTAAACCGATTCGTAAGGATATGTGGAAAATGTTGTATTACTACAACACGCTCAGCCCGCGTCCCGGATTGAATTTGATCGTGCAAAGTCCTGCGGCGAAAGAGCCGCGAGAGCTGAACATCGCCTCGAAAGTAAAAACGGAAAAAACGATTCTCAATTTCGAAGACATCATCCGCGATATTGAGATGACATCCGACGATGTCATCGAGCATCGCTTTGTGCAAGTCGGAAACACGGCGATCTGGAAAATGCCGACGTTTTCCACCGACCCGCATATTATCAACGAGATTATGCAGGGGAAATTGAAAAACTCTGGCAATCTGATTCTGGATTTGCGCGGTAACGGCGGCGGTTATGTCGTGACCCTCGAGGAGTTGGCTGGTTATTTCGTCGAAAAAGACATCAAAATTGCCGACCTCAAAGGGCGTAAGGAAATGAAGCCGCAAATGGCTAAATCCAAAGGGAAAGACGTTTACAAAGGAAATCTGATTGTCCTGATTGACAGTCAATCCGGTTCGGCTTCGGAAGTCTTTGCCCGTTTCGTTCAACTTCAACAGCGCGGCGTCGTGATCGGCGACTATTCATCCGGCGCCGTGATGCAGTCGCGCGGAGTACCGATGAAAATGGGAGCCGATAGCATTATTCCTTACGCTATAAGCGTCACGAATGCCGACGTGATTATGGCGGACGGCAAAAGCCTTGAACACGTAGGCGTCACGCCGCAATTGGTTATGCTGCCGACAGGAGCAGATCTTGCCGCCCGCCGTGATGTTGTTTTAGCAGCCGCCTTAGAGCTTTTCGGGCAAAAAGTGACGCCCGAAGACGCCGGGAAGTTCTTTCCGTATAAATGGAAAGAAAACTAAAATAAAAAAGGCGGTTTTTGACAACCGCCTTTTTTATCCGATAAATCTGCGTTCCGCGCGATAGCGATGAAGCAGCTCTTCGAGAAAACCCTCATAAGTAAAAGTTTGCAGATCGTAAGCCGGTTTCAATTTATAAAGAATCGGCATTGCCACGCGCCACGCCATCCATTTGCGCGAAAACTCTTTCAAATCCTCGCGACGGCGCAGGAAATTTTCCACGACCTCTATTTCTTTTTCCGTAATCTGTGATAAATCAGCCGCAAACCGCGTCGGCGGAAACAGGCGGCGATAAGCGGCGTCGCTCGTCGCTGAAACATTAAAGACCTGTTCAAAAGTCGGGGCTTCGGTCTGACGTTCACGGACAACGACGGTTCCGGCAAACAAATCGCCAATGCGCTGGTCGCGATTGCTGATGAAAACCGAAATCAAACCGATTGAATAAAAGGGAAGCGGCATCATATCGAAATTTCTGAGCAGATTTCTCGCCGCTGCTTCCCAAAACGTAATCGGTCGTCCGTCTTCGCGAATCACGCGCAGTTTTAACAATCGTTTGCCAGGAGTCTGTCCGTTCATCGCCCATTCAAAAATGGCGAAATAACCCGTGAAAATCAGGAAAGCGACGATGATAAACACGGCAATCACCCATTTCGGCGCTTCTTCAAAATAACCGTCAAACCGCGAAATGCCGGCAAAAGTGAAAAATGCCCAAGCCACCAAAAGCAGCAAAATTGCCTGCAAAAAATGGTCGAGCGCGCACGCCAGAAAACGATTGCCGATTGACGCCAACGCAAAAGCGAGCGGCACGCGCTCAGGCGTTTCAATGACTAAAGTTTCCTCGGTTTCGATAAGCGTGGACATTTCAATTCGATTTTACACGCAAAAACTTACGTTTACCGACCTGCAGCAAAATGCCTTCGCCGATTTCAACATCTGCGTTCGCATTTGAAGCTTTCTCGCCGTTGATTTTCACGCCGCCCTGTTCAATCAAACGGCGCGCCTCGCCGACCGAAGCGCAAAGCCCGGTTTCAGCCAGCAGTTTCGGCAATTTCCAAACGGTTTCCGCCAAAAACTTTTCTTCGATTTCATCAGGAATTTCTTTTTTGACAAAGCGACGGTTAAATTCGTTTTCAGCTTCTATCGCGGCTTCGGCAGAGTGGAAATCTTTGATTATCAATTTCGCCAGATTTACTTTCAAATTACGCGGATTTTCGTCGCTTGATTTCATTTGTTCGATTTGAGCGATAGAGAAATCGGTCAAAAGCTCATAATAACGCCACATCAATTCGTCGGAAATTGACATTATTTTGCCGAACATATCATCGGGCGATTCGTTGATTCCGATGTAATTGCCCAGAGACTTTGACATTTTCTGCACGCCGTCGAGACCTTCGAGCAACGGCATTGTCAAAATAACTTGCGGGCTTTGGGCTTCGGTTAAAGAGGAATCCTTCAGAGTTGAGTTCCCGTTTTTCAATAAGGCGTTTGATGAATTATTCCGCTGCAAGTCGCGCCCGACAAGCATATTAAACTTCTGATCTGTGCCGCCGATTTCTACGTCGGCGTTTAACGCAACCGAATCATAGCCTTGCACCAGCGGATAAAGTAATTCGTGCAAGGCAATCGGTCTTTCTTCTTTCATTCGTTTTTCAAAATCATCGCGTTCCAGAATTTGTTTGACGGTTGTCAGCGAAGCAAGGCGGACGAAATCAGCCGCGCCGAATTTATTCATCCATTCGGAATTAAAACGAATTTCGGTTTTGTCGGGATCGAGCAGCTTGAAAATCTGCGCTTTGTAAGTTTCGGCATTGGCGTCAATTTCTTCGCGAGTTAAAGCCGGTCGCGTCGCGCTTTTTCCGGTCGGATCGCCGATCAAGCCGGTGAAATCGCCGATTAAAAAAATAACGATGTGACCGAGGTCTTGAAACTGCCGCAGCTTGCGAATGACAACCGTATGACCGAGATGAATGTCGGGCGCGGTCGGGTCAGCGCCCAATTTAACGCGGAGCGGTTTTCCCGTTTTGTTTGATTTTTCGAGTTTGGCTTTTAAATCTTCTTCGCGGATAATCTCCGCAGCGCCTTTGCGTAAAAACTCTAATTGTTCTTCAATAGTCATTTTCAATAATTATAAAATCAACGTTTATGGATAATTTACCGCAATCTTTCAATTCGACAAAAACTCTTTTGGAAAATACCGAAATAGCTTTTATCGGCTGCGGCGTGATGGCTGAATCAATTGTCGCCGGAATCCTCAGACAAAATCTCGTCAAACCGGAACAAATCGCCGCAAGTCATCCACGCGCTGCACGACGCGAGGAATTGCGGGCAAAATACAGTATTAACGTTTTCGCCGAAAACGTTGATGCAGCTAAATCTGTACAAAAATCGGAAGAATCAATCGTTTGTCTTTCGGTCAAACCTCAGCGAATAAAAATTGTTTTAGACGAGCTGGAAAACAACATCACGCCCGAACAGTTAATAGTTTCGATCGTTGCGGGCGCAAAAATCGAAACTATTGCGAGCAAATTAAAAACTCCGCTCGTTGTCCGTGTGATGCCGAACACGCCCTCGCAAATCGGCGCGGGCATGACGGCTTGGACTTGCGCTGAAGCCGTTTCTGGTGAACATAGAAAACAAGTCCGAGCTATTTTTGGCGCGCTCGGCAAAGAATTGTTTGTTGAAACCGAAAATATGATTGATATGGCAACTTCTTTGAGTGCTACAGGTCCGACTTATGTTTTTCTCGTGATGGAAGCAATGACCGACGCAGGCGTACACATGGGGTTTTCGCGCGACATGGCAAAAGAATTGGTTCAGCAAACGATTTTGGGTTCGGTTTTGTTTGCGATGGAATCGCACAAACATCCGGCGGAATTAAGAAATATGGTCACGTCGCCGGGCGGAACTTCTGCTGAAGCGATTTATCAAATGGAAAAAGGCGGTCTCCGCACGGTTTTATCGAAGGCGATTTATGCCGCTTACCAACGCGCTGTCGCTCTCGGACAAAAGAAATAAAAAGTAGCAAAATTAACATCGAAAAACGCAGTTCAAGATCGCTTGAACTGCGTTTTCTCATTCTCAAAAAACAAAACTCTTTAAATAAATCCCTCGATAAGAAACCTTTTCCTTCTATTTTCCGCGTTCATAACCGGAAGAGTTTTATCGGTGCAGAGCAATTTATAAAAAAGAATCTTCTCAGGAGAAATTTAAATGACTAGGCGTAATTATTTTAACCTCTATTTTCTTTCGCATTTTCCCGTTATCCGTTTTGCGGTGCTCGCAATACTTTGTTTGCTCAGCGCTCCAATCGCGCACGCCAACACGGTTTTTACCGCCACTTTAAACGGCACTCAAGCGGTTCCGCCGACCAGTTCTTCTGCGACCGGAATGGGCAGTGTGATTCTGAGCGAGTTTCAATCTACTGTCACCGTGACTCTGAATCTGAGCAATTTGCAAAGCAGCACTTTTACGGCGCGGATTCACGGTCCGGCGGCGCGGGGCGCAAACGGTGAGGCGATTTTCACCTTTCCGGCGGGCACTTCCACGCAAAGCTTTTTAATCACTCCGGAGATGGCGGCTGGCTTGAGAGCCGGTTTGTGGTATTTCAGCGTCGTGACGTCTAATTTCCCGAATGGCGAAATTCGCGGACAGCTCGAACCGCTTTGCGCTCCGCCGCCGGCAAATATGAGAAATTGGTTTCGCGCCGAAAACAGCTCGAAAGATTGGCTCAACGAAAATATCCAAGCCCAAGGCGGCTCGACCTGGAGCGGCGGCATCGGCAAAGTCGGAAATACTTTTAGTTTCAACGGCTCGCACCAGTTCATTAATTTCGGGAATTTTTTCGATTACAAAACCTTTACCCTTTCAACGTGGGTCAAGCCAGGCGCAACGCAAGTCCGTTATGCAACTTTGATTGATAACAACAGCAACCTGACCGCAACCGCGAACTGGCGAATCGCAGAACACTATGACGAACCAAATAAATATTATTACGGCGATGCCGGAGGCAGTTTGAGCTTTGTGCTTGAGCCGAACGTCTGGCAGCATTTAACCGTTGTTCGTTCGGAAAACCGCATTTCAATTTATCGGAACGGTGTTTTGCAAGCTTCGGGCTATTTTCCGATTCAGGTCAATTACGACGGCGAGCAATCATTGTTTATTGCCCGTTCTGCCAATCGCGCCAACCATCCTCAAACTTATAACTGGAAGGGAGCAATTGACGAGCTTACCGTTTACGATCGCCCGCTTGCCGATTGGGAAATCGCAAATATTTACAATTCCGGCAGCGCGGGCGTTTGCACCGAATCCGGGGCGACAAAGCGACCGAGCAACGGCAAAATCGCTTTCGTTCGCCAGAGCGGAAATCAGCAGCGAATTTTTACGGTCAATCCCGATGGCACAAATCTGAGCGTGATTGCTGCCGACGCTGACCGTCATCATTACGATCCGTCGTTTTCTCCAAATGGCGGGAAAATCGCTTTCACCCGAAACAACGAAATTTACACGATGAACCCGGACGGCACCGGGATTGCCGATCTCGTGCCGAGTTCAAACAGTTTGGAGCGATACCCGCGCTGGTCGCCGAACGGAAACATCATCGTTTTTACAAAATACGGCAATAATTCATCGGATATTTACCGGGTTAATTCGGACGGGACGAATCTGCAAAAATTAACCGACAGCTCCACATATTTTGAAAAAGCCGTTTGGTCGCCCAATATGTCGCAATTCGTTTACAGCGGGGCGGTGAACGGCGCGTCCAGTATTTTTACGATGAACACCGACGGGACCAGCCAGATTCAAATCACTTCCGGTTATTCCGACCGCGATCCGTCCTGGTCGCCAGACGGAAACAAGATCGTTTTCGACCGCAATGGCGAAATTTGCTTGATGAATAAAAACGGAACCGACATTGTTAATCTAACAAACACACCGTACGTGTTTGAAGGAAATCCGTCATACTCGCCCGACGGCACGAAAATACTTTTTATTCGATACCAATACGACGTTCACCAAATATGGGAAATGAATCTGGACGGAAGCGGTCAAAAGAGTCTGGTCAGCGACAGCTCGAATTACAATCCCGTCTGGCAGCCGATTCCGAATCCGGAAAATCTGACGCCCTTGCCCGGAACTAACGTCAAAGTTTCGTTTTATAACGTGACGGCGCCGGGAAGAACCGTTGCCATTCCGCTGCAATCGAAACAAATTCCGCAGTTGCCAGCCCGTTTCGTACCTGTTTCGCCGATTTATGACATCCGCACGTCGGCGACTTATATCGGCACCATTACGGTTTCGTTTGACGTTTCTTCAATTCCGCACGCTACGGCTTGCAGCGAGCTGCGCGTGATGCATTTTGCTTTCGGCGGGTGGGGCGAAGGTTATTACCCGCCGCCTGTTTTCAACAATGGCGTATGCACTGTTTCGCATACAGTTTACTCACTTTCGCCGTTTATGGTCGCTCGTTTCAACACAAATCCTCAGACGCTGTCGGGAACAGTCAAATACGGCACCACGCCCGAAGGACAATCTGACAAACTCGTTTCCGGCGTTTCGCTGACCGCCACAGGCGCATCCGAAACTACGGCGAACACAAATTCAAACGGAGCTTATTTGCTCGAAAATTTGTTGGGAGGCGAACAATACGCGGTGACAGCAACAAAATCGGGAAATGTCAATGGAATTACGTCATTTGATGCGACGCTTGTTTTGCGCCATGTTGCCGCGGGCGGTCAGGGAATATTTGCTCTGTCACCCAATCAACAGCTCGCGGCAGACACGGACAATGACAAAATCGTTTCTGCGTTCGACGCTACACAGATTTTGCGTTACGTTGCCGCGAACGGACGGACTTCAACAGCGGGGCGAACCGGGCAATGGACGCTTTCACCCGCATCGCGGAATTATCCGGCTTTGCATGCCTCGCTCGAAAATCAGGACTATACGGCTAATCTCGTCGGCGAAGTCAGCGGCGACTGGACGGCGGGGGCAAATCTGGCTGAAAGCAATGAAAGCGCTGCGATTGAAATTTCGAACGAAACCGATGCGACGCCAATAATTGATTCGGCAAATCCTAAGCTCGGCGAATCATTGTCTGAAATTGGCGCACCAAACATTGAAACAAAAACTTCTCAATTTGCGGGCGCTTCAAAAGCCAATGAAAACACTATTCTCGTTCCGGTTATACTTGCAAACGATACCGGCAAATCCGTTTCTTCGTATAGCTTTGTAGTTTCATTCGATCCTGATTTGATGCAGGCGGATTTTTCAAAGCCGTTTGAAACAAATGGCACGTTGAGCAGCGGCGGAAACTTTACAATCGTTTCCGACACGAACACTCCCGGGCGTATCGGTATCGCTGCCGTATCTCTAAACGGTATTGCTGAAACATCGGGAACGCTGCTGAAGCTACGTTTTAAAATTCTCAAGACTGCGAAAAATTCGAAAGAGAACATCGACAACCTCGCAATATTGCGGAATTTAAGAATTGAGGACGAAAACGGCGGCTCGATTGCCTACGGAAAAACGAATTACTCGAATTGGGAGCGAGCATTGCCTCGATCCAAGTAAGTGAACAAATATTTTGAACAGAAAATTGCTTTGAATAAATTCAACTTCTTTCAAGCGTAAATTGCCAGATCATTCTTTTTTGATTCGCGTCGTAAACGTATTCGCCTGCAGTGACTCGCCAAAAGCCGGTTAATTGCCAGCGACCGATACCGAGTTTGTTGAAAAGCGGGACGGCGTTCTTGGTTTGGATTGCACCGAGCAAAGCACGGTTCGGCGAACTTAAAAGCTGGTCGCCGCGTCTGCCATTTCCGGTGTATAAAATTTGATTTGGGGTTTCTTCGTTGAATTTATCTGGATAACAAGGATTAATAAGTCCAAAATCAGTTAGCAGAGAAATCAGTTGTTCATTTCTTTGATAAATCCCACATCGCGTTCGGTGAAATTTAAAAATTTCCGCCCAAGAATAAATTTCTCCTACACGGTAATCAAATCCTTTTGCCATCTAGCTCTTTTTTGAGGCAACCGTTACTACAAATTAACTTTGTTCTTAATAGTGAAATAAAAAAGGCAATCCCAATCGGATTGCCTTTTTTATAAAATCTTCTATCGTGTTGCTTTATTGCTCAGCAACAAAGTCCACATCTGAGATATCGCCTGCGAGATTAACTGTTCGTGATTGGAAATCATATCGCTTGGACACTATTTCGATCGTTACTGTTTGACCCGCCGGTATGTCGGCAAAACGATAATAGCCGAAAGCAGAAGATGTTGCCGTCTTAGTGCTGCCGTCTGCCATTGTTAGTCGCACAAGGGCACCGCGCAATCCGCGTCCGTTCGCCGTTAAAACTCTACCTGAAACATTTACCGAAGCAGCCGTTGTCCCTTGAACAAAGAAGGAGCCGCTATCTGCTGTAGTAGGAATCACAGTCCCGTTAAAAGCAGTAAACCGGGGAGTCTCTCCTTGTATTGTAGAAAAGTTTATAGCAGTACAACAATTCGCTGGGTTGTTGGGTTGTCCAACAACGGTAAAGCATAAATTGAGGAGAACCCCTGAGCCTTGAAATCCTGCTGCGTTCGGATCTGGTTCACCATCCGCCCCCGCAACTCCGAGTCTTCCCGGAGTATTCCTATCCACGGTAACACTGAACGTTGTAGTAGTAGGATCGGTTAATGTACCAATTCTGTTTATTGCATTACCGCCTGTAGTACCACAGGGCGTGATGACATTTTGATTAAAGTAGACAACAAACTGAAAAGAAACGATTCGTGATTGGGGGTTAGTGTGAGTCACATTTACCGGCACTAGAATTTGGGAGCCTGTTGCTGCCGAAATGTTATCCGGTATTGAAACGGTGATAGATTCCTGCGCTCTCGCTTGAGAGCCGAACGAAATCAGAACCATGCTTACTAAAATCAGGGTGTTAAAATAAAGGGCTTTTAATGACATCTCTCTTAATCTCCTCTATTGAACGATAGAAAATCTGGGGAATTATGACTTGAAAAACATTTTTTTGCAACCCAATGTAAGCATAAAAACGTTTTCCGTTAAAATCTTGCTTGCCGGTTTTTTAATGCTAGGAAGATCGGCAATTCAAATTAATAAAATTGCGCAATTTCGTTTTACGGTTGTGCGATGAAGTTTAAATCGCTTACATCGCCGGAAATATTCACCGTTTGCGGCTGGAATCCAAATCTTTTTGAGAATACTTGAATTGTAACCTGTTGTCCAGCCAAAACATTTGCAAAGCGATAATAACCGAAAGGTCCGCTCACAACAATTTTTGACGACCCGTCGGCGTTTGTTAATTGCACCTGAGCGTTTCGCAAGCCTTGTCCGTTTGCGGTTAAAACACGACCTGCAAGGGTTACAGAAGCATTGGGAATATTGGAAATAACGGAAAACGAACCGTTTACTGCCGTAACCGGAATTACGCCTGAATCATTCTGAAAATATGGAATTGGGTTGCTGCCAGTTCTCAAAGTAAATTCCAATGTTGTTGTGCCGGTTGCTGTGTTGGCGGTCCCGATTACATTAAAACGCAAATTTAAAAGAGTTCCCGAATTATTTATGCTCGTAGGACAAGCTCCTGCTACTCTGACGGTTGAACGAATTCCCGTACCGGACACATTTGATACAATTGCGCACGACCCGTCGCTTAAAGTTCCGTTTGTGTTTACGGGATTTGCGAGAGGCTGCAAAACGCTCGGATCGTAATTAACTTCAATTGTATAAGCGCCAATAGGTGTATTGTTATTTGTCAACGAAATGGGTATCAAAACAGTGCTCCCATTTTGCCCGGTCGCATTTTGCGGCAATAATATTTGTACCTGTGATTCCGGTTGTTGCTGTACGACTTTGGTTTGAAAATAAACGTCAGTCTTCACGGATTGTTTCGGTACGAAAAGGGCGTTCTCAGCTGTAAAAAGTCCTGCCGTTTCTCGCTTTTGCCGTTCTATTTTCACTTGTTCTTCATTCTCATCGCCGAAAATGATTCCTGCCGTCGCAGACCAATCGCCATCAACTTCGCCGACTAAAAAAGCTTCGTAGTTCTGATTTGTCAGTGCGCCGGAAACTGGTCCGTAGCTTTGAGGACCGGGCGTGAATTTCCAATTTCCGACTTGCCCGGTGGTGGTCGATTGAAAACCTGCTGCCGTGAAACGCAGAATCTGCGTAGCATCAAATGCGGTTATATCTCCGCTATTATCGGTATCCGCAGAAATAAGTTGATTTCCGCTCAGCATTCCTCCACTGGCTACATGACGAAGAACAAGGGTGGCATCAAAAGCTGTGATGCCATTTATATTTCCGGTTTTTGTTGGAGTGACGACATAATACCCGCCAGAAACCAAATTGCCGAGCGAGTATGAGCCATTTGTCCAGCTATTAGCCGAGCTGGTAGAGGAGCCGTTTGCCAACATCTGTACACCGGAAACATATTTAACGCCCTGTCCAGCCGGAGTATTACCATAAAATACCGTTCCGGAGATGCTCGAAGAAACGGTTGCCGGGCTGACGTTAATCGTCACACTATTCGTACCTGTCAAACCGCTGTTGTCGGTGACGGTTAAAGACGCCGTAAAAGTTCCGGCTGAATTATAAACTTTAGTCGGGTTTTGAGACGATGAGACGGTTCCGTCCCCGAAATTCCATGCGTAGCTGGCAATCGAGCCGTCCGGGTCGTAAGAGCCGGTGCTGTAGAAATTAACCGACAACGGCGCAGTTCCGGAAGTCGTGCTGGGGGTGATAACGGCAACCGGCGATTGTGAGCTTCCTCCGCCACCCGAAGCAAGTGTTCCATTTATAAAATATTGTCCCAAGCTGCCGTAATCGGTATAACCACCCCCATCTCCTTCGGGGTTTCCGGTTCCGTCAATTCTCAGATAATAAGTTCCGGCTGAAAGAAACTGATTAAAACTGGCAGCCATTCCTGCCGGAAACGAATTCATCAAAGCGTAGCTAGAAGGATTAGATGTCGCAATTAGGTTTCCGGCTGAATCCAAAAGCTCCGCTTTAATATCGAGATTTGCTCCGCGTGGTGCGGGATTGATGTTGATTGAAACGTTGCCGGAGCCGGTTGTGAATTTAAAAACGTCAACATCCGTACTAGTCGTAATCAAACCTGAGGCACTGATACTTGTGCCATTCAAAACTCGTGCTGTACCGGTTGTGTTGCCATGATCGTCGGCAATAGGCAGCAAACCATGAGATTGCATAACCACTAGATCGTCTTCGGGATTGTTTGAGCCAAAATATTCGCCTTTGTCCCATTGCGAGACGCTTCTGCTGTAGGCAACGCCCATAATCGGTCCATAAACGCCGTGCCCCCCGTAATAACCTTGGCTGGCGGTTCCGTCATGGTTCAAGCCGAGATTATGACCGATCTCGTGCGAAGCTGCTTCAACAATTGTTTTATCACTGCCCATTCCGGCGGTAAAAATCCAGGCGGGCAAATAAGGATCGTTCCCGGCAAAATCGAATGTGCCGACGTAAGCCACGCCGCCGATTCCGGCGCCCATAAAGTTGGTTTTTGTGAAAACTGCGCGCGTGCCGTAAGTCTGATCCGAGTAGTCTCCACGCGACAAAGCGTCATCGCCTGGATATTGGGTCGTCACATTAACGTCAAACGCGGCGAAATCTTCGGCGATTCTTTGCCAGACGGCTTGTATCACTTCAAGTTCCAAATCGTTGAAAGCCGGGTTATTGTCAATGTCGAATGGTTGGGCTACACCACCGTAATTAGCCATATAGCTGTACCAGTGGTTTCCGGCGTCAATTGTGTGACCGTCGAAATCAAGGTAAATAACGCGTCTTGAACCCGGTCGGCTGTTTAAAGTAAAGGTTTGCGAAAGCGGATACGGCGGCGCTTGCGGAGCGCTCAATTCTTCTTCTTGTTTTGCCTTGGCAAGCTCCGCTTCATTAGGCGCTCTATCGATATAAAGCAATTTGTCATTTTGGTCGAGGTGAAGAGAATGATCTTCCAAAAACATCCGCCGCAACTGGCTCGGCGTTTTACCGTGTTTGGCGGCAACTGTCGCTAAACGATTGCCCAATTTGCTGATTGCCTGCTGTTTGCGAAGAAGACCGGTCTCTGACAAATCTCTGTCCTGAGAAAAAGAAGTCATCGGAACGAACAACGAAAGCAGCAAAAAGAGGAGCGCTGCCGACTGAGATACACTTTTAGCCGAGGTGTTACGCATTAATTTAATCTCCTAAAACTAAAGAATCTTTTCTTTATTTGTGAAGCTGATAATTTACAGCCGTGAGTTGAGTTTGTTTTTGTGATGAGCTTCCGAAAAAATATTTATTTCGAAATGCCGGATGTGGACGGAAGTCCACACAGCAGTTAAAAAAATCTTAGCCAAATCACAGAAAAACCGCAACCGAAAATTTACGAGTAATAAATTTACCGCTCTTGATATTGCTGAAATGTTAAATGTGGTGAAGAGATAACGAGTCGTAGATTCGGTTCGTTTTTTTTGAGTTGCCTATAGATTTAATATCGAAAAAATCTTTCTATTTGAAAGTAGTTTCAAAAAAACGCCGCTCTGTTTGCGGCGTTTTTTTTACTTTCGAGATTTTCGTTCAATTTGACTTATCGCAAGAGAACCTCCGCCCGGCGGCGTCCAGTCGCCGTCAACTTCGCCGATCAGAAACGCTTCATAATTTTCGCCGGAAAGCGAATTGTTGAGAGATTCGTAGTTCCGGCTGGCGGGCGAGAATTTCCAATTGCCGGTTTGTCCGGTATTGGCATTGCTGCCGTTTGCCGCCACAAAACGTAAAATTTGAGCAGCGTCAAACGCCGTCACAGAATCGTCGCCGTCCGTATCGGCAGCCGTTCGTTGATTTACGTTGAGGGCGGTTGTTCCTTGTCCTCCGGCGGCTACGTGGCGTAAAACCAGCGTCGCGTCGAAAGCGGTGATGCCATTAATGTCACTCGTTTTGGCAGGCGTGATTGTATATTGTCCTCCGGAAACCAAATTTTCCAGCAAATATTCGCCGTTCGTGCTGGTCGCAGTCATCGTAGAAGAAGCGCCGGCAGCGGAGAGCGATACGCCGGAAACAGATTTCTGCATTTGATTTGTGGGCGTTACGCCGTAAATTACCATGCCTGAAAGATTATAAGCAGGGGTTGCCGTGAAATCAGCCGTTTGGCTTCCTGCCAAATCGTCAAAAGTCCGATTTTCAGGCGTGAAAGTGTAATTCGCATTATGGGGCGTGACGTTGTAATCTCCGCCGCTGTTGACTGTAAAGGAGTAATAACCCGAAGCGTCGGTTTGCACCGAACCGCTTGAGGAGCCGGATAGAGTGACCGTCACGCCTTGCAGCGGATTTCCGCCTGAAGTGATTTGTCCCTTAATCACAAATGGAGTCACAGTCGCGCTGTCAGCCAGAGTCCAATCGGAAAAGCTCGTCACTCCGAGAACGGTTGCCGTGTTCGCAGTCGTGTTAAGCGTTGTCGCGCGGGGCGCGGCTTCTCCGTTTTCAATTTTATAAACGGTGTAATTGTCTTCGGTTCCGCCCCCAATGTCTCCGTCAAGGTAATTAAAG
Source organism: Acidobacteriota bacterium (assembly GCA_030863175.1). Lineage (GTDB taxonomy): Bacteria > Acidobacteriota > Blastocatellia > Pyrinomonadales > Pyrinomonadaceae > JALZCH01. The sequence goes on along the minus strand of JALZCH010000105.1, from coordinate 92,076 downwards.
GTCACATCGGCTTGAGACAAACCGCCGTTCGTCAAAGTCCAGTAACGCTGAAACCGCCCGCTCGGCAATCCGATTATTTGCGGATACTGAGACTGCGCGGCTTTGACCGTAAAATTGCCGCCTCCGACGACGTTTGAAAGCTGAACCGGAGAATAACCGTTTGCTGTTCCGACCGGGAAATTAAAGTTCGAAGAATTGACGCACTGCTGCAAACTGCCTTGAATATAATGCGCCGCCGAAGCGCCTGTAATATTGCCGCCGCAATTGACGATTACAATATTGTTGCCGACATCAAGCTTTCCGTTGGTCAAATCGAGCGTGCCGCTGACATTCATCGTGCCGGAAATCGTACTATTGCCGCTGACCGACAAGGTACCGCCGACCCTGACCGTCACGTCTCTGACCGGCGTGTTGTTTTCCAGCGTCACGACGCGCGGGCTGGGAACAACAATGTTGGTCGACTGGACAATCGTTCCGTAATCCCACGTCGCGCCGTTGTTCGAATTTCCGTTTGTGATTGCGGTTGCGGTAGGACGGAAAAACGTCACGCGATTATCGTTAGGTCGAGCTACAACGAGACGATCATTGACCGAATCAAAGGCGAAACTCAAAGTCGAACCGCTGTTCGCACTCGAACCGCGCACGCTGTTGTTGGCTGTAATCGCACCAACGGTCGTGGCGGCATTGCCTGCGCCGTAAGTAACCGCACCCGCGTCTTTTATTGACGCCGAATCCCAATTTGGACTCCTGACGACATAATTGCCGTTTGGCAGAGCAACAACTCCGGCATTGCCGATTGTGTCCTCGGTTGTCGTGCCGATTAAGCTGTTTCCGGCTGAGACCGTACCGTTTGTCCCGCCCGCGCCGTTGCTCCACGTCACAGCTCCGACTTTCAGAAACGGTACGTTTTTGATATTCGGGCTGACAACGACGTAATTATTGTTTGTCAGAGCAACAACCACTAGCCCGACGTTGTCGCCCGCGCTGTTTCCGATCAGGCTGTTTGCCGACGAAATTGTTCCTGAAGTAGGCGTAGTTCCATTGCGCCAGGTTGCAGCGCCGCGTCCGCTGTTCCAATTCGTACTTTGAACGACGTAATTTCCGTTCGAAAGCGCGACGCCGAAATTCGAACCGATGCGGTCGCCCGCGACCGTTCCGATAAGGCTGTTCGCACCGGAAACCGTGCCTGTTAAACTGTTCGGCGCGGCAAGTCCGTTCATCCAAGTGACTGCACCCGCGGCGTTGTTCCAGTCCGGACTAAAAACGACATAATTACCGTTCGTCAACAGCAAAGCCCCGCCGCTGCCGACAAAATAGTTTGAATTTCCGCCGATCAAGCTGTTTCCCGTGTTAACCGTAGCTACGGTCGTAGTCGCGCCGCTCAACAACGTGACTGCGCCGCGAGCGTCGTTCCAATACGGACTTGAAACAACGTAATTACCGTTCGGAAGAGCCAGAATATTGCGCCCGATGCTGTCAAATTCATTCGGTCCGTAAAGACTGTTTGCCGCTGAAACAACTCCGCTCGTTCCGCTCGCTCCGTTTCCCCAGGTGACCGCGCCATTGTTTTGAAAATTAACATTACAGAGCGGACAGCTCACTGCATAATTACCATTGGCAAGCGGATAAATCCCGCCGCCGTTTCCGCCTAGCTGAACGGAAGCGTGCGTGCCGATCAAGCTGTTCGCGCCGCTGAGGACGCCCGAACTTCCCGTTGCTCCGTTGCCCCAAGTCGCAGCGCCCATTGCACTGTTCCAATTCGAACTCCCGACGACATAGTTGCCGTTTGTCAGAGAAACAATTCCGGGAGAACTGCCGACTTGATCATTAAGCTGCGAGCCGACAAAGCTGTTTGAAGAAGAGATCACGCCGCTAACGCCTGTGGTTTTGCTGCCCCACGTTGCCGCTCCGGCGTCAAAAGCTGCGCCGTTGTTCCAGAGGGGATTTGTAACGACATAATTGCCGTTCGTCAAAACGGTGACGCGAACGTCTTCAAAATCTCCGCCGCTGCTGCCAACGAGGCTGTTCGCCGACGAAACCGTTCCGATCGCGCCGACCGCTTCGGAATTACCAAAAGTCGCTGCTCCGACTCCGTTCCAGCTTCCGCTCAAAACTAAATAATTGCCGTTCGGCAAAGCGACGACATCAACATCCGCGACCGCATCACCCGGAGCGGTTCCGACCAGAGAGTTTGATCCGGAAATTGTTCCGGTTGCGCCGCTTGCAGCGCTCCCGAAAGTCGCCGCGCCCCGTCCGTCGTTCCAGCTTGCGCTGCGAACGACATAGTCGCCATTAATCAAAGCTCTAACACCGTAATTGCTGACGTTGTCGCCCGGCGTTGTTCCGATTAAGCTGTTTCCGGCGGTGATTGTGCCGCCGCAGCCTTCAATCGGGCTGCAAATTGTCGCCGCGCCGCGAAAATTGCTCCAATTCGGGCTGCTGACAACATATTTCCCGTTCGCTAAAAGTGTCACACCGCCTCTTCCGACAAAATCGCTCGGTTCGTCCCCGGTCAGAACCGAAATCAAAGCACCGCTCACGCCGTTGTAAAGAAAAACCGCGCCGGCGTCATCAACCGGAAATGGGGCGGTAATGTCATAAAAGGGATCGGTGACAACAAGATTTCCGTTCGACAAGACGATGGTTTCCGTGCCGAATCGTTCTGTTCCAACCGGTCCGACCAGATCGTTTTGCATCGCAACTAAGGCTTCGACGGCTTCGGCTTGCTCCGGTGCGAGAAGTTCCTGACCGGGCAATGCGGTCGGTAAGCACAACGTAAAGGTCAAAAAGAAAAGGATTACGCGGCGAATCGCAGTTTTTTGTTGAGATGATAAAAATAAAGACGAGCGGGCGTTTCTCATTTTAAACTTTCTTCCGATTATTTGTTGCTGTAGTGAAAAGGCTTGTGGACAAGACTTACAAAGGAAAACGCGATTCTACTAAATAAGCCAAATTGTGACAAGCAAACGTAACGAGCAGAATTGTCCTGGTTTGTATTGCTGTAACCAGAAATAGAATCTGAAATTAAAATAGCTTGACAAGTACCCATTTTATGAGTATTGTCTGCGCCCCAAAATAGTAGGGAGGAAATATTAAAACCAGATGAATACGAGGTAAAAACAATGGCACTTGATTTAAAAAGAGAATTATTCAGACATTTAGTGGCGACTTTGGCGTTTCGCGCTAAAATCGCCGTTTTAGGAGCACCGCTGGATTTTGAAGCCTTCAAAATAAACGAAACTATTAGAACGCCCGGTGAGATTTTGGCTCATATGGGAGATTTGCTGGAAGGATCGCTGTATTTGATGAAAGGCGAGCTTGTTGTTTTGAATTCCGTACCGCTTCCGTGGAAAGACGAAGTGAGAAGGTTTTTCTCTGCCGTTGAAGAGTTCGATTCTTACTTGGCTTCAGAAGCGACATTAAATCAATCAATAGAAAAAATAACACAAGGTCCGATTACGGATGCTTTGACTCATGTAGGACAAATTGTATTGATGCGTCGCGCTGCAGGATCACCCGTTCAGGTTGAAAGTTATTTCACGGCAGAAATTATTCCTGGTAAAACGGATAGAGAGTTTTTCAGAATGAGCAGTGAGGATTAATTATTTTTGAGAACGCAGATTTGGAAACTACCTAAAGAGCAGACTTTCGGAAAGTTTGAAAAGGATTGTCGTTAAATGCCGATCTTTGATTTTTTATCCGATAATAATAATCAAATTTGTTTTGTACAGACGCGATACATCGCGTCTCTACCTTTACTTGATCTTTATTTCCAACCGGCTCAGAACCGTTTGTTATGCTTTTATAAATAGTTCATAATTTTATCTGGAGCGGTCGCTTTTTATGTCTTTAATCAAACCTTTTCGGGCACTGCGCCCGGCGACGGGCTTGGAGGCGCAGGTCGCATCCGTGCCTTATGATGTTGTCAGCCGTCAGGAAGCAAAGCGTTTGGCGTTTGAATCGCCGCATAGTTTTTTGCGGATCACGCGCGCTGAAATTGATTTGCCGGAAATGACCGATGTTTACGCGCCCGAAGTTTACGAACGCGCAAAAGAAAATCTCGAACAATTTATCAATCGAGGCGCTCTGGTTGAAGAAACGAATCCGTGTTTGTATGTTTACCGGCTTGTCGTCGGCGCTCATACGCAGACAGGCGTTGTCGCTTGCTGTTCATTAGACGAGTACGACCACAATTTGATTAAAAAGCACGAAAAAACGCGCCCCGACAAGGAAAACGATCGAACCCGGCACATAGTCGAAACGCGGGCGCAAACCGGATTGGTTTTTCTTTGTTATCGCGGAACCGAAAAAATCAACCAGCTCGTTTCGCGTGTCACAACGACAGCGCCGCTTTATGAATTTCTGGCTCAGGACGGTGTAGAACACATCGTTTGGCGAGTCGAGCAAACAGCAGATTTAGTCGCCGCGTTTGCTGAAATTCCCGCGCTGTACATCGCCGACGGTCATCACCGAGTCGCGAGCGCAAACCGCGCGCGGCAAATTTTAAAAGAAAAATCCGCAGGCGCAGACGGCGGTTACGATTTTTTTCCGGCTGCGATGTTTCCAGTCGGGGAATTGAAAATCTTGGCTTACAACCGCACCGTCAAAGATTTAAACGGTCTAAGCGATGAAGAATTCTTAGACCAAGTTCGTCAAAGTTTTATAGTTTCCGAAACATCCGTTCACGTTCCCGAACGACGCGGCGAGTTTTGTCTGTTTCTTTCGGGGAAATGGTACAAGTTGATTTTCAACGTGCAGTTTTTGCGCGAGCCGAATCCGGTTGACGCGCTCGATGTTTCCGTCCTGCAAGATTTTCTGCTCGCGCCGATTCTAGGAATCAAAGACGCACGAACCGACGAGCGAATCCAATTTATTGGGGGCGTGCGCGGGACGCGGGAGCTTGAAAAACTGGTTAATAAAGGAGAAGCGCGGGCGGCGTTTTCGCTGTTTCCGACGGCGATTGAAGATTTGCTTCGGATTTCGGACGCGGACGAGATTATGCCGCCGAAATCAACCTGGTTTGAGCCAAAATTGCGAGACGGTTTGATGGTTCATTTGATTTAGAAAGAGATTTTTATTAACTGAAAATCTTTATTCAAACCAGAGATTTTCAACTTCCGCTCGCCATTTGTCGAGCATTTTTTTATCCAATTTCAAAACTCCTTCTCGCGTGATCCCTTCCGGCAACTTCGCGAATGACACAAGCGCGTCGAAAACCTTTTCCCGGTCTTTTCCATGCGTTCTCGGAAGCAGATGCCAAAGCGTTAAGCTGTCGTAAGCGCGGGCTTCTTTGAAAATCGTGTCGAGCGAATTGCTTCCGCCGCCGCCAAAATCGAACTTAATCAAAGCCGCCCGAAATTCGGAGGAAACATCGTCAAAAAACGGCGTCCCGATTCCTTTGCCTTTTCTGGTTAAACAAATCGCGCCCGCCGGGACGATTGATTCGCGCCCGTCGCGTTCGAGCGCGACAAAACCGGAAGTGACGTGCAAACGGTTGTTTCCGTCTTTATCAACTTCGAGCGTATATTCGCAGCCCAAATCAACTGCGACAGCCGACGGCGTATCAACAATAAAAAGTCTCGGCGGCGCAAATATTTTCGCGTGCAACAGCCCGTGATTGAGGGAAAGACGATGCTCGGTCGAGTGAGTTTTGACAAGCTGCACGCGCGAATTCGGCGCAATTTCGACTTGTCCGATGTCTGCGACCTCGATTTTTGCGCGTGAATTCGCATCGGTTTCAAGGAATTCGCCGACCGTTAATTTCCCTTTTTCGCTAACCGTTTGATTTCCGGCTCGCGGCGTCCCGGCAATTGTTTCCACGTTCCATCCGGGTAAATTGTTTTTCGCCAGAACAACTTCGTTCGTTTTATTTTTCGCTGGCAGCGGATTGATTTTCGGTGAAATTTTAACTTTCGAATTTGCCGTTTGCGTCTGACTTTCACCGTTTGACGATTGATTTTGGGCGGTTGAATTTGTTTCTAAAGCGACTTGTACGCCCGAATTTTGATTAGTCAAAGATTCGCCGGAAGTTTGGGTGACGATTGGCTTTGTATTTTCCGGAGAATTTGTTTTTGAGCTTTGTTCTACAATTTGCTGCGGTTCCTGAATAATGAAATTCACAACACCCATTATCAAAACAATTACAAATCCGAAACATAAGCAGGCGACAGCCAACGAACGCGAATTAAAGAACGAAAACTGCGGAATCAGAGTTACTTTTGTTTTTTCTCTGCCGTTTAAATTCCTTTCAATTTCGCTCCATAAATTTTCGGGCGCGCCTGCACGAGGTAATTGATTTGCTAAACCGACGCCGAGCTTTATTTCGTCGTGTTCATTCCGACATTTTTCGCATTGCAAAAGATGTTCGGCGATTGCCTGCCGTTCTTCTTTTGGCAGTTCGAAATTGAGGTATGCTGAGAGCTTTTCTGTAATGTGTTTATCCGTCATTTTTACTGCACTTCATTTTTCAGATGTCCGAGCTTGTCAGCCAGCATCTTGTGTCCGCGATTTAATCTTGAAGCGATTGTCCCCGTTGAGCAATTCAAGATTTTTGCGATTTCCTCGTATGAAAGATCTTCCGTATATTTCAGCAAAATCGGCAGTCGGAATTTTGGTTTCAGCGAGGCGACAGCCTTTTGTACCTGATCGGAAATTTCGCGCTGCCGTAATCTATCGTCCTGCGTTTTTTTTACTTTAAAATCTCCGAAAAACAGTTCAATCGAGAAAAACCGGCGGCGTTTTCGTTGTTCGTCAATGCAGGCATTGACAGTTAATCGGTAAAGCCACGTTTTTAGTTCCGCGTCGCCGCGAAACTCGCTCAAACATCCGAAAATTTTCAAAAAAACCTGCTGCGTAATATCCTTTGCCAGTGCTTCGTCTCCTCCGAAAAAGTTTAAAGCGACGGAAAAAACTCCGGCTTGATAATTTTGATAAAGCGACTCGAAAGCCTCGCGGCTGCCGTTTCTGCATTCGGCAAGCAAGTCTTGTTCGGTTTTGTTTTCAGCCATTAAAACGAGCTGCTCCATCAGTTTTTTTAACCGCCTTATTCGGTTTTCCTGCTCGTCGTCCAAACATCGTTGCTGTAAACAAACTTAATTTCGCCGTTTGGCTCTCGGTAAGAATATTTGCCGCCGGTCATAAAAAGCCTGTCGCCGAAAACCCAAGCTGCAACGGCTCCGCGCGGCGTCCAAGGCGCGGAATGAGCCTGCCAGTTTATTCCGTCTTCGGAAACGAAAAACGCGCTGTCGAAATTGCCGTCGTTGCGGTTTGCGCCGATCAGCCATAACTTGTTGTCGAAAACTACAGGCGTTCCGCCTAACGTGTACGGTGAATTTATTTTGACTTCAGTCCAGTTTACACCGTCCATGGAAGTCCAGACTTCTTTTCCGGAGTTCGGATTATTGTTTTTTTCTCCGTCAATTACGCCGCCTCCGATCATCCAAATTCGGTCTTTGAAAACAAACACCCCCGCAGTGCGCGGAGTCCACGCCGTTTTTTCGGCGACTCGCCGCCAGTTTACACCGTCTTCCGAATTCCAAACATCGTTGTAATAATTTTTACCGTCCCAGCCGCCAAAGAGCCAGATTTTTTCCTTGAAAACCACGGCGCCGTAGAAAACTCTTTGAGGTAAATTCGATTTTTCAGCTAAAGTCTCCCACGTTTTGAAATCACGCGTGCGGGAAATTTTTGAAGAAAGTTTCATGTTCAGATAATTTCCCTGCATCGTGCCCAGGGCGTAAATTGCATCTTTGAATTGGACGAAATCCTGATACGCGGAGTTTAAACCAATGTTTGGCAAATTTGTTTGAGTCCAGTTTTTTCCGTCTTTTGAAACCCAGCCGCCATTGTGTAAAGCACGCATTTCGCCGTTCATCACAAAAACCGGATAACCGTAGCCTTTAGGATAATCAGCGTCGCTCGTCACTTGTGTCCAAACATAGACGCTCGATTCCGGTTTACAACTGAAAGCTGTGGAAGCGAAAGCTATCAACACAAAAATAAAACCGATCGTTTTTTTGAGCATCAATTTTCTCCAGATTAGATTTGCCACAATTGAATATCTCTCTTTCCGCGCAGAATTCCGTCAGTGCCTTTTTCGAGTTTTAGAATCGGATTGAACCCGCCCTTTTTTCCTGCCTGATTTCGTTCTCTTTCGGTGATAAACTTGTCGCCTTCAAACAAAATCGAGTCAATCCAATCTTCTTTGAAGTCTTTTCCGGTTATGGTCATATGAACGTGCGCCGAAATTGTTGAATTCGGATATGAAGCGGGGCGTATCGAGCGGAATTCATAACGACCTTTCGCATCGGTCAGCATCCAGCCGCGAAAACGTCCGTGTTTATGCTCGCCGCGTCTGCCGTAAATGCCGTACATGTCAGTGTGATAAAGATAAATTAGAATGTTCGGCGCGGGCGTTTTTCCGTCTGCCTGAAAAACCGTTCCCGAAACGATCATCGGCTCGCCTTCCTCGGTTTCTTTCGCCAAAACGGTTTTCCACGAAACGTTATTCGGAACATCAATTGCGCCCATTCCTTCGGTTCCGGCAGGTTTTGCGTTTTTCCTGATCAAGGACACAATATCGGAAGAATCATTGGCGTTGATGGTTTTGCAGCCAATCAGAAAAGGCGCCGCAAGCGCGGCAAATGACAATTTCTTTAAAAAGTTTCGGCGATTCTCGGTCGGTTCGATTCGATTCATTTTTCGCTTCCTTTCGGCTGGTTTATTGAACATTAGACGAATGCCATTAAATTTTTCTTCCAAAATTTTTTTTTGCTGAAAAATCTCTTATATTTGCTTTGGTTCTATGCTCGAAACCGAAAGACTAGCTTTTCGGCGTTTTAACGATTCGGATGTTGACGCGATTTTCGCTATGCGCTCGGATGCGAGATTTATGCGTTTTATCAAGCCTGTGGAAACGCGGCGCGAAACCATTTTTTGGATGCAGATGGTTTCACGTCATTGGGAACCAGATAATTTCGGGTTTTGGGCTGTACTTTTAAAAGAAACCGGAGCAGTTATCGGCTGGAGCGGAACATGGATTTTGCAGGAAACAAAAGAACCTGAAATCGGTTTCGCCGTTGCGTCAGATTTTTGGGGCAGAGGCTTCGGAACCGAGGCTGCCGGTTTTGCTTTGAAATACACTTTTGAAGAACGCGATGCCGAGTGCGCAGTCGCTTTGACAATGCCGAAAAACCTAGCTTCGCGGCGCATAATGGAAAAACTCGGAATGAGTTTTGAAGAAGAAAAATATTTTAACTCTTACCGCTTGACGCTTGCCTGTTACGGGATTACAAGAAATGAATATGCTCGAAACCGAAAGATTGCTCCACCGAAAATTCAAGCCCGACGATTTGGAGAAACTGATTGAATTGCGTTCGGACGACGACGTGATTAAATATCTCGGCGGAAAGAGAATGCAAAATCCGGAAGCGATTGCCAAACGTCTGCAATTTTACATTGATTGCTACGACAAATTCGGTTTCGGGATGTGCGCGATGTTTTGGAAGGAAACCGACGAGATGATCGGCTGGAGCGGTTTGCAACCGCTCGAAAATACGGGCGAAATCGAAGTCGGCTACGGAATGATCAAAAAATTTTGGGGCAAGGGAATCGGTTTTGAAACCGCTCTGGGTTGGCTCGATTACGGTTTTAATCAAGCCGGGCTGGAAAGAATTGTCGCCGTCGCGCAGCCCGAAAACACGGGATCGTGGCGAATTATGGAAAAATGCGGGATGCGTTATGAAAAAACCGAAACGCATTACGGAATCGAATGCCTTTTTTACTCAATTTCAAAAGAGGAATTTATCAGGAGACACAAATGAAAAAACTTCTCATTTTAGCTTTGCTTCTTGTTTTCTCGCAGGCAGTTAATGCTTCTGATCAAACGCCGAAAAGCGATTGGGCGAAATTCGGCGGAAGTAAAATTCACTATTACGACATCGGAAATTCAAAGCAAAGAACGGCGCTGGTTTTTGTTCACGGCTGGACTTGCAACGCCGATTTCTGGCGAAGTTCTTTTGGTGCGTTTCCCGATATGCGCCTAATCGCAGTTGACTTGATCGGACACGGAAAAAGCGACAAACCGAAAGCTGATTACACAATGGAGTTTTTCGCTAAATCGGTCGAAGCTGTTCTTAAAAGTGCTAAAGTCGATAAAGCCGTTCTCATCGGTCACAGTATGGGAACGCCTGTGATTCGCCAGTTTTATCGCCTTTATCCGGAAAAAACATTGGCTCTTGTGATTGTTGACGGCGGTTTGCGCCTTTTTGCCCCGAAAGCGCAAATGGAACAATTTCTCGCGCCTCTCAAAGCAAATTACAAACAAGCAGCGCAGGGCTTTGTTGACGGAATGCTCCAGCCAGTTAAAGACGAAAGACTCAAAAACGAGATTCGCACAGCGATGCTCTCCACGCCCGATTATGTCGCCGTCAGTGCAATGGAAGGAATGACGGATGAAAGAAATTACGCGACCGATAAAATCAACGTTCCGGTTCTGGCAATTCTGGCGAAATCGCCATTTTGGCGCGATGATACCGAACAATTTTTACGCAGTCTAGCGCCGAATCTCGAATTTCAGATGTGGGATGGTGTTAGCCATTTTTTAATGATGGAAAAACCTGCCGAATTTAACCAAACTGTTCGGGCTTTTCTGGTCAAAAATAAATTGGCGAAAAAATAATACCAGCTTGAATGTGAAATTAATTAACCATGAAGCAACATGAAGCTGCACAATTTTTCCAGCTTTATTCGTATTGCTTAGTGGTTTCAGTTTTCTTGATTTCTTTTATGAAAACGACGCTTATCACAGGCGCTTCCGGCGGAATTGGCGAAGCCTTCGCGCGCCGTTTGGCACAGGAAAAACACAATCTTTTTCTCGTCGCGCGTTCAGGCGAAAAATTAGCGGCTTTGTGCGAAGAATTGAAAGCGAAACACGGAATCGAAGCGCAGTTTTTTCCGCTCGATTTGACCGAAAGAGAATCAGACGCAAGGCTTTTTGAGCAAACCGAGCGGCTGGGACTGCAGATCGAATGGCTTATTAACAACGCCGGTTTCGGAAACTTCGCCGAATTTGCTGACTCCGATTTGGAAAGGGAATTGGCGATGATTGATTTAAACGTTCGCACGCTCGTTGCTTTAACTCATCGTTATTTAAAACCGATGAGAGAACGTCGCAGCGGAGTAATTATCAACGTTTCTTCCACAGCCGGTTTTCAGCCCGTCCCGTTTCTGGCTACATATGCTGCGACCAAAGCGTTTGTCACTTCATTCTCCGAGGCAATCTGGGAAGAGAATCGCAGATTTAATGTTAAAATTATGGCGCTTTGTCCGGGCGGGACAGCAACGAATTTCTTTAACGAAGCCGGTGTCGGCGAGAAAATGCCGCTTCGCGCTTTGCAAACGCCTGAGGCAGTTGTTGAAACAGCTTTGCGCGGCGTGCGTGCCGGAAAAAGCCACATAATTTCCGGTTGGACGAACTACTTTTCGGCTAGGCTTGGAAATTTCTTTCCAAATTCGTTGATTGTGCGTATAATCGGAGCGGTTTTGCGCCCGCGCGCGGAAGCCAAAAACGGGCAGTAAAATTCGGCGTTTCATTCAGCTTTCCCGTAAAGCCTTGCCAAAAGGCATCTTTTGTATTAGAGTAGAAACTGCCCTGTCAATCTGACAATAACTAATAATTTGTCTGAGTTAGAAGTTTTACCCAGAAAACTGTTAAAGGGCGTTTTGTTTAAATAATAAACAAAAAATGATTCGCGTTTTCGCTCGCCTTTCTTCGATTGGCTATATATCGAACGCGGTTCACTACGCGAGATCGTATGACTCGCGCACAACTCGCTAAAATAAGGAGCTAATTTGATGATCAAAAAGAACGACCCGTTCTACACCTTTGTAGTTACACGTTCTAATCAAAATCGTATTCAGATACGTCGTATCGAAATTTCAAAACTCTGGTTGCAATCCGTCGCCGGTCTGGCACTTGTCTCAATTGGTTTTATTTCATACAGCTTTTATAATTTAATAAGACAAACCAACGAATCCGAACTCGCACAGCATCAGCAACAACTTCAACTCCAAACCGAAACGGAACGCAATAAAGAACAACTCGTACAACTTTGGCAGCGCATTCAGTCCGTTGAACAAACTGCCCGCAAACTCGCACCGCCCGCTTTAGCCTCTGAGAAAGGCGAAGGCGGTCCCGAAGACGCTGAAATTGATACTTTTAACGCCCCGACGAGCGACGTGCTTTACTCTAAAATTCGCGCTCTGGAAGAAACCTTGCGCGACCGCGCCAGCATTCCCTCGATTTATCCTTTGGTCGGAAAAATCAATAACGAATTCGGCTGGCGTTCAAATCCGTTCGGCGGTGGAGTGGAACACCATTCGGGAATGGATATTGACGGCAATAGAGGTGACCTCGTAATTGCGCCCGCCGAAGGTGTCGTCGTTAAAACCGGCTGGCAAGGCGGTTACGGCAATATGATCGAAATCAGCCACGGCAATAACTTAACAACCCGTTACGGACACCTTTCGCAAATCGGTGTCGAAATCGGTCAGGTTGTTAATCGCGGACAGGAAATCGGTCGCGTCGGTTCAACCGGACGGTCAACGGGACCGCACCTTCATTACGAGGTTCGTCAGGACGATCAACCGATTGATCCACGCGGTTATTTGCCGCCCGAACCAGTAATTGTTAATCAATAACAAAATAAGAAAGCCACCTGAAAAGGTGGCTTTCTTATTTTAAAATTTGGCGAAAGCTTTATTTCGGAACGGGCAAATCCATCGTCACAATCCGTTTTGTTCCATTCCGTAAAACCTCAATTTTTACTTGGCGAAATGAACTATCAAGATCAGCTCCGGTTAATTTCCGTCCGTTTATAGTTTCGATTCGGTCTCCAGCGACTATCCCTTTGCTTGCCGCCTCACTTATTGAATTAACCGATTCTACTGTTCCGTCCTCAGAAATTTTATCGATACCGAAAAATGATAAAACTTTGTCAGCAGCTACTTTCCCTGTTACGCTATCTTTAAATTCCTGGGGAAGGAGAACTTGCGCTTTATCTACACCTAACTGCTGACTCATAACAGGTCTTTCTTCGATTGTAATGCTTTTAATTTTGTCATCAACAGCTTTTGGAGCATTTGGTCGTTGTTGTCTTTGCGGCACATTTCGATTCGCAAATCGTTCGCTAACACTCAAAGCCGGCGGCACCTGTTTCGTCAAAATAGGTGTTTCCGTTGATAAATCTGAGTTTGCCGCCGCCAAAGTTTGCGGACTTGGGGTTACAACCGGCAATGGATTTACGGCGATTGGCACAGGATCAGTGGATTGAACAGCTATTTGCGGCTGATCAACAGACGGCGAATTGTAGTTAGAAAAAACAAACGCCGAAACCGCCACAGCCGCGAGCGCTGGAGAGGCAAAAGCGAATCTGCGAATCCAGACGCGATTGCCTTTCGTTGCGGGCAGGGAATTGAGTTTTGCCCGGACGCCGAATTCAAAGTTGGCTGGTGCGTTAATGTGTTCCAGATTTTCAAGCAACCGTTTTAAGCATTCGCGTTCTTCGCGGAACGTTTTGCAGTCGGCACAGGCTTCGAGGTGACGATTTAGCTCGTCTGTAAATGCCGCTTCGTCAATTTGGTTTTTGAATGAATGACAGTTCATCTTTAAAAATAATTCTTCAATTTATCGCGCAACAAATTTCTTCCGCGTGAGATGCGCGATTTTATTGTTCCTTCGTTTGCGTCTAAAATTCGAGCGATTTCTTCATAACTTTTACCTTCCACATCACGCAAAATCAAAGGCGCGCGGTAATTTTCCGGCAGCCTGGCGATAGCTTTCGCCACTACTTCTTTGACTTGTGCATCAGCAAGCGCCGCGTCCTGCAACGGTTTTTCGTCCGGCGGCTGAAACTCCGTATTTTCGCCTTCTTCCGTGTGCGGTTGAAACAAACCCGTTAAGGAAATCAAACGGCGGCGTTTTCGCTTCCGAAGTTCGCTGATCGCAAGATTCGACGCGATTCGATAAATATAAGTGGAAAAAGCATAACCAGCGTGATAACGTTCGGCTGCGCGGTAAACGCGAACAAAAGTTTCCTGCGCCAAATCAACCGCTTCTTCGTAATCGTTTAGCATCCGGTAAATAAAATTCGTAATCGGATTGCGGTAACGATTAATGATTTCGGCAAACGCGGCTTCATCTCCGCTTCGGGTCGCTTCCAAAAGCTCGTGGTCGGATAGAGACTCAACCGGACGTGCCGCTTGTTTTATTTCGCCGGTTGATGTGACTGATTCCATCCGAAGTTTAAAGAGTTCGACAATAAAATCAATCGGAAGCGAAAACTTTAATTTTAGCGTTTCAAATATCCCGAAAATTTCGGCTACTGACCTCAAACACGCCTCTACCACGCAAAAGTTCCACAAATCCGATTGTCAAGATTTACAGCCGAAGATTTTATTCCGTTTTGCTCCGGCTTTTCTTCCAAAATAGCAAATTTAAATCAGTTTTTCTGCTTAGTTTTTCTTTGCAACAGGACGATTTTCCGGTTTAATGGTCATCACCAACACAAGCAGTTCATTCGGACGCGAAGTCGTTAAAGTCCCGACAACCGTCGGTTCATTTAAATCAATGCTAAGCGGACGAGTCGTAATTCCGAGATTTTCGTAATTCGTTATCGGTGTGCTGTTTCCGTTGTTGGCAACAAAGGTCGTAACGGGAACTTTTATGCCAAAACGCAAAAGGTCAATTTGGATTGCGCCCGGTAAATTAGGTTTGATTCCGTGTAAAGTCAAATCGTAGAAACCGATTGATTTAAGGTCGGTTTGTTGCGCGCTAAATGGGTTAACGGCTTTAATTTCTAGATTCCCGTCGGCGGATACGCGGTTTAAAAGCGTCATCATCAAACCGTAATCGGCGGCGTTGAAATCGGCGCGCAGTTTTTTTGCAATCGGCTGCAAGCTGTTCGGAAGCTGGTTATTTCCGGTTTCGCCCGGAGCATTTGATTTTAAAAGCTGCAAAACAACTTCGTAGCTTTCCTTAGATGTTTCGGTTTTTTGATTGTTTTCCTGCGCTCGGGCGTCAAAAGGGTTGAAACAAACGAACGCAAACAGGGAAAGCGCGAATACAAAGATGCGTGAAATTTTATTCATTTCTTAGTTTTCTCCAAATTACAAATTTTAAGAACTGCAGCTCTCTGCCGCACTTTCACGCACAAGAATAAATTCAGTTTCAAAAAAGTTTGATTATTTTCTAAATATCTAAGACATACCACTTAAATCTGTCAGGAGTTTTACTTTTGCCGATTTTGGAGTAGAATGCAAAACGCTCGCTAGTTTTAACTGCAAAACACTTTGCGTGCTCGTTCGTTAAAATTCCGAAGGCGTTATTAGATTTGATACGGCGATAAGCCGTTTCCGCTAAATGTCTTTATCTTTGATTTTACCTAGAAACACAAAAAAACTGAAAATTTCTAATTAATGATAGTTTTCAAACTTTTTTGGTGCGTTAATAAGTGAAAACTAAAAACGCAAATAATCGCAAAAATACCATTGACCCAAAGTCTATAAATCTGGCGAAGATGTTTCGCCGGACAAATTCAAAAATTCCATATTCCGATAGGAATAAATAGGAATAAAACAAAATAGGACCACAATTTCGGTGCAATCCCAAGCACATAAAGGAGATTAAAATGAAAACTCGTCAATCTTTTTCCTCTAACGCATTAACGGTTGCGTTATTTATCTTAGCGTTTTCAACGCTGGCAACGGCGCAGGCAACCCGCACGTGGGTTTCAGGCGTAGGCGATGATGTAAACCCTTGCAGCCGCACCGCTCCTTGCAAAACGTTTGCAGGTGCAATCTCCAAAACTGCCGCTGGAGGCGAGATTAATGCGATTGATCCGGGCGGCTATGGAGCAGTAACTATCACAAAAAGCATTACAATTGACGGAGCCGGAACTCATGCTTCGATTCTTGCAGCGGGTACAAATGGTGTGATTATTAATGCAGGTGCAAATGATGTTGTAACTCTTCGAAACCTTTCAATCAATGGTGCCGGAACTGGATTTAATGGTATCAGAATATTAAATGCGAAAGCCGTATTCATTGAAGATTGTGTTATTTTCGGTTTTTCGGGAGCGAATCCTAACGGTCGAGGGATTTCTGATGTCCGTACAACAGTCGGAGCAGGCAATCTTTTTATCAAGGATACAATTATTAGAAATAACAGCCAATCTCACATCGTCATTATTCCAGGGGCTGGAGCAATAGTAAATGCCACGATTGATAATGTTCGCCTTGAAAGAAGTGCCTCTAATACCGGATTAGTGGTGCTTAACAGCTCAAATGTACTGATTCGGAATTCGGTAATTTCCGGTAATTCATTCGCGGGGATTTATGCCGAAGAAAATAGTGGTGCAGTTGACATAAATGTCGAAAATTGTGCAATCACCCATAATGGAACCGGGGTTACAGTAGCCGCTAATTCACCGGTAATTCGTCTTTCCAATACAATGATAACTGGAAATAGCACAGGATTATCAGGAATAAACATCTTTTCATTTGGAAATAATAAGATTGCTGGAAATAATGCTGGAAATGGACCACCTTCGGGGGGAGTAATTACGCAACAATAACTTCGAAAAAAGGAGAGCATTTGCTCTCCTTTTTCATTCTGCTTGAAATTGTGCCTCGTCAATTTTAGTTCCGTAGGTCACGGTCAGAACATTTGTTTCTTCGATCTGTTTTCCGTCTGCAAAAAGCACCGAGCGATAAGGAACGAGCGTTCCTTGCGCGACACGGTAATCGTAAAAACGGCGAACGAATTTCGTTGGAGCAGCGCTTTCGGTTAAAGCCATTGAGTATTCGAGCGATTGAACGCGAAAAGTTTTAGCGCTGATGTTGAAACGAGTCGTGTGCCCTTGTTTGTCCGTTACCTCCAGGACAAAGAACTCGACGTTCATATTTTTATCTTTTCCGATCAATTTAAGCGCTGAGCCATTTTCTTTGTAACGCAAAAGCGCGTCGAGGCTGTGAAACATCTGTGCCTGAAAAGCGCGGTCAGCTTCGACGCGCGGCGTGAAAGTCGTGTTATTGATGATGCCGATAGTTTTCGCGGTGTCGTAAATCAAAGCGTATTCGGCTTGAGGAGTTCTCTGATTGATGCGCACGCGGTCTTTGTCGAGCGTTGTACCTCGCATAATACGGCGTTCATAGGTTGATTCATCCGTTCTGCCATCCTCGCCGAAACGACGGATTTGCCCGGTTTCGATTTCAGTTTTGCGAATCTGTGCCAGCGTCACACGCCCGCCGTATCCGCCGTAAGCATGAATTGACAATTCGGCAACTTGTTCGGCGTTCGGATTTTTGATGTCAAGAGAAACCGGTTTCGGTTTTTCCTGTTTTTCTTTTTTCTCTTGTTTCTCCTGATTTTGAGGTTGATTTTGAGCCAAAGCGGAGCCGACAAAGCCCGCTGCGGCTAAACCGCAGAAAACAAGAAATGAACTTAAAAACTTACAAAACAGCACTTAAAAATCTCCTGATAAAATTAACTTGCAACCTTGGACGAGCGGAAAGGAAGAGCTTCAAATTTCAATTGCTGATTTTAGCACAACAAAAAATTTTCCGCAGTAACGCATAAATTGATGCGGAAAAAGAACCTTAAAGATGCCTTTGCATTTGCGGGAAGTTACATAAATCAAGCTCAAATCCGACTGCAAAAAAAGCTTGTTTGACATCTGCCTTTCGGTCAAATTAAATTTCTTGTTTTCATATTGTTTCCGTTTCGGCGACAATATAGGTCTATCAAAACAAAATTATTGAGAAAGGAATTAAATTTTATGAAAAGAGTCGGCGTTCTTGTCGGGCGCGAAAAAACTTTTCCCGAAAATTTTATTAAAACAATCA
Source organism: Acidobacteriota bacterium (assembly GCA_030863175.1). Taxonomy (GTDB): domain Bacteria; phylum Acidobacteriota; class Blastocatellia; order Pyrinomonadales; family Pyrinomonadaceae; genus JALZCH01. Next base: position 74,175 of record JALZCH010000105.1, on the reverse strand, counting down.
ATGAACGCGGCAACGGCGAAGTCTTTGCCGAAATGGTTAAAATCGGTGGCATCAAACACGACGAAGGCAAACGCTACGATTTAATTGTTGACCGTATCTCGCACGAAATCCCGTATTACCGCGCTTTTCTGAAAAAAGCCGCGCTCGAAGGTACGATTATCATCAACAACCCGTTTTGGTGGTCGGCGGATGATAAATTCTTTAACTACAGTTTAGCGGAAAAACTGGGCGTCGCCATTCCGAAAACTGTTCTCCTGCCGCAACGCTCTTATATTGAAGGCATCGTGCCGGAATCGTTGAGAAATCTAGAATATCCGGTTGATTGGGAAGGAATCGTCGAATACACGGGCTTTCCTGCGTTTTTGAAACCGCATGACGGCGGCGGCTGGAAAAACGTCTCGAAAATTAATTCTTTGCGTGAATTATGGGACGAATATAACAAAACCGGCACACTTTGTATGGTTTTGCAGGAAGGAATCGAGTTCGAGCAATTCGTCCGCTGTTATTGCGTCGGACAGGAAAAGGTCTTGATTATGCCTTATGATCCGTCGAAGCCGTATTTGTCGGGAATGCAGTATGTGCAAATTGAAAATTATTTGTCGCCCGAATTGTATGCACGCGTCGAACGCGACGTGCAAACGCTTTGCCGCGCATTAGGTTACGATTTAAACACTGTCGAATTTGCGATTAAGGATGGCATTCCATACGCGATTGATTTTATGAATCCGGCGCCTGATGCCGAGCTCGCTTCGGTCGGCGAATACAACCACAACTGGATTGTCAACGAGATGACCGAATTCGTTTTGCGCCGCATCAACGAAACAATTGCGTCCGCTACGACCTTTCGGTGGGACACATTACTCAAAGGTAGTGATGTGAGCGCGGAAACTGCATCGGCAGAAACCAAAAAGAAAGCGGCTCCCAGAGCCAAAAAAGCTGAAGTTTCAGCGGAAAAAAACACCACGCCGAAACGAGCTAAAAAAGCCACCGGCGAATAAAATAAACGGAGAACCGGGAAAGGAAAACGGGGAACCGGAAAAATAATTCGGTCCTCCGTTTTCCTTTCTTAATTTTCGTTCTGAATTATTCGTTTTCTTCGTCATCAAGTTTGCAGCGGCTTTGCAGCAATTTTCCGGCGAGGCTCAAAATCAGCCAGAAAAAAGCCGTCCCGGCAGCGATTGCCAAACCGAGTTGTGTAATTGCGTCGTCAAAAAGCACTCCGAACAGAACAATCCCCAAGCCTAAAATTGTCATCCGCAGGCAAACCCGGCTGCCATATTCCGCGTTGTGCAGCCACGAAATGCGCGTAAATTCAGCTTCCATATAATCTTCGTCGTTATTGAGCAACGAAAAATAATCAGCTTCGTTACGCGCCCAGGTTTTTCCGGCTTCGTCATGAGCCGTTCGGGCGGCTGCTTGATAGTGATGAACGACGTGCGCCAATTTGCCCTCATTTAAAGCCGTTTCAGCCAACCCGCAGTAGGCGCGGAAGTTTTCGGCATCAAGCTCCAAAACCCGGCGAAAAGTTTTTTCAGCCTGTTTTGTTTCGCCGAATTGAAAATAACTTTCGCCGATCCGCGCAAGCAGTTTTGCGTTGTCGGAACTGATATGCGCTGCAAGTCTCAGTGCGGCAAAAGCGCGCCGCATCAATTTTGCTTGTCTCGATGCGCTGGCGTAGGAATGCAATGCGCGGGCGAATTCTAGCAGCAGCCAGCCGTCGTTCGGGCGGACAAAAAGCGCGCGGCGAAACGCTTCGAGCGATTGCGCCAGATTTCCCGAAAGCCGCAGCTCATTAGCAACTTGTCTGAGCTGCCGAACTTGGCTGACGGCTTCTGTCTGGCGGTTTTCGCGCTGCCACAAATCGCGTTTTATGCGGCGCATGCGGTCGTTTTTTCTGACGATTTTTAAAGCATTTTCGGCTGTTTCGGAAGACGGAATTTGCAAGGCTTCGACGCGCGTTTCGGTTTCTTTCGGGTCGGTTAAAAAATCGCGCAATTCGAGCGAGCGAGCATCGAGCTTGTCTTCGAGAACGAGCGGGAAGAGGCGGCGCACCATTCTGCGAAAACTTTTACCACCCGAAGCGAAAGCGAAAATCAATCCATCGCCGCGCACTTCGGTTCGATAGCGATAAAAAACGCGTCCGCCGGTTTGCAAAGCTCGGACAGCCTGGGTTTCTACTTGTTCGACATCCGAAATTTTCAGCTTAAGCTGTTGTCCGAAAATCCTGCTCACAAAGCGCGGTAAAATTCCCGTCCGGCGCAGCGTTTCACCGTCGAAAGTTACCCGGTCGAACCAGGCTAAAAGGGGAAAGACGAGCCATGAGGCGGTGAGTAAAACCAGTGACAGCGTGTTTAACTCGAAATAAGATAAAAATCCGGCAAGCAAGCTGAAGAAAAAAACCGCGGCAAAATAAGCGCCGGGCGAGACTCTGACTTGCTCAATGCGAAAAGCGCGCCCTGCATCGGATTCCGCGCCTGTAGCGGCGGCAGCGCCGTCTGCGGCTATTTCGGAAATTTTCTGCGGCTGAGCTTTTCGCATTTCTTAAAACCTTCGGCGGTTTAGATGAAAAGGCGAATCAATAAGGTTTTCCTTAGAAAGTATAAACTTGATCGGCTGGTTCCGGCGGAAGTTGACCATACTTCTCTGGTGACAGTTTTTCAAGCTTGGTCGCCGCTTCGCGCGCCGTTTGCGATTGCGGTACTGCCTCGCCTTCGGCATTCTTTGCCTGCCGCGCTACCGTTACAAGATCGAAATAAATATTAATGGCTTCCTGCATTTTGCCTTGTTTCTCGTAAGCCTGTGCGAGAGCAAAATTGAGCGTCTCGTCGGCGATAATGCCGGTTTTGGCTTGCAGCAGCTCGTTATAAAGCCCGGCGGCTTCGTCATATTTGCCGTCGGCAAACCGGGCTTCGGCGACCGCAAATTTCGCAAGCGTGGCGACTTCGCCGCTGCCTCTCGATAAATTTTCGAGTTCCTGAATTCCTGCCGCGCGGTCGAGCTTCAAACGATTAACGGCGATAAAATATTGCGCCTTTTCTTTGTAAGGACTGCCGTATTTGGCGGCGACTTCTTCAAAAGCGGCGATGGCTTTTTCGGTGCGCTCCTTGTCCGTCGGAAAAGTCAACTCCGCGCTTTTCGGATCAGGCGACGGCGTTACTTGAGCCGTGTGAATGTCAATCGCTTTTCCGAGAGCCGTCTGTGCGGCGCTTGCCGAACGCTGCGAATAGCTGTAAATAATGCCGCCGATGATGGCAATGCCGAGCAGGGCGAGCAAACCGTAAAGAATCGGTCTGCCTTTGCCTTCAAATTTTCTGCCTAAATTTTCGAGTCTTTCGTCAGCCGCCGATTGAAAGCGATCAACCGGTTGACCGAGCGTTTTCTCACGTTCTAATTTCTTTTTCTGAGCCACTTTTTCCTCTATTTTTTCTTCTCAAATGAGAGCTTATTTGGTATTGATATTACGATAAATGCCAACTGTAACGAGCGCGGCAAAAGATTGTCAAGCAAGGTTGGCTCTTTGTCATTTGTCTTGTGCTCATTGTTCTTTGCGCTTTTTTTTAGAAACTTCGTTCAATAAACGAGCAAACGACAAATAACAAAAATTGAAAATTTTCGGGAACAAATTTTTTTCGGCGGTGTCTAACGAAATAGTTTGCAGAGAAAAGCAAACAAAAAAGCTCGGTTGAAGCGCCGTTGTCGGAATAAGGTAAGATAGTAGGCGACGGATGAATTTTGGAAAAACAATCGCCATTGACGGACAAAACTTACCGGAAGCCGCTTTGGCGACCGATGCGAGGCTTTGTTTACCGGGCGAGGAAGAGTTCCTTGAAAGATTAAAAACTGGCGACCCCGAAGCGTTTGACGAATTGGTCGGGCGATTTTCTGCTGATATTTACGGTTTGCTTGTGCGATTGACGGAAGACGCGGAAGAAGCCAGGGATTTGACGCAGGAAACATTTTTGAGCGTCGTCCGGTCGGTCAAAAGCTTTCGCGGCGATGCGAGCCTGAAAACCTGGCTTTACCGAATTGCCATTAATCAGGCGCGCAATCGGCAGCGCTGGTGGCGCACCCGCCGATTCGGTTTGACGTTTTCGCTCGATTCGACGAAAGACGCTGAGGAGTCGTCGCTGCACGAAACCTTAGCTGACGATAATCAGCAGTCGCCCGAAGATTTTGCTTTGCAGCGCGAGCAGGAAACGATGATTCGGCAGGCGCTCAAAAAATTGCCGCTTGCTTTTCGCGAAGCCGTAGTTTTGCGAGACATTGAAGGTTTAAGCTACGAAGAGATCGCCGTCGCGCTCGAAACGAATATCGGAACCGTGAAATCTAGAATCGCTCGCGGTCGAGAAGAATTGAAACGAAAGTTACAAAGTTCTTTGTAAATTTGGTGAGCAATAAGCAGTGAGCAGACTGAGCGTCTGTTTCAACTGCTCACTGCTTATTGCCCACTGTCAAGGGCATAGCTGACCCGCCCCGGCTCACTTTTGAAACGAAATCGGTGCCACGAAGGGTCGAAGTGACGAAATGTGATTCGGGAAAGTCGGTCAAAGCGAAAAATGGAATTGCCGGATTGATATTTTGAAAACGTGACCAGCAACATCACGTTGATTTTTATCCGGTAAGACAAAAAAACGCGTTGCCAGCCAACCGAACCAAACGTTGTTTTTCACTTTAAAGCAAGTGAAAAGCAGCCGGGGTCGGTCAGCTATGTTTCTTCAGTCGTGAGCCTGTGGTCTGGAGTCCGGTGTCAAAAGAATTAAAAACAATTAACAATTTGACTCCAGATTCCAGACTCCAAGCTCCGGACTAAAAAATGGATTGTCAGGAATTTCGCTCAAATCTTTCTTTGTATGTTGATGATGTGTTTGAAACATCGCCGACGATTCGCACTTTGTGCGACGAGCATTTGCGCGACTGCCCGCTTTGTCGGACAGATGTCGCAGATTTGCGCGAATTAAAAAGCAGTCTGTCCGCAATTCGCCGCCCTGCGGTTTCGCCGGATTTCACCGATTCGCTTCGTCGAGCCGTTACCACCGAACTGATAGCACAAAAGGCGATGCAAAGAAAAAAATCGGACAAAAATGATTGGCTCGGATGGTTAGAATTCAACTTAATGCCTTACGCCATCGGCACCGTGGCTTCGGTTTTGCTGTTTATGATGATGTTTGCCGCTTTGCATACGGCAATGAATACCTTCCGAAATCTGCACAATCAGTTTGCGTCGGGCGGAGGTGGCTCGGTAACAACGGTTTTTTCCGCCGACACCCACAAAGTTTACGACACGAGTTTGCCTTATTCGCCTGCCGATTATGCGGCACTTCGCTCGCCTTACGCATTGGAATCGCCTTCCATAAATCCGAAAGGTACGTTTGTTTCTTTCACATCGTCGCTGATGCGCGGTGAAGTTGATCAAAGTGCGGTTGTTGTTGTGGCTGATGTTTTTGGCAATGGTTTAGCGCGCGTGGCTGATGTACTCGAACCGCCGCAAGATCCAAATAAACTCGAAGAGCTTGAAAAAATCCTTAATAGCGAGCCGGTTTTCGTTCCAGCTTCATACGATAAACGACCGGAAAATCTGCGCGTCGTGCTGTTAATTCAAAAAGTAAACATCAGTGGCGAAACCGATAGAAAAGAAAACTTAAAATCTAAGAAGTTTTAAAAATGAAAAAAGAAACAGGTGACATTGTCACCTGTTTCTTTTTTCATTTTCCTTTTAAATTAATTCTTAGCTGCAGTGTAGCCGGAGCGGGTTAAGGCAATGCGTTTGCCACGTTTCGCATCGTCGGCAATTTGGACGCGAATCGCGCGATAAGTTCCATCGCGTTTTTCGTTTGTAGGCTGATAGCTCAGGATGTACTGCATTCGCAGCTCATTGTTAATATCGCGGGCTATCTGCCCCAACTCGCTGACGGAGGCTGGAAAATACGATTTGCCGCCGGTTTCCTTCGCCATTCTTTCGAGCAGCGACTTTGCCTTACCTTGATCGCTTTTGCCGAATAAGCTTTTTTCCGTTCCCAGCTCGTTAACGAAACCAATTGTGTAAATCTGCACGTCCGCCTCGCGCAGTTTGGCAAAAAGCTGTTCCTCTTTGTAATAGCTGGCTCGGTCTTCTCCGTCAGTGACAAGGATTAAAGCGCGACGCTTGCGATCATCCGGTCGGGCTGATTTTTCGTATTCGGCAGCTTTATCGGCGGCGAGCATCACGGCGTCAATAATTGCCGTTGATCCTCCTTCGATATAAAGCTCGTCGAGCGTTTCTTTGAGCAGGTTTTTGTCTTTCGTCCAATCCTGCTTTTCTTCGATTTTATCTGAACTGACAAAGCGAATAATAAATGCTTCGTCTTCGGGTTTGTTGGCGTCAATCAAAATCTTTCCGGCTTCGATTACTTTTTCTAACTGCGAGCGGAGCGAGCCGGAATTATCAATCAACATTCCATAATTAACCGGAACTTCTTCACGAATCACGGTTTCGATTTTTTGCGGCACTCCGTCTTCAAAAACTTTGAATTCTTCCGGTCGAACATCGCCGAGCGGGCGCCCGTTACGATCAACCACGCGCACGTTCAAGCTGACAATGTTGCTTTCAATAACAAGCGGTGTTTCATCAACCTCTGGCTGTGGAGGTGTCGGAGACGTTTTCGGCGTCGCTTGAGGCGGATTTGAAGGTTGAAGGACGGGTGGCGTCGGTGTCGGAGTCGCGTTTGCCGGAGCGGCTTGGCGTGGGCGCGAATTGTCCTGCGCGGTTGAAATGAACGGCAAACCGAAAGTCGCCATAGTCAAAAGCGCGCCAAAAAAAACGACCCAGAAATTAACTTTTTTATTTCCAAGTTTCATTGTAAATCTCTTTTTATTACTGAAATCGGGAGAGCCGCAAAAAATAAAATGTATTGCCGCTCATTTTGATTCCATCGGTGGTTTCCGTGTTTGCCACAATTTGATTCGGCGGCGATAAACCGAAACTTTATTAGCGCGGCATAACGGTGGCGAAATAGCCTTCGCGAGTGCGAACGAAAAGTTTCGGCAAGCCGCGCGGCGGTTTTACTTTAACTTTTAATTTGTGCCATTTACCGTCGTTGATAAAGTTTTGCGGACGAAAACCGATCGAGTACTGATGTCGCAGCTCAAGCGCGATACGCTCAAAAATTTCATCCATTTCGGCGTTCGTCTTTGGATAAAATGAAGAGCCGCCCGTTACCGAGCTTAATTCGTCAAGATACGCCTGTCCCATCATTCCGAGTCCGCTGTTGTCGCCGCCGCCCAAAATTCCGATGGCGTAAAGCGTCACGTCCGATTCTTTGATCTGTTTCTTAACGTCGTTAAAAGTGTAGCGTGAATTATTATCTTGTCCGTCGCTGATGAGAATGATGGCGCGTTTTTGATGCGCCCCGCGCATAACTCTTTCCGTCCCCAAATAAACCGCATCGTAAAGAGCCGTGTTGTCTTTTGCCTGAACAAGCTGCAGCTTATTCAAAACGGCTTCTCCGTCGCGCGTACGGTCGAGCAGAAGTTGAGCCCGTTTGTTAAAAGCAATCAAAAAATATTCGTCGCGCGGATGGCTCGTTTGAATAAATTTTGCCAGAGCTTCCCGCGCCCGGCTGAGCTTTTCGCCTTTCATCGAACCGGAAACGTCGAAAACAACGCCAACCGAAACCGGTGCATCGTCGTCGCTGAAAAATTCGATTTCCTGTTTTTCTTCATCGTCAAAAACAGTGAAAGCGTTTTTCTTCAAGCCCGATACATAACGCCCGTAAAGATCGGTGACTGTAACGTTCAAGGTGATGAGATCTTCGTTAACGATGAGTGGTTTCTTTTCGTCAACAATTTGCGGTGGTGGTGTCGGTGTAGGATTTTGCGCAAATGCAGTTGACGCAAAAGCGAAAACTAGCATCAAACCAAGCAGCTTGAGAGAAACTTTGGCTGAATTCATAAATAAACCTCTTATTTGGAGCGGAAAATTAACCAAGCTAGGTTAGATTGTCCGGCGCTTCGATTTAGTTGTTTCGAGTAAAGCTATTTTTCGCCCCGAGTTTGTTTTTGCAACTTTCATTTTTCGCCGTGCGTGTAAACCGAAGCGGCTGCGGCTGATGTTATACTCAAAGCGGCGATTTTAAAAGTAGTTTCTTTCGATTTTTATTTAAATGGCAGAATTTGTTTGTCGTCTCGGAACTCCTTCCGGCGAAATTGTCACACGAACGGTTGAAGCAAGCGCCGCGAGCGAGGCGCGCGCTCATTTGGAAAACGAAGGCTATCGCGTTTTTGCGATTTCGTCCGCCGAATCGGAAATAGGCTCAGCTTTGCCTTTCATGGGCGCCAAACGCGCCAAAGCCATCAAACCGGCAGATTTTCTGCTCTTTAATCAACAGATCGCGGCTCTATTAAAAGCCGGCATTCCTGTTTTGCAGGCGGTTTCGATGCTCCGCCGCCGCGCAGCCAACCCGCGTCTTCGTGATGTTTTGGGCGAGGTCGAAGAAAAAATCCGAGGCGGCACGGCTTTATCAGAAGCGTTTGAGCAACAGCACATTTTTCCACGCATTTACACGGCTTCGATTCTGGCGGGCGAACGTTCCGGCGCTTTGGACGATGTTTTGGCGCGCTACGTCAATTATTTGCGCCGCAGCGTGCAAATCAAACGAAAAGTTCGCGGCGCGCTCGCTTATCCGATTTTTCTGCTTATGGCGTCAATCGGAATGATTCTGTTCCTGAGCGTTTACGTCGTTCCGCGAATGGCGAATCTTTTTTCGGGCATTTCCGCCGGTCGCTCACTGCCGCTTTTGACGCGTGTCGTCGTTTCTATATCGGGTGCGGTCGCTTCAAATTTCTGGTGGGTTCTTCCGCTCGTGATCGGAACAATCGCCGGACTTTATTTCTGGTCGAGGACTGAAAACGGCAGACTTTTCTTTGATCGTCTGTTTCTCAGGATTCCGCTCGTCGGAAATCTGATCGTTCAAATGACGACAGCGCAGGTTTCGCGCTCAATGGCGACGCTGCTTGCGGGCGGAATTACCGTTCCGGAATCTTGGGAAATTGCGTCGGAATCAATCACCAACCGCGAATTACGACGCCGCAGCCGTTCGGTTTTGCCTTCGGTTAGAGAAGGTCGCACGCTGACTGACAGTTTGGAAAACGCCCAATGGCTTCCGCCGCTGGCGCTTGATATGATCGGAATCGGCGAACGTTCGGGCAGTTTGCGCGAGATGCTCGACGAGGTTTCGCAGTTTTTCGACGCCGAAGCCGAAGTCAGGATGGAGCAATTAACAACTCTGCTTGAGCCAATTATTCTGGTCGTCATGGGCAGTTTCGTGATTATGATTCTGCTGGCTATTTATATGCCGATTATTCAAACAATTTCCGCGCCTTCAACCGGAAGATAAATAAAAAAATGAGTCCAAACGGAAAATATAACCACACCGCAACAGCGGTTCTCGAAAACGAACCGCCCGAAATAGTTGACGCCAAGCGGCTTGCAATGCGTTACCGGCTGCCTTACGTTGACCTGCACCCGACCGATCAGGAATCGCCGATTGATTACGCTTTGCTGGCGGAGATTCCGGTTGATTTGATGCTCAAAAACCATTTTGTTCCTCTTCACCGGGAAGGCAGAAATCTGCATCTGGCAATGGCTGATCCGACCAATTTGGAGCAATTGGACGAGCTGGAAGCCGCTCTTAAGGCTCGCATTGTTCCGTATGTGGCGACCGCTGGAGCGATCGAAGCCGTTTTGCGAAAAGGCGATGCGACGCAGCGCGTGATGCAGGAAGCGGCGTCCTCATTTAAGATTTCGCTCGTCAAAGAAACCGAGCAGGGCGAAGAAGTTTTAGACCTCGACCGCCTGGCGACGGATTCGGATATGTCGCCGATTATCAAACTGGTGGATACCATCGTTTACAACTCGATGGAATCACGGGCGTCCGACATTCATATTGAAGCCGGAGACCGCGAAATGACCGTTAAATTCCGCATTGACGGCGCGCTTTATCAAAAAGTTGATCCGATTGACATCGCCTATCACCAGACGCTCGTTTCGCGTATCAAAGTTATGTCCGAACTTGATATTGCCGAGCGCCGCGTACCGCAGGACGGACGTTTTCGCGTTAAATACAAAGGTCGCACGGTTGATTTCCGCGTTTCGATAATTCCGTCGGTTCACGGCGAAAACTGCGTCATTCGTATTCTCGATAAAGAACAAATCTCGGAAGAATTTAAAAACTTGAGTCTTGATGTCGTCGGTTTTGCCGAAGACGATGTGACGCGCTTCCGGCGTTATATCAAAGAGCCCTACGGAATGGTTTTGGTAACGGGACCGACCGGATCTGGTAAAACGACGACGCTTTACGGCGCTTTGAACGAGATTCGAAACTCGGAAGACAAAATCATTACGATTGAAGACCCGGTCGAATACGTATTGCACGGAATTATGCAGATTCCGGTGAACGAGAAAAAGGGCTTAACGTTTGCGCGCGGACTTCGTTCAATTTTGCGTCATGACCCCGACAAAGTGATGGTCGGTGAAATCCGCGACACGGAAACCGCGCAGATTGCAATTCAATCGGCGCTCACCGGACACCTTGTTTTTACCACCGTCCACGCCAACAACGTAATTGACGTTATCGGGCGATTTTTGAATATGGGCGTCGAACCGTATAATTTTGTGTCGGCTCTCAACTGTGTTTTGGCGCAGCGCCTGATTCGACTTCTTTGCCCAGTTTGCAAACGCCCGTACAAACCGACCGAACAGGATTTTCTGGATTCCGGTTTGAAGCCCGATTTATATCAAAACCAGACGTTTTATCGCGCAGTCGGCTGCGACGCCTGCAATCACACGGGCTATCGCGGGCGAACTGCGATTCACGAGCTTTTGGATATGTCCGACAACATTCGCGAAATGATTGTCGAGCGCCGACCGGGTTCGGAAATTCGTCGCGCAGCGGAAGCCGAAGGCTTGCAGTCTTTGCGTCAATCGGCGCTCAGAAAAGTTTTCGCGGGACTTTCGACTCTGCACGAAATCAATCGCGTGACCTTTGTTGAAGAAATTAAGTAACAAATCACAAAATTCGATCTCAAATTTGAGATTTGAGGTCGAATTTGTGTAGAACAGTTTTAGCCGAATATTTTCGGCGAGTTTGGCAATTTTTGCGGAACTTCAAATCTGCTTTGGCGTGTAAACGAAGAGTCGCGCCCGTGCGGTCTTAAATTTTCAAAATCAAACTTCTTGGAAACGAATATGAAAATCTCTAAATTTTTTCATTCTTTAGCGGCTTTTGCCTTGATTTTTTGTCTCCTGACAACTCCCATGGTGGTTTTGGCGAGCGACAAAGGCGAGAAAAATTTTAAACAGGGCTTGAAATACGAAGAAGCCCAACAGTGGGACAAAGCTGCCGAAGAATTTGCCCTCGCGGTCGCGGCGAAACCGAGCAATACCGAATATCGCCTGCATTATCAGCGCGCTTTGTTCAACGCTTCGCAAATGATGATGACGCGCGGTCGGACGCTCGCCGAGCAGAAAGATTTTGTCGGCGCGTACAACGCTTTTCGTCAGGCTTACGGTTACGACCCGGTCAACGAATTGGCGAAGTCCGAAATGGACAGAATGCTTCGATTGCAAAAAGAAGCGGTCGAAGGCAAGCCGCTGACTCCGGACAAAAACACGCCCGATACTTCGCCAAGTGCCATTCCGGGCATTGTTAATGGAGTGAAAGTCGTGCCGACCGCTTACACCGCAAACGGCGCACCCGTAGTTCCGGCTGTTCCGCAGGAAGTTGAGCAATACCGCGACATTAAATTTACAAAAGTTGATTTGAAAACCGTTATCAAAGATTTGGCTTCGGGGCTCGATTTAAACGTTTTGTTTGATACGCAAACCTTCCGCCAGCAGCGAGATTTGACAATTGAACTCAGAAACGTAACTACGGCGCAGGCGCTCGACGCTATATTTTTGCAGGAAGGCTTGTTTTTCCAAAAAGTCGGCAGACGAATGATTCTCGTAGCCGATCAAAACCGCCGCCAGCAATTTCAGCAGCTTGTTCTGAGAACTTTTTATCTCGCCAACGCCAAACCCGACGACGTGAAACAAGTTCTGCTCCAGGCGATTCCGCCGCAGCCGGGCAGACCGCCGACGACCGCCATCGTTGACAAAGACACCAACAGCATCACCGTCCGCGACACGAGCGAAAACATCAAGCTTATCGCCAATCTGGTCAAAGCTCTTGACAAAGACCGCGCCGAAGTCGTGATGGACGTGAATATTTACGAAGTTTCCAAGAGCGATTTGCTCCGTCTCGGAAATCAAATCGGAGCCGAAGCGAGCTTAACTAATTTAGGCGGCACGACAGCCGGTAAAGTCGGCGTGGGTTCAAACGGCGACCTTTTCGGGCGCGCTCTTTCCGCAGCCGGTGCTGTTACGAATGTCCCGGCGGCAATTGGTGCGGGAATTTTACTACCGGCAATGCAGTTGCAGGCTTTTCAGTCGAAGAGCAATACGCGGCTTTTGGCTTCGACTCAGGTTCACGCTTTTAACAACGAAGAATCTCAAGCCAGAATCGGTCAGCGCGTTCCGGTTCAAACCGCGCAGGTTTACGGCGGGTTTACCGGAGGCACCGGGCAGGGCGGACAACCCGGCGGCGGTAATGTTTTCGGTTCAAATGGTTATCCGGTCATCAACTACGAGCAAGTCGGTCTAACTTTGAAATTTACGCCGATTGTTTTCCCGAATCAGGACGTGCAGGTGAAAATGTCAATCGAATCGAAAGACGTTCTCGGCGGCGGTTTGACGCCGACTTTCACCGAGCGTTCGATTTCCGGCACCGCCCGCATTCAAAACAATCGCACGATGATGCTCGCTTCGGTCGCGCAGGATTCGCAAAGCAACGGACGTCAGGGCTTGCCGCTTCTCGGTCTGATTCCGATTCTCGGCAGACTTTTTACCGCGCCTGTCAAAGACAATCGTCAAACCGATATTGTCATTGCGGTCACGCCGCGAGTTCTGCGTGCGCCCGCGATTTTGCCGGAAGACGAAATGGAACAGCCGACCGGAAGTATCGCCACTCCGACAAACAGCTCGCTTGCCGATATGATTAATCGAGAGAATCGGGAAGAACAGCTTGCCGCCGCGCGTCGTTTGACCAACAACGTGTCTGTGCAACTGCCGGATGCTCCGGTGGATACAACAGCCGCCGCGCCGGGCTACGTTCCGGCAAACAACGCGCCCGCGACGAATCCGCCTGCGGCAACAAATCCGACTTTGAACCAGGTTTCTGCGCCGACCACGGATAATAAATCAAACGATTCGCTGCCGGCGATTCAGCCGAAACCGATTGATACGACGGTCAAAACTTTAACCGTTTCGCCGACTGTTGATCAGGACAAACCGAAAGAAACGGCGCCGCCGAACCAATAAACGGAAATGGTAGAATGCTGAGTGCGGAGTAAGAAAACGAAACGAAATTTGAATTGTGATGTTAGCTTTAAATTTAAAATTGACGAAACGTTTTCGCGGAAGAAAACATTCCGCACTCCGCGCTCCGCATTCCGCTTCCGGTTTTACACTTATCGAGCTGGTTGTGACGCTCGTTATTTTATCAATTCTTACGCTTGGAACGATTCCGCTGATGCAAAATGCGGTGCGTCGGCAGAAAGAGCAACGCCTTCGCGAGACTTTGCGCGATATTCGGCAGGCGATTGACGAATTTAAGCGCGATGCAGCCGGCAGCTGCGTCGGCAGTATGGCGGGGGGCGGCGTCGGTCCGCAAGTTCCAGTGTTTAATCAAGGCGCGGGATTCGATCCGCGAACGCGTGTAATGATTACCGATTGCGAGATTTTTGAGGTTGAAAATTTAGACCGCTATCCGCCGTCGCTCGAAGTTTTGGTTGAAGGCGTGATGGTCAGACCGCGCGCCGGTCAAGCTTTGGGTCCGGGTGGTCAGGGCGGCATCGGTCTGGGCAATACTAATCGAAGTTATAGCGATGTTGCCAAGCTCGATGCGACGGATGAAAAGAAAAAGGTTTACCTGCGCGAAATGCCGATTGATCCGATAACCGGAGAATCCGATTGGCAAATTCGTTCGTGTTATCAGGACAAAGACGCAACCGATTGGGACAACATCAACGTTTTTGACGTTCGCTCTTCAGCCGATGGCGAAGCGCTCGACGGCACGAAATACAGCGACTTTTAAATTTTAGATTTTAGATTTGCGATTTTAGATTGAAATCCGCAAGCAAGTAAAAAAGAAATGAGAAGTTTAAAATCCAAAATCCGAAATCCAAAATCGCAAAAGGGTTTTACCTTGCTGGAGTTGATGATTGTGTTGTTTGTCATCGTTATTTTGGCTTCGATTGCGATTCCGCAGTATCAGAAAACGATTCAGCACGCACGCGAAACCGTTTTGAAAGATAATCTTTATCAAATGCGGAAAATGATCAACCAATATGCGGCGGATAAAGGGAAACTCCCGTCTTCGCTCGACGCACTTGTTGAAGCCGGATACGTCAAGGAACTTCCTGTTGATCCGATGACCGATCAAGCGGATTGGCAGGTCGAAATGGGCGAAGACCCAAACTTGGCTCAAGGCGAACAAGGCGTCGTAAACGTACGCAGCAGTTCAACGGAACAATCTCTCGAAGGCAAATCTTATAGCGAATTCTGACGATTTTGGATTTTGGATTTTAGAATTTGGATTAAAGCGTAGTTAAAGTTAATGACAAAAATAACGCTAAAATCAGAGGAAAATCCAAAATCCAAAATTCAAAATCCAAAATGTTTAATAAATTAACTCAACCGCATTTTCCTCGCGCCGCCGTCGGTTTGAGGCGCGAAAGCGTTTCGGTCGTCAGCCTCGGACGCAGCGGGCGCTCTTTTTCATTGCGGCGGGCGGCGACAGTTGAATTGGCGCCGAACATTTTGCATCCGAGCTTTGATGAAGCAAACATTTGGCAGCCGAACGAATTGGTGACAGCTATGCGCGAAGCTGCAATGGAAGCCGGTTTGCAAGGGCAAAAACGCTGGTCGGCGAGCCTGCCTGCGGACTCGGCTCGGATGAGCATTTTGACTCTCGAAACAGAGCCGAAAACGCCAAAAGAGCGCGAAGAGATCTTGAATTGGAAAGCGGAGCGCGCATTCGGCGTTCGACCGGAAGAAATGCGGCTGGCGTTTCAGCCGCTCTTGCCTGACGCTAGTAAACGCTCGCGTTATTTCGCGGTCGCCGTTAAGCTCGAAGTTTTGGGCGAATATGAAGAATTGTTTGAAAATGTGGGCTGGCACGTCGGATTGATTTTGCCGAGACATTTGAGCGAAATGCAGTGGCTGATGATGTCTCCGAAAGCCCGGACGAACGGCGATTCGCTGCTTGTCAGTTCTCAGGCGGACGGTTTTACCGCGCTCCTGCTTCATAATCAACAGCCAGCGATTGTCCGCTCGATTTTGTGCGAACCTGAAGAACGAGAGGACGAGCTTTATCGCTTGCTCCTTTATTACCGTGACCGTTTGGCGAACGAAAATTCAGCGCTCGACAAATTTCTCGTCATCGGCGAAGGATTCGGCGAAGACCGTCTGGAAGAAATTTCCAACGAAACGCTCGGTCACGATTTGCGTGCGCTGCACGCCGCCGATGTCGGACTCTTGTTCCCGGAAAACGGTTTGCGTTTTGAAGACATCGCCGCGCCTGCCGCTCTTGCGAGTCTCGCTTTGCGCTAAAGATCAGCTTTAATTTCAAGATTTAATTAAAAAATGCGCTCATAATTGAAATCTTGGAAGCCGGAAATTTCAAGTTGCGCAAATCGCCTTTGTTTTGTAATTCTCAAAACAAAGGCGATTCGTATTTCGAGATAAAATTTATGCATTACTACAACGAAGACGATTTGGCGCGTTTCGGCGAAATCGGGCGCGAGCGACCGGATTTATTCGAGAAATTTATGGCTTGGTACGCGGCGTGTCAGGAGGAAGGCGCATTGACGAAACGCGAAAAAGCTTTGATCGGTTTAGCCGTTTCTGTTGTCATCCAATGCCCGTATTGCATTGACGCTTACACAAATTCGTGTCTCGAAAACGGCTCGAATATGGAGCAGATGACCGAAGCAATTCATCTCGCGTCGGCAATTCGCGGCGGTGCCTCGCTTATTCACGGCATTCAATCGCACAACGCACACGACAAAGTTTCAATGTAATCAATGACAACCGCGACAGTACAGATTACAAGGCGCGATGGAAAGAGCATTTTCCCGAATTCGCCAATCGGTTTTGACGAGAAATTGTCGAAACACGGTTTGGAATTGCGCTCAGGAAAGATTGATACTTTGCAGATCAATGTCGGAAAGCTCTGCAACCAAGCCTGCAAACATTGCCACGTTGACGCTTCGCCGACGAGAACCGAAATTATGTCGCTCGAAACAGTCGAAGCGTGTCTCGATGTTTTGCGGCGATTTAAGATTCCCGTTCTGGACATTACGGGCGGCGCGCCCGAATTAAATCTGCATTTTCGTTATTTAGTTACGGAAGCCAGAAAAACGGATGCGAAAGTGATGGTGCGGCATAACCTGACCGTGATGTTTGAGGAAAATCAAACAGATCTGCCCGAATTTTTTGCCCAAAACGCTGTCGAAGTAGTTTCGAGCCTGCCGTATTTTCTGCCAAATCAAACCGATGCCCAGCGCGGAGCGGGAGTTTTTGAAAAATCAATCGAAGCCATCCGAAAATTAAACTCGGTCGGATACGGATTCGGCGAAAGCGGTCTTATTCTAAATTTGGTTTACAACCCGGTCGGCGCATTTCTTCCGCCCGCTCAAAACGCGATTGAAGCCGATTTTAAAAGGGAATTAAACGGGCGCTTCGGCGTTCGTTTCAATAATCTTTTCACAATCACGAATATGCCGATTGCGCGTTTTCTCGATTATTTGCGTCGCTCCGGCAACGAAGAGCGTTATATGACAAAGCTTGTCAACGCATTTAATTCGGCAACGGTTTCCGGCTTGATGTGCCGCAATTTGATCAGCGTTGATTGGATGGGAAAAATATTCGACTGCGATTTCAATCAAATGCTCGAAATTCCGGTTGATGAAAATCTGCCGCAGACGATTTTCGATTTTGAACCGGAAAAATTTGCGAACAGAACAATCAAAACCGCTGCCCATTGCTTCGGGTGTACCGCGGGCGCAGGTTCAAGCTGCGGCGGAGCGGTTTCTTGATTTAGCAGAATTTTGATCTACAAACCCGGTAACTACTGAGTTGACGCGCAAGCCTCTTAACAGATAAGAAAATACGTCTCTGCGCCTCGCTTCCAATAGCTTGTTCGACATTGCATAAACAGAAAACAAGCTACTTCATATCTTTGTTTTTCGGGCATAAAAGCTGAATGCTTTTAGAAGATGGATAATATTGAAAATCTAATACTGGAATTAGAAAATAACTTTTTAGCCGGTAACAGAGTGAGAGTCGTCGTTCTTACTTTCCCGAAATAATTCCAGCAAGGAAAATACAACTGTAATGTCCAATTAGACATATTTGAGGTTAGTATTCGCTTCAAAGGTGATAGTCTAGAGAGTTAAACGAAAATGTTTTAAAATAACGATAATTTCATTCGAGGTTATAAAATGGCGAGCGAACAGAAAACAGATAATTTATCCGAATTTATTGCCGATAATTTCGGCGCCAACGCGACCTACGTTGAAGGTTTGTTAAACCGTTACAGAACCGATCCGAATTTGGTTGACGAGACTTGGCGCGACTACTTCGCCGATTTATTAAACGGCAGTGCTAAAGTTGATGGAAATACGAACAGAGCAGGCGCAGCAACCCAAAAAACGCAAGCTGCCGCGCCGCAAACAGCTTCGACGAACGGCGGAGCGGCGTCAAAAGTCGAAAGCAAAAAGCCTCAAACTGTGACCGAAACCGCTAAACCGCAAACTACGGTTCAAGTTGGCGAAGGCGTTGAAGTTAGAGCGATAATCGGAGCCGCGAAAAAGATTGTCGATAATATGGAAGAAAGTTTGACTGTTCCGACGGCGACTTCAAACCGTCAGATTCCGGTCAGGCTTTTGGACGAAAATCGCAAAATCATCAACGATTTTCTCAAACCGCGCGGAAAAAAAGTTTCCTACACGCATATCATCGCTTGGGCGATTGTCAAAGCTTTGCAGGCTTATCCGAATTTGAATGACGGTTACGGAATCGTTGATGGCAAGCCTTCACGTCTGAACCGCACGGATGTCAATATCGGTTTGGCGATTGACGTTGAGAAGAAAGACGGCTCGCGCAATCTGCTCGTACCAAATATCAAAGCTGCGAATCGGATGAACTTTGCCGAATTTCTGGCAGCTTACGACGATAAGGTAAAGCGCGCCCGCGATAACAAATTGGAAATCGCAGATTTCCAGGGCACCACCGTTTCGCTCACAAATCCCGGTACAATCGGCACCGTCGCTTCGCAGCCACGTTTGATGCCCGGTCAAAGCATTATCATTGCTACGGGCGCAATTGAATATCCGGCAGAATATTCAGCAATGACCGACGCTGCTCTTTCGCAGCTCGGCATCTCGAAAATCATCAACGTTTCTTCGACTTACGATCACCGGATTATTCAGGGCGCGGAAAGCGGTCTGCTGCTCGCGCATATTCATCAATCACTTCTCGGTGAACACAATTTTTACAACCAGATTTTTAGTGATTTGGGGATTCGTTTCGCGCCCTTGCGCTGGGCGAAAGATTTTAACCCGACGATTTTCGGCGCAGATCATTCGCGAGAGCAGAATCTCAAACAGGCAAAAGTTATCGAATTAATCAACGCCTATCGCACGCGCGGGCATTTGATCGCGGACATTGATCCACTCGATATGGCTCCGCACAAAGGCGACGTCGAGCTTGATTTGGAAGATTACAATTTGACCATTTGGGATTTGGACCGCGAATTTATCACCGGAGGGCTGCACGGCAGCGACGTTTTGCCGTTACGTGAGATTCTAGATATTATGCGCCGCGCCTACTGCGGAAAAGTCGGCATCGAATACCGCCACATTCAAAGCAAAGTAGAAAAGGCGTGGCTACGCGAACGCATTCGGCAGCAATTCGTTGACGGCGAACCACTTTCGTCGGAAACCAAAAAAGAGCTGCTGTTAAAGCTTATTGAGGGCGAGCAGTTCGAGCGGTTTTTGCACACGAAATATCTCGGACAAAAACGCTTTTCGCTTGAGGGCTGCGAAACCGTCATTCCTATGCTGGACCAGCTCGTTAAATCCGCAGCAGGGCGCGGCGTCACCGATTTTTATATGGGAATGGCGCACCGCGGGCGCTTGAACGTGCTTGCAAACATCGTCGGCGATTTCGACAAAAACCCGATGGCTGAACGCATTTTCACGGTTTTCGAAGGTTCTTCGCATCCGGCTTTTCCGGCTGACGAAGGCGACGTGAAATACCATCAGGGCGCTACAACACACAAAATTTGCAACGATAGAGAAGTCACGATAAATCTTTCGTCAAATCCGAGCCATTTGGAATTTGTTGATCCTGTTGTCGAAGGAATGACAAGAGCGCGGCAGGATGATTTGATGCACGGTGAAAAACTCCCGCGTGAAGATGCAATTGACCATGTTTTGCCGATTTTGATGCACGGCGACGCGGCTTTTGCCGGGCAGGGAATTGTGATGGAAACGCTTCAGCTTGCAGATTTAAAAGGCTATCGCGTCGGCGGCACGATTCACATTGTCATCAACAATCAAATCGGTTTCACAACTTCGCCGGAAGCGTCGCGTTCGACAATTTATTCGACCGACATCGCCAAGATGACGCAGACTCCGATTTTCCACATCAACGGCGATGATCCTGAAGCCGCTTTCCGCACTGTACAAATCGCGCTTGAATACCGCCAGGAATTTAACAAAGACGTGGTTCTGGATGTAGTTGGATTCCGTCGGTTAGGACACAACGAAGGCGACGAGCCGACTTACACTCAGCCGCTAATGTACGCGCGTGTTAAAGCGCATCCTGGAGTTCGCCAGCTTTACACCGATCAGTTAATTCGTGAAAAAACAATAACGCCGGAAGAGCTCGAAGCGATGACTGCAGATGTCATCGGACGTTACGAGCAGATTTTAAAACGCGCCAAAGATCTGGTTTCCGCGAAAACCGCCAAAGCCGAACTTAAACCGCCGAAAGGCGACGAAGACGGCTCCGCCGTTTTTGAAACCCCGGTCACGGCTGAAACTGTCAGACAAATGGGCGATAAAATCTCGCTCGTGCCGGAAGGTTTTCACATCAACCCGAAAATGGTCAGTCAGCTCACGCGGCGTGCCAAAATGGGCGCAGGTGAGGTGGCGATGGATTGGGCGTTTGCCGAAGCTATTGCATTCGGGTCGCTCGTGCAGGAAGGTTTTCCGGTGCGTCTTTCGGGTCAGGATGTCGGGCGCGGGACGTTTTCGCATCGCCACGCGATTATGTACGACACCGAAACCGGTGAACAATGGTCTCCACTCGCCGAAATTCGTTCCGATGAAAATAGCCGGGCAATTTTTCAGGTTTTCGACAGCTCATTATCCGAACAGGGAGTTCTCGGTTTTGAATACGGCTATGCGCTCGAATCTCAAAACGCGCTTGTCTTGTGGGAAGCGCAATTCGGCGATTTTTCAAACGGCGCTCAGGTGATTATTGATCAGTACATCGCCGCTTCAGAAGACAAATGGGGTCAAACCAACCGGCTCGTAATGCTTTTGCCGCACGGTTACGAAGGTCAGGGACCGGAACACTCTTCAGCACGGCTCGAACGCTATTTGCAGCTTTGCGCCGAAAACAATTTGCAGGTTTGTTATCCCACGACTCCGGCGCAGTATTTCCATTTGCTCCGCAGACAGGTCAAACAGGAAATCGCTCGACCGCTGATTGTAATGACGCCGAAAAGCCTGCTCCGGCTTCCGGCAGCAAGTTCAACAGTTCAGGAATTGACTACTGGCGGTTTTCAGCCCGTAATTGACGACGCTAACGTTAAAGACCGAAGCAAAGTCAAACGAATTGTTTTGTGTTCGGGCAAAGTTTTTTACGATCTGGCGACCGCCCGCCAAAAATCGGGTGACGAACGAGTGGCGATTGTACGGCTCGAACAGTTCTATCCGTTCCCGAAAACTGCCCTGCAGGAAATTTTCGCTACATATCCGAACGCCAGCCAGCTTATTTGGTGTCAGGAAGAGCCGCAAAATATGGGCGCTTGGCATTTCGTCGCCGACCGCTTGCGCGGCTTGATGAATGCCGAACCGCGTTTCGTCGGACGTTCGGCATCAGGTTCGCCCGCGACCGGTTCTTATGTGATTCACGAGCTTGAACAGAAAAAGCTCGTTGACGAAGCTTTGCTCGCTGAGGATGCGGACGAAATCTCATTGGCAAGCGAAACGGAAGTATCGCGGAAAGTTGCTCCGGCAAGTTCATAAAATACAAAGCGGATTCGTTTAGCTGAAAGCTGACTCGCTGCCAAACGAAAGATGCTTCTTTATTTGTGAGAAAAAGGCACTTTGGTTGATTAAAACCAAAGTGCCTTTTTCTTTTGGAACGGATAGTTTATCGCCGCCAATTAAATTTCAATCGAATTATTGAATCCGATTGGTTGATGCGACCGGAACGTCGCTGGCGGTCCCAAAGATAACAGCGCGGAACGTATTGTTTGAGCTTTGTCGGACATACCAAGCGCCATCGCGGTACACGGCTAAATCGGTTCGCCCGTCGCCGTCATAATCGCCCGGCTGCGGTCGGTCGGTTGCCAGCCCGAAGTTTTCGCCTCGAAACGCATTCGTCGCGCTGAGCAACAAGAACCAATTGCCGCCGCGGAAAACGGCTAAATCGGATTTTCCGTCTCCGTCATAATCGCCCACGAGCGGAATATCCGATGCCAGACCGAATTGTTGAGCGCGGAAACTGTTGTTCGAGCTGTTCTGAATAAACCAGGTTCCGGCGCGAAAGACAGCTAAATCGGTTCTCCCGTCGCCGTCATAATCGGCTTGAACCGGAACATCGCCGGTCTGTCCCCAGCGAAGAGCCAGAAATTGCGATGGCGTAAAATTCGGCAAAATGTACCAAGTTCCGTTTGAAGGGCGAAAGACAGCAATGTCAGCGCGACCGTCGCCGTTATAATCGCCGGGAACTGGAATATCTCCGGCAGCGCCCCATTGAACGGCGCGCGGGCTATTTGTACTGCTTCTCAGAACGTACCAGGTGCGCGTCGAAGGGCGGTAAACAGCAATATCCGTTTCGCCGTCGCCATCATAATCGGCTTGAACCGGAATGTCCTCGCCCGCTCCGAATTGACGTTGAATGTAATCAACGCCGTTGCTGGTGACAAACCAGGTGCCGGAAGCAGGGCGGAAAACTGCAAAATCCGTTCGCCCGTCGCCATCGTAATCGGTTTTTGTGATGGCTTCTCTGCAACTGTTTGTCAAAATCGAAAGCGTTCCCGGAGCGAAACCGAAAAGGGTCGCTCCGATTTGATTTGCCGCAATAACGTCAAGTCTTCGGTCACGATTGAAATCGCCGATGTCAATCGCGTTTGGAAGAATGCCGCTCAAATAATTCAAAGTTTGCGAAAACGAGCCACTTCCGCTGTTGATTAAAAGCGAAACTGTGTTTGAAGAGCGATTTGCCACCGCTAAATCGGGGCGGGAATCGCCGTTAAAATCGCCGACGCGCAGGCTGCGCGCGTTTGACCCGACAGTGTAAACAACCGGGTTTCCGAATCTGCCGTCGCCGGTGCCGAATAAAATCGAAATGAAGCTGTTCGATCCGCTAAAATTGCCAGTGCTTGAAACGGCAAGGTCAAGCCGCCCGTCGCCGTTAAAATCGCCGTTGACAATTCCGTTCGGGCTGTTCAAGACCGTGATCGGCGCTGAACTGCTCGTAAAGTTTCCGGCGCCGTTTCCGAACAAAATTATCACCGAACTGCTTGAGGTATTTGAATTTGATCCGGCGATTGCAGCGTCGAGAAAATTATCGCCGTTGAAGTCTCCGACCGTAATCGCGGACGGTTGAATGCCGACGGCAAAGCTCGTCTGCGATTGAACGAAAGTGCCGTTTGCGCCTCCGAGCAGAAGTCCGACCGAATTGTTCGAAAGCGCGGCGATAATGTCCCGCCTTCCGTCGCCGTTAAAATCGCCGAGCGCGGCGCTGGTCGGAACGCCCGTAAAATTATAAGAAGGCGGCGGAAGGACGTTGAACGGCATAGACGACCCGTTATTGATATAAACCGTAAAGGTATTGACGGAGCCGAAATTAGTCGCCCCGTACGCGATCAAATCGAGCCTTGAATCGTTGTTAAGATCGGCTGCCAAAAACTGACCAGCGGCGCTGTTGACGATCGGTATGCTTTGCGGCGGACCAAAATTACCGTTGGCATCGCCGAGATAAAATGTCAAAACTTGCGAAGAGCCTGAAGAAGACCCGCTGACGACCGCATCGAGAAAACCATCGCCGTTAAAATCAGCAGCGATTACCGAACTCGGTTGAACGCCGAGCAGCGTTTGTCTGGCTCCCAAACCGCCCTGACTGTTGCTCAAAAGAACTGCCACATTGTTGGAGCCGGAATTAGCCGTCGCGATGTCTGGTCGCCCGTCGTTATTAAAATCGGCGGTTGCTCCGCCAGCTGGCGCGTTTCCGGTCGGAAACGTGAACTGGACGTTTGCGTCGAAATTGCCGTTCGCCAAACCGCGATAAATGACTACGCGTCCCGGCTCGTCGCTGAATGAGCCGCTTGTAATAACAGCCACGTCCAGTTTGTTTTCGCCGAAAAATCTGCCGAGCAGCAATCCTTGCACTGAAGACGAATTGAACTGAGCACTAAAGTTAGTTGGAGGGGCAAACCCGCTTGAGCCGTTGTTGAGAAAAATCATTAGACTTGATGAACCACCACTACCGCCGACAACCAAATCAATTCGATTGTCGCCATTCAGATCGCCGGCAGCGAGAGTCGCTGGAGTGATTGACGCATTACCGGCAACGGCGGGCAGATTTAGGGCAACTGCGAAAGTGCCGTTTGCTTGCCCGTAAAGAACTGAAAGGTTATTGGTGCCTTGATTTGCGGTTACGGCGTCCGGAATTCCGTCACCGTTAAAATCAGCGACTACCATCGAGCGCGGATTATTGCCGACGCTCGTTGTACCGCTCAGGGCAAAATCGTTGCCCGTGTTTGTGAATGAGAGAACCGCATTGCCAGCCGTCGCCGCAATAATATCCGGCAAACCGTCGCGGTTTAAATCAGTAGTTGCGAGGGAATTAACAGTGGTAGTCGTATTAATTAAAATCGGGAAGCCGAAATTGCCGTTCCCGTTTCCGTAGTAAATTGCCAGTCCGACGGTTATTCCGCCGCTGCTGTTGCTGCTTCCGCCGCCGACTACCAAATCGCTGATTCCGTCGGAATTAAAATCTGCAACGGCTACCGCTTGCGCCGACAGATTAGGGTTAAGAGTTGTGCCGGGCAAAAAATTACCGGCTCCATCGTTGAGCAAAATCGAGACCGAACCGACCGTGCTGTTGAAGCCGCCGCTGCCGGCGTTGGCGACCGCCATATCCAAATCCCCGTCGCCGTCAAGATCGGCAGTTGCGATTGCGCGCGGAAAGATTCCGACCGGAACAAGCGAGCCTGCCCTGACCGTCACATTCGAACAGACGCCGACGGCAAAAGCCATTTGAGTGAAAAAAGCCGAGCAAAACAGCAGCAGAGCGAAAATCGCTGCCGTTTGCGAGAGGTTGTTGAGATTTTTTTGAAACATAAGTTTTCTGAGTTTTAATCAATTTGAATAAAGAATTGTGGAGAAAAATCGAGCAGAACGCCGCAATCCAGCCCTGATGATGGGACTCGAATTTCTGGCGACAAAGCGTTTAAGTAATTTACCGAAAACAAGCGGGGGAAAATTGTTTCTATTGAAAGTGGCAAACGCAGAGCTGCGCTGGTGAGCGGCGAGCAAAAGTCAGGTTTCATGTTGTTTTTTCTCTTTAAAGTGAGATTAGAGCGATTAAATCAATAAAAGCGGATTTTAAGCTAATTTATTCTATAATTCAACTTTGTCCTTCCGCCGCCGTTCGTTGTATAAAAACATTTCAGGTCAAAGAGGCGAATTATCGGAAAACAATTTGAAAATAAAGAAAAAATATAAAGTCGCAGAGTGAATTATTGTTATTTAACGATTGATTTTTATGCAAAACAGAGAAACGTCTTATCCGAGAAATAAAATAAAAATTCTGCTCGTCGAAAATATCTCCGATTCGGCGGCTGATGAATTTCGGCAGCACGGTTACACCGAAATCAAAAGGCTTTCGGGCGCTCTCGGCGAACGAGATTTAATCGAACAGATTCGCGGCACGCATATTTTGGGTATTCGCTCGAAAACGCAGCTTACGGAAAGCGTTCTCGCCGCCGCCGACCGGCTGCTCGGCGTCGGCTGTTTCTGCATCGGCGTCAATCAGGTCAATTTAAAAGCCGCGACCGAACGCGGTGTTGCCGTTTTCAATGCGCCGTATTCAAACACACGCTCGGTCGCCGAACTGATAATCGGTCTTTGCGTGATGCTAATCCGAAAAATCGCTGATAAAAATGCGGCGGCGCATCGCGGCGTGTGGCTCAAAGACGCCGCCGGAAGTTACGAATTGCGTGGCAAAACTCTTGGAATCATCGGTTACGGAAATATCGGTTCGCAGGTTTCGGTCATGGCTGAGGCTCTTGGAATGAACGTTATTTATTACGACATCTTAACGAAACTACCGCACGGCAATGCTAAGCAGGTGCGAGATTTAACCGAGCTTCTGAAAAGCTCGCATATCGTTACCCTTCACGTTCCGAGCAATCAGACAACGCGAAATATGATTAACGCCGAAACGCTGCGGCATTTTCGGAAAGGAAGTTTGCTGCTCAATTATAGTCGGGGCGATGTCGTTGATTTAAAAGCTCTCCGTTTTTATCTCGAAAACCGCTTGCTTGCCGGAGCGGCGGTTGATGTTTTCCCAGAAGAACCGGAAAAAAACGGCGATGTGTTTGAAACCGAGCTGCAAAATCTGCCGAACGTGATTTTAACGCCGCACATCGGCGGCTCGACCGAAGAAGCGCAACACAGCATCGGTTTGGACGTGACCGCAAAATTAATAAATTTTCTCGAAACCGGCGCGTCCGACGGTTCGCACACGGTACCGCCCGTTAATCTTCCGCGACAGGAAAACGCGCACCGCATTTTACACATTCACCAAAACATTCCGGGCGTGCTCGGCGAAATAAACTCGCGGCTCTCATCTCGCGGAATCAATATTTTGGGGCAATATTTGAAAACAAACGAAGAAATCGGCTATGTAATTCTTGACGTTGACACGCAGCTTTCGAGCGAGGCTTTCGAAATCCTAAAAGCTGTTAAAGGCACAATCAAAACCAGAGTTTTATATTAATCGTGGAAACCGAGAGCATAATCTTTCTAACTCTTTTAATTTTCTCGGCTGCCATTTTGTATTCGTCGGTGGGTCACGCGGGAGCGAGCGGTTATCTGGCTGCGATGGCTTTGTTCGGAGTAGTTCCTGCAACGATGAAGCCGACCGCGCTGGTTTTAAACATTCTTGTCGCTTCAATCGCAACCGTCAAATTTTACCGCGCGCGAGCTTTTGATTGGCGCACATTTCTTTGTTTCGGTCTGCCCGCGATTCCTTTTGCGTTTATCGGGGGCGCAATTCAGCTTTCGACCCAAATTTACAAACCGATTGTCGGCTTGGTTTTGCTTTTTGCGGCGACGAGATTCTTTTTTGAAATCAAAAACGTCGGGGCGGAAGAAATACGAAAATTTCCGCTCTGGCTGGCGATAGTTCCCGGAATTTTAATCGGACTTCTGTCCGGTTTGACGGGCGTCGGCGGCGGGATTTTTCTCAGCCCGCTGCTGATTATTACGCATTGGGCTGAAACCAAAAAAGCTTCGGGCATTTCGGCAATGTTTATTTTCTTTAATTCAATCGCCGGACTTTTAGGGCAAATTTCCACGATTCCGACGCTTCCACCGCAAATCCCCTATTGGGCAATCGCGGCGGTTGCGGGCGGATTTATCGGCTCGGAGCTCGGCAGCCGCCGTTTGGGAAATCCGATGATTCGGCGGCTTTTGGCAATTGTTTTAATCATCGCGGGCTTTAAAATGCTGTTCGGCATTTAAATTTTATTCGATGACAAACTCCTTGCCCGTCCAGCCGAGATAAGTCAGTTTACCGTCGTTGTCTCGGCAGTTGATTGTCCGGTTAAACCGCGGCAGTTCGCACGTGTAGCCTTCCTGAAATTTATTCGTCCCGAAATCGGCGGGTAAAACTCGTTTTGCTGCGTCAACAAACTTTTTGCCGTCGTAATCGAGAAAATAGTACTTTTGTCGGTCTGAGCCGGAGACGGAAGTTGTGATTAAATAATTTCCGTCGTCTTTTTTGAAAATCGCGACGACAACAAACGGATCGATTTCGCCGTTTCCAAAAAATTGCAGATAACCGTTTGCCGTGTCGGTCGTGCCGTTTTCTTTTAAGTATTTTTGGCGATTGGCAGCCGTATAATTTCCGACGTAGTTTTTCGGCAGAAGTAGCAGAAAATCAATGACATTGCGCGGTTTTTTATCCGTCGGCTGCGGTTTGGTTTTTTGTCCGAATGCTGCGCCGAAGAGCAGCAAAAAGATTGGAAGCAATAAACAAGACTTTTTTAACATTTGAAATTTTCCTTTGTATTAAAAATCGGACGCCTTGAAACTACAACAGAACGTCCTGACTTGACAATCTCAGGCGGAAAGACGGATTTTGAGCTTTCGCTTGCCTAAAAACGGCATAATAAAAAAATGAACGAACAGGAAATCACGCTTCGTTTAAAAAACGTGACCAAGCAATACGGTGACTTCACTGCGGTTGACGACTTGAGTTTTAACGTCCGCGCCGGACGCATTTTCGGTTTTCTCGGTCCAAACGGCGCTGGCAAAACTTCCACGATTCGAATGATTGTCGGAATTACCGCGCCGGATTCGGGCGAAATCGAATTGTTCGGCGAGCGCGGAGTTTCGCCCGATTTGCAGGACCGCATCGGTTATTTGCCCGAAGAGCGCGGGCTTTACCGCAAAATGCGAATCGTTGACCAGCTTCGTTATTTCGCTTCGCTCAAAAACCTGCCCGGCAAACAAGCAGACGAGCGGATGGATTTTTGGCTCGAACGAGTCGGCTTAAAAGAGTGGAAAACAAAAAAAGCCGCAGATTTGTCGAAAGGAATGCAGCAGAAAATCCAGTTTATTTCCGCCGTTCTGCACGACCCGGATTTGATCATTTTGGACGAACCTTTTTCCGGTCTCGATCCCGTTAACGTCGAGCTTTTGATAGAAATCGTGCTCGAATTAAAAGCCGCCGGAAAAACGATTATTTTCTCAACACATTTGATGGAAACAGCCGAGCGTTTATGCGACGACATTATTTTAATAAACCGCTCAAAAATGGTTCTCGGCGGGAGTCTTCGAGAAGTTAAATCAAGCTTTACCCGCAATCTTGTTGCGGTTCGAGCGACAGGAGGCAACGGAGCTTTAAATGACGAAGATTTAGTGGCAAAAGTTACGACGCATTCGGACGAACTGGAAATCCTGCTGCAAGAAAACGCCGATCCGCAGATTCTGTTGAAAAATTTAATCGCATCAGGCGCGACAATTACCAAATTTGAGTTAATCGAACCAAGTTTGAACGACATTTTTATCGAAAAAGTGAAGGAGCGAATCGGCAATGCGTAAATTCTGGGCTGTCGTTAAGCGTGAATATTTAAAGCTCGTTTGGGCGAAAACGTTTATTATCGGAACGCTTCTGGCACCGTTGATGTCAATCGGTTTTATGGTTGTTCCGGCGTTGATTTTTTCGATTGAAGGCGACGCCGTGCGCGTCGGGATTGTTGACCAGAGCGGAAAATTGTTCACGCCGGTCTCAGCTTCGCTTTTAACGAGCGGTAAACGCGAAAAGCAGGATTCGCGCGACGCGATTGCAAACAGCGTCAATCAATCGCAACAGGAACGCGCTCGACAAGCCGCCGAGCAATTAGGCGGAAGGTTTCTGGTCGAAGAAGTCAGAATCGGCGACAAATCGCTTGAACAAATCCGCCGCGAACTTGATGCGCGGCTGATTGACCAAAGCCTCGATGTTTACGTCGTCATTCCGCCGAATTTCGAGCAAGCTGATTTTGAGCTTTACGCTCGGAACACCTCGGATTTTATTGCCCAGGAAAGAATCCAGGATGCATTAAATAACGCCGTCCGCGAGGTCAGATTGTCGGATGCAAATCTGAGCCGCGAAAAATTGGAAGACATCAACCGCGAAGTAAATCTGACTACAAAGCGCGTAACTGAAACCGGCGTTTCGGATGATTCGGGTGAAAGCTTCCTGTTATTGTTCGTTGTCGCTTTGCTTATCTACCTTGTTCTGGCAATTTACGGGCAGACAATTTTGGGCGCCGTTGTTGAGGAAAAGGAAACAAGGATTGCCGAAATCTTATTTTCTTCGGCGCGTCCATTTACGTTGATGATGGGCAAGCTGGTCGGCGTCGGTCTAGTCGCTTTGACGCAGCTTGGAATCTGGGTTGTTTCGGCTGCGATCTTGGGAATTTACGGCATTTCGCAGTTTCAACGAGGCGGCTTGGACATTTCTTTTCCGCATCTTTCGCCGTTTTTCGTTGTCGGATTGTTCATCTTTTTCCTTTTGGGGTTTTTTACTTATGCGACGATTTACGCGCTGATCGGCTCGATGGTGACGACGGTGCAGGAGGGCGGGCAACTTGCGTTTCCGCCGATTCTGCTGCTTTTGATGGCGCTTTATTCGGCGTTTCCGGTCATCCGCAGCCCGAATTCGGATTTCGCTTTCTGGCTTTCGATTGCGCCGTTCGTCTCGCCGATTGTGATGCCGGTGCGAATGGCGATTCAAACGCCTCAGTTATGGCAGGTTCTGCTTTCGATTTTGATTAATCTGGCGACGATTTTCGGACTCATCTGGATTGCCGCTCGCGCTTACCGGATTGGAATGTTGATGTACGGCAAAAAGGCGACGATTCCCGAAGTGCTAAAATGGATTCGGCAGGCTTAATGCGAAATGGCAATTGAAATCGAGAAAAAATACCGTCTGACTGCGGAGGAGCGCGAACAGATTTTGCGGCGCTTGCAGGAAACGGAAGCGAGTTTTGAAGGCGAAGATTTTGAAGAAAACATCTTGTTCGGTGGCGGTTTTCTCAATTTCAAAAGCGCCGCACTGCGCGTCAGAAAAACCGAGAAGAAAATTCTTTTAACTTACAAACAGCGCCAGCCGTCAGAATCAGCCATCAAGCAGCAAATCGAATACGAAACCGAAATCGGCGATGCCGAAACGATAACCGAAATTCTCAAAAATCTCGGTTATCGCCCCGCTCTCGTTTATGAAAAACGCCGTCAAACCTGGCAATTAAAAAACGTCGAAGTCGTTTTAGATGAATTGCCGTTCGGGCTTTTTATGGAAATTGAAGGCGAGGAAAGCGAAATTCTGGATGCCGAAAAATTGCTTGAAATCGAAAATCTTCCTCCCGTTATGGAAACCTATCCGTTGTTAACACAGCATCACGGCGAAAAACGCGGTGATATGATTGAAGCGCGGTTTAAATAATTTACCGACAAACGGGTTGCAAGATTTTGGCAACAAAGCCAAAATCTAAGCAAGGAGAATATTTGAATGAGCCAAGGAAAACCATACGAATTTTACAAAGACGACGTGCCGAATCCGGAAATGGAACAATTTATCAATGAGGAAATTGACCGCGCGCCACGCGCGCCCGATGAATTGGAGGAGCGTTTTGAAGCCAGCGTGCAATCGCCCGTCACCTCGGGCGGTGACATTGACGCCGAATGGGAAGAAGCCGACGATGACGGCGCGGAATCGGTCGGCGGTCATAATCCGACGCCCGATCAATCCGATACCGAAGCAAACGCCGCCGCAATGGGCTTTACTTTCGAGGACAATCAGGAAATTGATCTTCTGGATAAAATGCAGCGGCGCGACCGCGACCGTTTTGAGCTTGACGAAGATTCCAAAGCGGGCGATACAATTTAGCATTCTTAATTTCAAAAAGGCTCGACAAATTCGAGCCTTTTTATCGAGATTTGCGTTGGCAATTGTTTAATATTGAAAATAACTGTTGACCTTTTTCGATTTGAAAAAGTAGGATAAAAAAGATTGCGAGAAGTGTCTCGCAAAATCTTTTCACCTTATCGAAATCGCATCCCTCTCTAATTCCACTGCTGTCAAAAGGAGATCAAAAGTGAAAGTCAGATTTTCTCTCGTTACATTTTTTACCGCCCTGCTGCTCGTTTCCGCTAATTTCGCAAATGCTCAAAGTTCAAGCACCGCCGCGCCCATCGCTAAGGGAAATAATCTGCGCTGCGCCGGTTACATCCAGGATGCGCCGGTCAACACGCGTTATGAAATTGTCGGCGGCGAACAGGAACAGGAACAGAACGTCTACGCAGAAGGCGATTATGTTTATCTCAATTTCGGAGCAAACGCCGGAGCAGTCGAAAACGCCCGTTACACCGTCACACGACCGCGCGGTCACGTCCGCTCAGTTTTTTCGCGTAAAGGCGATTTAGGAATTTACGTGCAGGAAGTAGCTTCATTACGAATTGTGCGCGTTAAATCGGAAACTTCTGTCGCTTTGATTGATTATTCGTGCGACAACGTTTTGCTCGGCGATCTTCTCGTCCCGGAACAGCAGCGTTTTGCGCCGCAAGCGCGGCAGTTTCAACCGCTCGACCGTTTCCGCGACCCGAACGGAAAAGTTAACGGCAGAATTGTTTTGGCGCGCGACGGGCAGGAAACTCTCGCCCGCGACCAGGTTGTTTATATTGATCTGGGCGTTGAAGACGGCGTTAAAGTCGGAGATTATCTAACGATTTGGCGCCGCGTCGGAACACCGAAAGTTGCGCAGCGAGAAAGCCAACAGGAAATTGTGCGACCGGAAGATATGGGATTTGAGTCGGACGCTTTTCGCGGCGGCAAATTCTCAAATCAAGCCCCGCGCAAAAAAGGCGAAAACGCGCGCGGCGCAATTGCTTCGACCAAAGACGTAAAACGCCGCCGACCTGAAATGCCACGTAAGATTGTCGGTGAAGTCGTCGTTCTCAATGTAACGGGGCGCACGGCAACTGTTCTCATCACGCAGAACGCGCAGGAAATTCACACCGGCGATTATGTCGAGCTTCAATAAAATTTAGTCAAACTTTAACGCACGAACCGATGCCGTCAGGCACGGTTCGTGTTTTTATTTCAATTCGTTGAGTTTCTATTGAAGAGCTTGTAATCAAAGCCTGCTAGAATAACCGACGCACTTCTGACTCAATTTATCTACTGCTGGCTGAATATTCTGAAGATTATTAGATTCTTGATTCGAAAGCCTGAACTTCAGGCTGCGCGGTTTCGAGTTTTTTTTGAGCGCGGCGGAAAAGCGTGAAATATTCGTACATTGACCAAAGCGAGGTGACGACGGCTGTCCAAAGCGCGGCGTATCCGACCAGAAAACCGAAAACGCGCCAATCATCGGGAGTCAGAGAAAATCTCGAAAGATGCTCGAAAGCCGTTTGAAACTCGCTCGCCTGCCAAAAGCGAAACGTCGGCAAAACCGCGCCCGGATTGACCGTGTTGGAAAGCGTGTTAGCGCCGATAACCATTAGCGAAACAATTGCGGTGCATTGCGCCCACATCTTGATTTTTCCGGTCATATTCGCCGAAATTACAAGCCCTTCGCTCGCGGCAATCGAGCGCAAACCAGTTACGGCGAATTCGCGCCCCAAAATAATTACCGTCATCCAAGCCGGAGCGAGTTGTTTTTCAACCAGCGCAACCAGCGCAGCGCAAACAAGTAATTTATCGGCAACAGGATCGAGCAGAATTCCGAGCTTTGAGACTTGATTGCGCCGGCGCGCCAAATGTCCGTCGAAAAAATCCGTGAAAGCGGCGGCGAGAAAAAGAACAATCGCCAGCGAATAGCGCGTCCATCCGAAAATGCCCTCGGCAAGCGGCGTCAGCAGAACGACGACCAGCATCGGGACGATAATAATGCGCGTCAGAGTTAAATAATTCGGGAGATTCACAGCTAAACGGAAATTTTTTCGAGCTGAAAAAACAGTGTCTCTTGGCTAAAAAGTTTAGGTGTGGAAAGAGTAGGTGTCAAGGAAGCAATGGGTAAATAAATGAAACAAAATTTCATCGCATAGCCTGAAAACAGCGGATTTTATTTTTTCGCCGTTTTAAATTTGGCAATCGCCATCTTCGCTGCGGCGACGGCGGGCGAAAGCTGCGGCGGAGCGAGATAAGCTTTGGGCGCCAGCTCCTGAACTTTTCTCAAAAGCGGCTCGAAAATTAATTCTTTAGCTGCAAACACACCGCCGACATATGCGATTTGGAATCTTTCATCTTCGAGCTTTAGTTTTTTAATCACCGCGTTCGCCGCCAAGCCAAGCTCGCAGCCCGCCTCGTCGAGCAGCCGAAGCGCGACTTTGTCGCCGTCGCGAGCGGCTTGAATGACAAAGCGCGCAAACCCCGCAATGCGGTCGTTGGTCATGGTCGGCGCGTAAATTGCCATTGCGATGTCTTCGGGCGACGAGGCGCGGAAATAGTCGCAAGCCAAATCGCTCAAAACCGTTTTCGGCGCTCGTCCATCGGACGCTTTTGCCACAGCTTGCAGCGCACGGCGCGCAATACCAGCGCCGCCGCCTTCGTCTCCGGCGAGCGGTCCCCAGCCGCCCGCCGACGCAAATTCGCCTTTATCATTGCGCCCGCAGCAAATCGAACCCGTTCCGGCGATAACGACCAGACCGGCTTTGCCGTCGGTCGCCCCGTAAAGCGCGATTTCGGCATCGGTATAAACTTCGAGCTTTTTGATTCTGAGACGCGAAATCAAGCGGTCGCGCATACGGCTGCGAATATCGGCGCGGCGCACGCCCGCCAAACCGATTTCCGACGCAGCAATTTCCGAACGAAGCTTATCCGCCGCGTCGCAAGCGCGATCAATCGCCGTTACAATGTTGTCAACAGCCGTTTCGACGCCCACTCGCAGCGGATTTGAAACTCCGGTTTTGCCTTCGCCGAGAACGTTTAAATTCGCGTCGGTTAAAACCGCCAGCGTTTTAGTGCCGCCTCCGTCAACTCCCAAAAACAGATTCGGCGCGACAAGAGTTGTCTCGCGCAGCTGTGCATTTTTGACTGTTTCGGCTTTCGGCATTAAAGTTTAGAGCTTCGACCTCACAAAAAATTAAAAACTTCAGGAATTATTGTAAAAGCGCTTGACATATAATAAAAACTAAAAGATTTTATCTTTGCGATAATTCTTGCTGATGTTCAAGGTCCGTTGTTCGTCGCTCGTAGCAAATCTCTGAAGAAAAATTTTCTTTGAGTTAAAAACGCTTCTTGATAGAGGAAACACCGAACCGTGAACAATGAATAATCCCAAAAATGGAAATTAGACAATTGAGGGCGTTCGTCGCCATAGCCGAAACCAGAACTTTTACTGCCGGAGCCAAGCGAATTCACGTTACGCAAGCCGCCATTTCGATGCAGATCCGGCAGCTTGAAAACGAAGTCGGTTCGCCGATTTTTACGCGCACGCCGCGCCGCGTAATTTTGACCGAAGCGGGCGAAATCCTGCTCGAACGCGCACGCACGATTTTGCGTGAACACGACGCGGCGCTCGCCGAATTAGCCGAAATCGCCGGTGCCGAGCGCGGGCGATTAAGAATCGGAAGCGCATCGTCAAACTTCATTACAACGAATCTGCCGCAGATTTTGAATAAGCTCAAAAAGAAATTTCCAAACGCTGAAGTCAATGTCGTTTCAGGTACCAGCGAAGCACTGATTGACAGAATTTTGTCGGGCGATTTGGATATTGCTTTCGTTAGTCTGCCGGTCGAATCGGCGAACATTCACACGGAGCTGCTTTTTAGCGATGAAATCGTCGCCATCGCGAACCCAAATCATCCACAGGCAGCCCAAAAGGTCATCAGCACGGCTGCACTTGCCGGAGAGCGTTTGATTTTGGGTGAAAAAGGCGGAAACGTACGCCGTCTTTTCGACGAGTTTTTTACAGCTGCGGGCGTCAAACCGAATGTCGTGATGGAGCTTTCTCGGCAGAGTTCAATTAACGAAATGGTCAGAAACAATATGGGCGTCGGAATTGCAGGCGTTAAAGCCGTCGAAAAAGATGTGAAAGACGGCAAGCTTGTTCGCTGGTGGATCGAAGGCGCGCAGATAAACTGGGAATTGGGCTTGGCAAAGCTGCGCGGCGGTTACGAGTCGCCGATTTTGCTGGAGTTTGTTAGACTGTGCAAAAAACAATTCGAGCAATAATTCTCTCCACACAATTTTAAAAAACGAAATGAAGTTGAAAATTTTTCTGTTTTTCGCCTTTTGTCTTTTGTCTTTTGCCTTCGCGAATGCTCAAGGCTTGCCGTTGGCAGCGCCGCAGACGGTTGGAATGTCTGCGGAAAGACTGAAATTGATTGACGCGGAGGTCGAAAAGGCAATCGCCGAGAAAAAAACTCCGGGCGCGGTCGTCCTCATCGGTCGCAAAGGAAAAATCGTTTATCGCAAAGCCTTCGGCAACCGTTCGCTCGTTCCGACAGTCGAGAAAATGACTGTGGACACGATTTTCGACGCCGCCAGCTTAACCAAACCAATTGCCACAGCGACTTCGATAATGATTTTGCTCGAACGCGGACAGCTTCGTTTGAACGACCGCATCGAGCAGTTTATTCCCGAACTCAAAGGCAAAGATTCCGGGCGCGTGACGATTCAACAGCTTTTGACGCACACATCAGGCTATCAGCCTGATTTCGATTTGCGGAAAAAATGGACGGGCAACGATGCGATGCTCAAAGAGCTTGAAATCGAGCCTTTGCGCCAGCCAGCCGGAACCAGATTTGTTTATTCGGACATCGGTTTTATTGTGCTTGGCGAGATTGTAAAAAGAGCTACAAATGGGGAATTTTTACACTGGTTTGTTTCTGACAAATTAGTAGCTACATTGAAATTAAAGGATTCTGGTTTTACGCCCGGACCGCATGGAACAGGAAGTACGGGAAGTACAGTAAAAAATCCTTACTTATTAAGACAGAGTGTGTCCTTCGCGCCAACAGAAAATATAAAAAATCAACAGAGCTATCTTGGTGGTGTCTTTGAAGGAAAAGATGGTGACAAACTCTTGCGTGGGAATGTTCATGATCCGACAGCTTATCGAATGGACGGAGTTGCCGGACACGCCGGGCTTTTTTCGACTGCCGACGATTTGGCGCGTTATTGCCAGATGATTTTGAACGGCGGAACGCTTGACGGCGTGCGCGTTTTGTCGGCGAACACGGTGGCGTTGATGACCAAACCTTACGTCGTTTCGGAAACGGGCGCGACGCGCGGGCTGGGCTGGGATATGAACACTTCGTTTTCTTCGAATCGCGGCGAATTGTTTCCGCTCGGCTCGTTCGGGCATACCGGCTTTACCGGCACGAGCGTTTGGATGGATCCGGTTTCGCAGACGTTTGTCGTTTTCCTTTCAAACCGCGTTCACCCCGACGGCAAAGGCGACGTTTCGCCGCTTCGCAACAAAGTCGCAACAATCGCGGCTTCGGCAATCACGGATTTATCACCCGAAAAAGTGCGCGAAGCCGAAGCCGATTATTATTCGCAAGTCGCGCTGCAAGTCGAAAATTTCAGAATCAATCAAATTCAATCTTTGCCGCTTGGAAGCAACCCCCTTCCTGCGAGTTTAGTTGCTGGCAATGCAGTTGTTTTAAACGGCATTGACGTTCTCGAAAAAGAAAATTTCAAACGGCTCGAAAATATGCGCGTCGGTTTGGTGACAAATCACACCGGAATAAATTTACGCGGCAAGCCGACGATTGATATTTTGTTCGGAAAACCAACTTTTAAATTAGTTGCGCTGTTTTCGCCGGAACACGGCATTCGCGGGCAGCTCGACGTGGAAAAGATTTCCGATTCGACGGATGAAAAAACAAGTTTGCCGATTTATTCGCTTTACGGCGAAACGCGCCGCCCGCGAGCCGAACATTTAAAAGATTTGGACGCCGTAGTTTTCGATATTCAGGACATCGGCGCACGTTTTTACACTTATATTTCCACGCTCCAAAACGTGATGGAAGAAGCCGCGAAAGCTGGAAAACCCGTATTTGTGCTTGATCGCCCGAATCCGATTAACGGCATTGATGTTGAAGGCTCGCTTGCCGACGCCGATAAATTGTCGTTCGTCGCCACGCACACGATTGCCGTGCGTCACGGAATGACAATCGGCGAAATGGCGCAAATGATTAACGCTGAGCGCAATATCAAAGCCGATTTGCGCGTCGTGAAAATGGAAAACTGGCAGCGCTCGTTCTGGTTTGACCAGACAAACCAGCTTTGGGTAAATCCATCGCCGAATATGCGGAGCTTGACCGAAGCGACGCTGTATCCGGGAATCGGTCTGCTGGAAACAACTAATTTATCGGTCGGTCGCGGAACCGACACGCCGTTTGAAGTCATCGGCGCGCCTTGGCTCGACGGGCAAAAATTGGCGGAATATTTGAACAATCGCAATATTCCGGGCGTGCGTTTCGTTGCGCGGCGTTTTACGCCGAACGCCTCGGTTTTCAAAGGCGAAGAATGCGGCGGCGTAAACGTAATAATCGTTAACCGGCAGGTGTTTCGCCCGGTCCGTACAGGAATTGAAATTGCCGTCGCACTCAGAAAGCTTTTTCCAACAGATTGGAAAACCGAACGGTACAATCGGCTGCTTGTAAATAGCGCAATTCTGGAAAAAGTGAATCGTGCCGACGCACCCGAAGAGATAGAGCGGTCTTGGACTGCGGAGCTTGAAGACTTTAGAAAGCGCCGCGCTCAGTTTTTGCTTTACAAATAGTTTGGAAGAATTTTAAGATTTCGAGGTTTCATTCGCTTTGCTAATTTCATGAAATCTTAAAATTTAAAACATTTTTGCTTGTTTTTTAGGAAAATGTTGCATTTTTATAACAAAAAGGCGTATTATCACGCCGACGTTCGATAAGAGCTCAAAATAAACAATCAAAAATCGGCGAGATTTTTAAAAATCTCAAATAAAACCGGGCAGGAGCAAAATACAAAACCTGATTCTGCTTTTGAAACTTTAACGGCACTATGTATCAGCAATTCTAATCGTAAAAAGATAAACCATTAGGTATTTTGATTTGGGCGAGGAAAATATGAAAGACATTCTGAGAAAAAAACAATTTCAAGGGGCTTTTTATTCATTCTTGTTATTAATGCTTTTTGGTATCTCGGCGACAGGTCAAACTGTCACTGGAACCATTAAGGGCACAGTGGTTGATACAAATGACGCGATTGTTCCGGGAGCTTCGATTGAAATTGTCAATATGGAAACCGGGTTGCAGCGAAATCTGACGACAAATGAAGACGGCTCTTTTATCGCCACCTTTCTGCCCGTCGGAAGATATCGTGTGTCTGCTAATCGAAGCGGCTTTGCGCCAATCACACGTGGGAATGTCGATGTTCCTTTAAACGAAACGGTGCAGGTTAATTTTAAGCTCGACCCATCCGTTCGAGAAGAGGTTGTTATTACAGACGAACCGCCGCCGATCAATACTACCAACGCAGAAGTCAAAGGCACGCTGACCGAGCGCGAAATCGAAGCCAAACCGACTTTCAATCAAGGAAATTTTCTAACGCTTGCCGAAACTTTTACCGGCTATCAGGAAAACCCGACTTCAGGGCAAAACAATCCGACATCTTCATCCGGTTCTTCAATAAACTTTAACGGCACTGGAACCAGAGGCGCGACATTTCAGATAAATGGCGTTAACAACGACGATTATTCGGAAAACCAAAACCGTCAAGGCGCCTCACTCGCAACGATCAAAGAATTTCAAGTTCTGAGCAACAATTTCACCGCTGAATTCGGGCGCGGGTACGGCGCGGTCGTTCTCGTCCAAACCAAATCCGGAACCAACGACATTCACGGCGAAGCGTATATTTATCACAATAACAGCGCTTTAAACGCCAAGCGACATTTTTCGACAGGTGTGCCGAAACCCGTTACACGTCGTAACCAATACGGTTTTGTTTCTGGATTCCCCATTTTCAAAAATAAATTATTCGGTTTTCTTAGCGCCGATTGGAAAAAAGAAAGCGGAGCGCTCAATTATACGAGAGACTTTTTCCTCGCAACTGAGCGCAACCCGGCAAATTGGTTTTTGACAACCCCCACGAACAACACGACAGCTAATCGCGCTTTTATCCAATCGGTAATCGAGCGTTTCCCGAGCAATTTGACGCCGAACGATTCGCGCAGCCCGCGTACTTACTCGGGACAAGTTGGATTTGATCGCCCGCTGGATGATTTTTCCGCCAGATTTGACTGGAATCCGCGGCAATCGGACATGCTTTTCGCGCGCTGGCAATATACCCGCCAGATTTTTGATAACGATGACATTGTTCTTGGTGAAGCTACGTTGCAAAACAACAAACAGCAAAATTTCGGTTTGACGTGGACACATTTGTTTTCAAGCCAAACTATCGGTGAATTTCGTTACGGCTTGGGTTTAAGAACGACTCTCGTTGGCATTAAAGCGGGAAACGACACGCCGATCATTCGTTTTACTGGAAGTCCGGTCTCCGGCTCGATTATCGGTAATGCAGGCGCGTTTCCAATTAATCGTTATCAAACCGATAATCAATTCGTCTATAACCTTTCGACCGTCGTTTTAAGCAAACATTACCTCAAAGTCGGAACCGACATTCGTCCTTCAAAGCTCGACGATTTAGCTGACAACTTCTCGCGCGGCTTTTATACTTTCACTTCAACCTGCGGAGGCACGAATTACGGATCGCCTTATAACTCTTTCTTAAACGGATGTGTGACGACTTTTCAAAAAGGCTACGGACCATTTTTCCTCGAAAACCGTTTGCGTGAGTATAACTTTTACGTTGAAGATAATTGGAAAATTACCAATAATTTGACGTTTAATCTTGGTTATCGCTACGAATATGTTGCCGCTCCGCGCGAAGCCGCAGACCGCATAAATTACGGTTTTGAGGATGACAAAAACAACCACGAACCGCGCCTTGGCTTTGCCTGGAGTCCGAATTTTGAAAACGGCGTTCTCGGGTTGCTTTTCGGCGAAAACGGGCAATCATCGTTGCGCGGTGGTTACGGCATTTATCACGGGCGAATTTTCCAATCCGTCTTTTCGCAATCTGGCGCAACTGTCCGCTTCAATCCGCCGAACGCAATTTTCCTGACTTTCAGCAACAGCTCGAATCTGGGTGATCCGACAAACGGTTTTGTTTTCACGCCCGGACCGCAAACCGTTCGCCATGCAGAAGCCTTGATTGATCCGAATCTGGAAATGCCATATACGCAGCAATGGAGCTTGAGCTATGAACGAGAATTGCCTTTTAGATCAAGTCTCCGATTAACCTATTCGGGAAATCGCGGCATTGGACTGATTCGCTTCAATCAAGGCAATTTGCCACTTAACGACCCAAATGGAGTTTTGGTAGCCAGTCATCCGAACAACGCGCCAAATGTTTTGTACGCTTTGACCAACCTTCCGGCAAATGACCCACGCCGCGTTGACGTTCGCGGGCAAAGTCTTCGACCGGCGGCTGATCCGCTGTGTGCCGGAACTGGGTTAACCGGAATTCCGACGACTACACTTTGTCCCGTAGCTGTGCCGATTGGTCCGCTTGAATATAGCGTGCGCCTTCCACGAATTAACGAACGCCGTCCCGACGGGCGCTTCACCACTAATACGCTGGTTGCCAATGGCGCTTGGAGCTATTACAACGGTCTGCAAGTTGAATGGCGAAAGCGTTTGAGCCACAATTTGTCGGTTCACGCGGCTTATACTTGGAGCAAAGCCATAGATACAACTTCTGAAGCCACATTTGTCGGGGCGGGGGATTCAAACGTTAATGGTCCGGACACGCGCACATCTCGCGCCTTGTCGCGTTTCCACACTCCGCATCGCTTTACATTATTTGCGACTTACCAAACGCCGTTTTTCAATAATAGAACAGATTTTGTCGGGCAGATTTTGGGCGGCTGGCACATTTCAGGCGTTTGGAAATTCGCTCACGGAACGCCGTTTACCGTCATCAACAGCGGCGGTTTCGGTGATCTAAACTTTGATGGATTTACCGAGATTCGTCCGGCTTTGGTTGATCCGTCAATTTTGTTTAGACGGGTGAACAATCCGAACACATCTGTCGCCGCATTGCCGCGTGAGGCTTTTCGCGCCCCCACCGTCGGTGATTATCGTTGTTGCATTCTGGGGCGCAACACGTTCTACAGTGACGCCACAAACAACGTTGATTTGAGCTTTTACAAGAGTTTCCGCATGCCATTCGGCAAGGAAAATAGTCATCGGATAGTTTTCCGCGCAGATTTATTTAACGCTTTCAACAAAGTGCAATACGGGTTTCCGAACCCTGATTTAGCGAGCGTCAATTTTGGGCGAATTTTAGGCGAAGCCACAACCTACAATCCGCGTAATGTCCAATTTTCGCTACGCTACGTTTTCTGATTTGCAAACAATAGTGCGAGGTGTTGTTTAAATAGCGCCTCGCACAGTTTTTGCTTTATTAAATTGGAATTGAAATTTAATTTTCGTTGTTTCTTAGTAAAATGTTACAATCTCGCCGTTTAAATCGTGCGAGACACTTGCCCATCCGGGTTTTTCGTCGAATCAAAGCAACGAAAATTTGGTGAAATATCCAAAATTCTCAACAACTTTTTGAAAAATTGTTAAATTTTGCCGCCCCAATTCTATTGATTCAAGGCGGTTTTAAGAACAAGAAATTGGCGCGTTATCAAAATGCGCTGGATGCTCAAAATGCGAAATGAGCTATCACTATTTCTAATCGCAAATGAGCAAAGCATCAGTTTTTCTGACTATTAAATTTTCTGGTGAGGAAATTATGAGAAACCTTTTGAAAAAAACTTTGAGCGTTGCAGGGGCGGCACTGAT
The DNA here is from genome assembly GCA_030863175.1 of Acidobacteriota bacterium. Classification (GTDB taxonomy): domain Bacteria; phylum Acidobacteriota; class Blastocatellia; order Pyrinomonadales; family Pyrinomonadaceae; genus JALZCH01. Next base: position 32,184 of record JALZCH010000105.1, on the reverse strand, counting down.
GTTAGCTTTCCTCCTCTCTGGCGCGGTTTTAGCCCAAGAAACAACCGGCAGCATTGTCGGGATGGTGCAGGACATAAATGGTGCCGCCGTCGTCGGCGCGACTGTCACAATCAGCGATTCTACCAAAGGCAATATTGTAGTTCGCACCGCGACGACGGGCGAGGACGGAACTTATTCGGCTCCGAGCTTGCCAATTAGCACTTATACAGTGATTGTCGAGGCTGCGAACTTCAAAAGATCGCAGCAAACAGATGTTAGAATTGAGGTCGGACAAAGACGACCTCTTGATTTTACACTCGAAGCGGGAAGCGTAGCCGAAGTCGTTACGGTTGAAGCCGATCCGGTTGCTGTTGAATTAACGACTCCAACTGCTGCAACAACTGTCACTGGAGATCAAGTGCGCGAACTTTCGATCAACAATCGAAACTTCGTACAGCTTGTCACGCTTGCGCCTGGAGTTTCATCAAACCTTGACGATCAGGTTTATGTTGGAACGACCAACCCGGCAGGCGGAGCTAATACCGTTAGCATTTCGGTTAACGGTGCGCGTTCGAGCCAAAACACTTTCACCGTTGACGGTGCCGATATTACCGACCGCGGATCGAACTTAACGATTCAAGCTTATCCGAGCGTTGACGCTATCGGCGAGTTTAAGGTATTGCGCGCTCTTTACCCGGCTGAATCCGGCAGAAGCGGCGGCGGACAGGTTAACGTTGTGACGCGCAGCGGAACGGATCGGTTTAGCGGTTCGGTGTTTGAATTCGTTCGCAATGAGGCGTTTAATGCCAACAGCTTTTTCAATAACAGAAACCGTCCCTTCGGTCTGGATGAAAACGGTAAAGCCAAAAGAGCTCCGTTTCGCTATCACAACTTCGGTTGGACGCTGGGTGGTCCGATTTACTTCTTAAATTTCGGCGAAGGCGATCCGGACGAAGGAATCTTTAGAAGATACAAAAATACGTTTTTCTTCTTTTCGCAGGAATGGCGCCGCGACCTTCGTTACCCGACGTTGATTTCGACGGTTCCCGATGCCAATTTGCGACAGGGGATATTTCCGATTGACGTTTGTTTGAGCGGCACGATTTCAGGAACTACTCGTACATGTACGAACGTTCTGCCGGCGGGCACGCCGCTTTCATCTCGCGCGGCGATTAACCCGGTGGCTCAACAGTATTTAAACTTCATTTACAACAATATGCCGCTACCGAACGGCGCTAATTTCGCTTTGACATCGGCGGCAGTCAATAGGTCAAGATTCCGTCAGGAAATCTTTAAAATTGACCATCGCTTTACAGAAAAAATGTCGGCGTTTTATCGCTACCAAAGAGACGCGATTCCGACGATTGACGTAAACGCGCTATTTTCGAGCGGTTCCGGAATTCCCGGAGTTTCTACTACGAGCACAGATTCGCCCGGACGTGCGCACACTGCTCAAGTGACCTATGCTCTTAGTCCGAAAGTTATTGCTCAAGGACGATACTCTTATTCCTACGGAGCCATTTTAAGCGAAACCATCGGTTTGCTTTCGAGAGAGCGTTCACCTGTGAATATCCCGCTGCCGTACACTGCGACGGGCGACCGTGTGACAAATATTACCGGAGCAGGCTTTAGTAATCTGCAAGGATTCGGACCTTACGACAACTTTTCCGATAAGCATAATTATGAAGGCAGCTTGACCTGGATTATCGGAAATCACACGACGAAATTCGGTGGAATGTTTTCGAAATACCGGAAAAATGAAAACTCAGGCGCTGGAAACAGCGGCGCATTCAGCGGATTTCTGAATACTACTTCGGCAAGTGCGACACAAGGCAGCGTGTTGGCTACCAACGTTGCCAATACCACACTTAATAACAATATTCAGAATTTTGCCAATTTCCTTCTCGGCACAAATGTTACGTTTACGCAAACCAGATATGACATAACCGGTGATTTGCGGCAGCGTACTTTTGAGGCGTATGGTCAGGACGAATGGCGCGTTCGGGATAATTTAACAGTGTATCTCGGTGTTCGTTATTCATTTTTCGGCGCGCCTTGGGATCGCAAAGGTTTTTTAACGAATTTTATTCCTGAGTTATACAATCGCTCGAGCTCGCCGCTTGTTACCGGTGGTGGAAACCGCGTTGTGGGAACAGGAAATTTCTGCGAAGGTTTGGTTTACAACAGCCAGAATCCGCCCCCGACGTTATTGCTCGGCTGCGCTCCGTCCCCGTCCCCATACGGCAAATATGTCGTTGATGCCCCGAAAAACGATTTTGCTCCGCGCATCGGTTTGGCTTGGGACCCGTTCGGCGACGGCAAAACTTCGATTCGCACCGGATACGGAATGTATCACGAGCAAGTCTTGAGCGGCGTTTTCCTGCAAAATATCTTTACGAACCCGCCGTATCAAGAAACCATTACCGTCAGCCAAACTCGGCTTGACCAGCCGATTGCACCAGGTCAAACGCCTAGCTTAGTCGCTTCGGCGGCTGCGCAGACGCTTCGCGCGGTTCAAGCCGATTGGAAAACGCCTTATATGCAGCACTGGTCCTTAGATGTTCAGCGTCAACTGGCGAGTAAGACAATTGTTAGCGCAGGTTATTACGGCTCGAAAGGGACAAATCTGATCGGTATCGTCGATATCAATCTGCTTCCCCCAGGATTTGCTTTAACGCAACAATGCGCGACCGGAACTTCTACTACGCCGACGGTGGCTTGCCAGCAACAAGGCGTTCCGTTCACTTCGGGAGCGGGAGAGTTGATTCTGGATCAAATCCGTCCGTTTAGAGGCTACCGCGCGATCAATATGATTCAACCGCGCTTTGACTCGAATTATCACAGCTTGCAAGTCTCAGCGACGCAGCGTTTCACCGGTACTTCGCAAGTGCAGCTGGCTTATACTTGGGCGAAAAATTTGACCAACAACCAAACTGACCGTTCGACCGCTCCTCAAAATCCTTACAATATTGATGCGGAGTACGGACGTGCTCAGCTCGACCGGCGGCACGTTTTAACGGTTAATTACATTTACGAATTGCCGTTTTATCGTGAGCAGAGAGGCTTCGCGGGGAAAGTACTCGGCGGCTGGCAGGTTTCGGGAATCGTCACCTATCAAACGGGAATTCCTTTTACTCCGACTCTCGGAGGGGGACTTTATGACCCTGCAGGAATCGGTTTCCTTGGACCCTCTGCATCAGGCAGCCGTCCGATTCAATACGCCGATCCTTTTACAGCCGGTCCTATAGCGGCTAATCCCGACCCGCGCTGCCAAACGACTCAATCTCAGGGTGGATTGGCTGCTGATCAGGTGCGGACATTCAGCAGCTGGTTCAATCCTTGTGCATTTCAAACCGTCTTTCCGACTTCGGGAGTGGCAAATGTTCCTGGCTCGGCTGGACGCGGTGTAATCAACGGACCGGATACCTTCAGGGCTGATTTAACCTTGTCGAAAAACATCCGGTTTACCGAAACAATGCGTTTGCAACTGCGAGGTGAAGTATTCAACATCTTTAATAAGACGAATTTCACCGGTTTTGGGACCGTAGCAACCACTCCGACGAGTTTTGGAGTGATAACCGGCACGCGCGACCCGCGCACATTCCAATTCGGCATTAAGTTTTACTTCTAAACTCTAAGCCGCAAAAGATTCAAGCCTGCACATTAGTTTGGCAGGCTTGAATCTTCAAAGATCAATCGTTTCAGCAAAAAATCAGTCAAAGCACAAAAAAGAAAAATTCTAATTTGTGTCATAAAAAATCTTGAAGGTTTTTCTTGAAACGATAACTTATCCTTTCACAAAAAAATCGTCGCTGCGATTACGAGTAATCGATTACCGTCGGCGGCAAAAGTCCTCTGGCAAGCGGAAAAAGTCGTTAAGACTGAAACTTTGGATTTTATCTACGGAGAAAGATATGAAAAAGAATTTAGTGTTTATAAAACTATTCTTGTCGCTCGTTTTTTGTTTGTCTGCGACGGCTTTCGCGCAGGAAACGACCGGCGGACTCGAAGGTTACGTGAAGGATCCGGCGGGCGCCGTTGTTCCGAATGTGACTGTAACCGTGACAAGTGCCTCTGAAACAGCATCCGGCACGACAACGACCGGCGCCGGAGCAGGATTTAGACGGACAATCACAACCAATGAAGAGGGGTTTTTCCGCCTTCTGCAAGTTCCGCCGGGAACTTATAATGTCGTTACTTCGCCGACCGGCGGATTTGCCGAAGCCAGATACGAAAATGTGACGGTCGCCATCGGGCGAAATACGCAGCTCGACATTACGGTAAATCCCGGCACGAACGTAACGACCGTTGACGTGAGCACCGCCGACGCTCCGCCGGTTGATACGACCGATACTTCAATTCAAACAACCATTAACGCTCAGAAAATCGAGCTGCTTCCGAAAAGCACCGGTTTTACGAGCCTTTTGCGAACAGTTCCTGGTACGCGCCCGGAAAGCCGTTCCGGCGGGTTCTCGGTTGACGGCGCTTCGGGCGGCGAAAACGTCTTTGTCATTGACGGACAGGAAGTAACGAATTATCGCACTGGAACGCTGAATGAAACTTACAATATTCCGACTCAGCTCGTGCAGGAAGTGCAAGTCAAAACCAGCGGTTTCGATGCTGCTTACGGCGGTGCAACAGGTGGCGTTATCAGCGTTGCTACACGAGGCGGAAACAATGATTTTCACGGTGAATTCGGTCTCCAATTTGAAACGCCGGAACTTAACGGCAATCCGCGACCGCTGTTGACGCGATTCGCCACCGGCACGGTTGGAAGCACGTCAAATCCTTTTGTTCAAACCGCAGAGTATTTTAATCCTGCCAAAGCAGGAGGTGTAAATTTCTTTCCGACTTCCAATCTGAGCGGTCCGATCATTAAAAACAAGCTCTGGTTTTATGGAAGCTACTCTCCGCAGATTTACGGTACTGAACTGGAAACGCTGTATTACACGAACGCGCCGGCAGCAACCAGAACCTTTGTTACAAGCGAAAGATACAGCAGAAAGAGAACATACGAATATGCGTTTGCTCGACTTGATGCCAACCCTTTCAATAATCTGAGATTGACGGGAACGTATCTTTGGAACCCGGTGGTTGATAAGGGAGGTCTTGGAACCGCTCAGGGATTTTCGAATGTTGGTTCTAATGCCATATCTTTCGGCGCTGTGCCGACTGCAAATTTTGGCGGTAATATCGGTATTTTGCGTGGTCGCGAACTGACATCTCGTCAGGGAGGTCGTCAGAATTCGAATGTCGTTACAGTATCCGGCGTTTATACGCCCACGAGCAACCTCGTCGTTGACGGTCGATTCAGTCGAGGTTTTCTAAACGAAAAACTCGGTAACTATTTCGTCCCGCAGCTCGTGCAGATTGCAGATTGCGGCAGTCCGGCTCCTCCGGCTAGTTTTCAGTGTGCTACCACGCCTGCAAACTCCGTTACGGTAAAAGACGTTTCGATTCGTACTTCCTACGAGTTTTCCGCCACCTATATCTTCAATGCCCTCGGAAGACACGAATTGAGGGGCGGTTACCAGCGTTACACAATTTTTAATGACGTTCAGTCCGGCAACAATGCTATCGGACAACTGCGATTCAATTACGGAGTGCCTATCTCCACTTTGCAGCCCGGCGTAACTCCGACGCCCGGCGCAATCGGTTCCGGCTCTTTCCGTCGGACTGGAACCAACGGACAAGGAAGGAATCTGAGTCAGGGAATTTTCATTCAGGACAAATATCAGCCGATTAACCGGTTGACCTTGAATCTCGGCATTCGCATCGAGAAAGAGGATTTGCCCTCGTTTAACCAATATCCGAGCGCGGTAAATTTTGATTGGACTGACAAAATCGCCCCGCGTCTTGGATTTGCTTATGATATTACCGGTGATGGCAAGACGAGACTTTTCGCCAGTTACGGCAAGTTTTACGATCGTGTGAAATTTGCGCTTCCGCGCGGGTTGTTCGGCGGAGATATCTTCCTTGAAGATTATTTCGAGATTTTCCCGGGCGAAACTGCAGGTATGTTCAACATTAATAACATCGTCGGCAATTTTACGGGATCCAGCACTTGTCCTTCTACAGGTTTCATCACTGCGAATGCTCGTAGCCGATGCCAGCGAAACTTGCGCGTAAATGCAAACGAGCCGGGCGCTTCTCCATATACCAGTGGAGCGGTAGACCCGAATCTCGATCCTTTCCAACAGACCGAGTTTACCGTCGGCGCTGAGCGTCAATTGAGCCGGAACTATGTTTTACGCGTCCGCTACACATTTAAGAACGTTAATGAAGCGGTCGAAGACGCGGGAATTGTCAATGCCCAAGGCAGCGAGGCTTATATTATCGGCAACCCTGGAAAAGGATTGCATCTTGAAACCCTTCAAGCCCTTGGATATAACATGTCAATAAGACCGCAACGCCGATACGACGGTTTGGAGTTTGTTCTTGAGAAGCGTTTGTCGAACAACTGGTATTTCAACGCGAATTACACATACAGCAGGCTTTTCGGCAACTATACCGGTTTGGCTAGTTCGGACGAACCGCACCTTGTTGAAGGACGACTTGCTCCCGGCGTCAGCCGCGCATTCGATTTACCGTTTATCGGATTTACAGCCGAAGGGCAGCCGGACAACGGACCGCTTCCGACCGATAGACCGCATGTCTTCAACATTTACGGTGCTTATATCTTTGATTGGATGGGAAGCCGATCGAATTCAACCGAAATTTCAGCTTTCCAGACCGTCACTTCAGGCACGCCTATGACGACTTCTATCTACGGTCAATCAAGCGTCACTCCCCAAATTTTTTATCGTCGTGGAGATTTGGGACGAACTCCGACCTTTTCTCAAACCGATTTTAATATCACGCATCGGTACAGATTCGGCAGAGACGACCGATTTACAATGGCTTTCGATCTGAATGTGTTGAATCTTCTGGATCAGGATACCGTCACAGGCATTTACCAAACTATGAATACCACTACCGGCAGACCCAATGACGCAGCAATGTTTCCGTCGGCTCCTTCCGCGCAGCGCCCAAGGTTATATGCGAACGCTTATATATCAGGAGCGTTGCTTGAGCCTATCCGCGCTCACATAGCGGCTTCGCCGGACAGACCTGACATTCGTTACGGGATGCCGCAACTGTTCCAAGGACCTAGAACTGTAAGATTTGGATTTAGATTCCTCTTCTAAGGAAACTGAATTAGAAATTATGAACTCGCCTAAAGAAATTTAGGCGAGTTTTTTTATTTTAGTCTTGAAACGCGATGATATTTGAAATGGAACTGGCTGCTTACTTTAAGGAAATTTTTTTCATATAATCCAAAAAATATGACTGATCTGCTTTTAAAAAATATAAGAGTCGTGCTTCCAGATGAGGAAATTGAAAACGGCTCGCTTTTAATTTCCAACGGGAAAATCGCGCGGATTAACGGCGAAGAAAATGTTTCGGCAGGTATTTTGGATTTACAGGGCGCGAGGCTTTTTCCCGGTTTTATTGATATTCATATTCACGGTGCTGTCGGAGTTGATGCGAACGATGCTGACGCCAGCGGCTTGCGCCGAGCCTCAGAGTTCTTAGCCGAAAATGCAGTTACCGCTTGGCTGCCTTCGCTCGTGCCGGATTCAACGGAAAACTACCAAAAATCAATTGACGCGATTGACGAGCTGATCCGAACACAAGAAGCCCATGAACCAGCAGCCGCACGCGCAATTGGAGTACATTATGAGGGACCTTTTGTTTCGGAAAAGCAATGCGGCGCATTGCGAACCAGGTATTTCCGCACCTTTTCCGGCGAAGTCGGTTTGCCCAGAATTTCCGCTGAAAACGCAATTCATTTAACGACGCTCGCACCTGAAATCGAAGGCGGAATCGAATTGATCAAAAAATTACGCGAAGAAAACTGGATAATTTCAATCGGGCATACGCGCGCCGATGTCAAAACCTTAGATGCCGCGTTAAGTGTCGGCGCGCGACATTTAACGCATTTCTTTAACGCAATGACCGGACTCCATCATCGCGACGTCGGCGTCGTTGGCTGGGGCTTGAGCGAGGAAAACGTGACTTTCGATATCATTGCTGACGGAGTACACGTAGCGCCGCAGGTGCTTCGCTTTGCAGCCAAAACGAAAACCCCCGAAAAAACCGTCCTGATTTCCGACTCCGTTTCTCCGGCGGGTCTCGGCGACGGCGAATTTGAAATTTGGGGCGAAAAAATAGCGGTCAGAAGTGGGAAAACCGAAAATGAGCGCGGCAGCATCGCGGGCAGTGTTATTACAATGCTCGATGCGGTGCAAATGATGTTAAAGCTGGGCTTTTCGCCGGTCGAGGTTTCCCGAATGGCGAGCCTGAATCCGGCGCGCGTTTTAGGAATTGAAAACGAATACGGTTCAATCGAAACAGGCAAACGCGCTGATTTAACTGCCCTTGATGCTGACGGCAACGTCGTTTTAACAATTGTCGGCGGGCGCGTTGCACATTCAATTGCAGAGACACGATGACAATTTTGTAGAGATGCGACGCATCGCGTCTCCGCCCTGCTGAAAAAAGTCAGTCAAATTAGATCAATTTAAGGAAAGGTCCGATGCGCAATCAATTCCTCTTGATCGGCATTAACCTTTCGCGTGACCAGAAAAACTCCCGCAAAAATCAGCGCGCCGGCGATTACAAAACGAAAAGTAAATTGTTCGCCGAGAAAAAGAACCGCGAGAATAAATCCGATCAACGGCTGAAGATAAGCATAAACGGCGACCATACTCGGCGCGACGCGAGTCAGAGACCAAGCGTTCAAATAATATGCGCCGATTGTCGGGAATAAAATGAGATATAAAACCGTCAGCCAAGTATTCCAGCCGACAGCATTTAAATCAATCGCGGAAAGCGAAAATGCGCCGATAGGCAGACAAATCAAACTGCCGAACAAAAACATCCACGTAATCGAAAGAAGCGCGCCGTTGCGGCGGATGGTATCCTGCGAAATGGCGAGATACGAAGCATAAAAAAGGCAATTAAAAACGATCATCAAATCGCCTTGCGTTGTTTCGGAAGAAAAACTGGCGCTCGTCGGGTCAATCAGATAAATTACGCCGAACGCAGCGAGCGAAATTCCGGCAATCATTTTTGCGTTCAAACGCTCGTTGCCGATAATAGCGCTCGTTAAAGTCGCAAAAACCGGAATCGTGACGGCGAGCAGAGAAGTGTTCGTCGCCGTCGTGAGGGACAAGCCTTTAACGAAAAGAAGCTGGTTGGCGACCACGCCAAGTAAGCTGTAAACGGCTAAACGCCAATAATCACCTTTTCGCGCAAGACGCAAATTTCCAGTCAATCTCTGCAAAAAATAAAACGCCAATCCTGCGCCGAAAACTCGAAATCCGACCAGAGCAAGACTCGGAAAGGTTTGCAGAGCGAATTTCCCAAAAACTGGAAAAGAGCCGAACATAAACTGCGTGCTGAGCAAAGCAAAATGCGGCGCGAGAGAAGATTGTTGAGAAGATTTTTCCATCGGCTTTAAAAGAAATGCTAACAAAATCGCCAAAAGCTGTCAGGTTTTTGTTGCCAGATGAATTAATCGAGGTTAAGATAGCGACACTTAAAAACTCCCCGCGCGAAAAAAGGCAGGAAAATTTAATATGCAAAAGCGAACGCCTTTGTCAAAAGGCACCGTTTTAGACGGGCGTTACCGCATCTCGCGCCGTTTAGGAAGCGGCGGAATGGGTGCAGTTTACGAAGCCGAAGACACGCGGCTGAAAAATCGAGCCGTGGCGATCAAAGAAACCTTCGCCGATTCGATTGAAACGCGGCGCGCATTTGAGCGCGAAGCGGAACTGCTGGCAAACACGGCGCACGACGCTTTTCCCTGCGTGATTGATTATTTCACCGAAGGTGAAGGCTGTTTTCTTGTGATGGAATTGATTCGCGGCGACGATTTAGCCGGAATGCTGTCATCGCGCTCTGAACCTTTTACCGAAAGCGAAGTTTTAGAATGGGCAGATCAAATACTGGACGCACTAGAAGATTTGCACGCGCAGGGAATCGTTCATCGTGACATCAAGCCCGGAAATATCAAGCTGACCCCGCGCGGCAGAATCAAGCTGCTCGATTTCGGCATTGCCAAAGGAAATTTAAGCGAATCAGCCGTAACGACCGTCGGAAGCCTCGCCGCCACTTTGCAATATGCGCCGCTCGAACAGGTTTTGCGCGCCGACGCAAATTATCACGCCGTGTTGTCGGTCAATTCGAGCGAAAAAGTTGAAGCGATTTTACAAGCCGGAACCGATGCACGAACGGATTTATATGCGCTAGGCGCGACGCTTTATCAACTGCTGACAAAACGCCTGCCGAAAAACGCGCCGACTCGCGCGGCTGCCGTTTGGTCAGCGCAGGAGGATGTCTTAATCCCGATCAATCAAATAAATCCCGCTGTTTCCAAAGAAATATCAGAAGTTTTGCAAAAGGCTCTGGAAATTGAAAAAAACGACCGCCCGCTTTCCGCCGCCGAAATGCGCAGACTTTTGCTTGAAGCGCGTGATTCAAAAAATCAAGAACGCGTGCGATCCGGGGACGCTTCTTTTATTTCGCCGGAAATAAAGACTATTTTTCATGAAAGCATTGTCAAAAGCGAAAACGGCAGAATCGAAATCAATCTCAGAAAACAAAAGAACGAGATCGCTTTTTCGCCGAAATTTCAGACAATTCAGGAACCCAGAAGAACATTTCTGGCAATGTCTTCAGTTCTGGTAATTGCTTTTTTGATATTCGGTTTCTGGTTTTTCAGGATTCGCACAACGCCAACTGTTGCGGCTTCAAAAGACGCGGTTAAACAGAGCCAGGTAAACCAAAATTCGGAACGTGAAAGCAAAGACAGAAATTCGAGTCAACCCAAACAAGTTTCCGGGACGAAGAATCCGAGGCGATTTCTGAGAACGGTTAAAAATGAAGAAACAGGCATTTCAACTTCAAATCCCAATGAAATTCCAGCTAATGTTTCACAAACCCGACCGCGAAGAATCAAAAATTCCAAGAGCCTCGAAGATTTAGCATTTGAAGAACAGAAAAATGAAGAGGATAATTAAATTTTAAAGATTTCGAATTATAAAGAAAAAAGGCTTGAATAAGGTAAATCTTTTCCAAGCCTTCTTTCTTTATAATTAAATTTCTTTAAACAATTACATCAGCATCAACATCGGATTTTCGAGCATCTGCTTTAAAGTCTTCAAAAACTTAGCGCCTGTCGCGCCGTCAATAACACGATGGTCGCAAGACATAGTTACGCGCATCATATTTCGGACGACGATCTCGCCGTCTCGGACAACAGGCTTCGGCTCGGATTTTCCGATTGCCAGAATTCCAGCTTCGGGCGGATTGATGATTGCCGTAAACTCTTCGATTCCGAACATTCCGAGATTTGAAATCGAAAATGTACCGCCGGTAAATTCTTCGGGTTTTAGTTTTTTGTCGCGGGCGCGTCCGGCAAGTTCTTTTACTTCCGATGCGATTTGCGCGATGCCTTTCGCGTTGGCGTTGCGAATGATCGGCGTAATCAAACCATCGGGAATCGCAACGGCGACGCCGATGTCCGCTCGCTCGAAATAGCGAATTGAGCGATCCTGATACGAAGCGTTGGCTTGCGGATGTTGCATCAGCGCGGAAGCGACGCATTTGATAATTACATCATTAATTGAAACCTTTCGGTCTTCGGGCAAAGCAGCGTTGATTTGTTTGCGGAAATCAATCGCTTTGTCCATTTCGACTTCAATGGTCAGATAAAACGTCGGGACGGGACCGATTGATTCGACCAGACGCGACGCAATCGCGCGGCGCATTTGCGTCGTGGGTTCTTCGCGATAAGGCGACGCGCCTTCGATTGCCGGAGCTTGAAAAGCTGCGGGCGCTGGCTGTTCTTCCTGAATTTGCAGCTGCGCTTGCGGTTGAACTTGCGGAGTTGCTTTTTGGTTGGCGAGCGCCGTTTCGATGTCGCGTTTGATGATTCGACCGCCCGGACCGGAGCCTTGCAGGCTGTGCAAATCTAATCCCGCTTCCGCCGCCATTCGCGCGGCAATCGGAGAGATTATCAAACGACCGTTTCCGCCATCCGAGGTTTTTGTTTCTATTTGCTGTGGCGCGGTTTGTCCTTGTTGTTCGGCACCGGGGCGCTGTGCATCGTAGCTTCGCCCGGCGGCTTCAGCAACTTCGGGTTTTTCAGAAACCGGCGTGCCCATTTGCTGAGAAGCGGTCTGCGGTTCGGCTTTTGTTTCGGCTGGTTTAGCAGCGCTAGCGCCGTTTCCGCCTCCGACTTCGGAGAGTAGGGCGGAAATGTCTTCGCCTTCTTTGCCGATAATAGCAATCGGATCGCCCAGCGGAACGGTTTCGCCGTCGCCTTTAAGAATTTTCAAAACTACGCCGTCATTCAAAGCGGTCATTTCCATGGTCGCTTTGTCGGTATCAACCTCGGCAAGCGTTTCGCCGTTTTTAAATGATTCGCCTTCTTTTTTCAGCCAACGAGCAATTTGCCCTTCTTCCATTGTCGGCGAAAGTTTGGGCATTAAAAATTTTTCAGCCATGTTTTAATGTTAAATGGTAAATAGTTAATGGTTAATAAAAACAATTATTAACCATTAACTTCAAAAACTATAAATACGAAACTTCTCTGACCGCCGCGATAATCTTCGGAACATCCGGTAGCGCCGCCGCTTCGAGATTTTTCGCGTATGGCATGGGCGCTTCGGCAGTCGAAATGCGTTTGATAGGAGCGTCGAGATAATCAAAAGCGTGTTCCATCACCTGATGCGAGATTTCGGCGCCGACCGATGCGAAAGCGTGCGATTCTTCGACAACGACGAGCCGGTTTGTCTTTTTCACCGAATTGACAATCGTGTCAATATCGAGCGGTTTAATCGTGCGCGGATCAATTACTTCAACCGAACAAACGCCGTCTTTTTCGAGCTGTTCTGCGGCTTGAATCGCCAGCGGCACGGTCATTGAACGCGCGACGATGGTGCAATCCGTTCCTTCGCGTTTTATATCGGCGACACCGAGCGGAATCGTGAAATCTTCTTCATCCGGCACTTCGCCTTTGATTCCGTACATCCGCTCCTGTTCCATAAAAATCACCGGATTATCGTCGCGGATGGCGGATTTCAAAAGACCTTTGGCGTCAGCCGGAGTTGAAGGCATCACGACTTTTAAGCCCGGAAAATTGGCGTAAAACGCTTCGAGCGCCTGCGAGTGCTGCGACGAAACTTGGTAAGCCGAGCCGTTCGGACCGCGAAAGACAATCGGAATCTTAAACTCGCCACCAGACATATAAAGCATTTTCGCGGCGTGGTTGATGATTTGATCGGCGGCTAAAATCGAAAAGTTAAAAGTCATAAACTCGACGACCGGGCGCAAGCCAGCCATCGCCGCTCCGACGCCTAAGCCAGCAAAACCAAGCTCGGTAATCGGCGCGTCAACTATGCGCTTGTCGCCAAATTCTTTCCAAAGCCCTCGCGTCACTTTGTAAGCACCGTCGTATTGAGCGACTTCTTCACCAATAATAAAAACGTTTTCGTCTCTGACGATTTCTTCGCGCAACGCCTGATTCAAGGCGTCTCTGATAGTTAAAACTGCCATAAATAATTAAGCAAAAACATCCGTAAGTAATTCCGATTCGTCCGGCAACGGGCTTTCGTCCGCAAATTTGGTTGCGTTTTCAACCGTTTCTTTCGCGCGTCTTTCCATTTCCTCGATTACCGCATCGTCAATTAAGCCGGTCTCTTTGAGGCTTTGCTGGAATAGCGCAATCGGGTCGCGCTCGCGGTATTTTTCGATTTCCGATTGTTCACGGTACTTGCCCGGGTCGGACATCGAATGACCCATATAGCGATAGCACCGCACTTCGAGAAGTGTCGGCTGTGATTCATCGCGGGCGCGTTTGACAGCGCGTTCAAAGGCTTCATAAACCGCCAGAACATCCATTCCGTCAACAAATTCGCCAGCCATTCCGTAGCCTTCGGCTTTTTTCGCAACGCTTGCAATACTCATTGCGCGTGCTTGCGATGTTCCCATTCCGTACTGGTTATTTTCGCAGATATAGATAATGGGAAGATTCCAGAGCTGCGCCATATTCAAAGATTCGTGGAAAATGCCCTGATTGACTGCCGCTTCGCCGAAGAAACACAAAGTCACTTGTCCGCTTTCGCGATATTTTGCCGCGTAAGCCATTCCGGTTCCGACGCCGATTTGCCCGCCGACGATTCCGTGTCCGCCGTAAAGCTCGTGTTCGGCGCTGAAAAAGTGCATCGAGCCGCCTTTGCCTTTGACAGTGCCGGTCACTTTACCGTAAAGCTCAGCCATCACGCTTTCTGCGGAAACGCCGCGCGCTAACGCGTGCACGTGGTCGCGGTAGCTCGTAATGACCATATCTTTCTCGTCAATCGCGGCAAACGCTCCGATGGCGCAGGCTTCCTGTCCGATGTAAAGGTGGCAGAAACCGCCGATTTTCCCGATGCGATAAACTTCGGCGCATTTTTCCTCGAAGCGGCGCGAAAGAATCATCATTTCGAGCATTTCGAGCAGTTTTTCTTTGCCGAGCCTGTCAATGACCTCTTTTTGATGCTCTTTACGCTGTTCAAATTCAGCGTGCGCTTCTTCCGCGTTGACTTCGTCTTTTAACTGTTCCGGGAAACCTTTGCGGGCGTAAAGCTTGGTTTCATCCGGCTTTGGCGTTTCTTGGGTTGTTTGAGTTGCCGTTTCGCTCATTTTTCGTTCTAAACTTCTCCAACTGTAGGTTCGTCACCGTACAGATTTGTTTTCTAAATCGGATGTAATATTACCTGAAAAGTATAAGTGAAAAATGTTCGCTTGTGCAAAAAAGTTGTTATTTGAAGAAATTTTGGGAAAAAAGTCACAATTTGGGGCAAGTTTTGACGAAAATGCAATTTTTCGATTGACTAAACAATCGGAACATATTTATATTGTCATTCGTTCCCAAATCGCGGCAAATACCGGGAGAGGTGTTTGCTGCAAAATAAATAGAAAAAATAAGAAAGTAAAACAGGAGAATAACAAGAATGAAAAAGACTTTAGTTCTTTCAGGTATTTTAGCTTTGGCTACGTTGGGATTTGCTTGCGAAAGCGGCGGCGGCAATGCCGGCAACGCCAATGCTAACAGAGCGAACACCAACATGACGACTACCAATACGGGCACCACTGGAACCAACATGGGTACAACCGGAACCAACATGGGCACTACTGGAACCAATATGGGTACAACCGGAACCAACACCGGAACCACCGGAACCAATATGGGTAACACCGGAACCACTGGAACCAATATGGGTAATACTGGAACCACTGGAACCAATATGGGTAACACTGGGACCAACCGGGGCAACACCAATGGTGGCGGAACCGGAAACAACAGACCGTAATTAGTTTGTTAATTTAGAATAAAAGCGAACGCAGAAATTTCTGCGTTCGCTTTTATTTTTGTAGGACACTTTCATCACTAATCTTCAAGTTGTCGTGCTAATTCGCTCGGTTCATAAACGGGCTGCTTGCAAGAGAAATTCTCGCAGACATACGCCGTAGCTTTACCGTTTATCTTGCGTCTTTCCTGCAAGAGCGGAATCATCTCTGAATTTGCGGTTTCCGATTCCTCCGCTGTAACAACGACTTTGTTCGGCATAAATCGCGTCCACACTTCTCGCAACAACAAGCGCGTGTCTTCGGCTTCTCGTTCGCCGATGATCACGATTTCCTTTGGAGCGTTTAGAAAAAAATCCAAAGCGCCTAATGAGCGACTGAATGCAGACGGATAACGCCGAATTGAGCTTGAAACAAGACGGAAGATCGTAGCTGCATACCCGGTATAATTTTCCTCGCCCGTTAAAACCGTTAATTTGAGTAACACTTCAGCCGCTACGGAATTTCCAGAAGGAATTGCATTGTCGAAGTAATCTTTTGAGCGAACGATTAGCTCTTCGTGAGTTCTCCCCGTAAAGTAAAATCCGCCTTCCTGCTCATCCCAAAATTCTTCAATCATCAGATCAGTCAAAGATTTTGCTTCCTGAAGCCAACGAGTGTTTCCGGTCGCCTGAAACAACTCGATTAAACCTGCCACATAAAAGGCATAATCTTCAAGATAGCCGTTAAGTTTCGCTTGACCGTCTTTGTAGGTCCTTAGAAGAACTCCGTCGGCTGTTCTTAGATTGTTCAAAACGAAATCAGCATTTTTCTCAGCAACAGCGCGAAAATCTTCTCGTTCAAAAACGGCGGACGCTTCAGCAAAAGCCGCCAGCATCAAACCATTCCATGCAGTTAAAATCTTCTCGTCTCGGAATGGTTTGACTCTTTTTTCCCGTTCCACAAAGAGCAGTTTTTTGCCGCGCTCCAAAACTTCGTTTAATCTTTCAAGCGGAATTCCAAGCTCTTGCGCTGATTCTTCGCGGCTTTGCCAAACGTGCAAAATCGAATGTCCTTCAAAATTTCCAGTTTTGGAAACGTCGTAATAAAAATTGAAAATCCGCGCGTCTTCTTCACCTAAAATCCGGATGATTTCTTCTGGAGTCCAGATGAAAAATTTCCCTTCCTCGCCTTCGGAATCAGCATCTGTCGCCGAATAAAAACCACCGGTTTCATCTGTCATCTCGCGTCTGATGTACTCCAAAGTTTCGATGGCAATGTTTTTGAAAAAAACTTCTTTGGTAGCCTGAAAAGCTTGCAGATAAATGCGTACAAGCTGTGCGTTGTCGTAAAGCATTTTCTCGAAATGCGGCACGAGCCAGATGGCATCAACCGTATACCGATGAAATCCGCCGCCAAGCTGATCGTAAATTCCGCCTTCAGCCATTTTGCGGCAAGTATGCGTGACAATTTCGAGAGCCTTTTCGTCTTTTGTTCTGTGCCAATGACGCAGACAAAATTCCAGCGTCATCGGCGGCGGAAACTTCGGTGCGCCGCCAAAACCGCCGTTTTTCGTATCATAATTTCTGGTAATTCCACGAAAAGCCGTGTCCAATTGTTCGGTCGAAAGCGAAAGATTTGACGCTTCGGTCAAACCGACAAGTCGCAATTGCTCAACTATTTCGGTCGCAGACTGCAAAATCTCATCGCGGCGCGTGTGATAAGCGTCCGCCACCGAAAGCAAAACGCGCTGGAAAGACGGCATTCCGTAACGATCAACCGGAGGGAAATAAGTTCCCGCGTAAAATGGCGCTCCTTCGGGCGTCAAAAACGCCGTTAAAGGATGCCCACCATGTCCCGTCGTCAGTTGAACAAAATTCATGTAAATTTGGTCAACATCGGGACGTTCTTCCTTATCAACCTTGATGTTAATGAAATTTTCATTCATCAAACGAGCCGTTTCCTCCGATTCAAACGACTCTTTTTCCATTACGTGACACCAATGACACGAACTGTAACCGATGCTCAGCAAAATCGGTTTATCTTCGGCTTTGGCTTTTTGAAACGCTTCGTCACTCCATGCAAACCAGTCAACTGGATTGTGCGCGTGCTGTAATAAATAAGGACTGGTTTCGTTTGCCAGGCGATTGGTAAATTTATGCTCTACCATTGAAGTTTCTCCTAAGAAGTGAAACCACAGATTAACACACACAAATTTTCGCTTGTGTTCGTTAGCGTTCATCCATGGTTTCACTTTTTCGGGAAAGTGATTATTGCTGCTTTGACTCGCACGACTCGTCTTTGAACCAGTAAGGCGTTTTCTTTGCCCATTCAGAGCGTGAAAAATGAGCTTTTAAAATATCGTGCGCTTGTTTTGACCATTTTCCGGTTTCGCAATCCTGACAGCCGTAGCGCGTTGCGCGCACGGCGAGATGCAGTGATTCAGGCAATCGCGCGTCGGCAGGTGCTCTTTGCGCGAATTCGACCGCACGACGTGCAAGATACGTCGAACTGTCACCAAGTTTTTTGATTTGCTCGCGTTCGATCTTTGCCTCTCGTATTTGTTCTTCGGTCAAAAACGTTGGTGACGGAAGTTGCGCAAGCGCGACTTTTTCGCCTTTATTGTCATACTGGTAATCGAAGGGCGTGCACCACCAATTGTCTCGGTAATTGTCAATTTCCGTGATTGGATTCAATCTGCCATAGCCGCTCTCGACTTCGGGGCGCAAAGCCGGAAGCTTGAGCAGAATATACGTTACGGTGTTTTGCCGCTCGGATAATGTTTTCGCAGCTAAATATCCGTTAAAGAACGGTCGAAATTCCGGAGCAACACGCAGGAGCTGACCGGCAAGGTCAACTGCTGCGACGTCATTCCCCAAAATTGCGGCGCGTGTCCAAGCCGCAATCAGCAGATTTCGGCGTAAATAATCGGGCAGTTTTGGACTGATAACAGCTTGTTTTAAAACCGTAAACGGAATTTGTTCGTTAAAAATCCGCTCCGCATCATGGTCAAACATTGTGCGGTTCTGCCACGGGGCGACAAGAGAGTCGGAATCTTCAGCTTTATTGAAGTTTTTTATAATTCCCGGTTCGCTGTTAAAAGCGAAAGCAGCCGCGCGGCGTTGCGCAAACTGCAGAAACTCGTCGAGATTTTGGGCTAAAAACATCCGTTGGCTAGAAAATTGATTCCGCGCCGAAACCGGAAGATTCAATGTTTTGTCATTTAAAATCACGTCAAGATTGCGTCGGGCATCAGAACGCAAACCTTTATCAATCAGCAAACGGTTTCGGTGAAAAGCGACAGTGGCAAATTCCGGCGCGCTGCGCTCGACTCGTTCGGCTATGGTTAAAAGCTGCGCGACTTCTGGAGAGTCTTTTTCGGCTTTGCTGATTGCCGCGACGAGCCACGCGGGATCGTTGCTTGCGCGCCATTTCGCGAGCGAATGCTTGTAAGCCGCCGCGCCAGTTGATTGAAAGGTAAAAATCCAGTCGGTTAAATCGTCATCTCGAAAGTTTGTCGGAAAATCATCAAGAGTCGGTTTAACGTCGTAATTAACATTGCGGTTCTCTCGTTTCGCTCGTTCTTCTTCGGCTTTTTCGGCTGCCGACTGCGCTGCTTCGGCGTATCTGTCCATCAACCAGCGATAATCAATCAAATCCTGCCGGAAATTTTCATTCGGCGTATTTTGAGAAAGAATTGAAGCCAATTCGTGAATTCGTTCCGCCGGACGCAGGCGATATTTGACGAGATTGACGAGCTTTGCCGCCGCCGAATGAAATTGTTTTTGTGAAGCGTCCGCCAAAATCTTTTGCAGATGCGCTTCGGCTTGTTCGTAAAACGGGCGTCGTTTTTCGCGCAGACGCTCGTAATTGTAATCTGCGTCTTCGATTGTGCTTGCCTGACGAATCAGCGTTCTGGCTACGAGGTAATTTGCCGTCGTCGACCATGCGGAATCCTTCTTTGCCGCGATTCTTTCAAAACGGGTTTTTGCTTCTTCAAAATTTGTCGCGTAGAAATTAGCAGCGGCAATTTGATAATCGCGGTCGTTTCTAAGCCATATTGGCGCGGCGACTTCAGCAGGAATTTGTTTGCCTTCTGAGCAGTTGGTAAAAACTGCATCTTGCCCGCGTGTCCAATTTTTGACGTTTTCGTCAGACGCACCGTGTTCGGCAATGCGGCTTTCCAGAGTTTCCGCTGCGGTTTCAAAAGCGGCAGCGGTGCAATTCGGGAAAAAGTAATAACCGCCGTCGTAATTTCGGTCAGTGTAAATTTTCGGTTCCTGCTCGCCGCCTAAAACTTTTTTTCTCGTTGCCAACCAAATATTGACAGCTTCGTTGGTTCGTGTTTCATTTTCATCCTCGCGGTAAAGCTCTGCTTTCCAGATTGAAACTAAATCTTTCTCTTCGCTGGCAGTGAAATTTAAACGATTAAAACGGCGATAAGCGGCGAACAAAAATGTGCGATTGTAACCGGGGTGAATGATGCCGAGATTGCCGCGCGCATAAATGTCAAGAGTTTCGTCCGGTCGAGTCTCGAACGCGAAAACCGGAACAACAAAAGACGGTCCACAAGCGTAAACAGTCGAAACCGTATTTAAAGTCAAAATTAAAAGTAAAAACAGGGCAAACAAAGGGGAAAATCTTTTCATAACATTTTTATTGGAGAGCGCTGGAATTTTATGTGCGCACAGTTTAGCACAACAAAAATCGAGCATTAAATTTTTTAAATAAATTTGTAAAGTGGCTGGCGAAGAGCAATATTTCAAGTTGAAAATCAGTCGTTTCAGGGCAATATCCAAATTTCGCAGGATGAGGCAAAATGTAAAGAAGGTCTGTATGAGGTGAGGGAATTGAGCGAACAAAGCGAAATAAAACGTTTGCTGATAAACGGAAGTTGGTGCGAATCGAGCGAGTCTTTCAATGTGCGCTCGCCTTTTTCTGGCGAGACGCTGGCGCGAGTTTGCAAAGCCAGGGAAGACGAAATCGAAGAAACGATTGTGGCAGCCGGGCAAGCTGCCGCGGAAATGCGGAATCTTGCTCGCGCGGAAATTTACGAAGGCTTGATCCGCATTGCCGATGGAATCAAACAACGGCGCGAAGAATTTGCCCGCACAATCGCTTTGGAAGCTGCAAAACCGATTACCGTAGCGCGCGGGGAGATAGAGCGATCAATCGGAACGTTCGAAATGGCGGCTGCCGAAGCCAGAACATTTTCCGGCGAAGTAGTACCTATTGATGCGCAAGCGCTCGGAAAAAATCGTTTTGCGTGGACGGAAAAGACACCTCGCGGAGTCATTTTCGGAATTACGCCATTTAATTTTCCGCTTAATCTTGTTGCACACAAAGTCGCGCCCGCACTTGCGGCTAAAAATGCAATCATTATCAAACCAAGCCCGCGGACTCCGCTCACTTCCATTTTGCTCGGTGAAGTTTTTCTTGAATCCGGTTTGCCGAAAGCGGCTTTGCAAATCGTTAATATAGACGTGGAATTTATTGACAGCGTCTTAAAAGACGAGCGAATCGGGATGATTTCGTTTACCGGAAGCGTTGATGTGGGTTGGAAAATTAGAGAAAAGGCAGCAAGAAAACCTGTCTCGCTTGAGCTTGGCGGAAATGCGCCTGTGATTGTAGACGAAACAGCTGATTTTGATTTTTCTATAGAACGCTCAACAATGGGCGCGTTCGTTTATGCCGGACAAGTCTGCATTTCGGCGCAGCGTTTCTTTGTTCATGAGCAGATTTTCGACCGCTGGACAAATCAGTTTGTTGAACGAGCAAGAAACTTAAAAACCGGAAATCCGCTTGATGAATCAACTGAGCTTTCCGTAATGATTGATGAATCAGCGGCTCGCCGGGCTGAGAGCTGGATAAGGGAAGCGACGGATAACGGCGCGCAGTTATTGTGCGGCGGAAAGCGTAACGGCGCATTTTTGGAAGCTACTATTTTGACCAATACACAGCCGGAAATGCGTGTCGTTTCGGAAGAGGTTTTTGCACCGATTGCCGTTGTCGAAAAGTTTTCGGATTTTCAAGAAGCAATCAACGCCGCGAATCAATCGAGATACGGACTGCAAGCCGGAGTTTTTACAAAAGATTTGCACCGCGCGCGCCAAGCCGGCGAACAATTAGAGTTTGGTGGCGTTGTAATCAACGATGTGCCTGCGTTCCGGGTAGATAATATGCCGTACGGCGGCGTGAAATGGTCTGGTTTCGGGCGCGAAGGCGTGCGTTATGCGATGGAGGAAATGACCGAAACCAAAATAATTATTGTAAATTCATAAAGCTATGCAAAATTACATCGAAAAAGCAATGACGTTTGACGAATACAACCGTTTGATTGACACGGTTGTCGCCCAAGGAAAGACAACAGGACCGAATCAAAACGAGGAATTGTCCGAATACACTAAATTAAATCAAGCTCGGATGCGGCGGCTTTTTAGAACGACTGAGTTAAATAAATCTTTGCTCGATGCGGTGCGTAATTTAAAAGTTAATTGGATCTGGCTGATTTTAACCGAAGCTTGGTGCGGCGATGCTGCGCAAAACATTCCGACGATTGAAAAAATAGCACGCGAAAATGACCGCATCAGAACGTTATATCTTTTGCGCGATGAAAACCTCGATTTGATGGACAAATATTTAACGAACGGCGCGCGGGCGATTCCGAAATTGGTTTGTCTCGACGCCGAAACTCTTGAAGAAATCGGTACGTGGGGTTCGCGCCCGCAGGCGGCTTACGATTTGTTTTACAATCTCAAAGAACAAGGTTTGGAAAAATCGGAAATTATTGAGAAAATCCACCGCTGGTACATCGAGAATGATACCAAGTCTCTCCAGGCTGAATTTGAAACGCTCCTTCAAAATTGGGCGAATAAGAATGAATAAAAAAACTATTTTGTTTTTAGCGTTGTTACTGACGCTTTCGTTAAATTGGGCTTGTTGGGCGCAAGAGCCAAACATCCCGACGACTGAATTAAAAATTTCAGGTTTAAGAGATAAAGTGACGATTCGCCGCGACGAACGCGGCATTCCTTATATCGAAGCACGAAACGAAGCGGATTTGTACTTTGCGCAAGGGTATGTAACGGCTCACGATCGACTCTGGCAAATGGATTTGTACCGCCGAGTGGCTCGCGGCGAAACTTCCGAAATTTTCGGAAATATGGTTCTCGAAGAAGATAAACGCTGGCGTAAATTCGGCTTTGCCTCTGTTGCCGAAGAAACCGTCAAAGCGCTTCCGGCGGATACGCGCGCTACGCTTGAAAATTACGCTCGCGGCGTCAACGCTTTTATTGCCGCGATAGATGAAAAGACTTTGCCGATCGAATTCAGGATTTTGCAATATCGCCCGCGCGAATGGCGACCGGCTGATTCGATCGTCATCGGCAAAATTTTAGCCGATGCGCTCAGCACAACCTGGCAGCTCGATTTACAGCGCGCCGCCTTGAACGCTCTGCCCGCCGACAAACGCGAATGGCTGCTCAATAAAACTACGAAAGAAGACGTTTTACTGGTTGGCAAAGACGTTACTGCGGCAGCAAATTCAAATTTGGAATTCGAAATTTCAAATTTCGAATTCCCTAATTCCATTTTTGCCGCTTTAGAAAAGGAAGTAAAAATCAGAGAAAACTCACTGGCTCGAATTGGCTTTCACGCTGAGGAATTGGCGGCGAGCAACAATTGGGTAGTTTCCGGAAAACGCACGGCAGACGGCAAACCTTTGCTTGCGAACGATCCGCATTTGCGCGCGCAACAACCGGCGATTTGGTATTTGGTTAATCTTTCCGCGTCCGAATTGCGAGTCGCGGGCGTTACTGTTCCGGGCGCTCCTGGCGTGATTCTCGGACACAATGACAAAATCGCCTGGGGCGCAACGAACGTTGGACCGGACGTGCAGGATTTGTATCTCGAAACGTTTAACGCGGAAGGAAAATATAAAACTCCGGCTGGCTGGGAAACGCCGATTGTTCGCCGAGAAGAAATAAAGGTGCGCAAAAATCCGCTTTCAACTGAAACCGAAAGCACTTTTCTCGATGTGACGACGACACGCAATGGCGTCATCTTTTTTGAAGAAAGTGGGAAACGTTATGCTCTCCGATGGACGGCTTTCGACCCAAAAAATGACGAGTTAAGCTCGTTTAATGCGCTCAACCGAGCTAAAAACTGGAACGATTTTAAATCTGCGTTAAAAACTTACGGTGGTCCGATGCAGAATTTTGTTTTTGCCGACACGGCGGGAAACATCGGCTGGTACGCCGCCGGGCGCGTTCCGAAACGGAAAACGGGCGATGGTTCTGCGCCTTACGACGGTGGAACAGATGACGGCGCGTGGACTGGAATGATTCCGTTTGAAGAATTGCCGCAGCTTTACAATCCGCCGGAAGGAATAATCGTCACCGCAAATCAACGCATTGTCGGACAATCTTATCCGCATCAGGAAATTGTCCGCGCTTATGATTCGCCATACCGCGCACGGCGAATTTACGAACTGCTTTCGGCAAATCCGAAATTAACCGTAGATAATTTCCGGGATGTTCATTACGACACTTTCAGCATTCCGCTCACACGTTTTGCGCGAGAAATCGTCAATTTAAAAGCGGCTTCGGATGAAACTTTGAAATTGCTCGCCGGCTGGGACGGACGGCTGACCGCAGATTCAAAAGCCGCTTTAGTGGCGAACGAAATTCGTTTTGTCTTCCGGCAGAAAATTTTTGCCGCAAACCTCGGTGCGCAAGGTTCAAATTATCGCGGCTTGATGGAAACCGCTTTACTTGACCGTTTGATTACCGAAAAACCAAAAAGCTGGCTGCCGAAAGAATACGCCGATTATGCCGCTTTTTTGAAAGACGCCGATGCTGAAGCGCAAAAATCTCTGACAAGTCGGCTGAGAACGGACAGCGCGAAATGGAATTTGGGCGAAGCCAACAAGATTCGTTTTCAACATCCGCTCGCAGCTGCGCCGCTTATCGGCAGCCAGTTTGCGATTGATGCTTTGCCGCAAAACGGCGGGCGCGATGTGCCCAATGTCGGTGCTTCGGTTTCGATGCGTCTGATTGCTACGCCCGGAAACTGGGATTTGACGAGGCAGGTTATTACAACCGGCGAAAGCGGAAATCCGATGTCGCCGCATTGGAAAGATCAGCTTGACGCATGGTACAAAGGCAACACGCCTGTCTTTCCATTCACTGAACCGGCAGTGAAAGCGGCAGCAAGGGGACAATTGACTCTTTCACCGCAAAATTGATGAGAGCTTTTATTGCTGTTGACATCTCCGAAGAATCGCGCCGTCTTGTAGCCGAGCGAATCGCATTTTTGCGAGCGCGATTTTCGGATTTGCGTGCTGGTTGGGAAAAACCGGAAAAACTGCATCTGACGCTAAAGTTTTTGGGCGAAGTTCCTGAGGAAAAATTACCGGCGATAATTTCAGCAGTTGAAGATGCCGCAAAGAATATTGATCCCTTTCCTATTGTTTTAGAGGGCGCAGGAGCATTTCCGTCGCGCGGAGCAGCGAGAGTTTTGTGGCTCGGTGTCAAAGACGAATCTCAATATTTAAAAGAGCTGCAAAAGCTTGTTGAAACCGAAACCGAGCGAATTGGTTTTGAAAAAGAGCGACGAGCGTTCAAACCGCATCTCACAATTGCGCGTTTAAAAGAGCCGGAAAAAGCGCGTAGTTTGACCGATTTACATTTGAAAACCGAATTTCCCGCGATAAATTTCTCTGTTTCCGAAGTCGTCGTTTACAAAAGCGATCTGCGACCAACTGGATCAATTTACACACCGCTGGCTAGAATCGTTTTGAATCAAGAAAAGGCTAGACGTTGAATTAATTCAACGTCTAGCCGAAATTTTAAAGAGTTACTTTTTCGTTTTCGCCCGGTTTGTAGCTTTCGCCTGTTACGGCGGCTTTTGCCAGTCCGATCAAATGAACGACAACGCTGTTCGGGGTGTCCCAATATTCGGCTTGCGAGACTTTGACATGGAGCAAGCAAATTTGCGGATCATCAAGCCCTTCAGGAAACCAAGCCATGTAAGCCGGATTCCACAATTCTTCCATTTTTTTGCGGTCACGGCTGACCGTCGCCACGCCGGACATGGAAATGTAATGTTGTTTGTCCGGTCGCGCAAACGAAACGTTAACCTGATGTTCGTGTTCGATTTCGTCAACTTTTGGCGAATCTTTTTTGGTGAAAAACCACAGTTCGCCGTCAAATTGGTTTTTCGGCACCGCCATCGGGCGTGCGCGCAAGCTCCCGTCTTCATCAACGGTAGTCAGCATTGCAAATTCAATGTCTGCGACTAATTCCGCCAGCTTTTTGATGTTTTCTTCGCGTGTCGGCATAAAAACTCCCCTTGTCTAAAAATTTGCACGATTCAAATACAAATCGCACTTTTCCCACTTATTTAGTCAATTCGAATGCCAGAAGATTTTCCGCCGCTTGATTGCCGTGCCGCACCGAATCCGGCAAGCCAACGCCATCAATCGCCGTAGTCGCAAGCTGTAAAGACGGAATTGAAGCGAGACAACTCTTGATTTTTCGGGCTTTTTCCAAATGCCCAACCCAATATTGCGGCATTGAACGATGCCAACGTGTTATTTCTGAAAAAATCGGCTCACCTTTTAAACCCAACAAATCGCGCAAATCATTCAACACGCCCGAAATCATTTCATCGTCCTGCAAATCGAACATATCCGGTTGCAAAGCGCCGCCGACAAAAGCGCGAAGTAAAACCGAATTCTCAGGTGCGCGCTCAGCAAACTTAACGCTCGAAAAAGTGCAAGCCATCAGCGTCCGCCGCTCGATAAACGGTACGACAAACCCAAAGCCATTGAGCGGATGAGGAATTTGATCGCGGCGGAATGCGAAATTAACTGTTGCCGTCGAAGCGTATTCGATTTCCGTCAATTCATTTGAAAGAGCAGGGAATTGATTTTTTAATAAATTCGCAGCTTTGTGTGCTGGCAAAGCCAAAATCACGCCATCGGCTTCAAACGTTTTTTGTTCAGTTTCAACCTCCCATAGACGTTGAAATTCGTCGAATCTTAACGTCTTAACGCTCGTTCCAAGATGAATTGCATCTTCGGGAATTTGTTTTTCAAGAGCATCAATCAAAGTTTGCATTCCGCGCTTAAATGACAAAAACAAACTGTACCGAGCACCGCTAACGCCGTTTGGTGATTTGGGATTTGGAGTTTTGGATTTTTCCTGTAACCCTCGAATTACACTTCCAAATTGCTGTTCAAGTTCGAGAAAACGCGGCTGCGTCGCGCGGAGTGAAAGTTTTTCGGGATCGGCAGTGTAAATTCCGCCAATCATTGGTTGTGCTAAACGAGTCAAAGCTTCTTCGCCGAATCTGCGCCGTACAAAATCCGCCAGTGATTCATCATCTTTTGGTGGAACAGGCGGCAAAAAACGCTCATTTGCGAGTCGCGTTTTACCGTGCAAGCTCAAGATTTCGGATTTGAAAAAAGCTTCGAGATTCGAAGGGGCAATCAAATGAAAACCTTCTGGTACAGGACAGAGTTTGTTCTCGCGAACTAAAAAACTGCGACGATTTTCATCGTTTGTCGGCAAAAGCTCATTCTCGATGCCGAGTTTTTTTGCCAATTCCAAAGCTTCCGGTTTTTCGGACAAAAAAGCATCTGGTCCTGCTTCGAGCAAAAAGCCGTCTCGCTTTACGGTTTTGACGATTCCGCCCAAACGATCCGCAGCTTCGAGCAAAACAAAATCACCCGCGAATTTTCCTTCTTTTTTTAGTTCCGTAAGACGAAAAGCTGCGGAAAGCCCGCTAACGCCGCCACCGATAATTACGATTTTCACTAAACTAAACCACTGGGATACTGAGACACAGAGTTTTTATTATTTTTCTTCGTGACTCAGTGTCTCTGCGGTGAAAACAGGCAACAATCTGCGGGGCAAAAATCTTCCTTTGCGCCGAAGGTTCCTAAAAATTTACGTTCTCTATTTTCGGTTCTTTCCAAAATCAATTCTCGAATCATTTCGATGAATTTCGGATGCGTTCCGACGGTTTCCGAACGAGCGAAATTAATTCCTAATTTCGCAGCGGTTTCGCGCGCCTGCGTGTCCAAATCGAAAACGACCTCTTGATGATCTGATAAAAAACCAATCGGATGAACAATGATCGCTAGCGGTTTTTGTTCACTCAAGTAATCGTTAATATCCGGTTCTAGCCACGGAACATGCGGCGCACCGCTGCGGCTTTGAAAAGCCAAACTCCAATCTTCGTACCCTACTTTTTCGGCGACAAGTCGGCAGGTTTCCTTTAATTGTTTGACGTAATCGCAACCCTTTGCCATTGAAAGCGGCAAACTGTGAGCGGTGAAAACGATCTTGGCGGTTTCGAGCTTGTCCAACGCTTTTTGTAGATTCTCTGCGTTAGATTCGATGAAAAGCGGATGGTTATAAAACGGGCGAATCTTATGGATTTCGATCTCATGCGCTTCAGCATCCATTTTCGCCGCTTCGATGTTTTCGCGGTATTGCCGACAGCCCGAATATGAGCTGTAAGCCGAAGTCACAAACGCCAGAGCGCGTTTGACGCCATCCCGCTTCATTTCCGCAATTGCCTCGGTCAAAAATGGATGCCAATTTCGATTTCCCCAATAAATCGGTAAGTTTAAATTGATTTCAGCCAGAGATTTTTTGAGCGCACCAATGATCGCTTTGTTTTGCTCGTTTAAAGGCGAGCGTCCGCCGAACATTTGATAGTTTTCGGCGACTTCCAAAAGCCGCTCGTCCGGAACACCGCGCCCGCGCACGACGTTTCGCAAAAACGGCAAAACTTCTTCGGGCTTTTCCGGAGCGCCGAACGAAACGAAAAGAATTGCATCGTATTTTGCTTCGAGATTTTTGAGCATAAATTTATTTCGCCGTTTGCGCGTGAACAAAATCAACCAATGCAACGACATTATCCCGCGGCGTTTCCGGCAAAATTCCGTGTCCGAGATTGAAAATATGACCGTTTCTGCCAGCCGCTTGTTCCAAGATTTTGCGAGCTTTTTCGAGCAAGACTTCACGCGGCGCGAACAATTGAACCGGGTCTAAATTTCCCATCACAGCTTTGTCAAAACCGATAACTTGCCAGGCGTCGTCTAGATTTGAATGCCAATCAACGCCGATTACATTGCCGCAGTCGCGCATCATTGGCAAAAGCGTAGCCGTTCCGGTTCCGAAAAGAATCAGCGGAACGGATTTATCAACATTTTCAACAATAAATTTCGTGTGCGGCAAAACGTATTCGCGGTAATCATCGGGCGAAAGACAACCGACCCACGAGTCGAAAATCTGCACTGCGTTTGCGCCCGCTGCAATTTGAGCGTTCAAATATTTAACTAATGCATGTGACAATTTCGATAGCAGTTCATTCCAAGCGCCCGAATCCGAATACATCAGCGATTTCGTCAAAACATAATTTTTCGAGCCACCGCCTTCGATTAAATAAGAAGCGAGTGTAAACGGCGCGCCGCAAAAACCGATAAGTGGAATGTTCGTGGGCAAAGCACGGCGAGTTTGGCGTAAAGCCTCGAAAACATAATTTAAAGGCTCGACAGTTTCAAGCGCGCGCAAATTTTCGATGTCTGAAGCGGTGCGAACCGGATTGTGAATTTGCGGTTTGCTGCCGCCGACGTATTCGAGCGAAGCGCCCATCGGTTCTAAGATTGGCAGAATGTCGGAAAAAATAATCGCCGCGTCAACTCCAGTTTGCTCGACCGCTTCGACCGTAACTTTCGTCGCTAATTCGGGCGTTTTGCAAAGCTCTAAAAAGCTGATTTTTTGACGCAATTCGCGGTATGATGCTTGATAACGTCCGGCTTGGCGCATCAGCCAGATCGGCGTGTGCGGAACAGGTTCACGGCGACAAGCGCGCAGGAACGGACTGTTGTATAATTCATCGGAAATCGCTACTGCTGAGTTCATCGGCATAATTTCTAAATTTCAGAATAGAACAAAAACCTTGAATCCGAAACTTAATAAAAATCGTTTGAAATTTTTGTCACAAATTCTAACCTAGCGGTGTTCTTATAGTGACGAGCGGCAAACGAGTCGAACGGAGAAATGCACGGAGAGGCGAAAATATTGTCCGGCGTAATGGCACAAACGGCGGCGCAAACGGCAAGTGAGAAGATCGAGTTTGACGAGGCTTTCACGCTTCATCATCGCACGGTTTTCCGCGTCGCGCGCGGCGTCGTGCAGGACGCTGCGCTCGCCGAAGACGTAACGCAGGAAGTTTTCATCCGTCTTTATAAAAATCTCGATTCGGTGCCGACTGATGATTTATTGAAAGCGTGGCTCATAAGAGTGACGATGAATGTGGCGCGAAATGCTTTGCGCGGAAACTTTAGGGCAACGGCAAGGGACGATGCGTTCTTCAAAGAGAGTGAAGCAAACTACACTGCCGAACCGGAACTCGATTACGAGCGAAAAACCGAAATCGAGGAAGTTCGGAAAGCGTTGGCAAAAGTGAAAGAGCCGATGCGGAGTTGCTTGATGCTCAAAGAACAAGGAATGTCCTACAAGGAAATCGCCGTCACCCTCGGATTAAACGAAACCAGCATCGGAACTTTTGTCGCACGCGCCCGCAAAGAATTTTTGCGGTTTTACGGTAAGATTGGGATAAAGCAATGAAACACATAGATATAGGCACAATTCACGCATTTCTGGACGGAGAGCTTTCGGGCGATGCGTTGGAATATGCAGCTTCGCATTTTTCGATTTGCGACGCCTGCTCCAACTTAATGCTCGAAGCCGAAAGCGAAACCGACAATGTAATGCAGGCGTTTGCTATTGAAAACGCTTACACAGTGCCGACGCAGCGAATTTGGGCGCGCATCAACAACGAAATTGACCTTTTAGAATCAATTCCGGAACCGACGCCGCAAACTTCCGTTTGGCAACGGCTCTCAGGTTTATTCGGCTTTGACAAATCTTCCCCGTTTGGTGTTCCCGCTGCGGGCTTTGCGCTCGGCGTCGCGCTTGTCGCTGTTTTTACTTTCTACAATTTGCAAACTGATAACTCCCAAATTAACCCCGAACTTGCCGAAAACAGAACGCCCGTCACTACTGTTATTCTCAATTCGCCACCTGTTGTGTCTGGCAGCGATGTAACAAAAGATGAACCATCTGTGTTTATTACAACAGATGCGCCAAAACGCCTAGGCGGTATTCGAGCGGTAAAAGCAAATTACCGAGTCGTTGAAAAACCGAGAGTTGTTACTCCGAAAACAAATACAATTAGAACCCCTCAGCCAAAAGAAGATTTGAACTCCCCTTTGGTTGAAGAAAGATTGTATTTGGACGCGATTAACGATTTGTCGCAAACGGTTGCTTCGACTGATAAAGATGTGATGAAACCTAGCTTCCGCGTCGAATACGAACAGAACATTGCGATGGTTGACAAGGCAATTGAAAGAATGCAGCGACAGGTGCGCCGCAATCCGAATGATGAAAATGCGAAACGAATTTTGTTTGCTTCGTATCAAAATAAAATTGATTTGCTCAACACCGTAGCGGAAAAATCGCAACTGATGGCGACGATTCGGTGATAATTAGAATGAACGTTTACTTAAACAAATTTGTTTTGCTTTTGGCTCTTGCAGGTGCTATCAATCTCGCTGTCCTCGCGCAGGCGAAAGCAAAAACCGAATGTCCTGAAGAAACCTCAAAGCTCGCCAGGTTTGTCGAAGCTGAATCAAAAGCCGAGGCAATTCCGCCGGTTGAGAAAGCGATAGCTTCGGATGCGCGACCCACTGTTAAGTTTTGCGTTTCCGACGCCAGCGTCAGCGTGCGCGGCTGGAGGCGCAACGAAGTTCGCGCGCTAGTTGAAGGCGGCGGAAAGCTCGGTTTTAGAGTTGCCAAACGCAATAGCGATAATGTTGCAAGTTATGTGACAATTGTCGGTTATGATCCGAAGGAACCGGCAAAGCCCGGTCAGGCTAGAAGAAGCGAATGTTTAACCGGTTCGAATATTGAAGTCGAAGTTCCGTTCGGCGCATATGTTGACGTTTCAAGTCCGAGAGATGCCGAATTTAAAATTGAATCCGTCGCTAAGACCAGAGTCGTAAACGTGAGCGGCAATATTCTGGTTAGGGATGTACGCGAAGAAGCCGATATTTCCAGCTTTGACGGAAACGTGGTCGCAGAAGATTCAAACGGGAGAATAAGATTAAAATCTACTAGCGGAAATGTTTTCGGAATTCGTCTAAAGCCGCTTAACGATTCAGATGCGCTGAGAGCCAACAGTAACAGCGGAAACGTTACGCTGCAGGATGTCGCTCACGGAGTTATCGAAGGCGGGTCGCAAAGCAGCAACTTCAATTATTTCGGTGCACTGGTTTCTGGCGGCGTTTATGACTTCAAAACGCTCAATGGTACGATTACCTTGTTTTTGCCGTTAAAGTCATCGTTTCAGTTGAATGCAACGACGAATTCCAATTTGCAGTCAAATCTCCCGCAATTCAAACCGACTATTAATGGCAAGCCCGGACAGATAAAGAGAATTTCCGGAGTTTACGGAGACGGAAATGCGATAATTAACCTGGTCTCCCTTAGCGGTCCTCTCAGATTGCAAAGACAGCCCGTAAATTAAATTCTTTTCACACGGAAAATCCAAAATTAGGAGAAAGCAAACTTCAAACAACTGAAATTTGCTTTAAACTTGCGCTTTCTTTTTCGTTTTTGGCAATCTTAGAGCAAATCTTGAGTAAATAAAATACAAGAGTAAAATAAAGGTATGAAAGCCTATTCTCTTGATTTGCGAGAAAAGATTATTCAAACCTATGAGGCTGGCGGAATCACGCAGCGTGAATTA